>CBFDBJ010000050.1:0-28408 GCA_965603015.1 uncultured Alphaproteobacteria bacterium
GCCCGTTTGGCCCGGGTAACCAATTCGTCCCATGCTATTTGCTTGCCGGAGATCATATCCAAAATCTGCCCAATCAGAGGATCGGGTGTCTTTTTGGCGACAACGGCGCAGCCCTGGGCGAATAACGCGCCGAGAAAAACCAGGCCGATCAGGGCAAGATTGGGCTTTGTGGTGTGCATAGTGGATTCATTCATAGTGATTACCTGTTCGGCGGCAAAATTCGTTTAACATACCCGCGGTCGCACCCCTCCCCGCCATTTGAAAGGCGGGGAGGGGCCGTTTGGTTTTCACCGGTTAGTTCGCAAGCGGATTACCTCTTCTTGCTTAGCCCATGCGGTGCAGGGCGCAAACTTTGATGTTGGAGGGGTCGCGCAGATAGGCGAGGTAGAGGCCGCTGTCGCCGCGCTGACCGGGAGGGTCTTCGCACGCCGTGCCGCCATTGGCGAGGCCGGCGGCGTGCCAGGCGTTGGCGGCGGCTTCGTCGGCGGCGGCAAAGCCGATGGTGCCGCCATTGCCGTGGGTTGCCGGTTTGCCGTCGATGGGCGGGGTGAGCATAAAGACGCCGGTACTGGTGAGGTACATACAGCGTCCCTTGTCGTCCATGATGCCGGGTTTGTGGCCCAGCGCGCCGAGCACCGCATCGTAGAAGGTTTTCGAGGCCGCGACGTCATTGGCGCCGATCATAATATGACTGAACATGTTTTTCCTTTGTTTTTGAGCTAAGTCGGTGGCGACGATATCCGGCGCGCGCCCATATGCCAAGAAGGTTCTGGTGCCAAGGGGTTTTGGTGCCAGGGCTGTGTCCTCAGCCTCGACCCTGCGAGCTCCAGTCAAGCGTGTCGCAATAGCCCAGTTCGATCAACATCGGGCCTGCGATCTGGCGGACCTGGTCCACCTGGGCGGGGGCAAGCCGGTCGCGCCATGCGCCGATGGATTTTGTGTGCAGCCGCTTGCGCAGGGCATGGAATGAAGGATGATTGAGGTTCTTGCGCCGGTTTTGCTTTTGGCCGAAGGCGAGCATCTCAAGCTCGAAAGGCTCGTCAATGGCGCTGCAAAGGGTGGCCAGTGTCTTGTGGGGTTTTGTGACAAGATCCTCATAGCGCACCTCGATGATCGGCCGGTCTGATGGCTCATCGGCTCCTGCGGCGCGCACCGTCTGAATATACTGCAGCCACAAGCGGGCGGCGAGGGCGGCGTCTCGCGTATAGGGCAGCGGCAGGCCGGTGCGCGGATCTTTCCAGCCGGTTTGCAGGAGCGAGGCGACGACGTCGCGGCCATCCCGGATGACATGGATCAGCGGGCTGCCCGGAAAGAGATGTCGAAGCTGGCGAAAAACCAGGGCATTGACGGGTGATTTTTCCACCGCGCGCGCCTTGCCGCTTTGGGTCAGCGCGTGCTCGAAGAGGCCGGTGATCAGAGCGGCGAAATTCTCACGCACGGCTTGCGGCGACAGTCCAAAGTCTTTTTCATGCAATTCCCCGAGAGCGTCACGGAAGTCGGTCCATTGCAGGGCGAGCGTGGGAATGAGATTGAGGTCCGGGCCGCAAAACAAGCGGCTGTGGGTGCCCAGCATGGCGCCGAGCAACGTGAGGCCGCCGCGCGGCGCGCCGCCCAGGAAAACAGGTCCTGCGGATGTCATATTGCCCCTCTGCCTCCCCACAAAAGAGTCACGTGCTGTCAGCCTGCCTGATGCCTACCAGTTGGTGCCGGTGTTGTAGCCAAGCCTGTCGAGCGCCGGCGTCAGGATTGCCATGACCTCTGGCAGCATGTCCTCGTCCAGCGCATCAAGCCAGCGGCCGACAGACGATGTGTAAAGCGGACTGGTGATTTGCGCCGCGCTACTCTCGTTCATGCCTGCGGTGTTTCGCGGGTTGGCATGGAAATGCATGACATCGTTCGCCCAGGGCTCCCCGAGGAAATCGAACAGACCCTGCAGCACCTCGCGGGGGTGTTCGATCAGTTCCTCGTAGAAGATCTCGAAATAGAGCCCGTCGGCCGAGGCGACGTCTTTCATCTCCCGGCCGCTGGTGACGCTGTCCACCCAGAGCCTGGCGGCAGCTCTGGGGTCGGTGACATAGTCGAACGGCAGTCCGGTCCGACGATCGCGCCAGTCCATAGTCTGCAAGGATGAAATGACGTCCCGGCCATCACGGACGATGTGGATCAGAGGGCTTTGCGGAAACAGTTGATGGAGCTGCGAAAACTGCAACACATTGGCGGGGGTTTTTTCTGCAATGCGCCTCTTGCCACTGGCCTTGTGGGCCTCCTCTAAAAAGGATGCCAGAAAACCGGAGAAGCGCAGCTTCAGACCTTCTTCTGACAGGTGGTAGGCCGAGCGCAGGGTCGGCCCGATGTGGGTATTGGTTTGGCTCCAGAGCCGCGCAATAGTGCTGGAAACCCGCAGTTCCGGGCCGCAGGCGATATTGGGGTGGCTGTCCAGAATGGCGCGGATGAGCGTCGTGCCGGAACGCGGCGCGCCGCCGACGAAAATCGGATCAACAGGTTTCATCTTTGAGTCCTTCAACACGTTACAACAGGACCCACAGACCACTTTCAAACGCCCGTCTGAACCCCCAAGCCTGGCAGTGAGCATTGCACTAACTATCGGCAAGTCCTGCGTGCTGTCTGTAAGAGTGTTTACTGATATGCAAATAATTCGTGTAAGGTGTTATGTTAATGCGCGATGTGTCAACGGCGTTACACAGACTCGTCGATACTTCTGTGAGTCAGTGTTTGCATTCAATGTAAGTCGTGTTGATACAGATTAATTGTCGCTGCGGTCAATTCAGTCTGAAAAAGTGATCTGTTGTGCAAACTTGATTGCAGGTAAAAGTCGGATCCATCTCTATGCTCTGTGCGCAACCCCTCTCTTTCGAGCAAGGGGTAAGGCGGTGTGGTCCAGGGGCAGGGAGTTTGAAGCGTGTCAAAGAACAGCAAGACGGGACGCCAGCTTGAGATCCATCTCAATCCGGATCTTGATCGCGACGTGATACGCGATGTCCTGACCCAAAACAGACGAGCCCATATTCCGGGTATTTTCCCGGATGATGTGGCTGCTGCCCTCTATAATTGCCTGCGCCGCGACGTGCCCTGGTCTGTGGCGTTCAACAATGGCGACACGACCTACGACATGGACGAGGCCAAGCTGAAGGCCATTACCGAGGTTGATCGCCTGAAGCTGTCCGCCGGGATTGCCGCCCAGGCCAACTCAAAGTTTCAGTTTATCTTTCAGAATTACCGCGTCGATGACGCCATCAAGCGCGGTGAAAACAGCCGGAGCTATATTCACCGCTACCATGAGTTTTTGAACGGAGAAGAGTTCAAGACCTTTATTCGGTATATCTCCGATGTCGACGAAATCGATTTCATTGATGCCCAGGCAACGAAATATGTTCACGGGCATTTCCTGACCCGGCACGACGACCTCAATCACGAAAAGGGCAGGCGTCTGGCCATGGTTCTCAATTTGACGCCGAGCTGGAATACCGACTGGGGCGGCCTGCTGCAGTTCCATGATGACGACGGGCACATTGCCGAAGCCTTTGCGCCGACGTTCAACGCGCTTAATCTTCTCTATGTCGGTCAGGCGCATTCGGTGTCCTATGTCACGCCTTTTGCCGGCTATCCCCGCCTGGCGATTACAGGCTGGGTCAGAGATCACAACTAGAGACCACTCGCGGGTTGCCATGCCGGTGGGGCTTCACGCTTTCGTGATGCCTGCCCCTGTCTCTCATCAATTCCTGGTGATGTGAAAGTGAAGCAACGTTACTTGAGGTTCGCGTAGCCCGGCTTCATACAGGTGTCGACCGCGACCTTTCGACGGGCCGGCGAGACGACCCTTATTTTTGGAACCAGGAGATATTAAATGAAGACGCAAAAACTGGCTGTTAAATCAGTCACCGCCTTGAGTGTTGCCGGCGCCATGGCTGCCGCCATCGCCTTGACCGCCCCAACAGCCCATGCTGCCAAGGCAGGGATGGAGAAATGTTACGGCGTTGCCGCAGCCGGACAGAACGATTGTAAAGCGGGCGCTGGTACGACATGTGCCGGAACGTCCACCGTTGATAGCCAGGGCAATGCATGGCTTCTTGTGCCCAATGGCACCTGCGAAAAGCTGACCGGTGGAAGCCTTGAATCTGACGACGCCTGATCCAAAAGAGATTGATGTGACAGGTCCCCTCCCTTGTCATTATCGTGGCCCGATGCCGGCTTCTGCCGGCATCGGTGCCAAGCCTCAACACTTTGAGGATCTGGCGTGCGCCAACGGTCCTGTCAAATGGATCGAGGTTCATGCTGAAAACTACATGAGCCGGGATGTGAAGCCCGGCGGGCCGCACCACAGCTGGCTTGAAAGACTGAGAGAACACTATCCCCTGTCGGTCCACGGGGTCGGCCTGTCACTCGGCTCGCCTGAACCGCTTGATCCGGAGCACCTGGATGGCCTGAAGCGGCTGGTTGACATTTATCAGCCGGCGCTTGTCTCGGAACATCTGGCCTGGTCGCGGTGGCAGGGAAAGTTTTTCAATGATCTTCTCCCCATTCCCTATACCCGCGCCAGCCTGGCAAACTTTTGCGCCCATGTTGACCAGACACAGGAGATCCTGGGGCGGCAAATTCTGATTGAAAACCCTTCCGCCTATCTTGTTCCGAAAGACACCGAGATGTCAGAGCTGGACTTTTTGTTGGAGCTGACCGGGCGAACCGGCTGCGGGCTTCTGTTTGATGTGAACAATGTCTATGTCAGCGCGAAAAATTCCGGGACTGACGCTGCGGCCTATATAGACGCCGTGCCTGCTGCGTTGATCGGCGAGGTTCACCTGGCCGGGTTCACGCGCGATGTAACGGACACTATAGAGATTTGGATTGATACCCATGGCGCCCCCGTCCATGATGAGGTGTGGCAGCTTTACAGTCGGTTGATCGAGCGGGTCGGCGCGCTGCCGACGCTCATCGAGTGGGACACGGATGTGCCGGAGTTCGGCGTTCTTGAGAGCGAAGCGGCGCTGGCCGAGCGGGTTCTGGGCCCCAACCGGATGTTGGGATCGCCTCATGCCTGAGATGATCAGCTGGCATCAGGATTTTGCCGACGCGCTGGTCGGCGAGAGCCGGGGTGCGCCCGCAAGGCTTTTTGGCGGTACTCCGGAAAGGGTCGCGGCGGGGTGGCGTGTCTACCGCAACAATGTGGCCCACTCTCTTGCCGAAGTTCTGCGCGACAGTTTTCCAACTGTTGATACCCTCGTCGGCTCAGACTTTTTCCGCCAGGCAGCGCATGAATTCCAGAAGCAGGCCATGCCTGTCTCGGCCATGGTGTGGGAATACGGCCACGGGTTTGCTGGTTTCCTCGATCATTATTCTGAAGCCGGGTCTCTGCCCTGGCTGGGCGATGTTGCGCGGCTGGAATTTGCGCGCTGGCAAAGTTATCACGGGCCCGCCGAGGACGCATTGACGCCGGAGCACCTGCAAGCCGTTCCCCCCGAGCGCTTTTCAGACGCGCGGTTCAAACTGAAAACATCGCTCCGGGTTGTGCGTTCGGACTATCCTGTTGTCTCTATATGGATGGAGCATCTCGAAGACAGTCCGAATTTTTCTGCGATCAATCTTGATGTCAGCGAATACGCCATGACCTACCGGCAGGCTGGCAGCGTCTACACCCGGAAAATCGAGCCGTCCCTGGCACGGTTTCTGACGGCGCTTCAAGGGGGCGATACGCTTGTCAGTGCCGCGCAGCAGGCGGTGGATGTTCCCGGCGAGCTGGACTCCAGGGAAGGGGCGTTTTCTCTTGAGGGGGCGCTGGCTCTCCTGGTGTCGAGCGAGCTCATTACAGATGTCGTTACAGATGCTGTTACAGGCGCCATTACAGACGCGATGGAAAAAGGAATCGAAGAATGAAGATGATCATGAACACCTGGTATGCCGGCGCGCTGACGACACTGTTCGAACGGCTTGTGGCGCTGGGCGACCGCATCCCGGCCAGCCTCATCGCCCTGATGGCGCGGGCCAGCGTGGCGACCGTGTTCTGGAAATCCGGGCAGACGAAAGTTGATGGCTGGAGCGTCACGGACACGGCGGTTCTCCTGTTTGAGTACGAATATAACCTGCCGCTGATCCCGCCTGAGTGGGCGGCTCACATGGCCGCTGCCTCCGAACATCTGTTCCCGCTGCTGCTGGTTATCGGCCTTGCGTCACGCCTGAGCGCGCTGGCGCTGCTTGCCATGACACTGGTCATTCAGACCCTGGTCTACCCCGAGGCGTGGACCGTGCATCTCCTGTGGGCAACGGCGCTGGTCACTATCATTGCGCGTGGGCCAGGGGTCTTGTCTCTGGACCATCTGCTGAAGCCGGCGCGGGGATGATCAGCATCACTTAAAATAGCCACCGCATACTTGATTTCCTGACGGCAGCCCCAACATACGGAGTTCCGGGGGAGCCTTTTACAGGAGGCGACAATGGATAACGTGGAGACTTTATTCGATAAGGCCGTTGGCGAGATCGAGCGTTTGCTCAACACCAAAACGGTTGTCGGTGAGGCCATTACTGTCGAGGGCAATACGCTGATCCCTCTGGTTAATGTTGGTTTCGGGTTTGGCGTCGGTAGCGGCGAAGGCACGGACCCGAAAAAGGGTAACGGCCATGGCGGCGGAACCGGCGGTGGCGGCGGCGTAAAGCCGGTGGCTGTTGTTATTGTCAATAAAGACGGTGTTCAGGTCGAACCAATCAGGTCCGGTACCGCGTCGGTGCTGGAGAAGGTCGCCGAGACTGTTGCCGAGAGCGTGGGCAAGGCCGCTTCCACAAAAGCCGCCAAAGCCTCCGAGTGACCGGTTGAAATCCCGTGCTGACTGGCCTCGCGATAACCCTGCTGTTGATCCTTGCCCTTCTGGCGATCCCGGTTGCGTTGACGTTCCGGGTATCGTGGCCGGAGGGGCATCGGAATGACTTTAAACTGCAATGGGCCTTCGGCCTTGTTTGCATCAGCATTCCTGCGTCTCCAGCCGAAGACGACAAGCAGAAGACAGATCGCAAGGAGCGTTCATCCCGCCAGGGCCGAAATTTTTTCGCGGCTGTTCGGGAAAAAACATTTCGCCGGCGGATCTTCCGGTTCGTCAGTGATCTGTGGCGGGCGGTTCACAAGGAAGAGGTGAGCCTGCGGATCCGTCTGGGTCTGGGTGATCCTGCTGATACCGGACAGTTATGGGCGCTCATTGGGCCAATGGCGGGAGCCTTTGCCACTGTGCGCGAAGCGTCGATCCAGATCGAGCCGGAGTTTTTCGAGACCGCCTTTGAAATTGACAGCAGTGGCAGCATACGGCTTGTCCCCTTGCAGATCATCTGGCTCGCCCTTGCCCTGCTGCTGTCGCCATCGATCTGGTTCGGGATCTGGCAGACGCGTCAGGCGGGGGCATGATCATGCGGCAAGAGATCGACAGGTTGCGCACCAGCGAAATATTCCGCGACCGGGCATGCGCGCTCATAGCGGTGGAGGCCGTCCAATCCTGGCATCGAAGGACGGGCAGCGGTTGCCAATCATACGCGAGTATAAAGCCGGTCGCCGTTGTCGTATGCAGCCGGGGCGGGGCATACGCATTTGATATGGAGGCAAAATGCGCTGACCTTGATCGGCTGAGGCAGGACATCCCCGAGCTGGATGCTGTTATTGCGTCATTTGGTGGAGTGCAAATTTGACCGGACAGGTGTCCACAATGGGCGGTGTACATCGCCGCCGCCGGGATCAGATGATCGGGGTCGGAGCGAGCACGTGCACGAAGTGCGCGTGCTCTCTGTAAACCCCCGGTGTTACTGAAGAACGAGGGATTTAAGTGGGGCCAAAACCTTCATCAAGAGATCGCCGGATGATAATAATTCTAGGTGGCAAGCTCATTTCACCTTCATCCTCCTATTGTAATCAGAGTGAAATGATTACACTGTCACCAATTCTAGAGACACGGAGTCGCTCGGCGGCTGCAGCCTTTCTTGACCCAACGTTTTCAGAGGAGATGAGCTTCGATGTCCCGCGACTATATTGAGCTTGATCGCACCTTCTTCGAGATCTCGAAAGATCAGGAATTCGATGAAGAGGCGCATGAGATGCTTGTCGCATATGAACTAGACAAGCCAATCAAGTGGGTGGATCTCCTCAAGAAGCCCCGTGTTATAATTCTTGCCGAGGCAGGGGTGGGCAAGACCTCCGAAATGAAAGCTGCAACAGAGCGGCTTCTTGGTGCGGGAAAGGCAGCATTTTTCCTGCGCCTTGAACATCTTAGATCGGATTTTGAAAACGCCTTCGACGTCGGCGATGTAAATGGGTTCAGAGAGTGGAAGGCATCGGATCAGAAGGCCTGGTTTTTCCTTGATTCAGTAGATGAGGCTCGACTCACTGGATCAAAGCAATTTGAAGCCGCAATCAGAAAATTTTCGCAGCAATTGGGTGATGCTAGGCAACGCACACATATATACATTTCCTGTCGAAACTGGATATGGCAACCTCAACGTGATTTTGATCTGATCAAAGACAAACTGGCATTCTCAAAAACGGATTTGGAAGAATATCAAGAAATTTCGAAACTTGGCTCTGCTAGTAAAGTGGCCCCTGAAGAGGCTTCATCAGTGGTCAATGCAGAAGAACCAATTGACCCTCTTGTCTATGGCCTCAGACCGCTAAGCGACGAACAGGTTCGGATTTTCGCCAGATCAAAGGGGATTGACGACCTGGATAAGTTCCTGAAAGAGATTGAGAAGGCCGAAGTCGATTTGTTCGCGCGGAAGCCTCAGGATCTTGAAGACTTGATTGGTTTTTGGAAAACCAACGAGCGAATTGGCAGCCGCCTTGAACTAATGAATAACAGTGTGTCGAGAAACTTGGAGGAGCGCGATCCTGATCGTTCTGAAGGGCTGCCTTTGTCACGGGAAGATGCCGAATATGGGGTAGAAAAAGTCGCTGCAGCGGTGACGCTTCTGAAACAGGCACGGATTCGTGTGCCGGGTGCTGACAACCTCACGGAAGGCTTTGATGTGGGCTCAATCTTGAGTGATTGGCAGCCAGAGAAAGTCAAAGCGCTCCTGAATAGACCGATCTTTGATGAAGTGATCTATGGCACGGCCCGGTTTCATCATCGGACCATACGTGAATTTCTCACAGCACGTTGGGTTCATAAACTTCTCGACAGTGGAAAATCGCCGCGACAGATTGATCAATTATTTTTTGCCAAGCAATATGGATGTGAGGTTCTAGTTCCAACCATGCGGCCTGTTCTCCTGTGGCTTGTGCTATTTGATTCCCGAATTCGGGATATAGCTGCGGTGATCGCGCCAGAGATCTTCTTTGAAGGAGGGGATCCTTCGCACCTGCCCACAGATTTTCGCTGCAATATTCTTGAACACTTTTGCGAGCACTTCAAAGACGAGGATCTACACAGAATTCCATATGAGGCTTCAGCCGTCGAGCGTTTTGCGCATATCGATCTGGGGGCGACGATCAATGTTCTTCTGAAAAGACACTCAGACAATCAGGAAATTGTGAGACATCTACTTCAGATGATCTGGCGTGCAGGCATCGACGAATGTGCTGTTTATGCTCTCGAATTAGCGATGAATGTTTTTGTAGATCGTTACACAAGAGCAAATGCGATACGGGCTGTTGGTTCTGCGGGGACGGAACCTCAAATAGAGGAGCTCTTAAAGCATTTTATCGAAGGCGAGGAAGAGATCGACTATCTTCTTCTTGCGACTCTCGTTGATACCTTTGTTCCCAACCGATTGACTGTCTGCAGTATGGTCTCGCTGATTGGTCACGTTGGCAACACGGATAACTCTGATTCAACATACTTGCAAATCTCGCTGCGAAATTTC
Organism: uncultured Alphaproteobacteria bacterium; assembly: GCA_965603015.1. Classification (GTDB taxonomy): domain Bacteria; phylum Pseudomonadota; class Alphaproteobacteria; order M2410; family M2410; genus JAUWTJ01. The sequence continues at coordinate 9,844 of CBFDBJ010000050.1, forward strand.
GTCAAACGATGCCCAATTGATCAACTCTCAGATCTTGTATCCGGGGTTCTACCGCACCTTCGACGGGAACCTTTAGTTGAACGGCGAGATTTTGCGGTTTCCCAAAAGAATCTTTGGCTTTTGGAACATGTTGGCGACGCGTGTCACAGGTTAGCGGAAGAAAAGCATGAGGACACTTTACTTCCTCACATTATAGAGACAATCGCTCTGACGGCGACGGCTCACGGCCATGTCCTGCCGTATTCGCCCAAACATAAATTCAGCGACCTTGTTCAGGGCTGGCAAGAATTCAATCATACACTGTTCTGGTACGATATTGCGATCGCCCGCGGTCGTTTGAGCAAATCAGAAAAGCCCTTGACTGCCTGGTGGCAAGTCGGTGCATTTGGGAAATACTGGAGATTTGAGATTCAGGATTTTGATCGTCTACTTGATGCGATCAAGGAAAGGCCGATCCTTGATGACCGACATGTGGCCCTGTCGATGGCTTTTGACATCTACCGAGAGAACGGGAGAGGCCTTGAGAGAAGGAACAAGTTGAAAAATTCTGTCAAAGGAAATGAAGATCTGATGGCAGATCTTCACAATTATCTCAATCCTCCGAAAATGTCAGCTGAAGAGAGAAGATACAGACGTCAGGAAGAAAGTTTCAAACGAAACCAAAAGCGACGACAGGAAGTCGAAAAACGGAACCTAGAAGATTGGAAGGAAGAAATCTGTGGAGACATCGCGAGACTACGTGATACGAGCCCCGCAGAAAATGGCCATATTTGGAGCATGACGTCGCATTTGCTTTGGCGTCTCGAGAAGTCTGAAGGCGAACGTGATCGCTGGGCCCGTGGAAACTGGCAGGCATTGACGCCGGAGTTTGGATCCGATGTTGCCGAAGCGTTCAGGGACGGAGCCATGGCATATTGGCGCGTCTATTCGCCCTCACTTCGTTCCGAAATGGGTGATGATTGGGGCAGTGTGCCCTATGCAGTCATCTTTGGTCTGACAGGTCTGGAGATTGAAGCCCTCTCGCGGGAGAGTTGGCCTAAACAGCTTAGTTACAATGAAGTTCAACTTGCTTGCCGATACATTTTTCGAGAACTGAATGGCTTTCCAGAATGGTTTCCCCGTCTTCATAGTTCCTTTCCAGAAATTGTCGAGGAGGCTATTTTAAGGGAGTTGGAATGGGAGTTGAGCTGGCAGGGTGAGAAAGATCTTGGGTATGTCCTGCACGGCATCTTGTGGCATGCAGAATGGCTGCAGCCAAGAATGGCTGCTCCAATAGTAAGATTCCTGAAGAACCAGTCTCCGAAACACGTCACCACCTTGCGCGAGGCACTCCGAGTTGTTTTGGCGTGCGAACTGGAAAACGTGGATGAACTTGTAGAAATTGCACGAGACCGAACAAAGGGTGATGAGCCGAAAGATCGAATGGCACTATGGTTTGTAGTCCGGTTTTATATTGATGCCGACAATGCGTTAGTGGACCTGGAAGAACATCTGGAGGATTATGAATGTGGCTGTGATGCGACGGACTTTGCCATGCGTTTTCTGACGGCCCTTTTCGGTCAAAGACTGGATGCCATTGCAAGTATTCATACCGACTACAATAGAGCGAGTATTCTCCTGCCACTCTACATGTTGATGCACAGATTTATCAGGTTGGAAGAAGATACAGTTCGTACAAGTGGGAAGCCTTATTCGCCTGAGCTCAGAGATGACGCCCAACACGCCCGTAGTCAAATATTTGGGTTGCTCAAGGAGATTCCTGGCAAAGAGGCTTTTCTGGCGCTTCAAACCATAAGTGAAGAACACCCCGACAGAAATTCACGGCACTATTTTCTTTCCCTCGCGAAAGAAAGAGCCCAAGCCGATGCGGACATTGTGCCGTGGAAGTTCGAGGATATCGGAACATTTATGGCCAATGCAGAACACCATCCACGAAATCACAACGATCTCTTCAATTTAGTGGTGTCGCGCCTTTTGGATCTGAAAGCAAGTCTGGAGGATGGTGATGACAGTATTGCGGCCATACTCATGAAAGCGGAATTTGAAACTGAACATCGTCTCTTCATTGGCAATTGGCTCCGTGAACGCAGCAGGGGGATATATTCAGTGCCACAGGAAGAAGAGCTTGCAGATGCGAAAAAGCCTGATTTTCGAATACATGGTTCGGGTTTAGACTGTCCTGTTCCGATTGAATTGAAAATTGCGGATAAATGGTCGGGACCAGATCTGTTTGAGCGGTTGGAGAATCAATTGTGCCTGAATTATCTACGGGACCCTCGGTCAAATCGTGGAGTCTTTCTTCTGATTCATCGTGGTGATAAGAAGCGCTGGGAGCACCCATTGTCGAAGTGCTTCATGGAATTTTCTGATCTCACCAGGATACTGCAATCCCATGCTGAAGAATTCATCGCTGAAAAGCCAGATATTCATGAAGTCATCGTCATCGGGATAGATTTGTCGCACCGTTCAGATCGCAAATCCGAAAAAGTAATTTGCTGAGGCGAGGCCTCGTCTCCTGTGAGCGACTCTTGGTTATCTAACCACTATCACCCAGTTCTCACATTCATCTTCAGCGGTGTGCCATTTTTCTTCAATTGGATTTTAAATGCTTGGTCTACTTTGGATTCGGGTGCCAAAGCTCCCTAAACCGCTGCTGAATGCTTGCCTTTGCCTTTGCCGAGCCATGAGTCAAACGTCGCCGCGACGGGGCGCATGAAGATGCGGCCGGTTTCGGTGAGGGCGATGGCGTTGCCCTTGCGGGTGAGGAGGCCGGCGTCTTCAAATTCGGCCATCTTGTCCAGCTCGGCGGCAAAGTAGTTCGGGGCGATGTTGTAGCGCGCGGTCACGTCAGCCAGATCGACTTTCATGTGACACATCAGTTGACTGATGACTTCGCGCCTGACCCGGTCATCATCATCAAGGGCGATGCCCTTGCCGACGGGCAGGATGCCGGCATTCACCGCTTCGGCGTATTGATGGGTGGCGGCATGGTTTTGCACATAGCCCGCGGGCAGCGAGCCGATGGCCGAGGCGCCAAAGCCGATGAGGGCGGCGGCATCGTCCACGGTATAGCCCTGGAAATTGCGGTGCAGATTGTCGGCCTGAAAGGCTTTGGCCATTGAGTCATCGGGGTGAGCGAAATGATCGAGGCCGATGCGCAGGAAGCCCGCCTTGATGAGTTCCTCGGCGGCGATTTCAGCCTGGGCGAAGCGTGCTTCGGGCCCGGGCAGGGTTTCTTCCTTGATCATTTTCATGTGGGTTTTCATCCACGGCACATGGGCATAACCGAACAGCGCGATGCGCGACGGCTTCAGGGTCATGGCCTCGGCGACTGATGTGCGGATGTGGTCTTCGGTCTGATAGGGCAGGCCGTACATCAGGTCGAGGTTGAGCGCCGTGATGCCGTGGGCATGCAGCATATCGACCATGTGGTGGTTGACCTCCATGGTCTGAACCCGGTTGATGGCTTCCTGAACCCTGGGATTGACATCCTGCATACCGAGGCTGACGCGGTTGAACCCGGCCTCGGCGACAGCGGCGACGAGGTCTTCTTCGACCTCGCGCGGGTCGATCTCGATGGCAAATTCGGCGTCGGTTGTCAGGGTGAAGTTTGAGGTGAAGGCCTTGCCGAGACGCTTGACGTCATCCGGTGACAGGATGGTCGGCGAGCCGCCACCCCAGTGAATGTGGCTGACGCTGCGCCCCTTGCCGAGAACCCCGGCGACCAGGTCGACCTCTTTGAGCAGAACCTCGAGATAGGCGGCGACCGGTTCATATTTGCGTGTGATCTTGGTGTGACAGCCGCAGAACCAGCACAGCGTGTCGCAGAACGGCACGTGGGCATAGAGCGACAGCGGCTTGTCCCGGGGCAAGGCTTCGAGCCAGGCCTGATAGGTCGCGGCGTCAATCCCGTCATGAAAGTGCGGCGCGGTCGGGTAGGACGTATAGCGCGGGACGGGCTGATCAAATCGCTTCAAAAGCGTATTAATGTCGGCAGGAGCGTTCATGTGCATGTGGGTTCCCAAGGTTCTATTGCGTCTCATTCTAGCCAATCGGGGCCAGTAAAAAGAGACGACGTGATGCCGCAGGGGGCCGGGACCGGGCCAAAATCAGGCTTTAACCAGTGCCGCGACCATATACTCAACGGTCTTGCGGGCTTTGGCCGGCGACAATCCCTGATCGAGGCGCAGGCGCATCCAGGCGGCGGGGCTGAGGGCGGCGTCGAGGGCTTCGACAAGCTCGGTGTTTTCGGCAAGGTCCGGCGGCAGGATTTTGAGCATGGTCGATCGCAATAATTTGTTGGTGCGGGCGATCTCGTCCTGAATGAAACGCGAGCGATGCCTTTGAACAAAGGTCGACTGTTGCATGGGCATGAGCTTGTCGAGCACTTTGGCGCGCAGCTGGATCAGTTCCTGCAACTGCTCGGACCAGTCCTTGCCAGGTGTGATCTTCAGCGCCTGGGGCTCGTATTCGGCGCGCATGATGCCGGAGACTTCGGCGAACAGGCTGTCCATGTCCTTGAAATGGCGAAACACGCTCCTGAGGCCAACCTGGGCGCGCTCGGCGACCGCCTCAGCGGAAGGCGTGATGTCGCCCTCCATGATCAGCTCGATCATGGCCTCGGCGATCTTGTGCTTGCTGCGCTCGGATCTCTTGCGCCGCCCATCCGACGTGCTGTCAGAAATACTGGCGGGACTGGTTTCCTGATTTGTGTCTGTCACTTTGTCCTGGTTCACTTTATTGTCTGGTCGGCGGTACATTGTAATATGACATGAAAAGTGTCAATTGAAGGAGCGAAAAGCCCATGGATGTGAAAGATAAAATTGTCGTCGTGACCGGTGCGGCAAGCGGTATCGGTCGGGCGCTGGTCAAACGGTTCTATGAAGAGGGCGCCAGACACATCGTTTCGGCTGACCTCAACCTCGCCGGGGCGCAGGAGACCGTCGCCCTCTTTGGCGGTACGGCGATGGCCTGCGATGTGGCGAAGGAAGACGCTATCAAATCGGTCATTGAGAGGACCGAGACTGAAATCGGTCCGATCGATCTCTTCTGTTCCAATGCCGGTGTCGGCGCTGCCTCGACGCTGGATGCCCCCAACGACGAGTGGACTTTTATCTGGGACATCAATGTCATGGCCCATGTCTATGCGGCGCGCCATCTGGTGCCCCGGATGATGGAGCGCGGCGGCGGTTATTTCCTCAACACCGCCTCGGCGGCCGGACTGCTCAATCAGGTTGGCAGCGCCGGCTACGGGGTGACCAAACATGCCGCCGTCGGTTTTGCCGAATGGCTGGCGCTGACCTACAAGCACAAGGGGATCGGCGTCTCGGTCCTGTGCCCGCAAGCGGTGCGCACGGCCATGACCAGTAATGATAGCGCCAGCACGCAAGCGGCAGCCGGGGATGGCATGATGGAACCCGAAGAGCTGGCCGATGTGGTGGTGCGGGATCTGGCTGTCAACAAGTTCTGCATTCTTCCGCATGAAGAGGTTCTTGGCTATATGCAAAACAAAACCAACAACTATGACCGCTGGATTGGCGGCATGAACAAGCTGCACCGGATGCTGACGGGGGAGAGTGGCTAAATCGCAGCAATATATGTTCTGTCGTCCCGGCCGCAACGAAGTGGAGAGCCGGGATCTCAGGGCACGAGGGTGCGTACCGCTTCATTTTCATGATTGGTGAGATCGCGCCCTGAGGTCCCGGGTCAAGCCCGGGACGACAGACAGCATTGTTTCTTAAAGCGGATTGTCCCTTCCTTTGCGGAACTCAATTATCCACGTTATGGACAATCAGATCGGTTTCCGGCGCGTCGCGGATGGTCCATTTGCCGAGTTGGGACATGTGTACTTCGTCCGGACCATCGGCGATGCGGCAATAGCGGGCGGAGAGGAAGATCGAGCCGAGGGGCACGTCCTCGCTGACGCCCTTGCCGCCAAAGGCCTGCATGGCGCGCGATGCCACGGTTTCGCACATTTGCGGGGCGACAATCTTGACCATGGAAATCAGGTCGCGCGCGCCCTTGGCGCCTTCCTTGTCCATCTTGTCGGCAGCGGCGAGCACCAGAAGGCGGCACTGCTCAATCTCGCAGCGGGAGCGGGCGACATCGTGCTGGATGGAAGTCTTCTTTGACAGAGGTTCGCCAAAGGCCTCGCGCTGTTGAACGCGGGCGCACATGAGGTCGAGGCAGCGCTGGGCCATGCCGACAAACATCATGGCATACTGGAACCGTCCTGGCCCGAGGCGACCTTGCGCGATTTCAAAGCCGCGACCCTCGCCGAGGATGAGATTGGTCGCCGGGACACGGCAATCCTTGAACTCGACCTCGCCTTCGCCGCCTGGCGAATGCAACGAGCCGAGCACGCGGTAGGTGCGTACGACGCGGCAGCCAGGCGTGCCTTTGGGCACAATGATCGTCGAGTGCTGCGCGTGGCGCGACGCGGTCGGATCGGTTTTGCCCATGACAAACATGAATTTGTTAAGCGGGTTGGCGATATTGGACGAGAACCACTTGCGGCCGTTGATGACATAGTCGTCGCCGTCGCGCACGATGGAGACCTCGAGGTTGGTGGCATCAGACGAGGCGACCAGCGGTTCTGTCATGCCGTAGGTAGAGCGGATCTTGCCATCGAGGAGCGGCAGCAGCCACTCTTCCTGTTGTTCGGGCGTGCCGTATTTGGCCAGCACCTCCATATTGCCGCGGTCCGGCGCCGAGCAGTTGAAGACCTGCTGCGACCAGGGCACCTTGCACATGATTTCCATGAGCGGGGCAAATTCCAGATTTGTCAGGCCCGGACTCCAGGGCGTGTATTCAGACGGCAGGAACCAGTTCCAGATACCGGCGTCTTTTGCCTTTTGCTTCAGGTCTTCAAACCAGGGCGGGTAGGTAAAGACGTTGGCATCATTCTCGACGTAACGATTGTACTCCATCTCCCGTGGATAGATGTGTTCTTCCATGAAGGCGTTGAGTTGGACCGCCATTTCTGCGGTTTTTGCATTGGGCTCGAAAACCATGGGTCTCTCCCTCCCTGTTATGGTGTCTTTCGGTTCACTATAGGCGCTGATTTCGGGTCTGTCTTGTCCGGAGACATTTCGGATGATTTGACAATGTCTTCCCTACAGGTTTCGGGCCGTTTTCGGCAGATCACCCCCTGTTTCGAACGGCTGGAATTATTGTCTTGGGAACGGGTCCTTCAAATGATAGGTACCGGCCCGAAATCTGGCAATCCCACCGGGACCCTTTAAAAAATGCGTAATGTCATTGCTACATTCCTTGCTCTCCTGCTGTCGGTTTTTCTGCTGGTGGCAGGAAACGGGCTGCATGGCACGCTGATCTCCGTGCGGGCGCAGATCGAGGGTTTTTCACTGACAGAAGTAGGTCTCGTCGGGGCTGCCTATTTTGTCGGGTTTCTCTTGGGGTGCCTGTGGGCCGGAAAGCTTATTCGCCGGGTCGGTCACATTCGGACCTTTGCCATACTGGCGGCGATCGCGGCTCAGGTTGCGCTGTTCCAATCGTTTTTTATTGCGCCGATCCCGTGGTTTTTGTTTCGCGCGATTTCCGGGTTCTGCTTTGCCGGGCTGGCCATGATCATTGAAAGCTGGCTCAACGAAAACGCATCAAATGAAAATCGCGGCAAGGTCATCTCGATCTATCGGATCGTTGACCTGTCCGGCACGTTTTGTGGCCAGGTGATCTTTGCCCTTTCGGTTCCGAGCGGCTTTGTGCTGTTTGCGGTGGTCACGTCGCTGGTGACATTGTCGCTGATCCCGGTCAGTGCGACGACATCAAAGCTGCCGCGCGAAGCCGGGAAGATGAGCATCAATCTACCCAAGGTCTGGGGCAAGGCGCAAACGGCGGTGACGACGTGCCTCGTGATCGGTCTTGCCAACTCCTCGTTCTGGACCCTGGCGCCGCTCTACGCACTTGAGATGGGCGGTGCCCAGATCTGGGTTTCAATTTTTATGGCGCTGATGGTTCTGGGCGGCGGTCTGGCGGTCTGGCCGATGGGGGCGTGGTCAGACAGGGTTGACCGGCGCGTGCCGATCTTTGTTTGTACAATTATTGTGATCAGTGTTTCGGCGTTTGCGGTTGTGGCGCCGCTTGATCCCAAACCGCTGCTCGTCCTGACCGGGTTTTTCTATGGTGTCGGGGCACTGTCGCAATATGGACTGGCGATTGCGCATGCGAATGATGCGGCCGATGAGGATGAGTTCATTGAAGTCTCAAGCACGCTGCTTTTTGTGTTTGCCATCGGGTCCATTTTGGGGCCGTTCCTGGCTTCGGTGTTTATGAAAGCCTACGGGGCGGCGGCGATGTTCGTTTTCATTGGCGGCATCCATCTGATTTCGGCGAGCCACAATTTGATCAGGATAGGGATCAATCGTCTTGACGTGGGGGTGAAGGAAAAGTTTGTCCCGGTGCCGCGTACCACACAGGAAATTTTTGATGTCGATCCTCGTGGTGAGGATGATTAAACGATTTCAATCCTCTGAAAGCCAGACGGTTTTTTTGAGCTCGATCATGATCTCGTCGTGGCGCTTCTTGTCGAGGTGATAGGGCTTGAAAACCCACAGCGCCGCAATGGCGATGAGAGCGACGAAACCGTAGACGAAACCGAAGTTTGTCAGAACAGATTGCGGGACTTCGCCGGGCTCATTGTATTGTGACAGTGAAATCAGATCGAGGACTACACCTGCCAGCAGTGTGCCCAGTCCGCTTGTGCATTTGGCGGCGAGACTGAACGTACTAAAATAAATTCCCTCCTGCCTCTTGCCATGCCGCAGTTCATGTTCGTCCGCGATATCACCAAGCATGGAGCCGGCTGAAATAAGGGCCTGAACGCCGGCGAAGGACCCCAGGGCGGCGAATGCGCTCAGGAGGACAAGGAGGTCTGTGGGATCGGTGGGCATCAGATGGACGAGTTGGAGGAGAACCGGGCCTGTTCCGAACGTGGCGGCCAGGCTGACACCCCAGATTACTGTCACTTTCTTGTCAAGATGGCGGTTGAGTAACGGGACGAACGGGACACCGATAATGCCGCCAACGATGGAAGCGATCTGCCAGACCTTGATGCCGTTCGTATCCAGCATCCAAAAGAATGTTTTGAGGTGGGTCGCCAGAGCGCCGTGAATTCCCAGATAGACATAAAGCAAAAATACGCCAGTGATGAGAGCGCGAAACGAATTGTTTCTCAGAGCTTCTATGAGATCGAGCCAGATCTGAGAGTAGTGGAACGGCATTCGCTTCTCTCCGGTGCCGGACAGATGGCGAATGGTTCCGCGTGTTCCCCAAATTGATGTCAGCATCATGAGCGCCATCGCAATGGAACTGATCAAGGCGAAATTGAAGTATGGCGGCCGGGTCACTTGTGGAACCGGGACCGCTTCGCTTGATACGAAAAAGAAACTGAACGCAATGACGACGACGGCGAGGGATGACAGATATCCCATGCCGGTTCGTATCATGACGATTGTTGTGCGTTCATGATAATTGCTGGTCAGCTCGGCGCCGAGTGCCAGATAGGGAACGTGGAAAAAGGTAAGTGCGGTGCGGGTCAGAATTGTGAAAATTGTCAGCCAAAGAAACAGGAAGAATCCGGTCAGGGACGCAGGTGGCCAGAACAGGAGAAAGAAGAATACCGGAAGAGGAATGATGGCGGCCAACATGAAGGGGTGTCTGCGACCATATTTAGATCGGAAATTGTCGGACCAGGAACCAACTGCGGGATCGCTAAAGGCGTCAAAGACCAGCGCGATGGCAAGAGCCGTGCCGGCGAGGCTGCCGGACAGACCCAGAGCATTGACATAGTAGATCAATAACAGGGTTGAAAAGCCCCAGTTTTTGATCGCCTCAGCGGCCTGGCCGAGACCGAAGAAGAAGCGAATGCCCCATGGGACCGGCTTGCCCGCCTCCATGCCCTGTCCTTCGGACAGGATGAGGGCTGAAAGAGAGAACTTTTGTTGGGTCATAAGATCCGGGGGTTCGTGTTCCGCAGGGTCGAGCCAAAAGGCTTGCAGGTTTTCTGGCTGATTGCCACATTCTTTTTGGTATAGCTTGAGAGTTTCTGCGGTTCTGTGATGCCTGACCCGGCATGGGGCCCCTGCAGGGACCCTCGCCTTAACGATGAATTTCTTCAACCGTTGCAAAGTGTTGGAGGATTTGTGAAGCTGTCTGCTGAAAATCGATATCAGGGTTGCGGGCGAGGGGCCCGAACCTTTCACCAAAGGGGACAAGACCAGTGAGAACAACGAAATTTTATCGGCCGACCAGGAGCTTGATCGTGGCGCTCGGCCTTGTCGTCATGGGGTTCACCGGTGCCTCGGCACAGGACAAGGATGCGGCGCCGACGAAAAGTTCTGCGGCGACACAGGTTTCAGGCTGGGTGGCGCAATGCGCCAGCCAGAGCCGGTCAGCTGCCCTGAACTGCAGTGTCGAGCAAGGATTGTATCTGGCCGAGGGTCGGCAACAATTTGCCAAGGTATCCATTCGCGTGGCCGGTAATACGCGTAAACCGGAAATGGTTATTCAATTGCCACACGGGATTCATCTGCCAAGCGGCATCAAGCTTCAATTTGATGATGGTACGGCGGAAACCCAACAGGTTCATACCTGCGACGGCAACGGTTGTTATGTTATCCTGAAAGATGCGACGCGCACTGTCGTGTCGATGAAGGGTGGCGAGAACCTAAAATTGTCGTTCAAAAACCTGTCGCTTGATGCGATTGAGGCCGTCATGCCGCTGGACGGCTTTACGGCTGCCTATTCGAAGGCAGAGTAGGGCACTCGTGGTTGGTGGCGCTCCTCCCGATAGCGCCCGGTTTGGCGATAGTCAGACAGACCGATTCTTCATGCGCGTTCAGTTTGACCTCGGTGAAACGGTTTCGGTTGAAGACGTGCAAACGGTGTTTGGGCCTCTTGCGCACGCGATCAAGATGTTTTCCGAGCAGCGTATATTGCTCAACGATGGCAAGACTGTCGTTTTTACCTGAGGCCAGCGGAAAAACCCTGTTCTGTGTAAACGCCTTTGCACTTTCTCCAGTTGATATAATCTAGCCTCACCCTGGTTTCAGGTCTCGTCATTGGCGAGGGTCTTTTGTCACTAACAAAGCGGGGCGGTCTCTGGCCGGATTAAATGCATGTTGGAAATCAGCAATCTTACAAAAACCTATCCCAACGGCGTCAAGGCGCTCAGCGGCGTCAATCTTTCGATTTCGAAGGGTATGTATGGCTTGCTTGGGCCAAATGGCGCGGGTAAGTCGACCCTGATGCGGACCCTGGCGACCTTGCAGGCGCCTGATAAGGGTGCGGTGATGTTCGGTGCTCTGGACGTTCTGAAAGATCCCAGGGGACTGCGTCAGCAGCTGGGCTATCTGCCACAGGATTTTGGCGTCTATCCGCGGATGTCGGCGCGCGCCATGCTTGACCATCTGGCAATCCTCAAGGGGATTTCAAACAAGAGGGCGCGCAAGCGGGTTGTCGGGGAGCTCCTTGAACAGACGAATTTGAAGGATGTTGCCGGCAAGGCTGTCGCGAGTTATTCCGGCGGTATGCGGCAACGGTTCGGTATCGCCCAGGCGCTTTTGGGGGATCCGCAGATTATTATCGTGGATGAGCCGACCGCCGGACTTGATCCGGAAGAGCGCAACCGGTTCCACAATCTTCTATCCGAAATCGGCGAGAATGTGGTCGTGATCCTTTCGACCCACATTGTTGAAGATGTTTCCGATCTTTGTCCGGCCATGGCGATCATGTCAGGCGGGGCTATTGTTGCGCAAGGTGCTCCCTCGGACCTTATTCAAGGCCTTGAGGGAAAGGTATGGCGCAAGATGGTCGACAAAAGCGAAATCGATGCGTACCGGCGGAAATACAAGGTGATTTCAGCGAAACTGGTGACGGGGCATACGGTGATCCATGTCTATGCCGAAGGGGATCCCGGCGACGGATTCGCGCGCGTCTCGCCTGATCTTGAGGATGTTTATTTCGCAACGATTTCCGGCGCTGCACGCGCTTGACTCCCACTTTGACTTTTCAGCCGAGGGGTTACTGAGCCATGTTATCCAAAATCGCCGAATTTGAGTTTAAATATCAACTCTTCACGCCGCTTTTTCTCGTGGTGTTTCTTATCTTTTTTCTCCTGACCTTCGGTGCGGTCACCAGTGAAAACATTTCGATCGGATCGACCGGTGCGGTGAATGTGAATTCGCCGCATGCCATCTCCAACATTATCCTCATTCTCGGGCTGTTCGGCACTTTTATTCCCACAGCGTTTCTGGCCAGCGGGGTCTTGCGGGACGCAGAATTCAAGACCGAGGAGTTATTCTTTTCGTCGCCGGTGCGCGAGCGCGACTATCTGCTCGGCCGTTTCTGCGGTGCTTTTGTGGTGACGGCGTTGGCCTTTGCCAGTGTTCCGCTTGCGATCCTCATTGGTTCGGCCATGCCGTGGATCAATCCCGACACGCTCGGCCCGGTCAATCCGAGTCACTATGTCTATCTCTATTTTGTGTTCGGTGTTTCCAATCTCCTGGTTACCGGCACGATCTTTTTCACGGTTGCCAATCTGACACGCTCAACGATTGCGACCTATACGGCGCTTGTGACGATGCTGATCCTTTATTTTGTCGGCAACGCCGCTCTCACCGATCCGGCGTATCGCACTATCATCGCCCTTGTCGATCCGTTCGGCTTGAACACCTATTTTGAAGTGACGCGGTACTGGACGCCCTTCGAGCTGAATGAGAAAACCGTGCCGCTTGAAGGGCTGCTCTTGAAAAATCGCCTGTTGTGGCTCGGCCTCGCCTGTGGACTTCTTGCCCTCAATGTCGTGTTCTTTTCGTTCAGGAAGAAGGATCGCCGTAAATTGTTCGGCCGCAGAAAGGGCGCCGTCGCGCAGGAGGGTCTCTTCATTCCGCGGCGGGTCAATCTGCCTCGCATCGCAACCTCAATGGGGGGCGGGGTCGAATGGCAACAGTTTCGGGCCCGGGTTTCGTTCGAAATCAGGGGAATCATAAAGAGTGTCGCTTTCTGGGTTCTGCTTGCCCTTGGTATGTTCAATTCCATCGGTTCGCTGCTTAATCTCGGGTTTCTGTTCGGTACGCCGGTCTATCCGCTCACCTCCGTGATGATCGACACGATCACGGGAACCTTCTCGATTATCCCGATGATCGTCGTGGTCTACTATGCGTCCGATCTGGTGTGGAAGGAGCGTAATGTTCAGTTCTCTGACATTATTGATGCGACGCCTGCGCCCAACTGGGTGTTTGTTTTTTCCAAGTTTTTGGGAATGTGCGTTGTTCTCATCGGTCTTTTCGGGGTCAGCCTTGTATCTGCGATGGTCATCCAGCTTTTCAAGGGTCATACGGAGCTTGAGTTGTCGCAATATCTCATTCGGCTCATTGTTGAATTTGGTATACCGTTTGCCATGATTGCTGCCCTGTCGATTTTTGCCCAGGTGATCACTAATAACCGCTGGCTGGGAATGTTGGTGATGGTAATCTATATTGTAAGCACGATTGTGCTGCCCAATCTTGGCTACGAGCACTATCTCTATCGATTTGCGAGCTACCCGCAGGCGCCCTATTCGGACATGAACAGTTACGGGCATTTCCTTGCAACAACATTGTGGTTCCATCTTTATTGGGGCTTCTTCTCGGCATTGTTGCTGGTCCTGACCTTCCTGTTGTGGAACCGGGGTTCACTGGCCTCCATCTGGCAGAGGCTCAGGTTTCTGCCTTTCGCTTTTACCCGGACCACTGCGCTTGCCAGCCTGTTTGCACTTGGCGGCTTTGGCCTGACGGGGAGTTTCATCTACTACAACACCAATGTTCTCAATGACTATGTAACCGCACAGGAAACCGAGAAATGGACGGCCGATTATGAGCGAAAGTACAAGGCCTATGGAGATATGGTGCTTCCCAAGGTCACTGACGTCTCAATTGATGTCGATATCTTTCCCTATGACCGGCGCTATGAAGCGCACGGGACCTACATCCTTGAAAACAAGTCGGGCGAAGCAATCGAAACGCTGATGGTGGGATACGGTATCGGTACCGATGTCATTGGGCATAGCGTTGAAGGCGGAACTGCGACAAGCGTTGACGAGGACTTCATGGTCTACATGTTCGCGTTTGATCCGCCCATGCAGCCAGGCGAGACGCGAAAGATGTCCTTTGACGTCGAGCGCCGAAACCCCGGTTTCAGGAACTCGGGCAATGTGACCAGCGTTGTTTACAACGGCACATTTTTCAACAACGCCGAAAGTATGCCTGGCCTCGGCTATCAGTCGCGCCTGATCCTGATCGATCCGCAGGCCCGGCGCAGACAGGATCTTGAACCGGCCGAGCGGGCGCCAAAAATCGATGAAGAGGATCAGTGGTTTGTCAATGTCCTTGATCCGCGCTCCGACTATGTGTCTTTCCGCACAACGGTCAGCACATCAAAGGATCAGATTGCCATTGCTCCGGGAATGCTCAAAAGGGAATGGACCGAAGGAGAGCGCCGCTACTTTGAATATGAAATGGGCTCGCCCATTCTCAATTTCTATTCCTGGCTTTCGGCCGACTATGCGGTTGTTGAGGATCACTGGAACGACGTTCTCCTGCAGGTGTTTTATCACGGGGCCCACGGCATCAATGTGCCGCGCATGGTTCAGGGGATGAAGGACTCGCTGGATTATTTTTCAAACAATTTTGGACCTTACCAGCACAAGCAGGCGCGCATTCTTGAGTTCCCGGGCTATCAAAGCTTCGCCCAGTCCTTCCCGAACACGATACCATTTTCCGAGTCGATCGGTTTCAACGCTGACAACAGCGACCCGGAAGATATCGATTATGTCTATTATGTAACCGCCCATGAAATTGCCCATCAGTGGTGGGCCCACCAGGTCACACCGGCAAATGTGCAAGGCGCAACCATGCTGGCAGAGACTTTTTCCCAGTACAGTGCGCTTATGGTCATGGAAAAGGAATATGGGCCAGATCACATGCGCCGTTTCCTGAAGTATGAACTCGACAGATATCTGAGTGATCGCGGGTCTGAAGCGATAGAAGAAATGCCGCTCTATCTGGTTGAGAACCAGCAATATATTCACTATCGCAAGGGCTCGGTGGCGATGTATGCGCTGAAAGATTATCTTGGCGAGGACAGGGTCAATAAAGTGATGCAGCAACTTGTTACTCTCAGGGGGCTCAAATCAGATCCCTATGCGACGACGCTGGACTTCCTGCGCCTGTTGCGTGAGGAAGCCGGACCGGATTATGAGGTGTTGATCTCGGATCTGTTTGAAAAGATCGTTCTGTTTGATCTCAAGGTGAAAGATGCCAAAGCCAAACCGCTTGGCGATGGAACTTTTGAAGTGACTATGGATGTGGAAGCGAGGAAGTTCGAGGCTGACGGGGCAGGGGAGCAGACCGAGGTTCCGCTGGATTATCTGATCGATGTTGGCGTCTTCACCCAAAACCTCGACAAGGCGCTTGAGGGTTCGGATCATGTGCTGTTCATGGAAAAGCGCAGGATCAATGAGACGGCGTTTCAGATTACGTTGGTCGTTGACGGAGAGCCAAAATATGTTGGCATTGACCCCTACAACAAGCTGATTGATCGTAATTCAGACGATAATCTGAAAGCGGTGACGCTTGTTGAGCCCGAGGGCTAGTCTGCTGCAGCTCTCGCTTCGATAGCATGGGGTATTTTGTGTGCACTGGCAGGTTGGGCGATGCCGTGAAAATGGCTTGTATTTGCCTGCGTGTCTATCCCCTGCAAGTGATTCTTAGCAAAGCTTTTACAATGCTCGTTGATACTGATCGGCATGCGTTTGGTGACATCAGGTGTTGATATCTTGAAAGAACAAGCAAGCCGGAACAGATCTTGGTTGGAGGGTGCCGATATTGATGGGCATCATCTGCGAGAGGTTTTTGATCACTTTACGGATGTTTTCTATGTGACCAATAACGTCGGAGAGATTGTCTTCATATCGAAAGCTGCCTACGATCATCTGGGGTACCAACCCGAAGAAATGATTGGTCAGCCAATCTCGAGTTTTTATGTTGACGCCAGTACTCGCGACGAAGTTGTTGACTTGCTTGTCGCCAATCCGGGTGAAGTCGTCAATGTTGAAAGTCAGATGCGATGCAAGGATGGCAGCTGTGTCTGGGCTTCGACGGATGCCCGGCTCATTCTCGGCGAAGATGGAAAACCGGAGAGTATTGAAGGGGTCGCGCGTAATATTACCGAGCGCAAGGAAGCGGCCCGTATCCTGGAGGCCAATCAAATGGAGCTTGCCAGAGCTCACGATCAGGCCTTGAAAATGGAAGAGGCGGCTCGACAGGCCAATGAGGCCAAGACCCGATTTTTGACAAATGTCAGTCACGAGATGCGAACGCCGTTGACCGGTATTCTGGGCGCGCTTGATCTGATTGATGATCCGAACCTTTCCGACAGGTCTGATGTGTTGATTGAAACCGCCAGATCCTCGGGCAAGGCACTGCTTGACCTGATCAATGAGCTGCTGGATGTTGCACGTCTTGAATCCGGAGAGGTGGTTATCCAGGCATCCGAGTTTCCTCTCGGGGAATTGCTGCTCGAACTGGGTGCCTCTTTCAGAGTTCTCGCCGCACAAAAGGGACTTGTGTTCGTTCTCGAGGTTGCTGATGATTTTCCGGCAAGTATCGTGGCGGATCGACGAAGAATTGTTCAGGTCCTGAACAATTTTCTTGGCAATGCGGTCAAGTTTACCCAAACCGGGCAGATTAACCTGCGGGCGTCCATGCGCGATATTGGTGGCGGGCAGGCTCATGTTCGTATTGAGGTGGAGGATACCGGCGTGGGTATTGCGCCACATCAGATTGAAAAAATCTTTGAGCGGTTTGAGCGCGTTGAGGAAGACAAAACCCGGCAAATTGGAGCGGGGCTCGGGCTTGCGATATCTCGCGAGTATGTCGAGCTTATGGGCGGAAGAGTCGATGTTTCGAGCGAACATGGCCGAGGGAGCGTGTTCTCCCTGGAGTTCACGGCCCCGTCGGTTGCCCCGACGGCAGGCTCTTGTGAGGAGCAGGATGCCATCCAACAAACACTGTCGCCGGATTTGAAAATTCTTGTTGCTGATGACAAGGCGACAAACCGGATGCTGGTTGGCTTTATGCTGGAGCGGTTCGACATCAAAGGGGATTTTGTTGAGAGTGGCGAAGAGGTTCTGGAGCGGCTTGAAAACTCCGAGTATGACTATGACGTCATCCTGATGGATATTCAGATGACCGGTATAAGCGGGATCGAAGCGACAAGACAAATTCGCGACCTGGGTGGTCGCCACATGACTGTTCCTGTCCTGGCTTTCACAGCGGACGTTTTTCCTGAGCAAATGGTGGCTTATTGGGAAGTGGGCATGAATGGCTATATTGCGAAACCAATTGAACTGGACAGCCTGGTCAAGGAAATCAATTCTGTGTTGCGAAGTCGGCCGTCTTTGATCGTGGACCGTAAAGTCAGCGCGTAGCCGGCTCCAGTATTTTTCCGGATCTGGCCTGTCCTTGCGCGCCGGTGAGCCTCAGGGTTTTACTGTCAGGGTGGCTGGACGAGCCTCAACAAAGCGCTGGACTTTTGGGGGGATTTTCCGTTTGTTCATGAAAAGAACAAATCCAACAGGGAGATCGCCACATGAAAGGCCTGATGCAACCAAATCCCATGAACCTGGTTGATGTTCTGGAGCACGCCGCGCGGTTTCACGGGCGCCGGGAGATTGTTTCCAGCACTGTGGAAGGCGGTATCCATCGCTACACCTATTCAGACGCTCTGGTGCGGACAAAGAAGTTTGCCAATGCGCTGCGCAAACTGGGTGTTGAAATCGGTGACCGGGTTGGGACGCTGGCATGGAACGGCTATCGCCACTTTGAAACCTGGTATGCCATCTCGGGACAAGGTGCGATTACCCACACAGTGAACCCGCGTCTGTTCCCCGATCAGGTCGCCTATATCATCAATCATGCGGCGGACAAGTTTGTCGTGCTGGATACGACCTTTGTCTCCCTCGTTGAAGGTATTCAGGATCAGCTGCCGTCGGTTGAGGGTTTTATCATCCTGGCTGACCGTGAACACATGCCGCAGACCAGCCTCAAAAACGTTCATTGCTATGAAGACCTTATTGCAGGGGAGCCGGAAGAGTTCGCCTGGCCGGAACTTGACGAGGAAACCGCCAGTTCGCTTTGCTATACATCGGGGACGACCGGCAATCCCAAGGGCGTCATGTATACTCACCGCTCCAACATCCTGATGGCCCTTGCGGTCAACGGGGCGGAAGGGTTTGGGCTGACGACTATGGACTCGGTGCTTATGGTGGTGCCGCAGTTTCATGCCAATTCCTGGGGGCTTGTCTATAGCGCGCCGATGTCCGGAGCAAAACTCGTCTTGCCGGGGCCAAACCTCGACGGCAAATCGACCTATGATCTCATTACCAATGAGCAGGTGACTTTCTCGGCAGCGGTGCCGACGGTCTGGAATATCTTCATCGCCTATCTGGAAGAGATCGGCGGCAAACTTCCCACGCTTCGCGAGGTGGTTATCGGTGGCTCCGCCGTGC
>CBFDBJ010000051.1:0-27797 GCA_965603015.1 uncultured Alphaproteobacteria bacterium
AATGTCCGGGTAGTTCTATCAATAGTGGATTGAGCATATATTATTTATGAGGGAAAGGAATTGATTTCAGGGAATTCATCCTTCTTATTACAGGATCAGAAGGCCAGGGTGATCTACCTGGGGGAGAAGCACGACAATCCGGAACACCATAAAAATCAGCTACGCCTGTTGACGGCCCTGGTTGAGGCCGGCAAACAACCGACCCTGGGATTTGAGGTGTTTGATCTGGGGCAGACCAGCGATCTGATGCGTTACAGTCAGCCAAAAGAGAAGGACACTTCCCATACTGCGGGGGACGCATTCAACGCCGAGACCTGGCTGTTGAAACAAATTGATTGGCAAGCCGAAGATGAAAACTGGCAATTCTATGGGCCGCTCCTGAAGACCGCGCGCGCGCATCGCTTGCCGACCTTTGGCGCCGATCTATCCAGAGCGCTGCGGGCCCGGATTACGGCAGTGGGATACGAGGGCCTGACCAACGTCGAAAAGCGTCTGAGCTATCCCTCGGGTTTTGATGACGCGGCCTATGCCCAAATGATGCAGCAGGCCTTTAAGGCGTCGCACTGTGGTTGGGGCAGTGATGATTATCTCGGTCGCCTGTACGATAACTGGGTCGCTCGCAACGACGCCATGGCCATGGCGATTGATGAAATGCTCGGACAATACCCGGACCAGCCGGTGGTGATGATCCTGGGGGCCGGGCATACCCGAGAGGGCCGCGGTGTGGTGGAACAGGTTGCCAGGAAGAGGCCGCAGCTGGAGCAACTCAATATTGGGCTACGCGAGGTCATGCCCGAAGCGGTAGACGTCGGCGCCTATTTGGAACCCGACAGCTACGCGGGGAAGCCTGTGCCCAGGGCCTTTGATGTGCTGTGGCTGACCCGGCGAGCCAACAACAAACCAGACCCTTGCGAAAAATTTCTGCGCCATAAGAAAAAGGCCAAATAATCGCACAGATCCGGTGATGCACGCGTCAGGATTGCGACGCCAGGCTGAGCTCTTCGGCTTCGCGGTGCCTGGTATTGTCTGGAAGTAGACGCAGATGTAGAGCCTGGCTATCGAGGGCAATCTCAATATGCCGGAGATTGTTCCACTGGAGTGCTTTTTGCGGAAAGCTTGACTCTTTGAAAATAGACTCTAAGGGTCCTCAATATGCTTTGCATTTGTTTGTGATAACTGAAAATCCGGTCCGCCGATTTACCTTGTTTTACCCTTACATTGTGAATGCAATAAAATGCGCCACACACACCGTGTGGGGTGAAAAACGTCTCCCTGTAAAAGGATAATCTCATGACCACAGGTACAGTAAAATTCTTCAATTCCGCAAAAGGCTTCGGCTTCATTGAGCCAGAAGATGGCTCAAAGGACGCTTTTGTTCACATTTCTGCCGTTGAGCAAGCTGGCTTGAGCACCCTCAACGAGGGGCAAAAGGTTTCATACGAGCTCGAAGCTGGAAGAGATGGAAAGCAATCTGCTACGAATCTCTCCACCGTCGACTAATCTTGCTAAAACCGCTTCCGACCTCGGTCGGGAGCGGACCCTTAACCTGGACCTTGCTTCACAGGTGGACTTGATATGACAACATCTACCGCAAAGACTCCCGCGGAACGCGTCGATCCGGTCGGTAAGGTAATCCCGGATAACAAAGTTAGAAAATGCATGATGTGCCAGGCGGAATTTACCAGTGAGTGGACTGGTGAACGCATCTGCCGTAAGTGCAAGTCGTCAGAGAAGTGGCGCCGCGCTTGATTGGCGTTTAGCCAATAGCCAGAGCCCGCTCATGTCTGCTTTTAGCGGAAGCAGAAGCAGGGCTTGGCTTCAAACCCATCTGCATCCCCGACGATGGTCCGGATCTCACAGAGATTTCAAAGGCCTGGAAAATGGCGCACCGGGGAAGATTCGAACTCCCGACCCCTTGATTCGTAGTCAAGTACTCTATCCAACTGAGCTACCGGTGCGCGTTGCCTGATGGCGGCGAGGTTTTGAGTGCCGCCCGGCGATGGAGCGTCTTTTTACGGGGGCCTTGGGGCAATTGCAAGGCTTCTTTCGGCTCGTTTCCGAGGATCTCCCGCCCCCGTCTCCAGTCGCGCCCGCAGCACCGCCGACAACCCCCAAAGCCTCAGCCAGCCTCAAAGCTCGCGAAACGCCCGGGCCTCGCCCAGCGCGGCGGCCTCATGGATGGCGCGGCCGACAGCGCGGGTCAGGCAATCGGCGGCCAGCGTGCCGAGCCGGGCCAGATCCAGCGCCCGGACCGCGCCAAGCTCCTTGTGGCCGGTTGCCAGCGCAAAGATCGTGTCGCCGTCCATCGGCGTGTGGATCGGGCGGATCGACCGGGCGAGGCCGTCCTCCGCCATGGTCGCCAGCCGCCCCGCCTCGGCCGAGGTCAGGACCGCATTGACCGCGACAATCCCGATGGAGGTGTTCATGCCGGCCAAGCTGCCCGCCTTGGTGTCTGCCGGGAAGCCGCTCAGTGGATCCGCCGCGCCAATGCCCGCCATCGGGTCCTTGCCCATTTCGTCGCCGAGCGCCGCCGTCGCCGCCCACAGCGTCTTGCCGCCGGGCATCACCGGCGAGCCAAACGAGTTGACCGCAACCAGCGCGCCGATCTCAAAGCCGTCGTCGGTGATCAGCGACGCACTGCCGAGCCCGCCTTTATAGGCGCCGGCCAGCGCACCATAGCCCGCACCGATATTGCCCAGCGCGAACGTGTCGCCGCCAGCGCTCATAGCCTGGTCGAGGGCTTCGCCGCCGAGCCGACGATAAGGCGGCTCCTCACCCCACGCCTTGTCGCCGCCATTCCTCAGATCAAAGAGGATCGCCGCCGGAACAATGGGCGCGACCAACGGCGAGTCGCCCAACACAAAACCCATGCCCCGCGCGCCGAGCAAATTGGTCACCGCAGAGGCCGCATCAAGTCCGTAGACCGAGCCGCCCGCCAGCACGATGGCATCGACCGCATCGACGAGGCACGACGGGTCCAGAAGATCGGTCTCCCGGGTCCCCGGCGCGCCGCCGCGCTGCTCGACCCCGGCCACCGCCCGGCCCGGCGTGATCAGAACCGTGACGCCGGTGCGTGCCGTAACATCGGCGGCGTGGCCGACCTTGACCCCGGTCACATCTGTGATCAGGTTCCTTTTTCCCGGATTTGCCATGAAAAACCAATAAATTCACGTGAAATTCAAGGGTTTACGCTAAACACTGGATTCCCGTCCGTCAATTTCCACGCTATATTTGGGATCACTTTTCTGCCCGGCGGATCAAAGGCTGTCCGGCAACCAGGGCCGGCAAATGAGGCGCAACACTATGAAATTCAGAACTCTGGCCCTTCTGTGCGCCCTCGCCGTGCCGCTCGCCGCCTGTGACAGTGCTCGTGACACCGTCCGTGACAGGGCCAGTGATTTTATTGGCGCTCTGTCCTTTGCCAAAAGCGACCCGGCCCCGGATAAACTACCACAGGACTTCATGGTTGCCGCAGCCCACCCGCACGCGACGGCGGCCGGCCTCGAAATCCTGCGCAAGGGTGGCAGCGCCGTTGACGCCGCCATCGCCGTGCAGCTGGTTCTCACTCTCGTCGAGCCGGAAAGCTCGGGCATCGGCGGCGGCGCCTTCATGCTGACCTTCGATCCGGCGACCGGCGCAATAGAGGCGCTTGACGGCCGCGAGACCGCCCCGGCTTCCGCGACACCCGCCCTGCATCTGGACGCATCAGGCACGCCGCTCAAGTTTTTCGACAAGGTGCTCGGCGGCAAGTCCGTCGGCATACCCGGTGTTGTCGCCATGCTCGAAATGGCCCACGACGAACACGGCAAACTTCCGTGGGCAGATCTGTTCACCTATGCCATCGATCTGGCCGAGGGTGGCTTTGAGATGTCGCCCAAGCTCCACGAATGGCTGGTCCGTCTGCCCAGCATAAACGAGATGCCGGACATGCGCGCCTATTTCACCCATCACGGCGTGCCGTACACGGTCGGCACCACGATCAAAAACCCGGCCTATGCCGCCACCCTGCGCAAGATCGCGGCGGGCAAATCAGACGCCTTCTATCGCGGCGACATCGCAGGCGCGATCATCAAGGCCGTGGCCGAGGCACCAAGACGCCCGACCACCATCACGCTGGCCGATTTTGCCGCCTATCAGCCCAAGAAAAGAGCCATCGTCTGCGCGCCCTACCGGGTCTATAAAATCTGCTCCATGCCGCCGCCGTCCTCGGGCGGGATCACCGTTTTGCAGATCTTGCAGATGCTTGAGCGCTTTGATATGGCCGCCCTTGAGCCGGGCTCCCTCGAGGCCGTCCACCTCATCGCCGAGGCCAGCCGGCTGGCGTTTGCCGACCGCGACCGCTATATCGCCGACTCAGATTTCGTCTCCGTTCCCATCGCCGGCCTCATCGACCCCGCCTATCTCAAAGGGCGCGGCAAGGCAATCCACCAGGATCGCTCCATGGGTAAGGCCCGGGCCGGGACCCCGCCGGATGGTTCACAGGCATTCCTGCAGGGCGACGACGCCGCGCTCGAGCTGCCGTCCACATCGCATTTTTCGATCATTGATTCCGGTGGCTTTGCGGTCTCCATGACCACCTCGGTTGAATTTGCCTTCGGCAGCCACCTCATGGCCGGCGGGTTCATTCTCAACAATCAGCTGACAGATTTTTCATCCCTGCCCGAGATCGGCGGCCAGCCGGTCGCCAACCGCGTTGAACCCGGCAAGCGCCCCCGCAGCTCCATGAGCCCGACTTTTGTCTTTGATCAAGGCGGCAAGCTTTACCTCATCGTCGGCTCGCCCGGTGGCAGCCGCATCATCGGTTATGTAACAAAAACCCTCATCGGCGTGCTCGACTGGAACCTGACGATGCAAGAAGCCATCGACCTGCCCAACATCATCAACCGCAACGGTTCAACCGACCTTGAGGCAGGCCTTGCACACTTGCAGTCAGGCCTTGAAGCCCTCGGCCATGAAGTCAAGATCTCCCAGCGCATGATGTCCGGCGTCAATGCCATCCGCATCACACCTGACGGCCTCGACGGCGGCGCCGACAAGCGTCGCATCGGCACGGCGGAGGGGGAGTAGGTCTCTGACTGTCGTCCATCAGTGATAGCGCCGCCCATGATTATCCTCTTCGGCACCATGATACTGCCATGATTGCATTGCAGATAACCGAAAGGTTATAACGAGCAGTCGGGAAACGGAGGCAGCCAGGTGTTCGGCATCGCGAATAAACAATCATGGCTCATTAGCGCATTCCTGGCGCTGGCCCTCGCCGCACTGCTTGTTCGAACAACGCCCCTGGGTGCGGTATTGACAGAACGTTATCCGGCGACCGAATGGCCCGCCCGAGGGGCCTTCGCCGTGGTTCACGGCGCCAACAAAACAACCCCCGCACCAACCAACACCGCAGCCAACAATCTCATGCACCCCCGGCTGGCGGCGCTCTTTTCCGAGAGTGACGGCAAGGCACTACTGGTTTCTCAGGCGGGCCAGATGAAACTGGAGAACTATGCTCGGGGCATGGACCAGCAGACGCGGTTCAACTCCTTTTCCATGGTCAAGAGCCTCATCGGCCTGCTTGTTCTCAAGTCAATTGCAGAAGACAGGATTGACGGTACCCATGTGCTCCTCGGCACTCTCTTGCCGGAGATAACCAATCAAAGCCTCGGGAGGCTGTCTCTTCAGTCTTTGTTAGATATGAAGAGCGGTGTGATTTTCGAAACCGGGACCATGAAAACTCTTTCCGGTTCAGATGAAAAGGATCTGGAGCAGACCCTGCTCAACCCTTTTGGCCCCATGGCGAGGCTGCACTTCTCGGGCCCGGGTTCCGTGCAGGAAAAATTGACAAGCGACCCAACGCTCAAGGGGACATTCAGTTACCAGAATATCAACACGGTTTTGTTGGGACTTGTCCTTGAGCGCGTTTATGACCAACCTCTCGAGACCCTGCTCAGTGAAAAG
Source organism: uncultured Alphaproteobacteria bacterium (assembly GCA_965603015.1). Classification (GTDB taxonomy): domain Bacteria; phylum Pseudomonadota; class Alphaproteobacteria; order M2410; family M2410; genus JAUWTJ01. The sequence continues at coordinate 5,947 of CBFDBJ010000051.1, forward strand.
ATTTGGCAACCCTCCGGTGCCGCGTATGCGATGTGGCGCCGATACCCTGACACGAACCAGGTCTCCGTCTATTGCTGCCTCTATGCCACAGCACGTGACTGGATTTCGGTAGCCCGGTTTCTCATGGCCAATGGCACGGCCGGGTCGCCATTTCTGCCTGAAGACCTGTGGAGACAATTCATGGGAAAGGATCTGCGTGCAGACGCGCTGCACTCCGGAGACTACAGCCATCATGTTCGCCACGACATTCTGGACCGGGACGGCGAACCCTTGCAGGGCCGTTTCACCTATTTTATCGGTCAGGGCGGCCAAACACTCTATATGATGCCAGAGCATGATCTGGTCGTCGTGCGTTTTGGTGAGCGACACCAGAAACTTCACTCAACGCTCTACACGGTGTGGCTTTCACTTCACCCCTGACGAGCAAGCCCGAGCAATGCCGGATTGTCCCGGGTCACCAGCCAGGTCGGGATCGCTTTCGCGTAGAACTCAAACCGGCCCTTGGCTTCAAACCGGGTCCGAAACGCTTCAATATCGAACAGATCTCCGAGCGCCGGGATGACGCCGCCGGAAATATAGACGCCGCCGGTCGCCCCCAGCGTGAGCGCAACGTCGCCCGCGACGGCACCGAGCCAGGCACTGAGAAGATGAATGCCATGGCGGGCTGTTTCGTCTCCGGAACGAGCAATTTCCGTAATATCGGCAGCGGAACGGGTTTCAAACGGCTCGCCGCGCAGCGCCGTCAACACCTGATAAAGCGCCTCCAGCCCGGGGCCGGAGATCACTCGCTCCGGCGAGACATGGCCATGGTGCTCCTGCAGGATTTTGAAGATCACGACCTCTTCGTCGCTCGACGGCGCAAGGTCGACATGGCCGCCCTCGCCGACAATCGGGATCCATCGGCACAATTCGCTTTTAGAGGGACCACCCCTCACGAGGCCCGCCACGCCGAGTCCGGTGCCGGGCCCCAACACCGCCCTGGTGCCATCCTCGACGCTTGTGCCGCCTTCCCCGAGCCGTTTCAGGTCATGCGGGCCCAGATGGGGCAGCGACAGCGCCTGAGCGGCAAAATCATTCATGATATCGACCGCGTCACATGCGAAGGCTTCACGCAGATCGGCCTCTCTGATGGTCCAGGGCGCAGACCGCCAGACCACCTCGCGCCCGCCCTTCGCGCCGATGACCGGACCGGCGGCAGCAATCGAAACTCTCGCAAGGGGGCCGGAGATTTTCGCGTCCGCCAGATAACCCGAGATCGTTTCCTCAAGGGACGTTATGTCAGCCGTCGGATAAACGCGGATATCATTTGGTTCGCCGTCCGTTGCCAGAGCCAGGCGCGCATGGGTGCCGCCAATGTCTCCGATCAGATGAACCCCGCTCATAGTCCGATCACCATAAAAAGGCGCTTGAAGGCAAACAGCGTCTTGCCATCGGCGCGTTCGGGATAGGCGTCGCGCAAGGCCGCCTTATACTCACCTGAAAACTCCAGACTTTCAGCCTCATCAAGCGCCGCCATCAGCGGGCGCAGCGCCGTGCCGTTGACCCAGTTATAGACCGGATCATCGCCGCCCAGCACCTGGGCATAGTCGGTCTCCCAGATATCCACCGAGGCCGCCAGCGGCGCAAACAGATCGTAGTAAAATTCAGGCGCGCCCACAGGATCGTGGCGCAGCAGCGGCGTCAGCTTGTCGGCCCACGGGCCCGCTGAAGCGACCTCGCGCATCAGGACATGGCTTGGCGCGGCAAAGTTCTGCGGCATCTGAAGTGCCAGCCTGCCGCCCGGTTTGATCGATTTCACGAGGCGCGGCAACAGCCGCTCATGATCATCCAGCCACTGAAAAGCCGCGTTGGAGAAAATCAGATCGGCGGGCTCCTCTGCCGCCCAGGCCCCAAGATCCCCCAGCGCCCATCTGGCTCTGGCCGGACCCTCGTCGGCAGCGCGGGCCAGCATTTCCGTGGAACTGTCAACGCCAATGAGGCGCGCCCCGGGATTGAGTGAGGCAAGCACCTGGGTTGAATTACCCGGCCCGCAGCCCAGATCATAAATCAACCCTTCGAGCACGGGCCCCGCACGTGTCGCCAGCTCGAGCGCCGGGCGGGTGCGCAGATCAGAAAACTTCATATAGACGTCAGGATTCCACATGGGTCCTCCTTACTGCGCCCGCCCGCGGCAGGCAAATGCGAAAACACGATCCCTCGCCTCCTGAAGACACAAGCTCGAGCGTGCCGCCGTGCCCCTCGGTCAATTCCCGGGCAATCGCCAGGCCAAGCCCCGTCCCGCCCGGTGTCGCCGAGGTCGAAAACGGCTTGAACAGGTCGCCTCTGATCGTCTCGGGAACCCCCGGGCCATTGTCACAAATATCGATAGCGCTCATGTCTCCTGTTTCACTCGCAATGACACGGATCTCACTGCGGCGCCCTTCAACTGCCGCAACGCTGAGTGCCTGAACCGCATTGCGCACGAGGTTCATCAGGATGCGGTAAAGCTGATCGGGATCGGCATCAACGCTCGCCGTCTCAGCCACCGCGTTCACAAAGGTAATGTCCCTGTGATCCTCAAGGCCGAGCAGGGTTTGAACGTCATCGACAAGAACCTGAAGCGCGACCTTCGAGATATGCGGCGGCGCTTCCTCGGCGCGGCCATATTTCAGGGTGTCAGTGCAAAGGTCGACCGCCCGGTCAATCGCCGAGAACAGCTTTGGTCCGAGCCGACGAACTTTCGGGTCATCAATCCGCGCCAGCTGATCCGATACCAGCTGCGCACTGGTTAAAATATTCCTGAGGTCATGGTTGATCTTGCTGACAGCCGTGCCAAGCTCTGCCAGCCGCGCCCTTTGATGCAGCGCCGCCTGAAGGTCGCACTGCATTTCATAAAGCCCCCGCTCGGTCCGGCCTACTTCATCAGAGCGGTCAGAAGCTTCAATAATATAGCGACTGTCATCAGGATGCTGACGGAACCGCTCCATTGAGCGGGTAATCCGCTCAATCGGGCGAATGGTCAGGCGCATCAGGGAAAAATAAACAAACAGCGCAGTCGCCAGTCCAATAACCAGAGAGAGCCGAAGGATATTCCAGGAGTAATCAATCATCGCAGCGCACAGCGGGGTCTCATCAATCACGATCTCCACCGTGCTGCCGGGCCGGAACCGCGCCTCGCCGCGCACACCCAGATTGCGCCCCTTGCCCCTTACCAGGGTTTCAAAAGCTCTGACAATCGACCCTGAAACCGTATAGGCGCTCAGGTCCTCCCAGACCACAGGCTCCGGCGGCATATCCTTGCTCAGGTACAGGTCATCACCGGCCATCTCGGACTTCAGCGCCACAGAGTAGACGTTGGCGTTTCTCAAGAGCTCATCAGTCAGATCCTCGCTCACCATCCCCTCCGGGGCTTCCTGTAGCGCCAGCACGGCTATCTGTGCAGAAGCAAGCCGCTGCTCCAGCCACATCAGGCGATAGTTCGCGATGGAAGGCACGTAGATAAAGACCTCGGCCAGCAGCACGACCAGCAGCGTGAGGCTCATGACCCGACCCGAAAGACTGTGACGAGCCGCCAGCAAGCGCTCGAACAGGCTCTGTCGCGGCGATATCTCACTGTTGGAAGTTTCGGCAGGCGCAGCGCGTGTCACGTAAATATCCCTTGTCAGATTTAGCCAGCACCGGTTCTACCCGAAAAGTGACAAGAACCGAACCAGCAATCGTGTTCGCCTGCTAAAGAGGGTCGGCGTATAATAGTCGCCCGCCGCCCGTTTTGAAATCTCGCCGCGCGTCGGATAGGGCGCGATCATCGAGGTAAAAGCACCGATCTTCATACCTTGTGACAGGGCAAGAACCCACGGCTGCAGCAGATCACCCGCTCCGGCGCCAACAATCGAGGCGCCGAGGATCTTGCCCTTGCGCCCGACCACGACCTTGATGAAGCCGCGCGTGTCACGCTCCGCCCGGGCACGATCATTTTCCGCAAGGGGCCACGTCAGAACCTTCACACGGGCGCCAAAGCGCTGTCGCGCTGCCGCCTCGCTCAAACCCACATGGGCCAATTCCGGATCGGTATAGGTGACCCACGGCACCGCGCTCAAATCGACTTTTGCCGGAATGCGAAACAGCGCGTTACGAATAACCATGCCGGCATGATAGCCCGCGACGTGAGTAAACTGCAGCCCGCCTGCCACATCACCAATAGCAAATATCTTCCGGTTCGACGTGCGCAGCCGCTCATCCACCATGATGCCCGTGCGCTCGAAGGTAACTCCGGCAGCCTCGAGCCCCAGATCTTCTATATTTGGCCTGCGGCCTGCGGCCACGAGGAGATGAGAGCCCTCAATTGCTTCTTTGCCGAACGCAACCCGAATACCATCATCAGTTTGCTCAATCGACGTTATCGAAACACCCTCGCGAATATCCACACCATCGGCTTTCACCTGGTCGACAACAACCGACACCAGTTCGGGATCATCTTTGGCAAGAACCCCGGCTCCCTCAAGCAAGGTAACCTGCGAGCCAAGACGGCAAAATGCCTGTGCCATTTCCATACCGATAGGGCCGCCGCCAATAATGATCAAATGATCCGGCAGAGCCGTCAGATCAAAGATGGTTTCATTGGTAAGATACGGCGTTTCCGCAAGACCGGGAATTGGCGGCACGGCCGCACGTGAACCTGTTGCGACAACAAAGCGCCGCGCTTCGATGCGCGTGCCGCCGGCTTCAACAGCCCCGGAACTGACGAATTTCGCCTCGGCCTTTATGACGGTGACGCCAAGGCCTTCAAATCGCTCGACCGAATCAAGCGGCGCAATGCCGGCAATGACCCCGTGTACATGATCGTGCACTTTGCCAAAATCAACCGCAGTCTCCCGCGCGCTCAAACCGAACTTGCCGCCGTCACTCATCGCCTTGAAGTGTTTGGCGGCGCTCAGCAGCGCCTTGGAGGGCACACAGCCGGTATTGAGGCAATCGCCGCCCATGGCGCCGCGCTCGATGAGGATGGTTTTAGCGCCCAGCTGGGCCGCTCCCGCAGCAACAGACAGGCCGCCCGATCCGGCACCGATGATGCAGATATCTGCCTTGATCACATCCATGAAGATTTACTCTCCGCTCTTGCGCGCGCGCATCCGGCGCACGGCGACAGGAACAAGCGCCAGCACCCCAAGCCCGACAAGCGGGATGAGAATAGCTGGATCAGTAATAATAGAAAGGTCCGGGCTCTCCCCGGCGTCAAAGATCGCACCAAGTCCGTTTCCGATCGATGCAAAAACAAAAGTCCCTGGAATGATCCCGATCAGCGTGGTGATGAAATAGGTCCGAAACCTGATCCCCATAAAGGCGGGCGCAAGATTGACGATAAAAAACGGAAAGGCCGGCACCAGACGCAGGAACATCATGTAAGAAAAGGCATCCTCATTAAAGCCGTTGCTGATTTTCTCAAAGCTGGGTCCGAGCCGCTTTTTCAAACTGTCACCAAGTGCGGTTTTAGCCGCAAGGAAAAGCAGCGAGGCGCCCAGAGTTGCCCCGACAACAACATAGGATGTCGCCGCAAGCGTGCCGAACAGGAACCCGCCCGCTATGGTCATAAGCCCGCCAGCAGGCAGTGAGAAAGCGACGACGATGGCATAGAGCACCAGAAAAGTGAAACCCGCGATCCAGCCGCTTTGCGCAACCCAGTCGACCAGGGCCTGGCGATTGTCGCGCAGCAGCTCAAAATTCACCTGCTCATGCAGCCCCAGCGCAAAGAAAAGGGCCAGCCCCCCGACCAGAACCCCGATGGGCAACAGGCGCAGAGCAAGGGACTTGCCGCCCTGCTCCTGTTCAAACTGCTCCGACAAATCACTCTCCACCATATGAAACTGTCTTTCCTGACTGACTTGTGACTAAACCTACCCGACCGGGTCCTGCCCGGATACATAAAGCGCAAATCTTCAAAAGGTAAGACCGCCTCACCTTTTCGTGAGAAGAAGTGAAGCTCGGCCTTTTCCCAAACCGCGCGACCCGGGCGCTTTCCCCTTGCCTCTTTGGCCCGGACGGCCAAAACTGGTCAAAAGAGCAATCCTGAGAAAAATTTCATCGTTGAGGAGATCCCCCGTGAGCGCGACCAATCTGATTATCGAGAACAAGGGCGGCGTCAGCACAATCACGCTCAATCGCCCCAAGGCCTTGAACGCCTTCAATATGGAACTTCTTGGCGCCCTCGATCAGGCCATGACCGCCGCAGCACAGGACGAAGCCGTCAGGGTTGTCGTCCTCACCGGTGAAGGGCGTGCCTTTTCGGCAGGGGTCGATCTCAAGATGCTGGCCGCTGGCGACACTTCAGGCGGATCGATTGATAGCAGCCTCAACGACCTCGCCCGCAACATCATCCAAACCATCGAGACCATGGCGAAGCCGGTTATTGCCAGGGTAAACGGTTTTTGCTTCACCGGCGCACTTGAGATCGCGCTGGCCTGCGACCTGATTGTTGCCTCGGATGAGGCAGTTTTCGGCGACACTCATGCAAAGGTAGGTATCCGACCTACCTGGGGCATGACCCAGCGGCTCCCCAGAGCCGTCGGCATCCGCATGGCGCGGGAAATGGCCTATACGGCGCGCAGTATCTCAGGCACCGAAGCTGCCGCTATCGGTCTTGCCAATTACTCGGTTCCCCATGAGGCGCTCGACGCGAAAGTTGCTGAACTCACCGATGCCATGGTTGCCAACAGCCCCGGCTCCATAGCGGCTTATAAAGACCTGTTTATTGCCTCTCAGGAACGCGGGTTGAGCGGCGGACTGGCCTACGAGGAGGATGCCGTTTACCGGATTGAGGACAGCAAGGCCCGCATTGGCTCAATCCTCAAGAAATAGCCGGAAATTCGGGAACGGTGGCACCAATTCAGGCGTTGACTTTGATCCTCTGACGACCTATACACCCGCATTCATTTTCAACCCTGACCGCATCGGGCCGTGAGGGCACTATTCGGCAGGCGGCAGCTCCGGAAACCATATCCGGAACGCCCAGGAGACGTAACGTGAAACGCACATTTCAACCAAGTCAGCTCGTCCGCAAGCGGCGCCATGGTTTCCGCGCCCGCAAGGCAACTGTCGGGGGTCGCAATATCCTTTCCCGTCGCCGGGCAAAGGGCCGCAAGCTGCTGAGCGCCTAGGGATTTTCTCCTGCCGAGAGGCGCAATTGCCCGCGTGAGGTCCCGAAATACAGCTCGCTCCCGAACATTCAGGGAGGCTGAAAGGGGCTTTGAATGCCGACCAGCCCAAATATTTCCCGAATGAAAACACGGCCTGAATACCTCAGGACTGCGCGCGGTCGCCGCTACGCTGTGCCTGGTCTCGTGCTGCAGGCGAAAAAACGGCCCGCTGACTCAGAGGAAACCTCAGAGGTGCGGGTCGGATTTACCGCAACCAAAAAGACCGGCAATGCCGTCGTAAGGAACCGGATCAAGCGACGTCTCCGGGCGGCAACTGATCAGGTTTTACCAGCCGCCGCCAGGCCCGGATTTGACTATGTTCTTGTTGGTCGGGCCGCCACTTTTAATCGCCCCTGGCAATCTCTACTTGACGATCTTGGCCTCGCCCTCCAAATGGTGCATCAGCCACGGGAAAAAAGACCAGATGCCCGCCAGGCAAGGGTCAGCAGCCCAAAAAGCGGGAATAGCCGGAAAGCATGAAAGCTCTGAACACCATAGTGACAGGGGTCAGGAAACTGACGCGCAGGCTTTTGCTCGGTTTTGCCAAAGGTCTCATTCAGTTTTACCGACTTTGCCTGTCGCCTCTGGTGCCACCCTCATGCCGTTATCAACCGACGTGTTCAGCCTATGCGCTTGAAGCGCTGGAGCTCCACGGGCCGTTCAGGGGCACCTGGCTTGCACTCAAGCGAATTGCGCGCTGCCACCCGGTCAAATGGCTCGGCGGCAGTTCCGGCTATGATCCGGTACCCGGTTCACAGCACACCTCGGGCTCGCATGATCATGCCTGCCATGACCATAACTGCAAGGACATCGAGCACTCGGTGCCGCATATTTCAATTCATCTACTCAAACAGGATTAGTTCCAGGACCGAATATGGAAAACCGTAATTTCTTGGTATTTATTACCATCTCGATCGCCATCCTGTTTATCTGGAGCGAGTTCTATACGAAGCCAATCATGCAGGCCGAAGAAGTCCGCCTTGCCCAGGAAGCTGAACAGCAGGCAGCGCGTGCACTCGATACACCTGTGCCATCGGGCGCGTCCTCGCTGTCAAACTCTGAAGGTTCGGCAGGCATGGCGTCCAGCGAGCGCCCTTCTCTCAACGACGATGGCACCATCGCCTTGATGTCACGGACCGAGGCTCTGACCAGCGCCCGGATCGCTTTTGAGGGCAAGGATATAATCGGAACCATATCCCTCAAGGGCGGCCGCATTGATGATGTGACGCTGAAAAATCACAAACTCACTGGCGCAGACGATGCCCCGCAAGTTCTCGTTTTCTCGCCGGATCGCACGGAAGGTGCCTATTACGCCGACTTCGGCTGGGCCACAGCACGAACAGGCGGGGTGCGGGTTCCCGACAGCAACAGCCTTTGGACACCGGTCCGTCCCGGCAAGCTGACACCGCAAACACCCGTTGAAATAACCTGGGACAACGGCGAAGGCCTGACCTTCCGCAGACAGATCGAAATGGACGATCGGTTCATGTTCACGATGACTCAAATCGTGGAAAACAACTCACAAAGCACCGTTGAACTTTACCCCTATGGGCGCCTTTCACGCTTTGGCCTTCCCGAGCTTGCCAATTTTTTCATTCTTCATGAAGGCTTCCTCGGCGTCTACAACCAGGAGCTTAACGAAGAAGACTATAAAGACATCGTCAAGGACGGGGATTTCAAGACGTCGTCCACCGGCGGCTGGCTCGGTATTACCGACAAGTATTGGCTCGCAGCCCTTGTCCCGGATCAGACGGTCAATTTTGAAGGTTCTTATGCCGCGCGCAAAGTAGCCGGCACAGATCGCTACAATGCATCCTACATTCTTGACGGGACCAGCGTTGCGCCAGGCGGGCGCCTCGAAACCAAAAATCGGCTTTATGTTGGTGCCAAAAAATACCGCACCCTGACCGACTACCGCGACACCCTGGGCATTGAGGGATTTGAGCGCGCCATCGACTGGGGCATGTTCTTTTTCATCACCAAACCAATCTTCTCACTGCTTGACTATTTCGGCCACCTCATCGGCAACTTTGGTGTCGCCATTCTTCTGGTCACCATTATTATCAAACTGATGCTCTTTCCTCTGGCCAACAAATCCTATGAGAGCATGAGCCGGATGAAGAAACTGCAGCCCGAAATGATGGCACTGAAAGAGCGCTTCTCCGACGACAAGCAAAAGCAGCAACAGGAAATCATGGAGCTTTACCGGCGCGAAAAGGTCAATCCGCTGGCCGGCTGCCTACCCATGGTTGTTCAGATCCCGGTCTTTTTTGCCCTCTACAAAGTGATCTTTATCTCAATTGATCTGCGCCAGGCCCCGTTCTTTGGCTGGATCCAGGATCTGTCAACCAAGGACCCGACTTCTATCCTGAACCTGTTCGGGCTGCTGCCCTATGACCCGAGCGGCTGGCCGTTTATCGGAGAGTTCCTGGGCATTGGCGTCTGGCCCCTGCTCATGGGCATTACCATGTTCCTGCAAATGCGCATGAACCCGGCTCCCCAGGACCCGATCCAGGAAAAGATGTTCACCTTCATGCCAATTATCTTCACCTTTATGCTGGCCAAGTTCCCTGCCGGGCTGGTCATCTATTGGGCATGGAATAACTCGCTCTCCATGGCTCAACAGGGTTACATTATGCACAAGAACGGCGTGGACATTGAGTTGTTCAAAAACCTCAATCTCGACCGCTTCTTTCCGAACAAAAAGCCCGTCGCATTGGCGTCCGGAACAGAGATTTTGCCCCCTGAAACCGTGTCGCCCGAAACCGAACCGCCGACAACCGAACCGGAAATCAAACCGGAAACCAAAGAAGACGACCCGACGTGACCTCGCAAAACACAGATGGCGATCAACACACTGCCGAGGCTCTTGAAAAGGGTCGATGGCTGTTCTCCCAGGACTGCGACTTCATGCTGGGGGTGACCAGCATCGCAGCTCTGCCGCCCTCTGACGTTCCCGAAATTGCTTTTGCCGGCAGGTCGAATGTTGGCAAGTCCTCACTGCTAAATGCTCTAACCGGGCGCAAGGCGCTTGCGCGTACATCAAACACCCCGGGCCGCACCAGGGAGCTCAATTTCTTTGCACTGACAGAAGGGCTCAGACTTGTTGATCTGCCTGGCTACGGCTACGCCAAGGTTTCAAAGACCGAGGTCAGCGCCTGGACGCAGCTTCTCAAGTCCTATCTTGCCGGCAGACCAAACCTCAAGCGCGCCCTCCTGCTCGTCGATTCGCGTCACGGCCTGAAACCATCGGATCTGGAAATGATGGATCTGTTCGATGACGCGGCGGTCGTCTATCAAGTCATCCTGACAAAAATCGACAAACTGGCCGCCACCGGGGCTGACGCCGTCGCCGCCACGGTCCAGAAGGCAATCCAGCGCAGGCCTGCCGCCCACCCGACTATTGTTATGACTTCATCAGAGAAAAAGCGCGGTATTGCAGAGCTGCGCGCCGATATTGGCGCACTGGCAGATTGGGACATGATCCGCTATAAGCCTGAACATGAAGACCACGGGCCCGATTGATCCGCGCCCGAACAGGACCGCTTCGAAATGAGCAATGACGATACAGCAAAGACACCCCCAACGGACCGCAAGTCTGCCAAGGAGTGGCTGACAACGGCCAAAACCCTGACCGAGGCGCTGCCTTTCCTGCTGCGCTACGACAGTGAAACCATTGTCATCAAATTTGGCGGTCACGCCATGGGAGACAAACGTCTTGCCCATGACTTCGCCCGCGACATGGTGCTGATCAAACAGGTCGGCATCAATCCCGTCGTGGTTCACGGTGGTGGGCCGCAAATTGCCAGCATGCTTGACCGACTGAAGATCAAAAGCAGTTTCATCGAAGGCCTTCGGGTCAGTGATGAAGCAACCGTCGAAGTTGTTGAAATGGTTTTGGCCGGCAAGATTAACAAGCAAATCGTCTCTGCGATTTCCGGCGCCGGCGGGCGCGCCGTCGGCCTTTCCGGCAAGGACGGCAATATGATTGTCGCTCGCAAACTTCATCGCACGGTGCGCGACCCTGATTCCAATATTGAACGTGTCCTCGATCTGGGGTTTGTCGGCGAGCCCGAGACCATTAACGTCGAGGTTCTTGACGCCATTATCGAGGCCGATCTGCTCCCGATCATCGCACCCATTGGCGTGAGCTCGGACGGAGACACCTACAATATTAATGCTGACACTGCTGCAGGTGCGATCGCCGGAGAACTCGAGGCCAAGCGTCTTTTCCTCCTCACCGACGTGCCCGGCGTCCTCGACGCCGACGGCAACCTCATTGCAAAACTATCGGTGGATGAAGCCCAGGCTCTCATTGACGACGGCACGATATCAGGCGGCATGATCCCCAAAATCAGAACCAGTATTGATGCAATCAATGGGGGCGTTGAGGCGGTTGTGATTCTTGACGGCCGCGTTCCGCATGCCCTGCTCCTCGAGTTGTTTACCGACCAGGGCGCAGGAACCCTTATTTCCTAAGGGGTTAGCTAAAACCCGAGGCAAATGTTGCGCAACCGAAACAAATTTGCGATTCTCACGCTTTAGGGACGAGGGCGCTGTATAATTCGGGGTAGAAAACCTTAACACACCTTCACATATAATAGGTCCGGAGTGCGGATCGGCCAGCGAGCACCGGATGGGCCGGGCGCTGTTGTAGGGCGTGTTAAACATTTGAGCGGAAAATGACGAAGTCGATTTTTAAACTGGCTTTCGCAAGCCTTGTCATGCTGACGGCCATGCTGAGCGGCGCCCCTGAGGCATCTGCGGCCAAGCCGGGTCTGACATTGTGTAATGAAACCAGCTACATGCTTGAAGCCTCCGTTGCGTATCAGGCGGCAGGCAAGTGGAAAGTCGAGGGCTGGTGGACTCTGCAGCCTGGTCTGTGCGAGACCGTTGTCAAAGAAAGTCTCAAGGGCGGTGAATACTACGCTTTCGCCAGATCGATACCCGGACACAACGGCGGCATAAAAGCCTGGGGAGGACGCTATGCATTCTGTTCCGGCAAGGGCACTTACTCCATCATCAACCAGGCGAATTGCGAACAAAATGGTTTGTCTGTGCATGGCTTTGCCAAGATAGATGTCGGATCGTCGGACGCCTGGACAAACTCCTTTACCGAGCCAGCCGGGTATAATCGTGACAAAGCACGCATCGCCGGCATTCAAAGACTTCTCGCCGATGTCGGGATCGAGAAAGTCAGAGTTGATGGCTTCATGGGGCGCAAAACACGCTTGGCCATCACCAAATACAAGCAAGAGAAAAATATCAGCGCCGGGGATTTCCTGACCGAAGAATTGTTCGATGCCATGTCACGCACAGCAAATTCACTCTCGACCCAGACCGGCCTCGAACTGTGCAATGAAACAGGTCATAAGATTTATGCAGCGATCGCCTATGACGGTGGCAAGGAAACCGGATGGATATCGCGCGGCTGGTATCTCGTCCCGCGCGGCGAATGTGTCAAGGCCATCAAGGACAAGCTCGACCACCGCTACTACTACAGCTATGCCGAAGCCGAATTGCCAGGCGACGAGGTTGTCGTGTGGGACGGAGACCGGTCCTTTTGCACCAATACAGTCCGCTTCTCCATTGAAGGCGACAAATCCTGTGAGACGCGTGGCTATGACATCCGGCCATTCCGCCGGATTGACACGGAAAACAAAGGTCGGTGGAAAGAATTCTTCACCGCAGATGATCCTTCCGTCCCCATGGGCGGGCCGGAAAATACAGCCCCCGCCAATGGCGCGGGCTGAAGCTGACAGGGCCCGGGGTCAGGACTCATTAGTTTGACCCTAGGTGTAGAGCTCGACCTGCATTTCCATTTCATCAGCACTCAACGAAAAATCAACACCGCCACGGGCCATAACCATGGCGTGCGGCGGCACGTGAGCAATCAGTCTTTGAATGTCCAGCGCCACGCGCATCGGCAACCCGGCCTTCCAGACGATACCGGTAATTGGCTTGCCATCTTTTGATCGCATAATTCGCTCTGCCGTTTCAGATGGCAGATTGCTGAGAACCGCGAGGGCCTCAACTACCAGATCGCGCTGCCCGCATTCGATCGCCTCTGCCACAAAGCTGGCGTCAAGCCTCCCCTCGCGGGCGGCCTGCATAACGTCCTGTCGCACCTTGTCAGCATCTGCAGCAATATCCGCCTCAAGCGTTTCTTCTTCTTCAATACGCGAACGGACCTTCTTTTTGAGAAATGCCTGCGTCTCTTTGTCGAGATCGCTGCGATCACTGAGATCAGACAAAATGGAAAACGCAACAAATCCGGCAATGCGGCGCAAGGCGCGTAGCGAAAGTTCTGAACGCATGGCCATCGGTTCATGCCATGTCTCAACGTCTTGCGCATTGTCGATGATAAAATCGAGGGTATCTTCGCGGATCTGCGCGTTCTTGTTATTCAGCAAGGTAGAGACTGCTGAAACATCAAGCGTGGCAACAACAGCATCCGAAACATCGCAGCTGACCTCTTGCCTTTTGGCAATCATGTCCAGCGCACCCTTGACCTGACCACAGGCGATCACTTCAAGCAGGTCGGCATCAGACAACAGAGGAGAAAATTCAAGGATCGGACCGGCCACGGAGATTTCAAGATCATTCGCCAGCTTCCGGATGACCTCGACCGGAATGTTGACCGCATCCTTGATTTCTTCGGCGATGATCCCTCGAACCCGCGGGATCTGATCCTCTGCCAGTTTTTCAAGCGCCTCAATAGCATATTCCCGCAGCCTTGCGGTCTCATGCTCATTCAGGTTGGGGATGAGGCGCCCGATCTTGTGAGCCAACTCACACCGAACTTCATCACTTTCGTCTTCAGTGAGCTGCCGAAAAGCCTGCCCCGGGGTCGATGGATTGCCGGCAATTTTCCGGCGAACCTCGGTGCTTTGATCACTCGCCAGATAATATAGCATCTCCGGCTGCGTGTCGTCTCGCGACGCCAGGTCGCTTCTGATTTTCGCTGACTGGCTTTCAAGCAGAGTTTTGGCTTCGTCGTAGTCCAATTTGGCCGACTGTGCCGAACCTCCCCCAAACATGCGCTTTATAGAACCAAACATTTTCTACTCCTCAGACTTTTTCATATCAGCGGCATCGGCCTGCAACACCGCATCCGGCGCAACACGCCACGCATTCTTGCCAGCGGATTTCGCCTCATAGAGGACACCATCGGCGCTCTCCATAACACCTTCGATTGTTTGCCTTGAGCCCGGGTGCCAGATGGCAATGCCTGCCGAAACCGACAGCTCCCAGGGCAGGCCGGCTTTCCGGGATGCAGTGCCCAGATCGCCCAGCACGGCTTCGGCCTTCAGAATTGCCCCGGCTTCATCACAATTATCGAGCAAAAGCCCAAACTCATCCCCGCCGAGACGAACGGCCAGATCGCCGCGTCGTATTGCAGCCTTCAATACATTCGAAAATTCAACAAGCAAATTGTCGCCAACGCCGTGACCAAGCGTGTCATTGACGCGCTTGAAATCATCAAGGTCAAAGTAAATATAGGCGGCCGGCTTCACCGCCCGTTCGTTGCGCGCCAGACACAGATCTGCGTCATCAAAAAACGCACGGCGGTTGAGAAGGTGGGTCATGGGATCAACCCGCGACAGATGTTCCAGCGCCTCGGCATGAGCCGCTCGAGCCAGAATGGTCCCCATTTGATCTGCTATCTGCCGCAGCAGCAAACAATCCTCGTCATTCCATGGCTTAACCTGATTGTGCCTGACAAGAATGAGCCCCCCGTTCACTTCATCGCCAAATAGAATGCTGCAAAGAAGAATGGATCGATTATCCTGATCCAGAATTTTCACGACCGAAGAATTTCCCAGGGCAAGAAGCTCTTCCACGGCCCGTGGCTCTGAGTGGACATCCACGCCGCTGCCTGCCGTCTCGCTCCAGACCGTTTGAGCCCCCGCCTCATCAAGCGCACCGTAAGTCAGAAGGCACCCCATATCCGCACCAAGCGCGGCGGGAATTTCATTGGCCGAAACCTGAAGCAAGGCCTCCGGCTCCAGCTCGCTGCGGATCGTTTCCAGAAGCTCATCAACAAGCTCATCGCGGCGCTGAGCCTCGGCCAATGCCTTTTCATGACGACGCAACTCTGTCACATCAACACAGGCCCCGCGTGTTCCCGTGTGTTGGCCGTCACTATCGAGAATAGGAACCGCCGAGACCAATAGACAACAAGGCTCGCCGTCCACCCTGCGCACCCAGGTCTCAACATTGGAGATCGGAAACGTCACCGAGAAGGGTGTCCAGTCCGCATCGAAATCGCATAGCGACCGATCCATCAGTTCTTCAGAAAGCTTGTGATTGAGCTCCGACGAAGTATACCCGACAGCGCCTCGCTCACTGATGAATTTAAACCGCCCCTCGGCATCTGTCTCCCAGGCGAAGTCCGAGGAACATTTGAGAAGATCCCGGTAGAGCTCGCGCGAGCGGATCAATGCGGCCATCATAGACCGGTCCACTGTTGTTTCACGCGCCAGAACCAGCACATCATTGCCAACAGAAGTAGAACTCGCACAGGGCAAGAGCGAAACATCATAAAACCGGCGAACCTGTTCCGGCGAAACATCGACAAGTTCAATTTGAGTCTCTGTCGGCATGTCGAGGATCGTCGCCTCTTTCACAGCATCCCTGAAAACTCTGGCCCCATCATCCTCGTCCCCGAGGCTCAAAAGTCGGCTCAACACCTCGCCTGCCCGGTTCATCGAGAGGGTCATCAACCGCGAATCCACAATGAGCGCAGGTCCGGGATAACTCAGGAGCGTCGCCTGGACGTCAAGCATCAGGCGATCCACGCTTTGCTCAGCACGCTGCGGCACGATTGCCCCTGGCTTTCGAAAGAACTGCAAGGATAAATCCTCTGTAACATTGCGACCCAAATATGCTGTCCAGAATGCCCCAGGAAGTGTAAATATTCGGTCTAGCGCACACGATATTCAGCGGCATTTAAGAGACATTCGCACCACGACCGGCGGTAAACTGGTCAGGAAGGCTCCATTGATTAACGACCTGTCAACACGAATGGCCAATCCTGAAGAGCTCGGGCTCTCGCAGATCGACACGTGGATCTTCGATCTTGATAACACCCTCTATCCCGAAACCTGCAGTCTGTTTGATGAAATCAATCACAAGATGAATCTCTATATGGCTGATCTACTGGATCTGAAACTTGAGGACGCCAGCGACATGAGGCAGGGGTTTTATGAACGTCACGGCACCACCCTCAACGGTTTGATGCACGAATACGGCGCCGATCCGCACCCCTTCCTTGACTTCGTTCACGATGTTGACCTGTCGCGCATTGATCCCGCACCGAATTTAAAACTGCTTCTAGCGGACTTGCCCGGGCGATGCCTGGTACATACCAACGGCACCGTCGCCCACGCACAGCGGGTTTTGAAGCGGCTCGGCATTGAAGAATGCTTCGACGGTATTTTCGATATTATCGCGTCTCAGTTCCAGCCAAAGCCCGGGGCACCTGCCTTCGCCCGATTTGTTGAGGCCTTTGACGTCACCCCGCACACATCAATCATGTTTGAGGACAAGGAGGAAAACCTCAAGGTCCCTCATGAGCTCGGCATGACCACTGTGTGGATCAATCAGAAGTCACAAACTGATAATCTCCCGGTTTATGACCACGTACACCACCTCAGCGACACCATTGGCGGTTTTCTGGAAGAGCCGCCTGGCCGTTTGGGTTCACAGTCCGGCAAGCAATAAGGATAAAACCGCCTTGAGCCTTGACGAACGGTTGACTTGAGAGCCCCCCAGGGTAATTTGGCGCGCCTGAAAACAACAACAAGATATAAGATCAAACTCCATGACTGACATCAAAAGCGTCATCGAAGCGGCCTGGGAAAATCCCGATGCGCTTTCTCCTGCCACAACAGGCGAAATTCCCGAAGCCGTCGATGCCGCCCTTGCGGGCCTCGACCGGGGTGAATTCCGCGTCGCTGAAAAAGTGCCCGACGGCACATCGGCCGGTGGAGAGTTGGCCAATGGCACATGGATCGTCCATCAATGGCTCAAGAAAGCCGTTCTTCTGTCCTTCCGCCTCAATCCGATGCAGCGTATTTCCGGCGGCCCCGGCGGCGGCGACTGGTGGGACAAGGTCCCGTCCAAATTCACGGGCTGGTCGGACGCAGATTTTGATCAAGCCGGCTTCCGGGCTGTTCCAGGCGCCATTGTGCGCCGCTCCGCCTGGGTCGCGCCGGGTGTTGTCCTTATGCCGTGTTTCATCAATCTTGGCGCCCGTGTCGACGAGGGCACCATGATTGACACCTGGTCTACGGTTGGCTCTTGCGCCCAGGTTGGCAAGAACTGTCACATCTCCGGCGGTGTTGGACTTGGCGGCGTTCTCGAACCGCTGCAAGCCGAACCGGTCATCATCGAAGACAATTGCTTTATCGGCGCGAGATCCGAAGTCGCCGAAGGCGTCATCGTCGGTGAGGGCGCGGTCCTGTCCATGGGCGTCTTCCTGACGTCGACAACCAAGATCGTTGACCGGGCAACCGGTGAAATTCACACCGGAAAAGTCCCGCCTTACTCAGTCGTCGTGCCCGGAAGCCTTGGCGGCGGCGGCCGCACACCGGCGCTGTCCTGCGCGGTGATCGTCAAGACGGTTGATGCGCGCACCCGCTCAAAAACCTCCATCAACGATCTCCTGAGGGATTAGGTTTGACCCCGCAAGATCATCAGCTGGCGGATAATACCGCTCTGGATCTGGCACGCGCCCTCATCAGACAAGAGAGTGTGACCCCGGCACAAGGCGCCGTCTTTGATGTTCTTGAGCAGGCTCTCAAGGACCTGGGATTTGAAGTCTCACGCGCCGTCTTGACCGAACCTCATCCTGATCCGGTTGAAAACCTTTACGCGCGGCTCGGGACAAAAGCGCCCAATTTCTGCTTTGCCGGACATCTTGATGTGGTGCCAACCGGACCGCTTGACGCCTGGAGCGCACCGCCCTTCGAAGGCAGGATTGACTCGGGCCAGCTTGTCGGGCGCGGTGCCACAGATATGAAAAGCGCCATTGCCGCCTTTGTCGCTGCGGTCAAATCCCTGCTCGACCAGCACGGCACTCCGGATGGTTCGATCTCCCTTCTGATTACCGGCGACGAGGAAGGCCCCGCGCTTAATGGCACCAAACCGATGCTTTCATGGCTGGCGGACAAGGGCGAGACCCTCGATCATTGCCTCATTGGAGAGCCGACCAGCCGCCAAAACCTTGGTGATATGGTCAAGATCGGACGACGCGGCAGCCTCAACGCAAGGCTTCATATGCGCGGCAGTGAAGGCCATGTCGCCTATCCACACCTCGCCGACAACCCCATGCCGCGGCTCGTCGAAATACTGAAACGCCTGAGCGATACAAAACTCGATCAGGGAACGGAACACTTTCAACCATCAAACCTGGAAGTTGTCACCATCGACACCGGCAACGGCGCGCAGAACGTGATCCCGGCAGAGGTCATCGCCGGCTTTAATATCAGGTTCAATAATCTGCACAACGAAGCCTCTCTCATCACCTGGATCGACGACATTTGCGCCGAAGTAACCCGTGAGATGGGCGGCAGTTACTTACTCGATGCCCGCGCCTCCGGCGAAGCCTTTCAGACTGCACCGGGCCGCTTCACCGATCTCATTGCCTCGTCGATCAGGCAGGTCTGCGATATCGAAACCGAGCTGTCCACAAGCGGCGGCACGTCCGACGCGCGCTTCATCACTCATACCTGCCCGGTCGCAGAATTTGGCCTCGTCGGGCAGAGCATGCACAAGGCTGATGAACATACCAGCCTGGCAGATCTGGAAGCGCTCACGACGATCTACCTGAGAATTCTTGAAGACTATTTCCCGATCTATGCCCCGGACCACACAATGGCAAATCCCGGAGGTAAAGGCCCGTGATCCCGACGCTGTCACAGCTCATCTCTGCCGTTCAGGGCGCCTGGAGGCTCATGCTCTGGGACCGCGATGGGCTCGACAAATTCGACATGACCATAGAAGGGTTCTGGCGCAGCTTTTATGCCCCGCTTGCGGCCCTGCCGGCCTTCATTCTGGTTCATGTCGCCTATCTTGCCGTGATCGCAGAAACCGCAGCCACCAACCCGGATGTAGACTTGCCGGACATCCCGGCCACCAACATCTATCTGGCGATAAAAACCGCAGCCTATAGTGCCGAGGTCATACTCTTTCCGCTCCTGATGATCCTGGTTGCCAGGACAGTTAACCTCACCGAACGCTATGTTCCCTTCATCATTGCGTGGAACTGGGTCAACGCCCTCATCGTCGGTCTGCTGGCCATCCCCCATTTGCTTTATGTGACGGGAGCCATAAGCCTTGTCAGCATCTACGGCTTTCAGGTCATCATTCTGGGGGTCAGTATGATCTGCCTTTATTTCGCGACCTGGGCATCGCTGCGAACCCAGCCAATGATTGCCGGGGTTATTCTGGCAATCAGCATCGCTCTTAGCCTGACCCTCGAAGGCGTCTTCCGGATGATCGTGCTCTAATAATCAACACGCGCCAGATAAAGTCCCTCGGGCGAAGCCAGAGGGCCGCAGCGGGTGCGATCACGCGCTTCGAGAGCGTCGACCACATCCTGCCGCGTCCACTTGCCTTCACCAACACGTTTGAGCGTCCCGACAAAACTGCGCACCTGATTGTGCAGGAAGGAGCGCGCTGAGACCTCGATGTGAATCTCTTCGCCAACGCGGGAAACCTGAATGGTGTCGACATGGCGCACCGGCGAGTTGGCCTGGCATTCCGTAGACCGAAAGGTCGTGAAATCATGGCGCCCGACAAACACATCAGCCGCCCCTGCCATGGCCTCGACATCCAGCGGCACAGGCCACCACCATGCCCGGCCGAGCGTCAGCGCCAGCGGGGGGCGTCGATCAGCCAGCCGGTAGAGGTAATGACGCTGCACCGCGCTGAACCGTGCCGAAAAATCGTCAGCCGCCGGCTCCGCCGAAAGGACCGATATCGGGCTTTGCTTCAAAAAATGATTGATGGCGTCCCGAACCGTGTCGCCGCTCCAGTCATCGCGCTCAAACGTGACATCGGCGACCTGTCCAAGCGCATGAACCCCGGCATCGGTACGCCCCGCGCCCTTGACCCGGGCGTGCTCGCCGGAAAAGGCAAACACCGCCGCCTCGAGTGAGGCCTGAACCGAAGGACCATTGGTCTGCTTTTGCCAGCCAACGTAAGGTCCGCCATCATATTCAATGGTGAGTTTAAAGACCGCCATGGCTCACAGGACTTTCGTGCCAGGGTCAAGCGCAAACCCGCGCAGGAAATCCTCGACGCGCGCACGGCCCTTGCCGGCGCGTTGAACCTCGAGCACTTCAAGAGCGCCGCTGCCGCACGCGATCACGAGGGGGGCACGCAAGACCGTTCCGGCCTCACCTGTTCCATCAACGGGCGTAGCCTTTAGTATTTTGATCCGCTGCGGTTGATCGCGCGCCATGGCCTCAAACCACGCTCCGGGCACCGGCGCAAAGGCCCGGATCTGCCGGTCAATTTCATCTGCCGACTGTGACCAGTCAATCCGGGCTTCTTCCGTCCTGATTTTTTTGGCGTAGGTGACACCTTCTTTGGGCTGGGCAACAGCTTCAAGGGTTCCCGCCTCAAGACCGGCAAGTGCCTCGACCATAAGCGCCGCACCGTTTTCGCTCAGATCATCATGCAGATCCCCGAATGTGGTCTGCGGCCCAATGGCCGTGCGATACGTCAGGAGCACGGCGCCCGTATCCAGCCCCTCTTCCATTTGCATCACCTGGACACCGGATGCCGCATCACCGGCAAGGATCGCGCGCTGCAGGGGCGCCGCACCGCGCCAGCGCGGCAGCAACGAGCCATGAAGATTGAGACAGCCCAGACGCGGGCCGTCAAGAACCGCCTTTGGCAGGATTTGGCCATAGGCCACAACAACACCGACATCGACGCCAAGGGCGCTGAGCTCGTCCTGAACCTCTTTGGATTTAAGGGTTTGCGGCGTGGCCACGTCGAGGCCAAGCGCCTCGGCCGCCAGATGAACCGCCGATTTACGCAGCTTTTTGCCGCGCCCCGCCTCGCGCGGCGGCTGGGTCAACACCCGCACCACATCGTGACCCGCATCCACAAGCGCCTTGAGGACAGGAACGGCAAAATCGGGAGTGCCCATGAAAATCAAACGTAAGGTCATGGCCGCTTTCTAGTCTGAAGCGAGCCCTAACTCAAGGGGCCCGCGCATCGGCCCCCACATCAGCCAAAAATCAGGCGAGCTCAGCCGCCTGCTGCTTCTTGGCTTTTGACAGCTTGCGCAGGATCATCTGGCGCTTGAGGCGGGTCAGATGGTCGACAAAAAGAACACCTTCAAGGTGATCCATTTCATGCTGGATACAGACCGCCAGCATCTCTTTGCAATGCAGTTCGCGAATTTCGCCTTCATAGTCGAGAAACCGCACCTTGACCTCGGCCGGGCGCTCCACGTCCTCGTAGTACTCCGGCAGCGACAGGCAGCCTTCCTCGTAGAGGTGGAAGTCGTCCGACTCCCATATAATCTCGGGATTGACGAAATAGCGCGGCTCGGGCGCCTCGCCCTCTTTGGCCAGATCCATCACAATCACCCGCTTGGCCACGCCGATCTGAACAGCCGCAAGGCCAATGCCCGGCGCGTCATGCATGGTTTCAAGCATG
>CBFDBJ010000052.1:0-27649 GCA_965603015.1 uncultured Alphaproteobacteria bacterium
CCTGGAGAGATTTTGAAAGCTCCCTATGCTCTCTCAAATGCCGCATTTCACCGTGAACCGGAACGGCAATTTCCGGCCTGACCCACTGGTACATTTGAGCAAGTTCATCACGGCACGGATGCCCCGACACATGGATAAAGGCATCATCAGCGGCGATAACCCTGACGCCATTTTCGACGAGCCGTTCCTGCATGATATGGATGCTGCGCTCGTTTCCGGGAATGACCCTTGACGAAAAGATCGCTGTGTCACCCTTCTCCAGAACGACATTCTTGTGATCGCCGCGCGCGATCCGACCAAGCGCTGCGCGGTCTTCACCCTGACTGCCGGTACACAGATAGAGCACCTTGTCCCGCGGCAAGTACCCTGCCTCGTTTTCGTCGACGAAATCGGTGAAATCTGAGAGGTATCCGTTGTCTTTGGCAGCTGCGACAATCTTGATCATGGAGCGCCCGACAAGGCAGACATGTCGGTCATTTTCCCGGGCTGCATGAAAGGCACTATCGAGCCGCGCGACATTGGAGGCAAAAGTTGTCAGCGCAACCCGGCCGTTTTGCCCGGCGACCACTTCAACAAGGCTTTTACGTACGTCAGCCTCGGAACCGCTTTGGCCTTCCACGAAGACATTGGTGGAATCGCAGATCATGGCGAGAACACCTTCCTCGCCCAGGGCCTGGATCTTTGACGCATCGGTTACATCGCCAAGCACCGGATCCGGATCGATCTTCCAGTCGCCGGTGTGGAAGACCGTTCCGAGCGGCGTGCGGATAATCAAACCATTGGGCTCAAGAATTGAGTGGGTCAGGGTCACCAGCTCTATTTCGAATGGTCCAAGCGCAAAGGCACTGTCGAGGTCGACTGTATGAAACGGCACTTCACCCTGAAGCCCGGCCTCGGCCAGTTTTGAGTGAACCAGCGACGCCGTAAAGGGCGTCGCATAGACCGGGCACTGGAGAAATGGCCACAGATGTGGCACGGCACCAATATGATCTTCGTGACCATGGGTCAGGACAATACCCAGAAGATCATCCTTGAGGTCAACAATAAATTGCGGGTCTGCCATGATGAGATCAACACCCGGCGTCGTGTCGTCGCCGAAGGTAACTCCCACATCGACAACAATCCACTTGCGCGCATGAGCAGGGCCAAAGCCAAAGACATTAAAATTCATGCCAATCTCACCGCAACCACCAAGCGGGAGAAAGACGAGCTCATCATTTTTCATTGCGTCTGCTTTCACGTCCTAACACGCCCTGACGTGGGCAGAATTGCGACGATAGAGTTCGACAAGCCCCCGAATGGTAATGTCCTGGTCGACGTGATCAATAACCTCCGTGGCATTGCGGAAGAGCGCTGAAAGTCCACCCGTGGAAATCACTGTCATCTCTTCCTCACGTTCGATTTTAATGCGAGCAACAAGGCCTTCAATCATGGCGACATAGCCCCAGAAGACCCCGGACTGCATTGCGGAAACCGTATCCGATCCGATAACCGCCTGCGGCCGCGCTATGGCGACGCGAGGCAACTGAGCAGCAGCCTGGTGCAGTGCCTCAAGCGACAGGTTGATCCCCGGCGCGATAATCCCACCTTCATAGGCGCCGTCGGCGTGCACGACATCAAAGGTGGTTGCTGTCCCAAAGTCGATAATAATCAGGGGACCGTCATACTTGATATGAGATCCGACGGTGTTGACAATCCGGTCAGCCCCGACTTGTGAAGGCTGTGCAATGCGTACTTCAAATCCCAGATCAACAGTACCCTGACCGACCACAAGAGGCTCGGTGTTGAAGAACCTGCGGCACAGGGACTGGAGATTAAACAGTGTCTGAGGAACAACCGTCGAAATAATACAGGCATCAATATCCTGCTGATCGATCCCGTCGAACGCCAGCAAATGGTGCAGCCAGACAAGATATTCATCGGCCGTGCGCGAGCCTATGGTCGAAATGCGCCATTGGCCCAAGGTTTCCTTGCCATCGTGGACGGCGAAAACCGTATTCGTGTTGCCTGCATCAATCGCCAGAAGCATTGCATCAGATCCTGATCTTAAAATCCCGAGGTGCTAAACAAAGAAGACTTCACCGGCCGTTACCTTGCGGATCGATCCATCGCCCAGTTCTATCACTAAAGCACCCGTCTCGTCCAAGTCTGTAAACGTTCCAGTGACGGTTTCGCTGCCAAGGCGTGCTTCAATCAGCTCACCCTGGCCTTTGGCCCTGTCCAGCCAGGCGGCGCGAACCGCGGGAAACCCCTCATCAATCCAGTTGCGATAGCGCTTTGCAAAGGCCGCTGCGACGCGCTCCAGGAACTCAAGGGATGTCGGCGGGGCTATACCTGCCGCTTCCAGAGATATTGCAGGATAGGGCATATCTTCGGGGTGAAAGGTCAAATTGACACCGCAGCCGATTGAGAGCCAGTCCAGCTTGCCGCCGGCAGAAGCCGTCGACTCAAGCAAAATACCGGCAATCTTCTTGTCGTCAAACAGGACGTCATTTGGCCATTTGAGCTCAACCGGCCTCACCGGGGAGAATGCTTGCAGGACATCGGAAAGGGCAAGGGCGGCCACAAAGGAAAGCTCGGCGCCTTTGCCGGCATCGCAATCAGGCCGCATGAGCAGTGTAGCGCTGAAATTACCCTCCCGAGCAACCCATTCCCTGCCACGCCGGCCTCTGCCAGCTGTCTGAACGGCTGTCCAGATCCAGACTGCAAGGTCGTTTTCGGCAAACCAGTCCGCGGCCATATCCCGAGCGAAGTCAGATGTACTGCCCAGCTCCGGGAAACCCAAAAAGGTAAATCCGTCCGGCAAATTCGGCGCTTCAGTGATAGACAAGCCCTCCAGTCAAGCGATGAGGGTCAACCCGCCCCCGCAGCAATGCTCACCGGGACAATCGACCGTGCCGCCACATCGGTCCATTCAAGAGGGAACCGCATGACCAGCATGAACAATACTGTGAATATTCCTGATACCGCAAGAAGACCGCGATGGGCAAGTGGCATCGGCTTTTTGAAAGATCCGGCCGGCTCATCAAAGAACATAACCTTGACTACATTCAGGTAGTAAGCGCAGCTGATCACACTGGCAATAAAGCCCAATACCGCCAACCACGCATAGCCGGCCTCAATCGCCGGCAGGAAGACAAAGAGTTTTCCGAGGAACCCGGCAAGCGGCGGGATGCCGGCCAGCGAAAACATCAAGAAAAGCAGCGTCCAGGCAACGACGGGCTGCGTCCTGGACAATCCGGCCAGGTCGGAAATCTTTTCGACCATCCCCTCCTTGCGCCGCATGGCCAGAATGCAGACGAAAACACCGACCAGAGTGACGAGGTAAATCAGCATATACAGCAAGACGCCCTGGATACCGGCGACGGTTCCTGCAACAAGACCGACCAGCGCGTAGCCCATGTGGCCGATCGAGGAATAAGCCATCAGGCGTTTGATATTGCTTTGGCCAATCCCGGCGAAGGCGCCCAAAAACATGGAAGCAATGGCCAGAAAGACGACAATTTGTTGCCACGGGGCAGAGCCATGCACGGGAGGAAACGCGCCCATGGTCACGCGGATGATCAGTGCCATGGCTGCAATTTTAGGCGCGGCCGCAAAGAAGGCGGTCACCGGCGTCGGTGAGCCTTCATAAACATCGGGTGTCCACATGTGGAAAGGCACAGCCGAGATCTTGAATGCCAGCCCGGCGAGCAAGAACGTCAAGCCGATGACCACACCCATATTTTCACTGTTATCCAGCCCTTCAGAAGCGAAGCTGGCGATGGTCGCGAAATTGGTTGATCCGACAAAACCATAAATCAACGAAGCACCGTAGAGCAGCAAGCCAGATGACAGCGCCCCCAGGACAAAATACTTCAATCCGGACTCCGAGGAGCGCAAGCTGTCGCGATTATAGGCGGCCAGGACATAGAGCGACAGGCTCTGGAGTTCCAGCCCCATATAAAGGACAATGAGATCATTGGCGGAAATCATCAGCAGCATCCCGACCGTTGCGAGAACAACCAGAATCGGGAACTCAAACCCGCCGATCTTTTCAGTCTTCAGAAAATCGAGCGACATCAGGATCGCGACCGCTGATCCAAGCAGGACAAGATACTTCATGTAAACTGCAAACGGGTCCACCAGGATCGACCCGTTAAAAGCGCTGGCACTCTGCGGCCCGACCGCAACCAAGAAACCTGTGACCACGAGGGCTGCGACACTCAGAAGACTGACCAAGGGGAGCCCCTTGTCGCCGCGGAAGACGCCAATCATCAAGAGCACAAGGGCGGCTATCGACAATCCGATTTCCGGTGTCATGATCGAAAGCGATTGCCCGAGGGTGACCGTGTTTTGCGTAACGTCCATGAACCTGTCGTTCCTGTTTTACAATGCTGCGCCGAGCGTCAAAACGCCGGCTTCATGGGCCGCGCGTGCGGCATTAACCTGTTCAATAAGATGGGTCACAGACGCGTCCATCCGGTCAAGGAATGGCATCGGATAGAAACCCATCCAGATTGTAATGAGTACGAGTGGAATGAGGATGGCTGCCTCACGCCGATCAAGATCGAGAATGTCTTTCAGACTGTCTTTGGTGAGTTCGCCAAAGATAACCCTGCGATAGAGCCACAGAGCATAGGCCGCACTGAGGATCGCGCCGGTGGTGGCAAACATCGCAACCCAGGTGTTGACCTGGAAGGCGCCGACGAGAACCAGAATTTCACCGACGAAGCCGCCGGTTCCCGGAAGTCCCGCATTTGCCAGGGTGAAGACCATAAAGATCGCGGCATAGAGGGGCATGCGGTGAACCAGCCCGCCATAGGCGGCGATGTCCCGTGTATGCATCCGGTCATAGATAACGCCGACGATCAGGAACAGTGCGGCGGAGACGATGCCGTGACTGATCATCTGATAGATCCCGCCTTCAATGCCCTGAACGGTCACTGTGAAGATCCCGAGTGTGACGAACCCCATGTGAGCGACCGAGGAATAGGCAATCAGTTTCTTCATGTCTTCCTGCATCAGCGCGACCAGAGACGTGTAGATAATTGCCATCACGCTCAGAACGAAGATGAAGGTCGAGAAATAGTCAGAGGCAATCGGGAACATCGGCAGTGAGAAGCGCAGGAAGCCATAACCGCCCATCTTCAGGAGGATCGCTGCCAGGATCACAGACCCCGCCGTGGGCGCCTCCACGTGGGCGTCCGGCAGCCAGGTGTGAACCGGCCACATGGGCATCTTCACCGCGAACGATGCAAAGAACGCCAGCCACAGCCACGTCTGATGCTGCGGCGAAAACCAGCCCGTGCCATTTGGCGAAAGGCCAGGATCAAGCAACACTGCAATGTCCGCCGTCCCCGCTGTCACATACATCGAAATCATGGCAACCAGCATGAGAAGCGAGCCGAGCAGCGTGTAGAGGAAGAACTTGAAGCTGGCATAAACCCGGCGCTGTCCACCCCAGATCCCGATAATGAGGAACATCGGAATGAGACCGGCTTCAAAGAAGAAGTAGAACAGGACCAGATCAAGCGCACAGAACACGCCGATCATCAGCGTTTCAAGAATGAGAAACGCCAGCATATATTCACGCACACGGGTGGTGACCGATTTCCACGACGCAAGAATACAAATTGGCATCAAAAACGTGGTCAGGATCACGAACATCATCGAGATGCCGTCGACACCCATATGATAGGTGATGTTATTGCCAAGCCACTCGCTCTGCTCGACGAACTGGAATTCAGCCGTCGTCGCATCAAAGCCAAAAAGGATCAGCAGGGACAGAATGAATGTAAAGACTGTTGTAAAGAGCGCAATCGCCCGGACATTGCGATCTCCTGCCTCCGAAGCACTGGGCGCAATCAGAATGAAGACGCAGCCAAGCAGAGGCAGGAAGGTCACAAGAGTAAGGATAGGAAGATCGCCCATCAGTGTGCTCCCCCTGCAAACATGAGGTACGTGACCAGAGCCGCGACACCAACCAACATGGCGAAGGCATAGTGATACAGATAGCCGGACTGCATGGCAGCTGTTCGCCGCGTCACGCTCAACACAGCGCTCGTTACGCCATCAGGCCCGAAGCCATCGATCACTTTTCCGTCTCCGGTCTTCCACAGGAAGCGGCCCAGCCACTTTAAACTCCGCACGAACAGGAGGTCATAGAGCTCATCGAAGTACCATTTGTTCTTGAGGAACTTGTACATCAGGCTGTTTGATGTGGCTTCCATCTGACGTGTACGCTCCGCATGGCGGATATAGAAATTATACGCCAGTCCAAGGCCGAGGATGGTCACAATGAACGGTGCCCAGATGACCCATGGAGCGGTGTGTTTGACCTCATGCGCATTGTGAAGGACTTGCTCCACATTGCTGTGACCAGCCGGAAACGCATCACCCCAGAAGGCGTGCAGATCGGGTGACGTAAAGCTGTCATAGAACCACCAACCGGCAAAGACGGCACCAAAGGCCAGGATGAACAGCGGTATCAGCATGACATAGGGGCTCTCATGGATATGGCCGATGACTTCCTCCGAAGCGCGTGGCTTGCCTTCAAAGGTCAGGAACGCCAGGCGCCAGGAATAGAACGAGGTCATGAGCGCCGCCGAGATCCCCATCCAGAAAGCATAGGTTCCCCAGGACGTGCCCGAAGCAAAGGCGGATTCAATGATGGCATCCTTGGAGAAGAAGCCGGACATGCCGATATCGGTGAAAGGAATTCCGAGGCCGGTCAGCGCAATCGTCCCGATCATCATCATGGCGAATGTGATTTTGATAAGCGGTCTGAGGCCGCCCATGTTGCGCATGTCCTGCTCGTTGGACACGGCATGAATGACTGCCCCCGCCCCGAGGAACAAAAGCGCCTTGAAGAAAGCATGAGTAAACAGATGGAACATGGCCACCGGATAGGCCGAGACGCCAATGGCAAAGAACATGTAGCCAAGCTGAGAACAGGTCGAATAGGCAATGACCCGTTTGATATCGTCCTGGAAGAGAGCAACCGTGGCCGCAAAGAACGCTGTCGAGGCACCGATAACTGTCACCACCATAAGCGCCGTCGGAGCGGCCTCGAACATGTAGGACAGGCGGCATAGCATAAAGACACCGGCGGTCACCATGGTCGCCGCATGAATGAGCGCCGAGACAGGGGTCGGGCCTTCCATGGCATCAGGCAGCCAGGTGTGGAGAAAGAGCTGAGCCGACTTGCCCATCGCGCCAACAAACAGCAGCAAGCAGATAATGGTCATCGCGTGGAAGTCCCACGACAGGAAATGAAAGACGTCATGCTCCTTGTTGTGAACTTCATTGAAGATGGGTTCAAACTCGACGGTGCCGAAGACCACAAAGGTCGCCAGGATCCCCAGCACGAAGCCAAAGTCCCCGACCCGGTTCACAAGGAATGCCTTGATCGCAGCAGCATTCGCCGAAGGTTTCTTGTACCAGAAGCCGATGAGAAGATAGGAAGCAAGCCCCACGCCTTCCCAGCCAAAGAACATTTGCAGGAAGTTCGAGGCGGTCACCAGCATCAGCATTGCAAAGGTAAACAGCGACAGATAGGCAAAGAACCGGGGCCGGTGCTCATCATGGCTCATATAGCCAATGGAATAGATGTGAACGAGGCACGAAACCGTGTTGATCACCACCAGCATCACAGCCGTCAGACTGTCGATCTTGAGCGCCCAGTCGACCTGGAAGTCACCGGAATTCATCCAGGTGGCGATCGTCAGGACCATATCCACCTGATTGCCGGTCACATTGAAGAAAACGACCCAGGACAGAACCGCGATAATGACCATGAAGGTGCAGGTCAAAATTTCAGCCGCACGTGGTCCCCACATCTTGCCGGCAGGAATGGCCAGCATCGCACCAAGCAGGGGCAGCAAAACTATGAGTTTGTAAGTCAACATTTCTTTCTGACCCTAGCCCTTCATCGAATGGATATCTTCAACCGCGATCGAACCGCGGTTTCGGAAGAAGACTACAAGAATAGCCAAACCAATGGCTGCTTCGGCAGCAGCCACAGTCAGCACAAAGAGCGCGAAGACCTGCCCGACCAGATCGCCGTTAAAGGCGGAAAAGGCGACCAGATTGATATTCACCGAGAGCAGCATGAGCTCAATGGACATCAGAATAATGATGACGTTCTTGCGGTTCATGAATATGCCAAGCGTCCCGATCGTGAACAGGATCGCCGAGAGCGTGAGATAATGTTCAATACCTATTGTCATATTCCCTGCCCCGGTTTGACATCAATGAGTTCGACGGCCTCATCACGCGTACGAGCCACCTGTGCTGCAATATTCTGCCGCTTGATCCCCGGACGATGATAGAGCGTCAGAACGATAGCTCCGACCATGGCGACAAGCAGGATCATTCCGGCGGTCTGGAACATCAAGAAATAATCGTCGTAAATCAGATTGCCGAGTGCACGTGTATTGGAAACCGGCCCGACCGCAATCTCTTCAAGGGACTTTGCGCCTTCAGTGCTGCGCGCACCAAAGGCAAGCAGCAATTCGAAGAGCAAAATGACACCGACGGTCGCCCCTGCCGGGAGGTTTTGCATCATGCCCTGACGCATCTCGACAAAGTCGACGTCAAGCATCATGACGACAAAGAGAAAGAGCACGGCAACAGCGCCGACATAGACGACGACCAGAAGCATGGCGAGAAATTCGGCGCCCAGCAGAACAAACAGGCCCGCGGTGCTGAAGAATGTCAGAATGAGAAAGAGCACCGAATGCACTGGATTGCGCGAGGAGATCACCAAAAGACCACCGGCGATCGCAATACTGGCGAAGACATAAAAGGCTATCGCGACGAAGCTCATTATCTGCTCTCTCTTCCTTCTTCACTTGCCTGTTCCCAGGCTCAATTAGTTGCGCAAACTACCTGTAAGGCGCGTCGAGTTCGAGGTTCCGGGCAATTTCGCGTTCCCAGCGCTCACCGTTGCCCAGCAGCTTCTCCTTGTCATAGAAGAGCTCTTCGCGGGTCTCGGTGGTCGTTTCGAAATTTGGTCCAAGAACAATTGCATCCACAGGACAGGCTTCCTCGCAGAAGCCGCAGAAAATACATTTGGTCATATCAATGTCATAGCGGGTCGTCCGCCGCGACCCATCATCGCGTTCTTCCGCCTCGATGGTAATGGCCAGTGCCGGACATACCGCCTCGCACAGCTTGCAGGCGATGCAACGCTCTTCGCCGTTGGCATAGCGCCGCAGGGCGTGCTCACCCCGGAAGCGCGGCGACAGGGGCCCCTTCTCGAAGGGATAGTTCACCGTCGGCTTGGGCTTGAAGAAATAGCGCATGCATAGCCGGAACGCAGTGATGAATTCCAGCAACAGGAACGATTTGAATATGGCAACAGCTCTGGTCATATTTTCTCTCTGGCTCCTGCCGTTACATTGCCGCCGGGACGTCGGCCCAGATCAAATCCGGCCAAATCGTCACAACACCGCCCACAAGGACAACGAAAAGGAGTGATAGTGGCAGGAAGACTTTCCAGCCAAGACGCATCAACTGGTCATAGCGATACCGTGGCACCATGGCTTTCACCATGGAGAACATGAAGAAGACGATGCAGATCTTGAGTGAGAACCACACCACGCCTGGAATAAACCCGAGGAAGTCAAATGGCGGCAACCAGCCTCCGAGAAACAGGATCGTCGTCATGGCGCACATCAAAACGATGTTCATATATTCCGCAAGCATGAAAAGCAGATAGCCGGTCGATGAATATTCAACCTGATAGCCGGCCACGAGTTCAGACTCGGCTTCGGGAAGATCAAACGGCGGCCGGTTGGTCTCGGCAAGGGCCGAGATAAAGAACATGATGAACATCGGGAACAGCGGGATCGCAAACCATATATTCTGCTGCGCATTGACGATGTCACTCAGATTGAGCGATCCGACCAACAGCAGAACCGTGATCAGAATGAACCCGATGGAAACTTCATAGGACACCATCTGCGCGGCTGACCGCAGGCCGCCGAGGAAGGGATATTTGGAGTTTGAGGCCCATCCGCCCATGATAATGCCGTAAACGCCGAGCGAGGAGACCGCAAAGAGGTACATGATCCCGACATTAATGTCGGCAATGACCCAGGTTGCCGAGACCGGAATAACGGCCCATGCCCCCGCCGCCAATGTCACGGAGATTATTGGCGCGAGTAAAAAGACGCCCTTGTTGGCGCCAGCCGGAATAATAACTTCCTTGAAAACAAACTTCAGGAAGTCGGCAAAACTCTGCAGCAAACCAAAGGGCCCGACAACATTCGGTCCCCGGCGCAGCTGGACCGCTGCCCAAATTTTGCGGTCGGCTACGAGCAGAAAGGCGATCGCCACCATCACGACCACGAGCAGGATCAGGCAGAACGTGAAATCAAAGATAACCCGGCCCAGAGGCGTTTGATAATACTCGACCATTGCTTCAACCATTGGAACCCGACGCCTCCACTTTTTTGTCCTGGCCCTGACCATGAACAAAGACCGCGCTGCACTCAGCCATAATCTCTGACGCACGAGCTATCGGGTTTGTCAGGTAGAAATCTTTGACCGGTGAGGCAAAGCCAACATCGCCGACATCGCCCGACGCGCCAACTGAACCCGGTGCGAACGAACCGCTTTCAGGCGCTGTATTGGCAGAACCAAAATGCGGGTGAGCTTCGATCATGGCAGCAACCAGTTCGCCCTGGGTTTTCCATGGCAGCGGCTTTCCGATGACACCTGACAGAGCGCGAAGGATGGACCAGTCTTCCTTGGCCTCGCCCGGGGGATAAACTGCGCGCCGCCCGTTTTGGACCCGGCCTTCGGTATTGACCCAGATCGCATTCTTTTCTGTGTAGGCCGCGCCCGGGAGAATAACATCTGCCGCATGCGCACCCGCGTCACCGTGGGAGCCCTGATAAATTACAAAGGCGCGAGCCAGACGGCGCGTCTCAATTTCATCGGCACCGAGGAGATAGACAACTTCAATGTCTCCACCTTCGACCCCGGTCAGGATATTGGCCACGTCATGTCCGCCTTCGCCCGGGACAAGCCCGAGATCAAGGCCAGCGACGCGCGAGGCTGCCGTGTGCAGGACGTTGAAACCGTTCCACTCCTGGCTCACCATGCCGGTCGTTTCGGCAACTTTTGCGGCAAGTGCGAGGATCGCGGCACCATCGGCTCGGGCGAGCGCGCCCTGTCCAATGATGAGCATCGGACGTTTGGCATTCCGCAGAACAGACGCAAAACTGTGATTTCCGTCGGCGATGTCCTTGAGCGTCGCCGGACCTGCGCCCAGTTGATCCACATCATAGGTCAGATCATACGCAGCGCCGACATTTCCTATTGGCATCTTGCTATCTGCCCAGGACTTGCGAATACGCGCATTGATGAGCGGCGCTTCATGGCGCGGATTTGTCCCGATGAGAAGAAGCGCATCGGCGTCTTCAATCCCGGCAATTGTCGTATTGAAAAGATAATTGGCTCGGCCGTTGATCGTGTCATTGGCAAGCTTGGCGCCGTCCTGACGGCAATCGATGTTCGGGCTTCCAAGCCCGTCCATCAGCCCCTTGAGGGAATACATGCTTTCTGCGCAAACCATGTCGCCGGAAATCGCGGCAACTCTGGAACCGTCGAGGCCATCGAGCTTTTCGGCAATCGCGGCAAAGGCCTCGTCCCATGTCGCAGGCTCAAGCTTGCCGTCGCGGCGCACATAGGGTCTGTCGAGGCGTTGGCGACGCAGGCCATCCCAGATGTACCGTGTCTTGTCGGAGATCCATTCCTCGTTCACGTCCTCGTTGAGACGCGGCAGAATACGCATGACTTCGCGGCCACGCGTATCGACGCGAATGTTAGAGCCGACGGCATCCATCACATCAATTGTCTCGGTATTCTTGAGCTCCCAGGGCCGCGCTTTGAAAGCGTAGGGCTTGGACGTCAGGGCGCCGACAGGACACAGATCAATAACATTGCCCGAAAGCTCGGAATTCACTGCCTTGTCGAGATAGGAGGTGATTTCTGCACTTTCGCCGCGGCCGATAAGCCCCATGTCCGAAACACCGGCAACCTCGGTCGTAAATCGAACGCAGCGCGTGCAGTGGATGCAGCGTGTCATCATGGTGCGGATCAGCGGCCCGAGATCCTTGTTGGTCACAGCGCGCTTGTTCTCATCGTAGCGCGAGCCGTCGACACCAAAGGCCATGGCCTGATCCTGCAAATCACATTCGCCGCCCTGATCGCAAATCGGGCAATCGAGTGGATGGTTGATCAGGAGAAATTCCATCACCCCTTCGCGTGCCTTCTTGACCATCGGTGTGTCGGTATGGATTTTCATGTCCGGAGCGCACGGCATGGCGCAGCTGGCCGCCGGCTTGGGCGGCCCGCCTTCAACTTCCACAAGACACATCCGGCAGTTACCGGCAACACTCAGGCGCTCGTGATAACAGAACCGCGGGATTTCACGGCCCGCAAGCTCGCACACCTGCATCACCGTCATACCCGGCTCATATTCAACCTCAATGCCGTCTACTGTCGCTGTTGGCATCAGTTCACTCCGCTGCAACTTGGCCCGCATTGGCATCAATGCGGTCTTCGATTTCTTTCCGGAAATGCCGGATCAACCCCTGGACCGGCCATGCAGCCGCATCCCCGAGGGCACAAATGGTGTGGCCTTCGACCTGTTTGGTCACGTCCCACAACATATCAATTTCAGATTTTTGCGCTTCGCCCTTAACAAGACGCTCCATCACGCGCCACATCCAGCCGGTGCCTTCGCGGCACGGCGTACACTGACCACAAGACTCATGCTTGTAGAAGGCGGCAAGTCTGGCAATGGCTTTTACAATATCGGTTGATTTGTCCATGACGATCACAGCCGCCGTCCCGAGACCTGACTGCACCTCTTTCAGGGAGTCAAAATCCATCAAAACCGTATCGCAAATCTCCTTCGGCAGAAGTGGAACCGAGGACCCGCCGGGAATAACAGCCAGAAGATTATCCCAGCCCCCGCGCACACCGCCCGCATGGCGCTCAATGAGCTCACGCAGGGAGACGCCCATTTCCTCTTCCACATTACACGGATTATTGACATGACCGGAGATCGAAAAGATCTTGGTGCCGGTGTTGCCAGGGCGCCCAAGGTTGTCAAACCACGACGAACCGCGCCGCAGTATGGTCGGCGCAACGGCGATACTTTCGACATTATTGACCGTTGTCGGGCAACCATAGAGCCCCATATTGGCCGGGAACGGCGGTTTGAGACGCGGCTGGCCTTTCTTGCCCTCCATGCTTTCAAGCAGCGCGGTTTCCTCGCCGCAGATATAGGCCCCTGCCCCGTGGTGCAGATAGATGTCGTAGTCCCACCCCGAGCCGGCAGCATTCTTGCCGAGAAGTCCGGCTTCGTAGGCTTCATCGATTGCTTCCTGGAGGCGATGGCGAACTTCAATATACTCGCCGCGCAGGTAAATATAGCAGGTGTTGGCACCCATGGAGAATCCGGCAATCAGACAGCCCTCGAGCAGAATTTGCGGATCATTGCGCATGATCTCCCGGTCCTTGCAGGTACCAGGCTCAGACTCATCCGCGTTTACAACGAGGTAATGTGGACGGCCGTCATTTTCCTTCGGCATAAAGGACCACTTCAAACCGGTCGGGA
Organism: uncultured Alphaproteobacteria bacterium; assembly: GCA_965603015.1. Classification (GTDB taxonomy): domain Bacteria; phylum Pseudomonadota; class Alphaproteobacteria; order M2410; family M2410; genus JAUWTJ01. The sequence continues at coordinate 13,619 of CBFDBJ010000052.1, forward strand.
ACCCGGCACCGCCGCGCCCGCGCAGGCCTGACGCTTTCATTTCATCGATGATATAGTCGCGGCCCTTTTCAATCAGCCCCGCCGTGTTGTCCCATGCGCCGCGCTTGCGGGCAGCTTCGAGACGCCAGTCGTGCAGGCCGTAAAGGTTTGTGAAGATCCGGTCCTTGTCCTGAAGCATTATTCTGCGCCTCCATAGAGGGCGGGATCGCTGAGCGACGTCAGGTCGCCGAAGGGCTCTGAACTCTTGCGGCCTTTTTGGGAACCTGGCGTAACGTCCTTGCCCTCGGCCAGCGCGTCCAGAATCTCGGCCATGATGGTTTCGTCAAGATCCTCGAAGTAATTGTCATTGATCTGAACCATCGGCGCATTGGAACAGGCCCCGAGACATTCAACTTCCATCCACGAGAACTTGCCATCCTCGGACAGGGTGTTGGCCGCTTTGGCGATTTTGTTCTTGCAGACTTTGACGATTTCGTCGGAGCCGCGCAGCCAGCATGGCGTGGTCGTACAGACCTGAATAAAATGCTCGCCGACCGGCGCGGTGTTGAACATGGTGTAGAAGCTCACCACTTCGTAGACACGGATCTCGGCCATATCCAGCATGTCCGACAGATAGCGCACCACGGCAGCATCAACGTATCCACCGTTTTCCTTCTGGGCTTCCCACAGGAAGGGAATGACGCAGCTCTGCTTGCGGTCGGCCGGATATTTTTCCAGCTGCTTTTTCGCCCACTCAAGCTTCGGAGCGGAAAACGCGAACGCTTCGGCGCTGTCTTTTGTTATTTTCGATATGGCCATACAGACCCCTTAAAACCTTCTTCTACTGATGGACCACTAACGGTCCACCTCTCCAAACACGACGTCGATTGTCCCGACAAGCGCCGGTATATCAGCGAGCTGGTGACCCTTTGCCAGGAAATCCATCGACGACAAATGCACGTAACCAGGTGGCCGGATCTTGCACCGGTAGGGTTTGTTGGTCCCATCTGAAACCAGATAGACCCCCAACTCGCCTTTGGGCGCTTCGACGGCGGCATAGACCTCCCCCTCGGGAACGCGGTAACCTTCGGTGTGAAGTTTGAAATGATGGATCAACGCTTCCATCGAATTCTTCATGTCTTCTCTTTTCGGCGGCGTAATTTTGCCGTCGACAACCGACACTGGTCCTTCCGGCATCTTCTCAATGCATTGCCGCATGATCTTTGTGCTTTCACGCATTTCCTCCACGCGGATGAGATAGCGATCATAACAATCACCGTTTTTGCCAACCGGAATCTTGAAATCCAGTTCGCTGTAGCACTCATATGGCTGAGCGCGGCGCAGATCCCACGCGGCTCCGGTGCAGCGCAGCATTGGACCGGTAAATCCACGGGCCAATGCTTCGTCCTGAGTGAATTTACCGATGTCGACATTGCGTTGCTTGAAAATGCGGTTACCTGTCAGCAACCCTTCAATGTCATCAAGAACTTTAGGGAAGGTATCACAAAACTCCAGGATGTCCTCGGCCAGTCCGGCGGGCATATCCTGATGCACCCCGCCTGGTCGGAAGTAAGCCGCATGAAGCCGCGCACCCGAAACCCGTTCGCAGAAAATCATCAGTTTCTCACGTTCCTCAAAGCCCCAGAGCGGCGGCGTAAGCGCGCCGACATCCATGGCCTGAGTTGTGACATTAAGCAGATGAGCCGTGAGGCGACCGATCTCACTGAACAAGACACGAAGGTACTGGCCTCGTTTTGGCACCTCGATGCCCAGCAGCTTTTCAACCGCGAGACAGTATGGGTGCTCCTGGTTCATTGGAGCGGTGTAGTCGAGCCGATCAAGATAGGGTAACGCCTGGAGGTAAGTCTTGTGTTCGATCAGCTTTTCGGTGCCGCGATGCAAAAGACCAATATGCGGATCAGCGCGTTCGACCACTTCCCCGTCAAGCTCGAGCACGAGGCGAAGCACGCCATGCGCCGCGGGGTGAGCCGGACCAAGGTTGAGATTAAAGGTACGAGACTGCTGCAATTCGGCCATTCTAGCTCTCCGCCTCACTGTCTGCGCCGTCTTCATTCGGCAAGATATATTTTGCACCTTCCCACGGGCTGAGCGTGTCAAAGTTGCGGAATTCCTGAGTGAGCTGGACCGGCTCATAGACAACCCGCTTCTGCTCTTCGTCGTAGCGCACTTCGACATAGCCGGTCAGCGGAAAGTCCTTGCGCAGCGGATGACCGGTAAAACCGTAATCTGTCAGAATGCGCCGCAAATCCGGATGGTCCGAGAACATCACGCCATACATGTCAAAGGTTTCACGCTCAAACCAGTTGGCGGAGGGAAAAATATCAACGACGCTGGGGACCAGGGTTTCCTCGTCCGCCCTGACCTTGACCCGAACGCGCTGGTTCTGGTGCAGGCTCAGCAGATGGTAGACCACATCAAAGCGCTTGGCGCGCCCGGGATAGTCGGCCCCGCAAACATCGATCAGCGTTGAGAAACGACAGGCCGGGTCATCACGCAGAAACTTCATGACCTTCTGTATCTGTTCGGCTCGGGCCAGGACCGTCAGTTCACCAAAGGCAATGTCCGTTCCCGTGACCTCGTTCTCCAGCGATGCAGCGATGTGCTCGCCCAGTTCTTTCAAGCTTTCGTCCATCAGGCACTTGCTCTTGCGACTTTTGCCGCTGTGTTATGTGAAACCCGCCGCAAGGAACAGCGACGAGACAGAATTAACGTTTGATCGTACCGGTTCTACGGATCCGCTTTTGCAGCTGCATGATGCCATAGAGCAGCGCTTCAGCTGTCGGAGGACAACCCGGCACATAGACATCCACCGGAAGGATCCGGTCAACGCCGCGAACAACAGAATAGGAATAGTGATAATAACCGCCGCCATTGGCACACGATCCCATGGAAATCACGTAGCGCGGCTCAGGCATCTGGTCGTAAATCTTGCGGATCGCCGGGGCCATCTTGTTGGTCAGCGTCCCGGCAACAATAATAACATCAGAATGTCGAGGGGTTCCGCGCGGCGCAAATCCGAAGCGCTCCATGTCGTAGCGCGGCATTGCCGCCTGCATCATTTCCATGGCGCAGCACGCCAGACCAAACGTCAGCCACATCAAGGAGCCCGTCCGGGCCCATGTGATCAGGTCATCCGCCTTGGCCAGGACATAGCCATGGTCCGCCAGACCGTCCGAAACCATTGATGTAAAAGGATCATCCGGCCGCACGCTAACAAAGTTCTGCGGCACGCCGGCCCCTCCAGTTTGGTCGTTTACGCCCATTCGAGTGCGCCCTTCTTCCATTCGTAGATGAAGCCAACGGTGAGAATCCCGAGAAAGACCATCATCGACCAGAAGCCGACGGCGCCAAGCCCCTTGAGTGCGATGGCCCAGGGAAACAGGAAGGCCACTTCGAGATCAAATATGATGAACAGGATGGAAACCAGGTAGAACCTGACCTGAAACGTCATGCGCGAATCATCAAACGCATTGAAGCCGGATTCGAAGGCCGAAACCTTTTCGGGGTCCGGATTATAGGGAGCGATGACAAAGGCCAGGACCAGAAAGACAATCCCGATGATCGCGCCAAGTGCCAGAAACAAAATAATCGGCAAATATTCGAGCAATAACTCATTCATCGCACAGCTCTTTTCTTATGGTCTTTTCGTACTGGTCTTTATCTTATGGCAACGAAATCGGCTGCCCTTGCGGTTCGCCGTGGCGAATCATCCCTCCTTAGAACGATTCCCCCTTATATCGCGCGCGAAATATAGCTTTATCGGCCCACGTTGCAAGCGCATCTTTTTGCATCGCGGCATGTTCTCATCGCGCAGGGAAACTAGGCCTGTTCGCAGCGCGCCGCAACGCCAAAAACACCCCGGGCACCCCAGGCTAAGTGTCGCACCCGGCACGCGCTGGAGCCCGCAGGGCCTTCTTCAACTCACGATTTCATGGTCCGAATAAAGAGGGATCGAAAGCCGGTGTCGAATTTAGGGAAATTCCCTGACCCAGATTGTGGGAACCAGTCTCGAGGATGAACATGGTTCATGTGGGAGGGGTTTCGACAGTTAGTCGGAACGGATCATTTCGTAAAACGGGTATCGCTCTCTATAAAACTACTTGTGATACGGTGTTCCTCTCGGGTCTGCTTTGCACACCCTGCCGGGCATTGGGAGCGAGCACGTGCACGAAGTGCACGTTGAGTCTGGAAATATTACCGCCTATTTCTCGTGTCGCGTAATTGTTGAATAGTCGCCCAGATCAATGGTCGACATCCAATTCTCCCAATCCTCTCTTGGCATGCCGGGAACCTTATTTGAGCGATAGGCCATCTCGAGAGCAACCCAGTCCAGAGGCAAGAACCTTGAACTGATAATCGATGGGTTGCGAATGGTCTTCAGATCAGTTGGTGAACCTGTCAGACCCAAAATCTTCGCCATCTGCCTTGCGATACATGTAGCTCTCTGGAGAAAGTAGACTTCCTGGTCGTTGGCTTCTACGACCAAGACGGCCAAATCGATAATTGGCATTGTGTGAGGTCCCGTGGTTTCAACGATCTTTGTTCTGACAAATGAAAGGCACCTGGTTCTACTGTCGAGGATGGCCTGGCGAACGGGTGAGGTCCCTTGCCTGTCCTCAAAGGCTCGGTGCCAAACGTCCACACGACGCTTGTATTTGCTCTTTAGCTGAGACCAGTCTTTGACTATCAGAATATCAAGATTTACATTCTGATTCCCCGTACTGCCAGATCTTTGAATTGAAACTCTTCTACCAGATGTCTCCGCGAATCCGTTCAGAATTCCTGAGACTGCAGTCAGACCATTTGGTCTCGTAATATTGGCGACAGAATTATAATCGTCAATTTCGAACCTGTACCTGATTTCACTGCCCCAAAATGCGCCAAATCCATCAGTCGGCGTTGACGGAACAGACAGGAGGAGTTCGCGAAAGGCCTTTTTGGCATCGCGCCGAACATACCTCTTAGCTTCTTCAATGTCATAGTTCTCAAACAAAGGATCCGATGGATCGCCATCAATAAATCGCTGAGTTTGAGCTTCACTGGTTGAACAGGCAGCGACCAGTAACCCTAGAAGAACGGTAAAAGTTTTCAAGTGCTTCACCCTCCACCTCCCTATTTCACAGTCTCTCGCTTGCTGGTCGTCGGATCGGTACGATGGAACTTGAACTTGGTCTTGCCAAAGATGTTCCTGACGAGACCGGCGAGCATGGTTTCGGCCTCAGTCGCGCCCATCACCGTCACCCTCACCCTTCCTGCTGGCTAATCTTCGGTTGTGAATGATAGGTGGTTTTCGCGGGGCTGGCAAGATGCGGAGGTGTGGGTTGTCCCGGCCTAGTCAGGCCTCCTTCTGCTGGACAATCCCCCCAAAACCGGCACCATGCCAAAAACAAAACCTCTGGAGGAAACACATCCATGGCGATCCCCGCTCAACTCAAGGACAAATTGCGCCTGCCGGTCATCGGCTCTCCCCTGTTTCTGGCCTCGGGCCCGGAGCTGGTGATTGCCCAGTGCAAGGCGGGTATTGTCGGCTCGTTCCCAGCGCTCAATGCGCGGCCCGAACCGGTGCTCGACGAATGGATCTGCCGGATCAGGGATGAGCTGCAAGCCTTTGAAGATGAAACCGGAAAGACCGCCGCGCCGTTTGCCGTCAACCAGATCTGCCACGCTTCCAACAACCGACTCGAACATGATGTCGAGATGTGCGTCAAGCACGAGGTCCCTCTGGTTATCACCAGCCTGCGGCCGCCGGAATTTGTCGTTGAGGCGATCCATTCCTATGGCGGTCTGGTGTTCCACGATGTCATCAATATCAAACACGCGCGCAAGGCTGCGCAGGAAGGCGTCGACGGGTTGATCCTGGTGTGCGCCGGGGCCGGTGGTCACTCCGGCGCGCTCAGCCCGTTCGCGCTTGTGCAGGAAGTCCGCGAGTTCTTCGACGGGACAATCCTGCTGGCCGGGTCGCTGGGATCGGGCCGCTCGATCCTCGGCGCTCAGGCGATCGGCGCGGATCTTGCCTATGTCGGCACACGGTTTGTTGCTTCCGAAGAAGCTAACGCCGACCCGCGCTACAAGGAGATGATCGTCGCATCGGCCGCCGACGACATTGTCTATTCGTCGCTCTTTACAGGCATCCACGGCAATTATCTCAAACCTTCCGTTGCCGCCGCCGGTCTCGACCCCGACGACCTGCCCGATGGCAAGAAAGCCAATATGAACTTTGGCTCCGGCGGCAACACCAAAGCCAAAGCCTGGAAAGACATCTGGGGCTCCGGTCAGGGCATCGGCGCGATGAAGGACGCCCCGCCGGTGGCGCAGATCGTTGATCGGATGGAAGCCGAGTACCGGGCCGCGAGGGACGAGCTGAACGGCCAGGTGTTTTAGACAAACTACGTCATTGACTTATATGCGTCATTGACGTATAAACTCGAGGACTGGATATGCGCTTGCAGAGCGTTGCGGAAACCGCAGCTTTTCTCAGTTTCGCCAAGGGTCACCTCTCGGATGCCGAACGACAGCGGTTAATTGACGAAATCGCCCGGGATCCGCAGCGTGGAGAGATCATTGTGGGAACCGGCGGCATGCGAAAGTTTCGATTTGCGACCAGGGGTCGGGGCAATAGCGGAAGTGTCAGAATAGTGAGTTTCTATCTGGACCCGGACTGGCCGGTTTATCTGATTACCGGGTTCGCCAAGAATGAGAGATCGAACCTTGATGCAGAGGACAAGATACTTCTGAAGGCACTGACAGGCAGGATCAAGACCACTGCCCGATCGAAAAGGAGAATATGACATGGCAACCAAAGCAGGCAAGAAAATGCTGGCAGGTCTTGAGGACGTTCTGGATCATGTAAGTGGTCCAGGGGAGCGAGTTGTTCTCCATGCTTTTGAGGTTCCCGAAGTCGAGGCCAAAGCCGTCAGGGCGAAGACCGGCCTGAGCCAGGAGAAGTTCGCAAGGCTCATAAATGTGCGGGTGACCACTCTTCGAAACTGGGAACAGGGCCACCGACATCCGACCGGTCCGGCAAAGACACTGCTGGCTGTTCTGGACAAGAAACCAACGCTTGTTCAGGAACTGTTCAGCGAAGACGTTTGATCAGCAGCTCACTCGTCGCCATAGCGGATGAGATAGGCCATATCGCGCGCTTCGGGGTGCTCATCGGCGGCCTTGTCGAGCCAGTGCAGCGCCCAGTGCCGGTTCTTTTTGACGCCGGCGCCTTCGCGGTAACACAGCCCGAGGAGATAGGCGCCCCAGAGGTCTCCGAGTTTTGCGGCGTCGCGGTAAAGCTCGGCAGCATGCTTGCGGTTGGTTTTGACACCCCAGCCATTAAAGAAGTGCAGGCCGAGATCGCACATGGATCCTGTATCGCCTGCCTCGACAGCCTTGTTTAGCCAGATCAGGGCCTTTTCGGGGTCAGGCTCCGCGCCGTCACGACCGCCGTAAATCCGGCCAAGCCAGACGGTGCCGACCAGCGCGCCTGCTTCGTGCGCGGCCGTGTACCATTTAATGGCTTCAGGCCAGGACTGGTGGACACCCATCCCCAGACGATAGCGATGGGCGATCTCACATGCGGCGTCCACGTCACCGCCTTCAGCGCTTGCCAGTATGTCATCAAATGTGTTGGTCGAATCGGTCCGGGGCATCGGGATACCTTAGTCACAACTGTGGCCTACGCCAATAGACTAGTCCACACGCATTGACCCCCGCATCAGCAAGCACGACCTGTCCCTGAAAGACCATACATTTAATCACAAGACTGGTTTCCAATGTATGAATACACCCTAAATGCCGTCGCCATCGATGTTCTGATGGATACCGCACTCGTCCTTGTCGGTGCCGGCCCAGCGGCCCTCGCGGTACTCGCCGCCCGGCTTGACACGGTCCGTACACGCCATACAGCCGATGGACAGATAGCCGTCCTTGACCAGCGGGTGACGCGGCAGTTTGTGGGTCTCGATATGGGCGGTCAGCTCGTCCAGTCCCCAGCTGCTGAGTGGATTGATCTTGTAGAAGCCTGCGCCGCGCGCCGGGTCAATCTCGACCGGCTTGAGGCTGGCCCGCCCTTCGGTCTGAAAGCGCTTGCGTCCGGTGATCTGGGCATCAAATCCCTTGAGCGCTCGCTCAAGCGGCAGCACCTTGCGGAAGTCGCAGCACGCGTCATGATCGCGTTGCCACAGATCACCCACAGGATCGATGCTGGTGGTATCCTTCGGGTGCGGGCCAATGGCACGCACATCGGTTAACCCCAGCCGCTCCTGAAGCCGGTCACGGTAGCGCAGGGTTTCACCGAACAGCTTGCCGGTATTGAGGAAGATGACCGGCGTCTCCGGATTGATTTCTGCCACCATATGCAGCAGCACGACAGACTCAGCGCCGAACGAGGACACCACGGCGATGCGGTCGTTGAACTCTTTATTGATCATGACCTCAAGCAGATCCTGACCCGAAAGCCCATTATACTTTGCCAACAGATCGCCAGCCGGCAGGGCTTCGGCGTGTTTGGGGTGTCTGGCCTGCAGGTTCATTTCAGCCATCCTTTGCTGTCAATCCAGGCGTCGCTTTTTTCGGCAATGCTTTTGAGGTCAAGACCCTCTTCACGCCACTTTGTTCTTTGTGCGGAGAGCTCACTGACCCGCGCGTCCCATTCCTCGCCAAACTGCGCTTCGATGTGCTTGCGCAATCGTCTGGCGAGCCCGGGGGATGCGCCGCCGGTTGAAACCGTGAAAAGGAGGTCGCCGCGCCGCACGCTGGCCGGAACATGAAAATCACAAAGCGGGCGATCATCCTCGGTGTTGACGAGAACGCCGCGGGCGCGGGCCTCTGCGACCAGCGTCACAGCACGCTCTCGGTCGAGGCCGGCAATGAAGAGCACGGCGATGCCTTCAAGATCCGCAGGGGTTGGCATCCGTGAAAGCGCGCCTTCAATCTCGGTGTCAATGTCGGCAGGCGAGCCAACGACAAAGACCGTGAGATCCGCAACGCCCGCTGCCTTCAGGAGCTGACAGCGCCGCTCAACAAGCGGGCCGGCGCCGACCAGCAGGACGGAGATTTGATCTGAATCAAGGATGATCGGCAGCATTGTCTGGCACTCTTTCACGTGGATGAGAGCATTTACTGAGCCAGATCTAACAAGCCCGCCGCTATTTTTCAAGTGACAGATGTACAATATTGCAAATAACACTATTTATATGTGTTATTGAGAGTGCTGCTGTTTCGGGATTTGGTCCGGCCTGAGCCTAGAGGACAAAGTCCTCAAAATTCGCTTCCGTGGTGATGGAAATGGCGATCCGGTCGCCCTGAATGAGGATTTCACCCCGTGCGATCGGGTGATTATTGGCCATAACCCAGACTTCGTCATCCTGATGGGCATTGAGCTCGATAACAGCGCCCCGGCCCATCTTGAGCAATTGACGCATTGCCATGTTGGCCCGGCCAAGAACAATTGATAGCTCTACTTCTACATTACCTACTGTACCGCTCATTCGACTTCAGTCCTCGTGTTCCCTTGAGTTACCCACCATAATCCATGGCATCTTTCGAAAGGATTGAGATCCTGTTCGCTGCGTGTTAATCGCGGTTAACCATGTCTTCTGAAAAGCATCATGGCGCAAGAAAGTAATGAAATGGTTGAGTGGATCGAAGAAAAAGGCCTTATTCCGTATATTGAGGCAGAAACCTTCATGAAAGCGCGCGCTGCCGCCATTGCTTCAGGCGAGGCTCCGGAGCGTATCTGGCTGCTTGAGCACCCTGCCCTCTATACCGCGGGCACCAGCGCCAAGCCCGCAGACCTTGTCGCCCCGGACCGGTTTCCCGTCTTTCAGACCGGCCGCGGCGGGCAATATACCTATCACGGACCGGGCCAGCGGGTTGCCTATGTGATGCTCAATCTGAAAGAGCGCGGCCCGGATGTGCGGGCCTTTGTGTGTAATCTGGAAAACTGGATCATTGCCACCCTCGCCCGCTTTGGTGTGACGGGAGAACGCCGCGAGGGCCGCGTCGGCATCTGGGTCGTGCGCGACGCGGGTCTGCCGAGCGAGCGCGAGGACAAGATCGCCGCCATCGGCATCCGCCTGCACAAATGGGTCTCGTTCCACGGCATATCGATCAACGTCAACCCGGAGCTGGAGCATTTCTCGGGCATCGTTCCGTGCGGGATTGAAGAGCACGGCGTGACGAGTTTTGCTGACCTCGGGGTCGAAGTCACTATGGCGCAGCTCGACGCAGTGCTGCGCGAGGAATTTGAAAAGGTTTTTGGCTGACGCCGTTCAGCCGGTTTTCGCCAGTTCAAGCGTCGCTTCCTCGACCAGTGTCGGGTAGAAATATCCCATGCCAAAATCGATATCGAGGGCAACGGTTCCGGTCACAGTGATCGTGTCGCCGACAACGGCTGTCTGCTGGCTGGTAAAAACCAGTCGATCTGTATCGCCCGTGCCTGTGCCATCTTGCACATGGATGAAGTTACGTTTCATAACGCCGTTATTCACTTTGATGACGGTGCCGGTGATGGTGATCTGCTTGCCTGCAAGCTCCAGGCGCCTGGCGTGCGCATCGGACACCGTGACGGTTTCAGCGGCCACGGCAGTGGAGACCATGGCCATCATGACCAGAGCAAGGAAGGGTTGGATTGCAAGTTTCATGGAACTGTCCTTATTGGTATATTTTTGAAGTGTGTCTGGAAGTGCGTGTGGCAGGGATAAGACCGAAAGCGGACCTCTCAGGTGCATCTCATCCAGAGACAATCCAGATAATCTGTAAACATGTGGAACAGTAGCCCAATCGCAATAATTCTCAACTGCGGCAAAAACGACATCGCCAGATATCCGCCAATCGCGTAGTAGGAATGCAACACATGAAACCCGATACTGCATCGCGTCGGGTCAAAGATCGGGTCCGCCAGCAGGTGGTCCAGATCCACCAGCATTGTTGCCAGCATAATCAACCAGGCTTTTTTCCAGTGCTCTCTAAAAAACACCCGGGCGATCAGCCCGGGGAACAGCAGATGCAAGCTGAAGTGAACTATTGGCTGCAGGATTTGCAGGAATTCCGGTGGTGTCATTTATATCTACTGGTCTTTAATGTCATTTTTCTCATCTATACAGTTATGGGCCGTAGCCTGATACCGATAAAGCAGCCACTTTCCACGTGACCACTTGGGGCCAGCGCGCAACATCCTTACTTTGGAACCCTTGACAATCTATCCATATCGACTTACATCCGTATTATTCGATATTTATGGAATTGTAGTTTTCTCATGATTAACGCACACCGTTTCCTCTTTGTCATGGACCCGTTCGAGACCCTCAACCTCGCAACGGAGACCTCACTGCTGCTGATGGAAGAGCTCCTCGCGCGCGGACATGTCGTCCTGTGGGCGGAACTGTCGGATCTTGTGCTGCGGCAGGACAAGCTTCACGCCAGGGCAAAGTCGCTGAAGAGTATTGTGCCGATTGTGTTTGATGAACCCGAAGAGATCCCCGTCGATGATGTTGACACCGTCCTCGTGCGCCCCGATCCGCCGTTTGACTCGACCTACCTCCACCTCACCTATCTGCTCGACTTTGTCAGCGATCGTGTCCTGCAGCTCAATCCAGGCCAGGCGCTGCGCAACTTCAATGAAAAACTCTCTACGCTGCGCTTTGCCGATCTGGCGCCGCCGACACTGACGACCATGAACCATGCGGCCCTGCTGGCGTTCCTCACTGAACATGGCGAGATCGTGATCAAGCCACTGGATGAGTGTTCCGGGCGAGGCATCGAACGGCTCGCCAGTGATGCGCCAGACGCCTCGGTGCGGCTTGAGGCTCTCCTTAAAGGACCTGGCGGCACGGCCCGCTTTATCACGGCGCAAAAGTTCCTGGGGGAAGTCGCCGGAGGCGACAAGCGCGTCTACCTGGCGGGCGGCGAGCCGGTCGGCCTCGTCAACCGGATCCCGGCGACAGGTGGCTGGCTTGGCAATATCCACCAGGGTGCCATCTGCGCGCCGACGCTTCTGACCGCCGGCGAGCACGCCGCTATTGAGCGGATCAGGCCTTTTCTTTTGGACAACGGCATCTTCCTCGCCGGTCTTGATTTCATCGGCGGACATCTCACCGAGATTAACATCACCAGCCCTTCCGCCATCCGCCAGATCAACGAGGTCTCGGGGCAAGAGGTTCACAAGAGGATTGTTGATCTCATTCTTGAGCGACTGGAGGCGCCCGCGGCCCTGTCCCGGACCCGAACAGCCATCTAGCCTCTCCCCCAAACCTCTGCTAGCCTCCCCGTCCAACAAGAATAATTACATTGGGAGGACCAAATGGCCGTCAAGAAATTCCCCATTGAGGCAAGTCACATCATGATGTTTGCCCGCGCTGTGGGCGACGACAATAAAATCTACTACGATGAAGATCATGCCAAGGGCACCGAGCCTGGCTCAATCATCGCGCCGCCGACCTTTATGCAGGCCAGCGCCCAGTTCGACCCGGATTATTTCCTGCGCCCGCCTGTGGACGGCGACGGCTGGTTTGGTTCAGGCGGCAAGCCAAGCGGCGCCAAACCGAAACCCGAAGGCGAAAAATCCGGCGGTGGTGGTGGCGGCCTTCATGCCGAACAGCACTTTGAATATCATCGCCACCCCAAACCCGGCGACGTCCTGACAGCGACGTCCAAACCGGGCAAGACCTGGGTGAAAGAAGGCAAACGCTCCGGCAAGCTGACCTTCTCTGAAGGCATCACCGAGTACCGGGATCAAAACGGCGAACTCGTCATCACCGCAAAAGGCGTCGGCGTCGCAACCGAACGACCCGTTGATCAGTAGAGGGAGAAACAGACATGACACTCAAGGCAAGCGATCTCACTGAAGGCAAGGCCCACACCGCCCGCCTCGTGGAGGATCTCAAACGCACACAAATCGTCCAGTACGCCGGCGCTTCCGGCGACTATAACCCGCTTCACTCCGACGAAGTTTTCACCACGAAAGTGGCCGGCTATCCTTCGGTCTTTGCCCACGGCATGCTCACCATGGGCATGACCGGCAAGATGTTGACCGACTATGTTGGCGACGGACGCCTGACAAAGTATGGCGTGCGCTTCACGACCCAAGTCTGGCCGGGCGATAGTCTGGAAGCAACGGCAACGCTGGAAAACATTGAAGATTCTGACGGTCAAAAGCTGGCCAATTTCGAGGTTGTCACCACCAATCAGGACGGCGCTGTCGTCCTCAAGGGCTACGCTCAGGCGCGGGTGGATTGAACATGCACAAATACTCTGTCGTCCCGGCCATAGAGCCGGGACCTCAGGGCATGATGCGGGTATTAATTCTCAATCAGATTAGTCCCACGGGCCCGGGCTTGAGATCCCGGATCACGCTTCGCTTGTCCGGGATGACAATTTTGATATACGGGGCTTACCCATGGATATAACCACCGCCTCCCTCTACCACCTGCTTCAGCAATTCGCTCCGGGCGCAGAGCTGGCGCGCTGGCGGACCCTTGCGGGCGGCTTTTCCGCCGAGATGATCGCGCTTGAGGTGCGGCTGCCGACGGGGGAGAACCGCAAGGTCATCGCGCGATTGCACGGGGCCAGAGATCTGGGCATCAACCCCGACGTTGCACTTGATCAATACAGGCTGCTGCAAAGCCTCACCAAAACGCGCCTGCCCGTCCCGCGCCCCCTGCATCTGGATCAGACCGGGGAGACCTTCGATCAGCCAATTCTCGTTCTTGAATATGTTGAGGGCAGCACCGAAATCGCGCCTGCGGATCTGGCGTCATGCCTGCCGCAGATGGCAGAGATGCTCGCCCGCATCCACAACGTTGATCCGCTCACCAATGACCTGAAGTTTCTGGCCAGCGAGGAGCAGCGCAACAACACGCGCATCGCACAGCGCCCCGAGGTGCTCGACGAAACGCTTCAGGAAGGCCGCATTCGCGATACCCTTGAAAAGGCCTGGCCGCTACCGATGCGCAACACGGCGACCTTGCTGCACGGTGACTTCTGGCCCGGCAATGTGCTGTGGGACAAAAGCGAACGTGACCGCGAAATTGTCGCCGTGAT
>CBFDBJ010000053.1:0-26768 GCA_965603015.1 uncultured Alphaproteobacteria bacterium
CTCGATTATGTCAGCGACCGGCGTTACGTCGTCGTCAGCGGTCAGCGCCGGGCACTCGACTTTGTCGAATTGCCGCAGGAGAGCGGTACGGTCGGCATGGCACTTGATGCGTCCGAACTGGATCAGGCGCAAAATGATCGTCTGCGCCACATTGATGCCCACGCCGAGACGCTCAATACGCTTGCCACTGCGGTTGCTATTTTCAGCGGCGACAAACGACTGGTGTTTTACAATCGCGCCTATCTTAACCTGTGGCAGATGGACGAGGAGTTTCTTGACGGCAATCCGTTTGAGGGCGAGGTGCTGGAGCGCTTGCGCGAGATGCGGCGTCTGCCCGAGCAAGCCGACTTTCCGGCGTGGAAGAAGAAGAAGCTGGAGCTTTACTCCAACCTTATTTCCCAAAAGGACGAGACGTGGCATCTGCCGGATGGCCGCACGCTCAGGGTTATCCTGCGGCCGCATCCCTTTGGCGGTTTGATCTCGCTGTTTGAAGATGTCACCGACCATGTGACGCTTGAGAGCAATTACAATAAACTCATCAATACACAGACGGAAACGCTCGATCACCTCTATGACGGCGTGGCGGTGTTTGGAGCCGACGGGCGGCTTCGGCTTCACAACGCGGCGTTTGAGCGGATCTGGGGGCTGTCAAAAGATCGCCTTAAGGGTGAGCCGCACTTTGATACGATCGCAGAATGGTGCGGCGATCAAGTGAGCGACCGTGACGAATGGGCTCTGTTGCGCCGGGGGATTACCTCCGGAGAAGCGGCGCGCAAGGCCGAGACCGGCCAGATGGATAAACTCGACGGGGTGACGATCACCTATGGTGTGATGCCGTTGCCTGACGGGGCCGTGCTGACCAGCTTCCTGGATGTGACCGACACGATCAAGATCGAGCGCGCCTTGCGCGAGCGCAATGAGGCGCTGGAGACCGCTGACAAGCTGAAGTCGGAATTCGTCAATCATGTGTCCTATCAACTCAGGACGCCGCTCAATTCCATTATCGGGTTTTCGAGCATGTTGCATGAGAGAATGCTTGGCGACCTGAATGAAAAGCAGGTTGAATATGTTGGCGATATTCTTGAAGCCTCGGATCAACTCCTTGGGCTGATTAATGATATTATCGACCTTGCCACCATCGAAGCCGGTGGCATGGCGCTTGAGGTTGTGGAAGTTAACCTCGGTGATGTTCTTGAGACGGCGATGTCTCTCATGCAGAAGAAGGCGCTCGACAGCGGCCTTACCTTGCGTCTGGAGCCGTGCGACGATGTTGGTGTGATCTATGCTGATGAACGGCGTCTGAAGCAGATCCTCTTCAACCTCCTGTCCAACGCGATCCATTTCACTGGCAAGAGCGGCAGCGTCACCCTCGGGGCCTCGCGGCATGGCCGTGATGTTGCGATCTGGGTGCAGGACACCGGCTCCGGCATTGATCCGAAACATCAGCCGGCGGTGTTCGACCGGTTTGAAAATACCGGCGGCAAGGGCAAGCGCGGTGCCGGCCTCGGCCTGTCGCTGGTCAAGAGCTTCGTTGAGCTGCATGGCGGCTGGGTAGCGCTGGAGAGTGAGCCGGGCAAGGGCACTAAAGTCACCTGCCATATTGCCGACCGCGTGCAGCAGGATGCAGCGGAGTAAGCCTGTCTGTCCCCCTTATGCAAGGAGAAGATATGTCCCTCAAGGTAATTGGTGCGGGGTTTGGCCGGACAGGAACCATGTCGCTCAAGCTGGCGCTGGAGCAGCTGGGGTTCGACAAGTGTTATCATATGATGGAAGTGCAGCCGGAACACCGCGCGGTGTGGTCAAAGGCGCACAGGGGCGAGAGCGTTGATCTTGACGCACTGTTTGACGGCTTCCAGGCAACCGTTGACTGGCCGTCGTGCAATTTGTGGCAAGACCAGCTCAAACATTTTCCTGACGCCAAGGTTATCCTGTCGCTGCGTGATCCGGAGAGCTGGTACAAAAGTGTGATGAGTACAATTTATCCGACCTGCGTCAAGGCCGCCTCATCCGATGATGAAAATATGAAGGCCTTCGGGCAGTGGGCGTTTGAAATTGTCTGGAACCCGATCTTTGATGGCCGCCTTGATGACAAGGACCGGGTCATCGACACCTTTAACCGCCACAATGAAGCCGTTAAAGCGACGTGTCCGGCTGACAAGCTTCTGGTTTTTGAAGCCAAAGATGGCTGGGCACCGCTGTGCGAGTTTCTCGGGTGCGCTATTCCGGAGACGGACTATCCTCGATCAAACTCAACCGAGGAGTTTAACGCCGGGGGCGGAGCAAGAAAAACCTGATGTCCGCGACACCCATCCACATTGCCTGTTTTTCAGACATTCTGTGCGTCTGGGCGTATATTGCCGAGCGGCGCATTGTTGAAGTCAGGGAGCAGTTTGAAGACCAGGTCAGCTTTGACTACAGGTTTATCTCTCTGTTCGGAGACACAAAGACCAAATTCAATACCGGATGGAAGGATCGCGGCGGCTTTGAAGGCTATGGCGCTCATGTGGCGGAAATCGCGTCGCGGTTCGATCATATCGTGCTGCATCCGGACGTCTGGACAAAGGTGAGGCCGGTTTCCTCCGGCGGCGTGCACTTGCTTCTCAAGGCTGCCGAGTTATGCAGCCGGGGCGGGGACAATGACGACGTGGAACGTCTGGCCGGGCGACTGCGCCGGGCTTTCTTTGTCGAGGCACGCGATATCGCCCGACGTGAAGTCCAGATGGAACTGGTTGACGAGCTGGAGCTTTCGCGCAGCGCCATTGAGGGCCACCTTGCCGATGGAACGGCTTTTGCCGCCTGGTCTCGCGACGTCCAGGAGCAACAGATCTACAGTATTGAAGGCAGTCCGACCTATCTTCTCAACAACGGGCGGCAGAAGCTCTATGGCAATGTTGGCTTCAGGATCATTGAAGCCAATATCCGGGAGTTGCTGCGCGAGCCGTCCTCGAGCCAGGCGAGCTGGTGTTAGCGCCTGGCTACTTCAGATCAAAGCCCTCGTAGCCTTTGGCTGCGACCTCGGCCAGGGTTGCCCGGTAGGTCGGCGCACCGCCGAGATACATCATGTGGCGCAGCTTGTTATGGCCGTCGACATTGGAGTTGTAGCCGGTGAACCAGGACTTGGCCCGGGCCAGCATGGTGCCTTCATAGCCGGCCTTGATGGCGGCCGTCCATGCTTCCTCGGCGCCGGGAGAGGCTTCGACCCGTTCAAGGTTGTTCGCCTTGAGATGCGTGATCATCTCCACGGTCCAGTTGACGCAGGCCTCAATGGAGGGCGGGAAGTTGGATGAGGCCGAGGCGCTTTGCGGTCCGGCAAGCATAAACAAATTGGGAAAGCCTGCGGTTTGAAGACCCAGATAGGTTACGGGTCCGTCGTGCCATTTATCGCGCAGCTTCTGGCCTCCGGTGCCGCGAATATCGATCCTGTCGTAGGAGCCGGTGAAAGAATCAAACCCTGTCGCATAGATGATCAGATCGAATTCGAAGTCTTCCTCGCTGGTCTTGATGCCGGTCTTTGTTATTCGTTCAATCGGCGTGGCCACCGCATCGACCAGACGCACCGTGTCCAGGTTATAGGCCTCATAATATCGGGTCTCGAGCGGGACGCGCTGATTGCCAAAGCCATGATCTTTGGGGATCAGCCGTTCGGCGGTTTCAGGGTCGTTGACGCGGGCGCGAATTTTATTGGCAATAAACTCGGAGTAAACCGCATTGACCTCCGGCTCAAGAAACACCTCGGCGAAATTGGACAGCCAGACGCCAAAGCCGGGCGCGCCGTAAAGTTTTTCCCACAGCGCCAGACGCTCCTCTTCTGAAACGTCATGATAGCTGCGCGGATCGACATCATGCAAAAAGCTGCCACGGGTCTGGCTCAGTTTTTCGAAAATCTCGTCACGGGACGCCTGGTACTGTGCTTGCGCCGCTTCATCGATCCTGGCGTTGTGGAGCGGGGCGCACCAGTTCGGGCGGCGCTGGAACACAGTAAGCGAGCCGACCTTTGGAGCAATTTCAGAGATCGTCTGCACGCCGGTCGCGCCGGTGCCGATGACGGCGACGCGTTTGCCGGCAAGCTCGACCTCGCGATCCTTTGGCCAGTAGTAAGTGTGAAAGGCCTCGCCTTCAAACGTGTCGATGCCGTCAATGCGCGGCAGGGTCGGTGCGGACAGGATGCCCAGAGCGCCGAGAAGATAGCGCCCGGTCTCGATGCGCCCGTCGGCCATTTCCACCCGCCAGCAGTTGTTGTCGTCATCGAAGGTTGCCGCCGTGACCTGGCAGCCGAACTGCATGTGGTCCCGAATGTCCAGCTTGTCGGCGACGAAGTTCAGATAGCGCAGTGTTTCGGGCTGGCCGGCGAAGTGTTCCGACCAGTTCCATTCATCGAAGATCTCGCGGGAAAAGGAATAACCGTAGCTGTAGCTTTCAGAATCAAATCTGGCGCCGGGATAGCGGTTCCAGTACCAGGTACCGCCAAGGTCGTCACCGGCTTCAAGCACCGTTGCATCAAGACCGAGGTCCTTGAGGCGGTGCAACAGGTAGATCCCGGTTACCCCGGCCCCGATGATAATCGCATCCCGCATCGTCATTTCCTCCGAAGTCGATCGTATTGGTTTTCCAGAGTATGCACCCTTTTTCCGCAGGATCGCAAACCGGGTGTCTTCCGGGGGCAAGGCGCGGCCATCGCGATGGTCCTGATGGCAGTCTGGCAAAACCGTTTTCGGCGGACTGTGCGCGGTATTTGTTCCGGGGATCCCCGGAGGCTTCTGCTATCTCCCGACACTCGATGAATTTATTTATATACAGTCAAGTTGCAATGAAGAAATATATGCTGAATACTTCACAGGTGGATCGCAGAAAAATGTGCAAGTGCCTGCACCTGGAAAAAATCGGGAGCGAAGCCGACAATGAGATATGAATCGCCGACGACGACCAAAGAGGTCGTCGAATTGTTAAAAAAGGAGCGCGGCAAGGCTTATGTCCTGGCCGGTGGCACGGACCTGCTGGTTGGAATGAAGCTGGGCACGGTCGAGCCGGACCTGCTGGTTGACATCAAGCACATTCCTGCCATGAGTGTCGTCAAGACGAGCAAGACGGGATTTCGCGTCGGGGCGGCGGTTTCCTGCGCTGAACTGGGGGAGCACAAGGCCCTGAAAAAGGCCTGGCCCGGGGTCGTTGAGGCCGCAAATCTGATTGGTTCTGATCAGGTCCAGGGACGTTGTACCGTTGTTGGTAACCTTTGCAATGCCTCGCCCGCAGCAGACAGTGTCCCGGCGCTCATTGCTGCTGGCGCGAAGGCGGTCATTGTTGGCGCGAACGGGCGGCGCACGGTTGCGGTGGAAACCATTGCCACAGGCCCGGGAAAGACCTCCCTCAAGAAAGGGGACGTGATCGAGGCGATCACACTGTCCAAGCCAGAGAAACATTCGGGCGATGCCTATCTCAGGTTCATCCCGCGCACAGAAATGGATATCGCTGTTGTGGGGGTTGGTATCAATCTGACCCTCGAGAAAGGTCTTGTCAGCAAGGCTCGCGTCGTCCTTGGCGCCGTTGCCCCGACGGCCATTCTGGTGCCAGAGGCGGCGGAAGCCCTCATCGGGACAAAAGTGGACAAGAAGGCGCTGGAAAATCTGGCAGCGGCCTGTTCGGCTGCCTGCCGACCCATAGATGACAAGCGGGGCTCCGCCGAATACCGGACCCGGATCGCCGGCGTGATGGCCGGGCGCGCCGCAAAGATAGCCTTTAAAAGAGCAGGGAGCGCGGCATGACCGATTCCACACTAGTATCGACAAATATAAACGGCGACCCGGTAGAGTTTGCCTGCCCCAATGACGAAACCCTGCTTGATGCCTTGCGCAACCGCGTTGGTCTGACCGGAGTCAAGGAAGGTTGCGGTACCGGCGACTGCGGCGCCTGCAGCGTCACGCTTGATGGCCGTCTTGTGTGCTCCTGCCTTGTGCTCGGCGTTGAGGCCGGTGGGCGAGAGGTCGGCACGGTTGAGGGTATGACCACAAACGGTGAATTGCATCCTCTGCAGGAAAAATTCATCGAGCATGCCGCACTGCAATGCGGCGTGTGCACCCCTGGTTTCCTTGTTGCAGCAGAAGTCCTGCTGGACAAAAACCCGGACCCGAGTGAATCAGAAATACGCTATGCCCTGGCCGGTAACCTGTGCCGATGCACCGGTTATGACAAGATTGTGCGGGCGGTCCAGGCGACTGCCAAAGACATGCGCCAGACCAAGGCCAAAAAGAAAAAGGGAAGGGGTTGAACCATGGCTCATGATCAAAGTTACAAAGACCGCAAGTTTGAGGTGGTCGGCAATCGGTTCAAGCGTCCCGATGGAGTAGACAAAGTCACCGGCAAGGCTCGCTATGGCGCCGATACCTTTGCCCCCGGCCAGCTTGTTGGCCGCATTCTGCGTTCGCCTCACGCCCATGCAAAAATCAGGAAGATCAATACCGCGAAGGCTGAAAAGCTGCCGGGCGTCAAGGCGATCATCACGTCGAAAGACCTTCCTGACCTCACAAATGGCGACATGGGGCTGCAGAACATACTTGAAAATTGCATGGCCAGGGGCCGGGCGCTTTATGACGGCCACGCGGTTGCCGCCGTTGCTGCCATCGATGAACAGACGGCCAGGAAGGCCCTCAAGCTCATCGAAGTTGACTATAAGGTGCTGCCCCACGTCACTGATGTGGACGAGGCGATGAAGCCTGACGCGCCACTGCTTCACGACTGGATCTTCACCTCCGGTGTTGACCCGAAGCCGACAAAGCCCTCGAATATCGCTGGCCGCACAGAGATGGGCAACGGGGACGTCGAAGCGGGATTTAAGGACGCAGACGTTATTGTCGAAAAGTCCTTCAAGACCGGCCAGACGCACCAGGGGTATATTGAGCCCCACGCATGCCTCGCATCGGTTAATTCTGACGGCTCAGCGGAACTCTGGGTCACGACCCAGGGGCATTTTTCCTTCCGCAATACCTGTGCTGCGCTTTTGGGTCTGGACTTCGCCGCGCTCAAGACCACGTCTTCGGAAATTGGTGGTGGCTTCGGCGGCAAGACCCATGTCTGGGCGGAACCGGTGGCGCTTGCCCTTTCGCGCAAGGCGAACCGGCCTGTCAAACTGGTTATGAACCGTGACGAAGTCTTCCGGGCGACCGGGCCGACGTCGTCGACCTCGATTGATGTGAAGATTGGCGCAAAGAAGAATGGAGCGATTACGGCCGCAAGTGCAGAGTTGCGTTATCAGGGCGGGGCGTTCCCGGGGCCCTGGGCAATGCTTGGCTGCATGACCGGGTTTGCCTGCTATGACATCAAGAATATGAAGGCCGTGGGTTGGGATGTGGTTGTCAATCGACCAAAGAGCACCGCCTACCGGGCGCCGTCTGCCCCGATGGCGGCTTTTGCGATCGAAAGCACCATGGATATGGTGGCCAATGAGATTGGCATGGATTCAGTTGATTTCCGCCTCAAGAATGTGGCGCGCGAAGGAACCCGCGCGCCCTACGGCCCCATATACGGTCCCATCGGCATTGAACCAACACTGGAAGCGGTGAGAGACCATCCGCATATGAAAGCAAAGCTCAAGAAGAACCAGGGTAGAGGTGTTGCCTGCGGCTTCTGGTTCAATATTGGCGGTCAGACGTGTACTGACCTCAACATTGGCACCGACGGAACAGTCAATCTCACAGTTGGAACCGTCGATGTTGGCGGCGCGCGAGCCTCCCTCGCGATGATTGCCGCCGAGGAACTGGGTGTTCCCTATGACCAGGTCAGGGCCAATATTGGCGATTCAGCATCTCTTGGTCACAACGACACGACCGAGGGTAGCCGGGGCACGTTCTCCTCGGGCATGGCGACCATTTTCGCGGCGCGCGACGCTATTGACGTGATGAAGGAGCGTGCTGCAAAGATGTGGGATATTGCCGTTGAAGACGTCGTCTGGGAAAACGGCGTGGCCAGAGCCACAGGTAAAAAACACGGCAATCTCCCGACTTTGTCCCTGAAAGAGATTGCCGCAGAGTCTCACAAAACTGGCGGACCGATTGCCGGCCACAATGAAATCACCGCCGACGGCGCCGGCAACGGGTTTGCGAGCCACATCTGCGACGTCGAAGTTGACCCCGAAACGGGGGCTGCCAGGGTCGTCCGCTATACGGTGGTTCAGGATGCCGGCAAGGCCATTCACCCCGATTATGTGGAAGGTCAGTTTCAGGGCGCTGCCGCTCAAGGTATCGGCTGGGCCCTCAACGAGGAATACATCTACGGTGAAGACGGGCGATTGCAGAACGCCGGGTTCCTCGACTACCGGATTCCGGTGTGTTCGGACTTGCCGTTCATCGATACGAAGATCCTTGAAATCCCCAATCCGAACCACCCGTACGGCATTCGCGGTGTTGGTGAAACGTCAATCGTTCCGCCGCTCGCAGCGGTCAGCAATGCCATTGCCAATGCTGTCGGCGTTCGGATGACACAAGTGCCGATGTCGCCTCAGCGCGTGCTTGCGGCCCTGGATGATCTGGACAATGCAAGTTGATATCAGCGGTTCTCTTCGCACCGGAGCGGGCGGTGCCTCGACACTTGAAATCGAGGCATCGACCATCCGTGAACTGCTGACCCGGTTGGTGGAACGTTATCCGCAAATGCAAGTCTATCTCGATGAGGGCATTGCTGTAGCGATCAATGGCGACATTTACCGGGACGACTGGACGAAAGAAATACCGCCAGATGCCGAGGTCGTCCTGATCCCCCGCATCAAGGGGGGGTGAGGAATGTTCGAACGCGGTTTAATAAAAGGGCTCAGATGGTCCCCTGCTACACGCCCTCATGCCTCAGGATAAGACCTCTATCGAGTCCGGCATGTGAAAACCGAAGAGCGACTAATACCGCGAGGGTATGATCACCTTCAGATTCTCGTAGCCCTTCACAAACGATGAGTAGGTTCGTTTGGGCTCCTCGACGACCTTGATTTCGGGGAAGCGTTTGAGGATTTCTTCCCAGATGATGGTCAGTTGCAGTTCAGCGAGGCGGTTGCCGACGCAGCGGTGGATGCCGAAGCCGAAGGAGATGTGCTTGCGCGGGTTGGCGCGGTCGATGATGTAGGCGTCGGGATTGTCGATGGCGGTTTCATCGCGGTTGCCCGAGACGTACCACATGACGACCTTGTCGCCCTTCTTGATCTGCTTGCCCTGAAATTCGATATCTTTCAGCGCGGTGCGGCGCATATAGGCGAGCGGGGTTTGCCAGCGGATGGTTTCGGACACCATCGAGGTGATCAGCTCGGGATTGTCGCGCAGCTTTTGATATTGATCGGGGTTTTCATTGAGAGCGACAACACTGCCGGTAATGGTGTTGCGGGTGGTGTCGTTACCGCCGACGATCAGGAGGATGACGTTGCCGTGATATTCGCGCGGCTCCATATGCCTCGTGGCCTCGCCATGGGCCAGCATGGATATGAGGTCGCCCTTGGGCGGCGCGTTGACGCGCTCGTTCCACAGCCCGTTGAAGCACTCAAAGCACTCGCGGATCTCTTCCATCTTTTGCTCGAGCGTATCGACAGTGCCATGACCGGGGATTGCGGTGACCACGTCTGACCAGCGGGTCAGGCGCCGGCGCTGCTCGAAGGGAAAGTCAAACAGAGTGGCCAGCATCGAGGTTGTCAGTTCGATGGAAACCCGGTCGACCCAGTCGAACTCTTCACCGATCGGCAGGCCGTCGAGAATCTCTCCGGCCCAGCCGCGAATGATCGGTTCCATGGTTTGCAGGTTGGCGGGCGAGACAATCGGGCTGACGGTCTTGCGCTGTACGTCATGGCGCGGGCGGTCCATGGCGATAAACATGCGCAGGGGATCTTCGGCGCCGGCCTCACCGGCAATGCCGATGCCGCCGAGGGAGGAATCAGAGGAAAATACCTCGTGGTTGGTGTCGACCGCCATGATGTCATCGAACTTGGTGATCGACCAATAGGGGCCAAACTCGTTTTCGGCGCAATAGTGGACCGGGTCTTCGGCGCGCAGGCGCTCGAAGTAGGGCCACATGGTGCCGGACTGGAAGAGCGCGGGCTGGGCCACGTTGATCTTGTCGAGCGGCATGGCATAAGCCTCGGCCCGCGCCTTGTCCTTCACACTGATCGTACTGTCGCCCATAATTATCTCCCCTGTGGCTTTCCGGGCGCTAATGGCCCGGTTTCCACATGTATAGCACAGTTTTTGAGTTTTGTCGCTCTGGCAGGGGGCTGCGCCGGTTGCTGCGCCAGTGGCTCAGAACTGAGCTTCAGGCAATTTGACGACGAGGCCGTCGAGCTCGTCTGATACCTTGATCTGGCAGGACAGGCGGCTGCCTTCCTGGCGGGCCTCGGCAAAGTCCAGCATGGTTTCTTCCATGTCGCCAATCTCGCCGGTTTTAGCGCGCCATTCGGGCTCCACATAGCAGTGGCAGGTGGCGCAGGCGCAAGCGCCGCCGCAGTCTGCGTCAATGCCGGGGATGAGATTGTTGACCGCCCCCTCCATTACGGAGAGGCCGTTTTCGACTTCAATCTCATGGGTTTTTCCGGAATGTTCAATATAGGTGATTTTCGCCACGGGGTTTCCCTGTCTTGTTTTATCGTTGAAATCTAGACCATTTCCTTCATGGAAATGGAGGTGTCGGAGAGCCGTTCGGGGGCAACTTTTGCCCGATCGCCAATGAGGCGGCGGCCCATCATATATTCCGGCGCCGCGTTCACCGCATCTACGGCGATCAGTACACTGTCCTTGAGATAGAAAAGTGCGAACTTGTTTGTTGCCGGATCGCCGCGTTGAACCACGGTATCATAGCCCGTCGAGAGCCCGGCGATTTGTAGCTTGAGATCATACTGGTCGGACCAGAACCACGGCACCTGATCATAGGCCTTGAGGTTGCCGCACATGGCTGCTGCGGCCGTCTTGGCCTGTTCCAGAGCGTTGTGCACGCTTTCAAGGCGGATGCGGCGATCGTAAAGCGCGCTTGGGTGATCGGTGCAGTCGCCGGCAGCAAAGATGTCCGGGTCTTCGGTGCGGCAAAATTCGTCAACCCGGATGCCGTTTTGCGCCTCAAGGCCGGCCTCTGCAGCGAGCTCCGTGTTGGGCAGAATGCCAACGCCCAGAAGGGCGATGTCAGCGGGGATCTTCTCACCGTCTGCCGTCACGGCAAAAGCGAGTTTACCATCGCCGTCGCTCTCAAACGAGGCAATCGCTGTTTTGCATTTGATCTGGACGCCCCTGGTGCAATGCACTTCTTCAAAGAAGCCCGAGAGCTCCGGGCTGGTGACGCGCTTCAGGACCCGGGATTCCATTTCCAGAACGGTGACCTTGAGGCCGTGACTTGTGGCGACAGCGGCAACTTCGAGACCGATATAACCACCGCCAATAATGACGAGGGATTTGCCTGGTTCAAAGCTGGAGCGCATGCCGTCGACATCATCGACGGTGCGCAGATAATGAATACCGGCGAGGTCAGCGCCCAGGATGGGCAGTTTGCGCACGCGGCTGCCGGTGGTCAGCGCCAGCTTGTCGTAGCCAAGGGTATCGCCGTTCTCGAGGGTGAGTGTTTTTGCCGCTCGATCAATGCTTGTGACCCGTGTTGCCAGACGGGTTTCTACCCTGGCGGCGTCATAGAAGTCAGGCGGTTTGAAGTAGACCCGCTCAAGGCCGAATTCGCCGGAGAGGTATTTCTTGGACAGCGGCGGGCGCTGGTAGGGCAGCTGGGCTTCCTCGCCGACGAGGACGATCTTTCCTTCAAAGCCTTCCTGCCTCAGGCTGGCGGCAAGCTGCCCGGCGGCATGGCCAGCACCAACGATGACATAGGTCTCATTCAGGGATGTTGCTGCATCTGTCATTATTGGCTCTGGGTCTCGCGATTCAGTGTATATGTGGCCAGGTATGGGCCTGAAGAACGGCCGCGCCGGATTTACGTCGGTACAATGTCGAAACGTTTCACCAGAATCAAGTATTTCGGTGAGTATGTGGCTCGCAATCGGGCATGGATCACAGAACTTCAAAGAGAGTGTCAGTTTGTCTGCAGCGCCGCAAACCCGTGTCATTGAGATCGTCGATGAGGCCGCCATGATGGATTTTGGCGCGCGGCTCTATCAGCTTGCAGAGGTCGGCGATGTCATCACGCTGCGCGGCGACCTTGGAGCGGGCAAGACGGTTCTGGCGCGCGGCTTTATTCGCAAGGCTTGCGTGCGGGGCGGCGAGCTTGCCGCGGACTTTGATGTGCCAAGCCCGACCTTTACCCTGGTTCAGACTTATGATGTTCCCCCCGGAGGGGCTGAAACCGTAACGCGAGGCCCTTCGATCTGGCATTTTGACCTCTACCGGCTTGAAACCGCCAGTGACATTTGGGAGCTTGGCTTTGAAGAGGCGCTGGATGACGGGATCTCGCTGATCGAATGGCCGGAACGCGCGGCCAGTCTGTTGCCTGACGAGCGTCTTGATCTGGTGCTTGAGACCCGGGAAGGCAGTGATATTCGCGACGTGACCTTGAAGCCGAGCCCGTCGTGGCAAGAAAGGATTGCAGATGCTTCCATTGGTTAGAGCTGCAAGCGAGGCGCGTGAACGTGACCTCATTGATTTTCTTGAAGCTGCAGGATGGGCGAATGCGTCGCGTTCGCATCTTGCCGGAGACGCCTCGCACCGACGCTATGAGCGGGTGTCTCTTGCGGACGGGCGGCGGGCCGTTTTGATGGATGATCCGACAGATCCGCTTGATGCTCCGCTTGAAGCCTCGCCTGAAGGGGGGCAAAGATCCTACGGGGAGATTGCCCATCTTGCTTCGGGTTGCCGTGCCTTCGCCGCGATCGGCAATCGTCTGCGCGCCGAAGGGCTTTCGGCGCCTGAGCTTCTCGGGTTTGATTTCGACAAGGGATTTTTGCTTGTTGAGGATCTGGGCGATGCGCTTTTCGCACCCCTCATCAATGAAGCCGAGGTGCCGCTGAAACGCGAAGCAGGGCTTTATGCCGGGGCGGTCCAGGCGCTTGTTCATCACCACAAGCAAGCCTGTCCGCCGGAATTGCCCTTGCCCGATGGCAGCAGCTATACCTTGCCGCATTATGATCCGGCAGCGCTGCAGATCGAGGCTGATCTTTTGCTCGACTGGTATGCTCCGGCGCGTCTTTCCAAGACCCTGGACGATGCGGCCCGAACGGCCTTTCGTGCAATCTGGTCGGACCTGTTCCATTTCATTGAGGCGGACAAGGACGTTCTCATCCTGCGCGACTATCATTCGCCAAACCTGCTGGAACTGCCGGACCGGAAGGGCGCGGCTTCGATTGGCATTATCGATTATCAGGACGGGCTTTTGGGCCACCCGGCCTATGATCTCGTGTCGCTACTTCAGGATGCGCGCCGGGATGTTTCGGCTGAGCTGGAGGAGCGGCTCATTGAGGGTTATCTCGCAGATCGGTCAGATCTCAATCCGCAAGCCTTTCGGTCGGCCTATGCTGTGCTCGGCGCGCAGCGCGCTTCGAAGATCATCGGCATCTTCTGCCGGCTGTGGAAGCGCGATGGCAAGGATAATTATCTGGTTCATCTGCCGCGTATGTGGGTCTATCTTGAGCGCAATCTGGCGCATCCGGTTTTGTCACCCTATAAGGCCTGGATCGACGAGCATTTTCCCGAAGATCAGAGAGATCGTTAATGAGTATACAGATAAAAAAGGCCATGGTTCTGGCCGCCGGTGAAGGGCGACGGATGCGGCCGCTCACCGATGATCGGCCAAAGCCCCTCGTGGAGGTTGGCGGACGGGCCCTGATTGACCGGGCGATTGATCGCCTGGAGGCGGCCGGCGTCGAGGAGGTGGT
The DNA here is from genome assembly GCA_965603015.1 of uncultured Alphaproteobacteria bacterium. Taxonomy (GTDB): domain Bacteria; phylum Pseudomonadota; class Alphaproteobacteria; order M2410; family M2410; genus JAUWTJ01. The sequence continues at coordinate 13,817 of CBFDBJ010000053.1, forward strand.
CGTCAATCTGCATTATATGGCGGACATGCTGGAAGCGCATTTGAAAGGTCGAAAAAGTCCGCGCATCACCTTTTCCGATGAGCGCGACGCCTTGCTGGAGACCGGCGGCGGTGTCAAACGTGCTCTGCCGTATCTCGGCAATGAGCCGTTCTTTGTGGTGAATTCAGATGCGCTGTGGATCGATCCCGCGCATGGCAAGGATAATCTCAGGGCCATGATGGACGCATTTGATGCAAGCAAGGCCGGATATCTGATGCTTGTTACCGAGCGCGCGGGTTCGATCGGGTTTACCGGTCGCGGTGACTTTGACATGGATGAGGCGGGCCATCTTGCGTGGCGCAAGCAAGACCACGACGCGCCGATCATGTTTGCCGGTGTTCAAATCATGCAGGCATCTGACTTTGCGGATGCCAAAGAAGAGGCCTTTTCCAATACCTGGGTCTGGAACACTCGGCTTATTCCCGAGGGGCGCTTTATCGGTCATCGGCTCGAGGGCAGGTGGCTGCACGCCAGTTCTGCCGAGGACGTTGCGGCCATTGACGAGGTTCTGAGAGACGCTCCATGACCATGCCAGCGGCCCGAAAAGGAAAGATCTACACGATCGCGGGCAGCGACAGTTTTGCAGCAGCGCTGGCCTCCGGCATCACGGCACAATACGGCGACCCGGCCGATCCGCTGGCTCTGGCGCGGGTCACGCTGCTGGTGCCAACCCGGCGCGCGGTGCTGGCGGTGCGCAAGGCCTTTACTGACCTTGCCCCGACGGGTGTCACCTTGATGCCGCAGATCCTGCCGCTTGGCGATGTCGGCGATGATGATCTGGCTGGCGGCGAGGGCGAGGCTTCAGGGTTTGAAGATTTGCGCGACGAGCTGAAACCGGCGGTCGCGCCGCTCAAACGACAGCTTCTTCTGGCACATTATATCGCCGGACCTCGCGATGCGCCTGAACCTCTGTCGCTGGCTACGGCGACGGCGCTTGCTGCTGATCTCATGCGCTTCTTTGATGCGGTGCAGACCGAGAATGTTGACATGACCAGACTGGTCGATGTGGTGCCGGAAAATCTTGCGGATCACTGGAAAGCCACGCTGGAGTTTCTGAAAGTCATGACGGAACACTGGCCCGGCGTTCTGGAAGAACTGGGTGTGATGGACCCGGTCGCACGGCGCAGCGCGGTGCTTCGTCAGCTGGCTGATAAATGGGCCGCTCACGCCCCCGACGGGCCGGTTATCATCGCCGGGTCAACCGGCTCCATTCCGGCGACGCAAATGTTGATGGCAGCGGTGCTCGTTCACGCCGAGGGCGCGCTGGTTTTGCCAGGGCTTGACCTTGATCTCCCCGCCCGGGTCTGGGACCGGGTGCAGGAGACACATCCGCAATTCGGGCTGAAGATGCTTTTGGAAGGGCTTGATGTCGGGCGGAGCGACGTTGCACCCTGGCCAGCCAGCAGCCCGGTTGATCCAGGCCTGGCGGCGCGACGCTCAATCCTGTCCCAGGCCATGCTGCCTGCCGAGGCAACAGAAGGCTGGCTGGCGTTTTCGCAGGCTGATGGTGTGCATGAAACACTCGGCGCGGCCTTTGCCGGCTTTACCCGTATCGAGGCCGATGATCCGCGACTTGAGGCGCTGACCATCGCGCTCATCATGCGCGAAACCATGGAAACGCCGGGCAAGTCTGTGGCGCTGGTGACCCCGGACCGGGGGCTGGCCCGGCGGGTCTCGGCGGCGCTGAAACGCTGGGATCTCGATGTTGATGACAGTGCGGGGGTGCCGCTGACGGGGACCCCGGTCGGCTCGTTTTTGCAGGGGATTCTCGATGTGGTGGAAAGCGGCTTTGCGCCGGTGCCGTTGCTCGCCTTGCTCAAGCATCCGCTCACGGGACTGGGCTATTCAAGGCCGCAGTTGCGCGCGCTGGCGGCGCGCCTCGAAATCTTGTGTCTGCGCGGCGTGCGTCCCGGCGGCGGGGTTGACGGTTTGCGCCACCGCCTTGCGGGCAAGGAAAAGCAACAGGCCGGCGGCGAGGTATCAGGTCTCGCCGTGCTTCTGGACCGCCTTGAGACGAGTTTTGAACCTGTACTGACGATAGAGGGTGAAGAAGCCCCCGGGCTGCTGGTTGGCGGGCATATCCGTGTGGCTGAAGCGCTGGCGGACGCCGTCGTTGATGATGGTGCGGTGAGCGGTGCGGCGCGTCTGTGGGCCGGCGCTGCCGGTGAAGCAGCGATGCTGTTCTTCGCCGAGCTGTTGGACGAAGTCGGCGCGCTCAAAACTCTGCCGCTTGCCGATTATCCCGGGCTCTACCGAACTTTGGCGCAGCCGCGCACAGTGCGTCAAACTCGCAATGTCCATCCGCGCGCCTTCATCTGGGGGCCGCTTGAAGCGCGGCTGCAAAGCGCGGATCGCATTATCCTGGGCAGTCTTAATGAGAAGGTCTGGCCGCAGGCGGTTCAGGCGGACCCGTGGCTGTCGCGGCCGATGCGCACGGCGCTGGGTATGTCCCAGCCGGAGCGCCGCATTGGTCAGAGCGCGCATGATTTCGTCCAGTTGGCCGGAGCGACGGATGTTATTTTAACCCGCAGCCTCAAGGTTGACGGCGCGCCCACTGTGGCCTCGCGCTGGCTGATGCGGCTTGAGAATATGTTGGCCGGGCTGGAGGCCTCTCATCATCTTGAGAGCGACACGCCGTGGCTTGCCTGGGCACGCGGCCTCGACGTGCCGCCGGACTATGCGCCGGTCAGCGAGCCCCGGCCCGCGCCGCCGCTGGAAGCTCGGCCGCGCTCCCTGTCGGTCACTGAAATTGAAACCTGGCTGCGTGATCCCTACGCTATTTATGCCAAACGCATTCTGAACCTGCGTGCGCTCGATCCGCTGGATGCCCCTGTTGGCGCGGCCACGCGGGGCACCGTGGTGCACCGGGCGCTGGAGCGCTTTGTGGCGGCGCACCGGGACGGGGTGAGCGGCGGGGATCTCGATGCGCTCATCGAAGAGGGGCGCAAGGCGTTTGAAGAAGAGGGCGTGTCGGCTGAAGTGCTGGCGTTCTGGCTGCCGCGTTTTGCCCGGTTGTCACGCTGGTTCATTGATTTTGAGACCTTGCAGCGCTCGCACGCCAAACCTCTTGGTCTCGAGGTCAAGGGCCAGATGGTGTTTGATGGCCCGGCTGGCGCGTTCACGCTCAATGCTCGAGCTGACCGGATTGATCTCTTTACGGATGGTACTGCAGGGCTTTATGATTACAAGACGGGACAGGTGCCGTCAGGGTCCCAGGTCAAGGCCCTCCTCGCGCCGCAATTACCGCTCGAGGCGATGATGGTGCTGGCCGGGGGCTTTGAAGGGGTTGGTAAGCCCGAGGTGCGCGAAGTGGCACATTTGCAGGTCTCGGGCGGACGTGTGCCGGGCCGCGCTATAAGACACAACAAGGATATCGAGGCGCTGGCTGCCCGGGCCGCCGAGGTGCTGGAAAACTTCATCGCGACCTATGATGATCCGGCCATGGTGTACCGCTCGCGCGTCATGCCGATGTTTGAAGCCCGTGAGGGGACTTACGATCATCTGGCCCGGGTCCGGGAATGGTCGGTCTATGGTAATGAGGAGGGGGCAAGCGAATGAGCTCTGATCTCCTTTTGTCAGCCGATGAAGAACGACGCCGGGACACTGTGGCGCGCCAGACCGAGGCGGCGGACCCGGCGCATTCGGCCTGGGTTTCGGCCAATGCCGGGACTGGCAAGACAAAGGTTCTGACGGACCGGGTGATCCGCTTGTTGCTGGCGGGGGCGCAGCCGGAAAAGATCCTGTGTCTGACGTTTACAAAAACCGCTGCAGCGGAAATGGCCAATCGTCTCTTTAAGCGTCTGGGGCTGTGGACGGCGCTTGATGATACGGCCCTGCTGAAAGAACTGCGAGAGCTTGAAGGGGTCGATATCGAAGCGGATCAACTCAATCCGGCGCGCCGCCTTTTTGCCCGCGCCCTTGAGACACCAGGCGGGCTTAAAATCCAGACCCTGCACGGGTTTTGCCAGGCGGTTCTGGAGCGCTTTCCGCTGGAGGCGGGCGTCGCGCCAGGCTTCAAGGTTCTGGATGATGCCTCGGCGCGGGTGTTGCTGCGTGAGGCCGAGATGGCGCTTTACGGGGATGCGGTCGCACAGCCCGGCGGCGCGCTCGGTCAGGCTTTGACACGGCTGGCGGCGCGCTACGACGCCCCGGCTTTTTCAGATCTCATGCGCCAGATCCTTGGGCGCAAGGGTGATATAGCCGCTGTGATTGACAGAGTTGGCGGCACGGACAGGCTCGAAGCGGACTTGCGGGCGCAATTGGCTTTGCCGGATGAAGGGGATGCGGGCGACCTTGTTGAAGCCTCACTGACGGATGTGGCGCGGCTTGAACCGGAGCTTCGCGAAGCGGCGGCGCGTCTTGCCGAGGGCACAAAGACGGATAAGGCGAACGCTGAAAAGATACTGGAGTTTCTGAAGCGACAGGATCGTGCGATCGCCTATCAAGACTATGAGAGCCTCTATCTGACCGGAACCGGTGAGCCGCGCGCCCGGTTGATGACGAAGAAACCGGCAGAAGCGTTTCCCCATGTCGCCGAGTTTTTGTTACGGGAACAGACCCGGGTCGTGGCTGTCCGGGAAAACCTGCGGCGTCTCGTGACGCTTCATCTGACACTCGATGTCCTCAGTGTTGGTGATGCCTTTATCCAGCATTACGAGAGCGCCAAGCGTCGGCGCGGTGTGCTCGACTATGATGATCTGATCGGCCGGACCGGCGACCTGGTCTCACCGGTCGGGGCGTCGGCCTGGGTGCATTACAAGCTTGATGGCGGCATCGAACACATTCTGGTTGATGAGGCACAGGATACAAGTCCCGGGCAGTGGCGTGTCGTGGAAGCGCTGGCGCAGGAGTTCTTCTCCGGTGCGAGCGCGTTTAATGAGCGCTCCGAGGCGCCGCGCACCTTGTTTGCCGTGGGCGATGAAAAGCAATCGATCTATTCGTTTCAGGGCGCAGAGCCGGGCATGTTTGCGCAGAAGCGGGCAGACTTCAAAGATCAGGCGCTGGACGCCGGGCAGGCGTTCTCCGAGCTTGATCTTATCCTGTCGTTTCGTTCCACGGCAGAAGTGCTGCGCGTCGTTGACGCTGTCTTTGCCGACCCGGCGCATGCCAAAGGTCTGACGGCCACCGGAAGCGTGCCGGTGCATGAGGCGGACCGCGCGGCGGAGCCGGGCCTTGTCGAACTTTGGCCAGCGGTCACGCCTGAAGAAAAAGATGATACAGACCCCTGGGACGCGCCGCTCGACACGGTTTCGCGCCAGGCGCCGCGCGCCATCGTCGCGCATGATATCGCGGCGCAAATCGCTCACTGGATTGAAGTGAAGGAACCGGTTCTGCCCGGTGGCCGGCCCATTGAAGCCGGCGATATTCTCATTCTTGTGCAAAGGCGCAACAGTTTTGTCGACGAGATGATCCGCGCTCTGAAGCTGAAAAATATCCCCGTTGCCGGGCGCGACCGCATGGTCTTGACCGATCAGATTGCGGTGATGGATCTGATGGCATTGGCCGAATTTGCCTTGTTGCCGGAAGATGACTTGACGCTGGCGACAGTCCTGCGCAGCCCGTTTGCAGAGCTTTCGGAGGAGGACCTGTTTCATCTTTCGCACGGTCGTCGTGGAACGCTCTGGGCCGCCTTGCGGGCAAGGGCGCAAGAGCCTGCCTTTGCAAAGGCAGCGGCTTTCCTCGGTGATGTTCTGGCGCGGGTCGAGGTCTTGCGGCCTTATGAATTCTTCATTGCAGCGCTTGGCCTGAGCCCGAGTTTTGAGACCAGCGGGCGGACGCGGCTGCTGCGCCGCCTTGGGCCCGAGGCAGGGGACCCGATTGATGAGTTCCTGTCTCACGCGTTGCAGTTTGAACAGCTCGAGCCGCCCGGTCTGCAAGGGTTTCTGGCGTGGGTGCGCGGCGATCAGGCGGAGATCAAACGCGACTTCGATCATGCGCCGAAGGAAGTGCGGATTATGACGGTGCACGGCGCCAAGGGGCTGGAGGGGCGCATTGTCTTTCTGCCCGATACCTGCGCGCTGGCCACAGCCCGCAGCGATCCACCCCTGATGGGCTTCGGGGAGCCGGAGCAACGAGGGCTGCTATTTGGCGTGGCGAAGGATGAAGCCGACAGCCTTGGCCGCACCGTCAAGGAAGACTTGCGTGAGCGGCGTCTTGAAGAGCAGCGCCGGCTCTTCTATGTGGCCATGACCCGGGCGCGGGACCGGCTTTATATTACCGGCTATGAGACGTCGAAAAAACGCCCCGACGGGTGTTGGTATGATCTTGCTGAAAGAAGCCTGTCGCCGTTGTTGAAAGCCGCCGAGCGGTTTGACGGGGCGCCCGTGCTGCGTCTTGAGCGGGATCTGGCGGCGATGCCGATAGCAGAGGCCGCAAGCGACAAGATTGAAGTGAAGCAGCCCCTGCCGGCGCCTGAATGGATTGAGAAGCAGGTTTCGCCTGAACCGCCGCCTCGAAAATTTGCGCCGTCGCAACTCGGCCTCGCGCTTGACGGGGACGATGTTTCTTTTGCGGAGCCTTCTGTGCTCTCGCCGCTCAGTGCCTCCGGGCAGGATCGGTTCAGGCGCGGTAATGCGGTACACAGATTACTGGAGCTGCTGCCTGCCCTGCCGGAGGGTGCGCGCGCCGGTGCCGCGCTGCGGTTTCTTGAAGACCCGGCGCGCGGTTTTGAGGCCTCACAAGCTGAAGCGATTGCGGACGAAGTGATGGGCGTTCTTGACCATGCTGATTTCGCGCCGATCTTTGGCCCCGGCTCGCTGGCCGAAGCGCCTGTTGCCGGGCTCCTGCCGGGAACCGATATTCATCTTAATGGCAGTATCGACCGGTTGATTATTACCGATGCGGAAATTTTGATCGTGGATTTCAAGACCAATCGGCCGCCACCGGTCCGGATCGCGGACCTGTCACCGGTCTATGTCATGCAAATGGCGGCCTATCGCGGGCTCCTGTCGGCGCTCCTGCCGGGGCGCCCGGTGAGGGCCGCGCTCTTGTGGACCGACGGGCCGCGGCTGATGGAAATTCCTGGGTCCCTCATGGATACAGCTCTTGCTGGCATCGGCTGATTTCTGCGACCAGTGTTCAAGATGCTGAAGACAGCTGTGTGATATTTGACCGCATCGAGGGCCATTTGAGGGCGTTTACCTTGACCTTCGAAGGGGGCGTTCCTACTCTATCAGGTCGCGACTCAGTGCTGCCCGATGACAGAAATGACGGGCAGAACGATTGAAGTATTTATTCCAGTTTTGCAAAGGACGAACCGATGAGCACTCAGCACGTAACGGACAGCAGTTTTGAAACAGATGTGATTGGCGCCTCAAAGCCCGTTGTCGTGGACTTCTGGGCAGAGTGGTGCGGCCCGTGCAAGCAAATCGCTCCGGCGCTGGAAGAAATTGGCGCTGAAATGAGCGACGAAATTCAGATCGCCAAGATCAACATTGATGAGAACCCTGGCGTTCCTGGCAAATACGGTGTGCGCGGTATTCCAACCCTGCTGCTCTTCCAGGACGGTCAGGTGATCGCCCAAAAAGTTGGCGCGATGCCAAAGAGCCAGATTGTCAGCTGGATCAAGGAGTCGATCTGATTGTTGTGTTTGTCACCCCGGATGCTTTGCAGCACAAAGTGATGCAATGCTGGTCCGGGGCCTATATCCCACATATGGATACCGGACCAGCAGAGCAGCATTTCATGCTGCACCGCATCCGGCATGACGCGGAGCGTCTTAAGCCCCGACGCTTTCACCATTGAGCCGCCCGTTCTGTTTTAGGGCATGGCCCGCCAGATAGAGCGAGCCGCAGATGAGAATGCGCGGGGCTTTTTCACGGCTTGCTATATCTGTCAGGGCGGTTTCAAGATCCGGCATTGGTCTTGCTGAAAGACCGCTCTTGATAGCGATGGCGGTGAGGTCTTCAGCCGAGTAGGTGCTGTCCTCGCCTGGCACCGCAAGGGTGGCAACGTGCCTTGCAAGACCACTAAAGGCTTCAAGGAAGCCTGCTGCATCCTTGCGTTCCATCATGGCGGCGATGAGATAGAGTGGCCGGGGGCTGGCTTCTTCAAGGGTTGCCAGAGCTTCGGCCAGGGCGGCTGCCGCATGGGGGTTATGCCCGCCGTCGAGCCAGAGTTCGGCATCGTTTCCGATCAGGTCGACGAGATGGCCCTGGGTCAGCCTCTGGAAACGGGCTGGCCATGTCGTGGCTTTGAGACCTTCTTCAAAGCGCGGGTCTTCTATCAGGGTGCCTTCCAGCGCCCGGACCGCAGCGATGGCTGTTCCGGCATTGGCAATCTGGTGACGCCCAATGAGCGCTGGCAGGGGCAGGTCGAGTAGGCCTTTGGTATCCTGATAGACCATGCGGCCGTGCTCTTCGAACGCCATCCAGTCCTGACCATAAAAGGCTGGTTCGACGCCCAGCTTTTCGGCTTCGGTGCGAATGGCCTCCAGGCCTTCGTCTGATTGTGGGCCGACAACGGCGGGCGATCCTCGTTTCAGGATGCCTGATTTATCCGCTGCGATGGTGGCAATGTCGTTGCCGAGAAATTGCTGGTGGTCGAGGGCCACCGGTGTGATCACCGAAAGAGCCGGATGGTCAATGACATTGGTGCTATCCAAACGCCCGCCAAGGCCGACTTCCAGCAGCAAAACGTCCGCCGGGGTTTTGGAAAAGGCGAGGAAGGCGGCTGCGGTGGTCAGCTCAAAATGAGTGATGTCCTGTCCGGCATTGGCGGCCTCACATTCCAGTAGAATGTCGATGAGGGCGCTTTCAGAAATTGGTTTACCGCGCAACACAATGCGCTCGTGATAGTGCACCAGGTGCGGTGAGATGAAACTGTGAACCTGCTTGCCGCTGGCTTCAAAGAGTGCCTTCAGCGTGGCAGAGGTCGAGCCTTTGCCATTGGTGCCGGCGATGTGAATGACCGGCGGGAGTTTGTCCTGTGGGCGGCCAAGAGCCTCGAGCAGGCGATGGATGCGATCAAGCCCCATGTTGATATACTGGGGATGAAAGTCCATCTGCCGGTTCAGGATGTCCTCACTGGTTTCCATAGGGCTTAACCGGCTCCCTTGCCAGCCTGGACTGACGGCGCTGCCGGAGCATCAATGGGGACAGGAAGCGTGCTGCGTTCGGGGGATGAACCGTCGCCTGGTCCCCAGGTGTTTTTGGTCATCAGAAGGCGGATGATCCGCGACAGGGTGTCTCGCATCTCGTGGCGATGGACAATCATATCAACCATGCCATGATCAAGAAGAAACTCGGCGCGCTGGAAGCCGGCGGGCAGTTTTTCACGAATGGTCTGTTCAATGACACGGGCGCCGGCAAAGCCGATCTGCGCGTCCGGTTCGGAAATATGTATGTCACCAAGCATCGCGTAGGAGGCGGTGACCCCGCCGGTTGTCGGATCAGTGAGCACGACGATATAGGGCAGGCCTGCTTCCTTCACGCGGTCAACGGCCACCGTGGCGCGCGGCATTTGCATAAGCGACAGAACGCCTTCCTGCATGCGGGCGCCGCCGGAGGCAGCGAAGAGGACGAACGGGGCCTTGCGGGCGATGGCTTCCTCGGCAGCACGGACAACGCTTTCACCGCCAACCATACCAAGCGATCCACCCATGAACTCGAAATTCTGAACCAGAACCACCGTTTCCTGGCCGGTCATCTTGCCAACGGCGATGACAAAGGCATCCGTCGCACCGGTTTTGGCGCGGGCCGCCTTGAGGCGGTCGGTGTATTTCTTTTCATCGCGAAACTTCAAAGGATCGACCGGGGCTTCCGGGGTTTCAATGGTTTCGAAGGCGCCATCATCGAAGACGCTTTCGAGCCGCGCATCAGGGCCGAGGCGCATGTGGTGATCACAGTTGGGGCAGACATAACGTGCGGCCGCCAGGTCACGATGAAACGCCATCTCGCCACATTTGCGACACTTGTGCCAAAGGTTGTCCGGCGTCTCGCGTTTCTTAAAAAATCCCGACAGCTTGGGCCGGGTCATCTTGTCTAGCCAGTTCATCTGCCGTTCTCCTTTAAGTCTTTAACTTTTGCGAGCGCCGCGCACGCCTGCCGCAAGCTCTGCAACAAGTGCAGTTACTTCTTTCGTCACATCGACGCCGGGCTTTGGCCTGTCGTCTTCGCCAAGGCAATCAGCAAGCCTTGCGACAATCGATGTGCCGACAACCGAAGCATCGGCCAGCCGCGCAACGGATGCTGCATCCTTTGGCGTCTTGATGCCAAACCCGACGGCAAGAGGCAAATCCGTGTGGGCGCGAAGCCGGGCCAGTGCCGGTTTCAATTCATCCTCGCCCGCGGTCCGTCCGCCGGTGATCCCGGTGACCGAGACATAATAGACGAAACCCGAGGTATTATTAAGCACTGTTGCAAGCCGCGCTTCGCTTGTTGTCGGCGCGACGAGGCGAATAAAGGCCAGTCCCGCCTCGACCGCCGGAATGCAAAGCTCGGCGTCCTCTTCGGCGGGCAGATCCACGATGATCATGCCGTCCACACCGGCGGCCCTGGCTTCGCTGATCCAGGTCTCGACACCGCGGGAGTAAATCGGGTTGTAATAGCCCATGAGAACGATCGGTGTTGTATCGTTCCCCTGCCGAAACGAGCGCACCATATCAAAGGTTTTTTGCATGGTTTGGCCTGCTCTGAGTGCCCGGTTGCCAGCCTTCTGGATGGCCGGGCCGTCGGCCATCGGGTCGGTGAACGGCATGCCAAGTTCGATGATATCGGCGCCGGCCTCGGGCATGGCCTTGAGCAGCGCCAGCGAGGTTTCAAGATCGGGATCCCCGGCCATGAAATAGGCGACAAGAGCGCCGCGCCCTTCGGCGGCCAGCTGCTCAAACTTTGTATCGATCCGGTTGGTCATTCGATCTCAACCCCCAGAGCGGCGCCGACAGTAAAGACGTCCTTGTCGCCGCGTCCACACATGTTCATGACGAGGAGGTGATCCTTCGGCAGTGTGGGGGCATGTTTGATGACGTGGGCCAGGGCGTGGGCCGGTTCGAGCGCCGGGATGATGCCTTCCTGACGGCAGCACAGCTGGAACGCCTCAAGAGCTTCGGTGTCCGTGGCGGCGACGTAAGTGATGCGGCCCTGTTCGCTTAGCCAGGCATGTTCGGGGCCGATGCCAGGATAATCCAGACCGGCCGATATCGAGTGGCCATCAATGATCTGACCGTCCGGGTTCTGAAGAAGGTAGGTGCGGTTACCGTGCAAAACGCCCGGGCGTCCGCCGGACAGGGATGCGGCGTGGTGACCATCGCCCTTGTCGATGCCGCGTCCGGCCGCTTCGACACCGATCATCTTAACTGTTTCGTCGTCGAGGAAAGGGTGGAAAAGGCCCATGGCGTTGGAGCCGCCGCCGATGCAGGCGACCAGCGTGTCGGGCAGGCGTCCTTCGGCCTGCATCATCTGCGTCCGAACTTCCTTGCCGATAATCGACTGGAAGTCCCGCACCATGGCGGGATAGGGGTGCGGGCCGGCAACGGTTCCGATGATGTAGAAGGTGTCTTCAACATTGGTGACCCAGTCGCGCAGAGCCTCGTTCATGGCATCCTTGAGCGTGCCGGTGCCCGAGGAGACAGGCACAACCTCTGCGCCGAGCAGTTTCATGCGGAAGACGTTGGGCTTTTGGCGTTCAATGTCGGTGGCGCCCATATAGATGACGCAGGGCAGGCCGAAGCGGGCGGCAAAGGTCGCGGTTGCGACGCCGTGCTGGCCGGCGCCGGTTTCGGCAATGATGCGGGTGCGTTTCATGCGCCTGGCAAGCAGGATCTGACCCAGCACATTGTTGGCCTTGTGGCTGCCGGTGTGGTTAAGCTCATCGCGCTTGAGATAAATCTTCGCGCCACCGAGATAATCAGTCAGGCGTTCGGCGTGATAAAGCGGGCTTGGACGTCCGACATAGTGGGTCCACAGATCATCCATCTCTGCCTTGAAGGCTGGATCCTTTTTTGCGGCCTCGTAGTTTTCCTCAAGGTCGAGGATGAGCGGCATCAGGGTTTCGGCGACGAAGCGTCCGCCAAAAATGCCGAAGCGGCCTTCCTCGTCGGGACCGCTGACAAAAGAGTTTGGCCTCGTCGGAGAACCGGGGCTGGCCGGGGTTTTCTCACTCATCAAACACTCGCTTCTTTTACTGCCTTCAGGAAGGCCTTGATCTTTGCCGCAGATTTCACGCCGCGGGTCTCTTCGACGCCGGACGAGACATCGACCATCCTTGCTCCGGTGAGGCGCACGGCTTCTGCCACATTCGCCGCGTCAAGGCCGCCTGACAACATCCAGGGTGTGTCGATCCTCGATCCAGCCAGAATGCGCCAGTCGAAAGCAATCCCGTTTCCGCCAGGAAGGTCTCCCGATGTAGGGGTTTTTGCGTCAAACAGCAAGATATCTGCTGTTTCCTGGTAAAGAGCGGCCCTGGCCAGGTCGTCCGCGTTCTCCAGCGCCATGGCCTTGATGACAGGCTTGGCTGTGAGGCGCCGGATTTCGCGGCAGCGCTCCGGCGTCTCGTCGCCGTGGAGCTGAATAAAATCAGCCCAAAAGGCGGCGCGGGCGACCTCGGCGTCGCTCGGGTTTACGAGGATTACCACCGCCTTGACGGCTTCAGGCAGGAGGCGCGCCAGGTTCTCGGCGTCTGCGGGTTCGATATGGCGCGGGCTTTTGGGAAAATGCATAAAGCCGACGAAAGCGGCGCCTGCCGTGACGGCGGTGCGCACATCCTCTTCGGTCCTGAGGCCGCAGATCTTGGCCTGAATGGTGGCTGGTTTGTTCATGGGGGGCTTATAGCAGAGGCGGGCGTGCCAGGCACTCTTCAAGAGGGTTACGAAAGTCGCTTTTGACCTTCTTTGGCCTCGGGGACTGGTTTTTGTGTGCTAGCTGTGGAGTCTCATGAGGTTATTCATATCCAGCCCTGATCGGCTGATGGGTGTTTT
>CBFDBJ010000054.1:0-26766 GCA_965603015.1 uncultured Alphaproteobacteria bacterium
AACCCGCCATCCCCTGTCAACCCGCCATCCCCTGTCAACCCGCCATCCCCTGTCAGCCCGCCATCCATTGTCATCCCGGTCGGAGCGTAGCGAAGCGCCGGGATCTCAGGGCACAATCGCGCCAGACATTCAGCTCACCGTCAATTCATCGATCTTGCCCCGAGATCCCGGATCGCGCTGCGCTTGTCCGGGACGACAATTGAGAGGCAAAGCAACCAATCCGCCTACCCCGACCGCGCGCGATCGAGTAGTTTTTGGGTGGCGATAACGCCGGGGCGGATGGTCTGGCGGCGTTCGAGCACCTCGACGGCGGCGCCGGTGCGCCCGGTTCGCAGCAGGGTTTCAATCCACGACTGGACAAAGAGGTCGCGCTGGGCGTGGGAGCCACCGATTTTATGGAGGTTCTTGATCAGCGGGTCCATGAGCGCAAGCGCGCGGGACCAGTCTTGGGACGCGTAGGCCGTAATGCTCCTGGCCAGCGGCAGGCAAAGGTCGGCCCAGACGTGGGCCAGAGGGCCCTCGAGACTTTTCGCATGGGCTTCCATGGAGCGCAGAAATTCGTCAACCAGATCGGTTTTGCCCGACCGCGCAAGAGCGAAGATATAGTGGAGGTCATGGAACGGCTGGATGTGTTCAAATTCGCGTTCAGCGATTTTTTCACTGACTTCGCTCCAGCGGGTCCCGACATCGATCCCTCTGAGTTCCATGCGCCACAGCGACGAGACCGCGCCGATCTGTTCCTGACCAAATTCCGGCCATTCACCCCACAGGTGGTCATCAAAAATCTTGAGCGCCCCGGCATGGTTCTCCTGGTCGAGCAGGAAAAGAGCGATGTGCCACCAGTTATGTTCGCGGATGAAGATGCCCGCGTCGTCCCACAGGGGGGCAAGATCGCGCATGAAAGCCTCGCCCTCCTCGACGCGGCCCTGCATTTCCAGGACATGGGCGACGGCGTGATGGGCCCAGGGGTCGGCGCGGCGAATATCGATGGCGCGGCGCCCGGCGGCTTCAGCGGCCTCGAACGCGCCGGTTTGTTCGAGCGCAAAGGCCTGCATGCCGTGGACGAAGGGACGGCCGTCAAGGGCGGGCAGGATGGCCTGCGCCACCTCAAGCATGCCGCGGGCCTGGCCGAGATTAAAATGATAGTATTGCGCCCATTTGGCAGCTGAAATATCGGTCGGATAGTCGCGCGCCACGCCGGTTAAAATGTCCGCAGCGCCGTGGGCGTCCCCGCGCGAAAAGGCCAGCGTTGCCTCGATAAAGCGGCGTTCGCGGTCGCTGATGTTGGTTTGGCCAAGGCCTTGTTCAGCCTGCGCAAGAAAAGGCCGGGCCGCCCGGAAGCCCTCGGCCGCCTCAAGGCTCATATGGACCGCCGCACACTGGGCATTGAGGTAGGCATCGCCCGCGTCATGGTTCAGAGCCGTGAAGAGAATGCCGGGAGTGGGCCCGTACGCCAGATGCTGCTCGACATAGGCGTCGAAGATCCTGGTGGCTTGCGGGCTCGACGTGGTGAGCTGATTTTCATGGGCATCGATTTGCATGGTGGATCTATAGCACTCGTTATTAGAGAGGTGAAGATCCCCTGGCACAAGTGCGGCTCACCCGGGATGACAGTTTCGTGAGATACGCAAAGGAAAACCCCCGAAGCAGGACTTCGGGGGTTTCACAAAACTTGCGATGCGCCGCGCGTCTAGTTGCGATTGCCGAACAGGCGCAGCAGGAAGAGGAACATGTTGAGGAAATCAAGATAGAGGCTGAGGGCGCCCATGATCGCACCCTTTTTGGCCAGCTCGCCATCGTGGCTGACGTTGTAATAGCCTTCCTTGATTTTTTGCGTATCCCAGGCGGTCAGCCCGGCAAAGATCAGAACGCCGATCACCGAGATGGCGAAGGCCATGGCGCTTGATTGCAGGAAGATGTTGACGACCATGGCGACGATCAGACCGATCAGGCCCATGAAGAGGAACGTGCCCATGGCGCCGAGATTGCGCTTGGTCGTGTAGCCCCACGCCGAGAGGGACGCGAACATGATCATGGTGATGAAGAAGATCCGCGCGATGCTGCCGCCGGTGTACATCAGGAAGATCGACGACATGGAGACGCCCATCACGGCTGCAAACGCCCAGAAGGTTAGCTGCGCTGTACCGGCGCTCATCTTGTTGATGCCAAAGCTCAGCGCCAGGACAAAGATGAACGGCGAGAACATCGCGATCATGGCCATGGGCGAGCCGAAGAAGGCCTGCGCGGCCTCGGCATTACCGAGGAAATATTGCCCGAGGGACCAGGACACCAGGCCCGTGATCCCGACGCCCGCGGCCATATAGTTGTAGACCTTGAGCATATAGGCCCGCAGACCGGCGTCGAATTCGACGGCGTCGGCGTGGCTGGCAGATGAGTAATTTTCGTAGTCAGACATACGGGGAGCCTTTGTCGTTGGATAATGGGTCGTTGATAATGGGTCGCTGTATCACGGGTGGCTGGATCAGGCCTCGTCAGAGACCGGGTTGATACAGCATTTCCCCTAATATGGCACTCTTTTGCAAATATTCAAGCTTATCCGGGATTTATCGTATACCATGTTTAAAGCAAGAAGGGGTCAGACACCATATTTGCATTGCATCCGACCAGGTGTCAGAATTTGCGGGCCGAGCGGATGATATGCAAATATGGTGTCTGACCCCTACATGTTCTACATGTTACGCAGGTGTTGGGCGGGGCGGGCGCTGAGGGTTGTCCAGGTGCCGATCATGCCCAGCGCGAGGGTTGCGGCGGTACCGCCAAGGATGGTGAGGGCGACGCGGCCGGGCAGGAAGATCCAGTCGGATTCCATGGCCTGTGTCATGACGGCCCACGCCGCCAGCGTGCCGAGCGCCGCTGCGATGAGGCCGGTCAGGAGACCAAGCAGGGCAAATTCCATAATAAAGGCGCGGGCAATGAAGCCGCGCCTCGCCCCCAGAACCTTGAGCACGACCGCGTCATAGAGCCGACGGCGACGGCCCGAGGCCAGCGCCCCGGCCAGGACCAGAACCCCGGCCGCCATGGTCACGGCGCTGGTGACGCGAATGCCGGCAACAAGATTGCCGAGCAGGTCGTTGATCGAGGACAAGGCCTCCTTGACGCGCACGATGGTGACACCGCCAAAGGCTGCCGAGACGGCGCTGTGCACCGCCTCCTCGTTTTCCGGCGCAAGGGTCACACTGGCAACCCAGGTGTGCGGCGCGGCGGCAAGGACACTGGGCGGAAAGACAAAAACATAATTGAACCCTGCGGTGCGCCATTCAAACTCCCGGAAGCTTGCGACCCTGGCTTCGACAGGGCGGCCCAGGACATTGATGCCGATGGTATCACCGATCTTCAGGCCAAGCCCTCGCCCTTCATCGGCAGCCAGAGAGACCAGCGGCGGTCCGTCATAATCTTGCGGCCACCATTCGCCTTCAACCACTTCCGAGCCCGACGGGATTTCCGTGGCATAGGTCAGGCCCTTGTCACCGCGCAGGACCCAGCGGGCGCCGGGGTCGACTTTTTCAGCATCCGGTTCCTCGCCATTGAGGCTGAAGACACCGCCGCGCAAATTGGGAATAAGCTGCAGTTCGTGAGTGCCCGCCTCTGTCGCCACAACGGCGCGGAACCTCTCGACTTCATCTTTTTGAATATCGATGAAAAAGAAACTTGGCGCGCCTTCAGGGATTTGCTCCTTGATCTGATGATCCAGATTTCCGTCGACCAGAACAACGATAACAAGCAGCGTCAGGCCGAGCCCCATGGAAAGGACCACGCTGATGGTCGCCGCGCCTGGCCTGTGAAGACTGGAAACCGCAAGACGAAACCCGGCATGGGCAATGCGCGGCAGCCGGCGCGCCAGCGCCCGGGCGCCGAAGCCTGCCAGCGCGAGGCCGCCCATGGCGACGGCGGTTCCGGCAAGGAAAACGGCAGAAAATGGCGGATAACCACTGGTGAAAATGGCGATTGAGGCCAGGACTATAATCGCGCCGCCGATGGTCATGAGGACCGGCCAGCGCGGCCGCTTCGCCTTCCGGCTCCCGGTTTGGCCGCGAAACAACCGGGCCGGAGGCAGATCGCGCGCCTCGCCCAGCGGCCACAGGGAAAAGATCAGGGTTATGAGAATGCCGAAACTGGCCGCCTCGATCATGGCCAGCGGATAGAGCCCAAATTCAACAGGGATCGGCAACATATCCTTCAGAAACGAGCCGATAAGGAAGGGAGTTGCCGCGCCGATCGCCAGCCCGAGCAGAATGGCGCCGAGTGCCATGATCAGCACCTGGGTCAAATAGACCGCAAAGATCATCCTGCCATCAGCGCCGAGACATTTCAGCGTCGCGATGACCTCGCGCTTCGAGCCCAGGTAGGCCGAGACCGCATTTGAAACGCCGACGCCGCCTACAATGAGCGCGGCAAGACCGATCATGGTGAGAAACATGGCGACGCGGTCCATGAAGAACCTGATGCCCGGCGCGCTGCGGCGGCGATCCTGAATGTTCCAGCCGCCGCTCGGGAACGCTTCGAGGGCTTCGGTCTTGAAGGCTTCAAGAGCTTCGACCCCGACGACCCCCTCAGGCAAGGCAAGGCGGGTGCGATATCTGATGAGACTGCCGACCTGCACGAGACCGGTTGCGGCAAGACCCTCGCGTGACATCATCACCCGGGGACCATAGCGAAACCCGTCAGCGACCCGGTCCGGCTCATCGATCAGGAGACCTCGAATTTCAACAGACAACGATCCGATGCGCAGCCGATCACCGCGCTCAAGCCCCATCCGGGTGAGCAGGGCCTGCTCAACGGCAACGCCGTAAACCCCCTTTTCAAAATCAAGCGCGCCGCGCAAACTGCCGCCGCCCTCGAGACGAACGGCACCAAACAGCGGATAGGCCGCATCAACGCCCTTCAATTCAATGAGCCGGGCGGCGCCGCCCGAACCATCACTGCGCGCCATGGACCGCATTGAGGCAATATAGGAGACGGTG
Organism: uncultured Alphaproteobacteria bacterium; assembly: GCA_965603015.1. GTDB lineage: Bacteria > Pseudomonadota > Alphaproteobacteria > M2410 > M2410 > JAUWTJ01. The sequence goes on from CBFDBJ010000054.1 coordinate 4,983, forward strand.
CCGCGGGCCTCAATAAAGGCGCGTTCTTCGGCGTTCATGGGGCGATGGGTCAAAGTGACGGAAATGTCCCCGCCCATCAGTTCACGGCTTTCACTATCAAGACCGCGCACAAAGGCGGTGCGCACCGCCCCGACCGAGGCAATGGCCGAGACGCCCAGAACCAGACAGAGGAAGAAGACGCGGAACCCCTTGACGCCGCCGCGCAACTCGCGCCGTGCAAGGGTCCAGACGATCTGAGCCCAGCCCGGCTGGCGCATGGTTGCCGCAACACTTTCGGTGGCTGGTGTCATGACGCCGCCACCTCGGCCCGAGCGGTTTCGGTGATCCGGCCATCGGCCATGTGCAGGACCCGATCACAGCGTGCTGCCAGCGAGGCGTCATGGGTGATGAGGAAGAGCGTGGTTTCATAATCCTTGTGAAGATCAAACAGGAGTTCAATGATCTGTGTCCCGGTGGCGCCGTCAAGATTGCCGGTCGGCTCGTCGGCAAGCAGCACGCGGGGGCGCATCACCAGAGCGCGGGCCAGAGCGACGCGCTGTTGCTCGCCGCCCGAGAGCTGACTCGGGTAGTGATCGAGCCGGTGGTCGAGGCCGACATCGCCAAGGGCCGCTTCGGCGCTGGCAAAAGCCCCCGGCTTTCGCGCCAGCTCGAGGGGAACCGCGACATTTTCAAGCGCCGTCATGGTCGGGATGAGATGGAAGGACTGGAAGACGATGCCGATATTACCGCGCCGGAAGACCGCCAGAGCATCCTCGTCCATGGTGCCCAGATCGGCGCCAGCGACATGAAGGGTCCCGCCGGTGGGCTGTTCCAGTCCGGCCAGGATCATCAGCAGGGTCGATTTACCCGAACCGCTTGGGCCAACCAGCCCGACGGTCTCACCTGCCGCAACGTCGAGGGAGACCCCGCGCAGAATATCAACAGGCCCGGCCAGCGACGACAGGGTCAGCGAAATATTTTCAATGCTGATGAGCGAAGCCTGTGCTGCGCCGGTTTCAGGGTCACTCATTGTCTCAAAAATCCCTCATCATTTGGTCTGCACTCCTGATCTCTTGCGGACCCTATATCAAATCACGCGCGGGCGCGGGGATTTGACTGTCCTCAATAACAGATTGATCACAGTTTGGTCACAGTTTCATCCTCGCGCCGCCCTGGCTGTGTGTGATAGACCTTGTGTAACCAACCTTGTCGGAGCCTGCCCCTTGTCTCACTCGATCAAATCCGTGTTGCTGGCCTTTTGTTTTTCGGCGGCCCTGCCTGCAAGCGCCCTTGCAACAGACCCGGCCGAGGCGTTACCCGCGATTGAGGTCTTGCTCTATGGCGATTCCCTGGCGGCGGGCTATGGCCTTGCGCCAGAGGAGGCGCTGGCCAATCAGCTGGAACGGGAGTTGACCCGGCAACTGGCGGGGGGACCCGCAGTAAATGTTCGCAACGGCGGCGTCTCCGGGGATACCACCGCTGGCGGGCTTTCGCGGCTCGGATGGACGCTGCAGGGACGGGTTGATCTGGTGATCCTCATTCTGGGTGGCAATGATGCGATGCGCGGTCTGACCCCGGCGCAGACGGAAGGCAATCTCGACCGGCTGATCACCGAGCTTAAAGCCCGGGACTGCAAGGTGCTGCTCACCGGCATGCGCGCGCCGCCCAATCTGGGGCGCGACTATGCAGCGGCCTTTGAGCCGATGTACGCGCGCCTTGCCAAAAAACACGGGGTTGCGCTTTATCCTTTCATTCTGGAGGGCGTGGCGGCAGACCGGAGCCTCAATCAGGAGGACGGTATTCATCCGAATGCGGAGGGTGTTGTGGTCATCGTGAACAGTCTTGCGCCACTGATCGCCGAGCTCCTTGCCCCCTAGAAGGTCCACTCACCCCCAAAAGGTTTCGCCATGGCCGTGCGTCTTTTCATCGGTATTCGCATTCCCCCTCACCTGCATGAGCGCCTCGAGGCGTTGCAATCCGGCGTTCCGGGCGCACGGTGGGTCGCGCCGGAGAACTTTCACATCACGCTTGGTTTCCTCGGTGATGTGGAGGAAAACCGTCTTGAGGATCTGCACGAGATCCTGGCCGGGATCGGCGGCGCGCCGTTCTCGCTGACCCTCTCGGGCACCGGTTCGTTTGGCTCAAAAGTGCCAAAGCTGTTGTGGGCCGGGCTTGAGCCGGCACCAGCTCTTGAAGCGTTGCAGAAGAAAATCGCCGGGCGGTTGACCCGCGAGGGGTTGCTGGTTGAGGCGCGCAAGTTCTCCCCCCACGTGACACTGGCCTATATGCGGGCCGCGCAGCAGGCCAAAGACCCAAAGCTCGGCGCATGGTTTGAAAGCACCGCGCCCTTCCTTGCTGCACCTTTCGAGGTCACAGAGTTCGCCCTGATCGAGAGCCGGCTGGGGAGCGGCGGCAGTCACTATGTCGATCTGGCCCGTTATCCGGTTAAATCACTCTAGACTCTTTTTCACGTTGATTTATTCAATCCGAGATAACTCGAATTGTCATGCCGGATGTGGCGCAGCATAAAATGCTGCTCCGCTGGTCCGGTATCCACCCGGTAGACCAGGATCCCCAACTTTCAGGCGTGCAATGCACGCCCTGACGCGTAGAGACCAGCATTGCATCACTACGTGCTGCAAAGCATCCGGGACGACAATATCTGAGATGATTCAATCAAACCGGAAAACACTCTAGTGCAAGTCATTCATGCGGATGTAGTGCAAAAGCCCCCGCGCGGCCCCCTCACACAGGCCGAGGGTTTTGCGGTAGGCCTCCAGATCATCGCCATAGGGGTCGGCCACTTCGTCAGGTCCCTGGTCTGGTCCGGGGGCGCCGCCGGCGTCTGGCGCAAACGACATGAAGAGTTTGATTTTGTAGGCAAGGCTCGGCGGTGCCAGTTTTTGTAGTGCGGCAACATTGACCAGGTCCATGGCAATGACATGATCAAAGAGGGAAAAATCCATTGCTGTGACCTGACGCCCGCGCAGGTCGGCGATAGAAAAGCCTTTTTCGAGCGCCACGGCTTGCGCATGGCGATGCGGCGGCTCACCGACATGCCAGTCGCCGGTCCCGGCGGACGCGATCTCGATCTGGCTATCCAGACCGGCGACATGGACCTCGGCGCGGAAAACGCCCTCGGCGAGAGGGGAGCGACAGATATTACCCATGCATACAAAAAGAACACGAACAGCCATGAAGACCCTCTGAAATGGGGGCCCGGGACAGTGCAAACCCGGGCGTTGATGCCTGAAAATGCGGGAGTTCGCGCCGGGATACAAGCCACAATGTACGACACCGGGTACTGCACCGGGGGTCGCACCGGCAAGCGGGCGGCACTGTCCTGGTTGAGCCTGGCCCTTGAAAAGGCTAGGCTCGTCACAACATGATTTGTGGGGACCCCGGGCGGCGCAGCCTTTCGGCTGCGGTGTTTCCCGGACCGGTTGTTTTTGGAGTATACTTATGAAACAGGACATCCTTGAGTGGGCGCGGACGCTTGGCACTGTTGCGGTGCTCTTTCTGGCCATTCAAAGCGTCGCCTTTGCGTCGTTCCATATACCCAGCGAGAGCATGGTGCCGACACTGGCGGTTGGCGACCGGGTTGTCGTCACCAAATTCCCCTATGGATTTTCCAAGAATTCAGTGCCCTTTGGCCTCGGTTCTTTTTTGCCGGAATCTAAATCGCGCCTGTTTCAGGGCGTACCGAAGCGCGGCGATATTGTTGTCTTCAAACATACCCGCGACAGCAAAACCATGATCAAGCGGGTCATTGGCCTGCCAGGCGAGCGCATCGCCATGGTGGGCGGGCAACTCTTCCTCAACGGCGAACCGGTTGAGAAGGTTCTAAAGCGCGACTATGTCTTTACAAAGCGCGACGGCCAACAGGCGCAGGTGCGTGAATATGTTGAAACGCTGCCGGGCGGCTATACCCACGACATTGTCGAGGTGAGCGATCGCGCCCCGCTCGATAATGTCAAAGAGATTATTATTCCGGAGGGCTCCTTGTTTATGATGGGTGACAACCGGGACATGTCGGCGGACAGCCGCGAGACCTGGAACCTGGGACCTGTGCCCTTTGCCAACCTGATGGGCCGCGCCGAGGTCATCTCCTATTCGCTTGGCAAATGTGGCCGGGCAAACCCGGATGTCTGCGATTCAAGCCGTATTCTGAAACATCTGCAATAGGTTCTGTTGGCAGAAAAGAGGCCCGGATATGATAGCGAAGATCAGTGCAGAAGAGCGTTCTACCGCTCTTGCCGAGCTGCCGGGCTGGCGCGAGGAACGCGGCGGCGAGGCGCTCTGCAAGGACTTCACGTTCAAGGATTTCAGTGAGGCGTTTGGCTTTATGACCCGGGCGGCGCTGCTGGCAGAACAGATGGACCATCATCCCGAATGGTTCAATGTCTATAACCGGGTCGAGGTTACCCTTACGACCCATGATGCCGGCGGCATCACGGAGCGCGACATAAAAATGGCGCAATTTATGGACAGCCTTGTCTAGCGGGGTGCGCTGAAAAGCGGGACAGGGGGAAAAGGGGGAATGACAATGCAGGTGGTTGGTTTTACAGGATTTTTGCTGCGCTGGCTGATGTCTATTCTGGTGGTTTTCGGCGTCTATAACACGCGGGGTCACTCGCTCTATCACCTGTGGCTGGAGGCCGGCGAGACCGTACCGCTTTCGATCAAGGTGCTTTACACCTTGCTGATCACGGTCATGCTGGTGACCATCATTCGGGTCACGCTTCATGCCATCAACCTCTTCGGTCTGGTCATTGTGACCGCAATTGTCGCAACAGTGATCTGGGTTCTGAGTGATCTTGACTACGTCACTGTCGACGGTGAGGCACTGACCATCTATTTCGCCCAGATTGTGCTGGCAACGGCGCTTGCGCTTGGCATGACGCTGGGCAACATCCAGAGGCAGCTGGCGTGAGCGGGCTTGTGAAACCACAGAACGACCCCCATATCGGCCCAATGGACGACGAAAACAGCCCGCTGCCGGATTTTGACCATCCGGAGATCGCCGCCGACGAAACCATTCGGCGGCACGAGCAGATTGTGGATGAGGGGTTTTTCATCAAGCTGCGCAAGGGCCTGGGCAAGCTGCCGTTTGCCGAGGAGATTTGTGCCGCGTATTTCTGCGCCATGGATGATCGCACGCCAACCCGGGTGCGCGGCATCCTGCTTGCGGCGCTGGCCTATTTTGTCATGCCGGTGGATATGATCCCGGATATTATCACAGGGTTCGGCTTTACTGATGATGCAACGGTAATCGCGACCGCCATCGGGATTGTCAGCGGTTACATCAGTCAGGGCCATCACGACAAGGCAAAGGCTTTTTTGTTGAAAGAGAGCGAGGCCTGAAAGAGAGCGAGAGTTAAAACGCTTCAGTCGCCAATGACAAGCGATGTCATGGCCCAGAGGCCGGACTCAAGGACCTCAAAATCCGCCCGGGTGTCAAACATCATCCGAACCTGGTCTCGCGCGATGTAGCCCGTACGATCCGCAGGCAGAATGACCTTCACCCAGTTCGCATCATCAATCGCGCCGGATAACCGCACGGCATCAAAAGACAAGTGCACCAGCTGCTTCGAGCGCGCCGAGGGCGCTGCATAGACGGGCACATTGTCTCCAATGACAAAAACCGTTTCGAACGGCTCGACAATACCGGCCTCTTCGGGCATGGCGAGACAGGAAAACCACGGCGCGCAGTAGGCGCCATCCGCCCCCTTCGCCATGGGCACGGACAACAGATCGTGCAACTGAGCCCAGATCTTCCCGCCGCCGTCTGACGCCATAAACTGTTTGAACTCTGCGCTGTCGCTGCCCTCGATATGCCCAAGGGTCACCACGATATCTCCGGCGCTGTAGGACAGAACACCCTCGATGTCCCGGGCCTCGACGGCGCTCTTCAGGCCGTCCAGATACATCAGGAAACTCTCGTCGAGGCTGGAGGCGTCAGGGGGTCTCAGTTTGAAGACCACAGCCTGGGACATTTTTTCGCCAAGGGTCTTCCAGCTCACGCCCGCGTCAGCGCCGAGCGTCCTGTCGCCTGATCCATCTGCGGGCGTATGGGCGGTTGACAGAGGCACGGCACCTTCGATCGGCCGGGCCTGCTCGCGAATGAGCCCGCCGAAGCCCTCCGGATCGGTCGAAATCCCCCACGTGTAGAGCCCGGTTACAAGAACCGCCAGAGAGACTGTCAAACCTGTTGTTAATTTCATGGCCACCCCGCGCCCTAATCTCCACATGTCCCCACATGTTGCTTCAGTATAGCCGAGGAACCCGCTCAAGATCACCCTCTAATTTTGTACTTATTGGCCGCTTTCCCCGGATTCTTCACTTTTTTCTCCGATTTCTGCCTTGTCTGTCACACCATCGGCACTTACTACCGACTTTGCAGACCGGGCGCCAGGGCGGCCCTTTCGGGCTTCGCGCATCGTTATATAGAGCGTCGAGGCCACGATTACCGCCGCCCCGAAGAAGACCCAGAAATCCGGAATGGACCCGAACAGGAAGAAACCGACCGCCGTTGCCAGCAGCAGCCGGGTGTAATCTATCGGCGCCAGTGCACTGACCTCGCCAACCGAATAGGCGCGAATAAAGCAGGTCTGCGCGGCGATACCGAAGGCGCCCATGACGCCAAGCCCGACAAATTCCTGAAACGTTGGCATGACCCAGTTCATTGCAGCGGGGATTGCTGTGGCTATGACGCCAATGAAACTCGAAGTGAACAGGAGTGTCATCGGGCCGTCTTCGCGCGACAGGATCTTGACACAGGTCACCGCACCGGCAATGACGATGGCACTGAGTACGGCGACAAGGGCCGCAGGATCCGTTGTCGCAGACGGGCGCAGAATAATCAGGACACCGATGAACCCTGCAATCGTTGCAGCAAGTCGGCGGTAACCCACCGTCTCACCAACAAACAGAATCGCAAGCGGCACGAGAAAGAGTGTCCGGGCAAAGGAGATTGCCGAGGCGGTCGCCAGCGGAAGGTGAACAAAGGCATAGAACCCGAACATCATGCCGCAGGCCCCCAGAACCCCGCGCAGGAGATGAAGCCATGGCCGACGCGTGCTCACACCTTGCCGTCCGGGATGCAGGATGAGAGGCAGGATGACCAGGATGCCGGTCAGTGAGCGGAAGAAGGCAACCTCAAAGGAATCCAGCCTTGCCCCGAGGATCTTGACCATGGTCGCCATAACCGTAAACAGCAGCGCCTAGCCGAGCATCCATAGAGCTCCGCGCAGGTTCGGTGGCAGGGCCGCGACGCCGCGCCCAAATCGTTTCATGGCATCCATGAAGTCTCACTTCAGCAGTTGCTGTGTTGGCGCCGGGGCCTTGGCCCTGGCTTTGGCCGGAGCGGCGATCAGGGGGTGATAACGACCTTGCCCTTGACCTTGCGGTCCGACATGTCGCGCAACGCCTGCAGAGCGTCTTTCAGCGGGTAATGGGCGGACACCCGGGGCTTGATCTTACCCGCTGTGTACCAGTCGAGGAGCTCGGCAACGTTCTCCTCATGGAGGGCCTTTTCAACGCCGGTAAACATGCCCCAAAACACGCCGACAATCTGGCAGCCCTTGAGCAGCGCCAGATTGAGCGGAATTTTGGGAATGTCACCCGCGGCAAAGCCGACCACAAGATAACGACCTTTCCAGGCTATGGCACGCAAGGCCGGTTCGGCATAATCATCACCTATGGGGTCATAGATCACATCAGCGCCCCGGCCGTCTGTGGCTTCCTTGATCTGGGCGGACAGCGCCTTTTGCTGGTCCCGATCAAGCGGATTGCGGGCATAGACGAAGCCCTTGTCGGCCCCGTTGGCGAGGCAATAATCGACCTTTTCCTGTGACGAGGCGGCGGCAATAACGGTCGCTCCCATAGCCTTGCCGAGTTCGACAGCCGCCAGCCCGACACCGCCGGAAGCACCGAGAACCAGAAGCGTTTCACCGGGCTTCAGCTCGGCGCGCTGCTTCAAGGCGTGGTGAGATGTTCCGTAAACCATCATAAGGGCGGCTGCTTCATCATAGGGCATTGCATCGGGCATTTTTGTGACGCTTGCAGCGGCGGCCCGGTACTGCTCCGCAAAGCCGCCAAAGCCACTTGAAGAGAAGACGCGGTCACCAACAGACACGCCCTCGACACCCTCGCCCAGTTTTGACACGACCCCGGCCACCTCGTTGCCCGGCGCAAACGGCAGCGCGGGCTTGAATTGATAGAGGTTCTGGACGACGAGAACGTCGGGGAAATTGACGCTTGCGGCTTTTACCTCAATGATCACTTCGCCGCTGGCGGGCTCAAGATCTGGAACATCCTCGTATTTCAGGTTTTCGATTGGCCCGAACTCGTTGCACATCAGTGCCTTCATAATTTGCCCTCCCTGGACATTTCCTGCATTTTATAATGCGATTTTCTTTGTGGCGGCCAGGGGCGTCAATCCCGGCGGAGCTTCAGCACTATATAGCGAAACTGAATTTTTCCCACTCCCGGGATGGTCGGATGCCACCGACTGTATCACCCCTCACATTGGTGATCGCCTGCGCGACAAGATCCTCGACCGGTTTTGCGCCGCGGTCAAGGGCTCCAAGGCGGGCCAGCACGTTGGCCATGATCACGGCCGCAGCACGCGGCGCCCCGTCATCAACCTTTACCGCGATACCAAGGCCCAGGCCTGGCAAAATCGCGCCAAAGACCCCTTCAGCACCGGATTTGACCAAACCACCGGTTGTCAGATTTTCAATCAGGATCGTACACGGCCGCCCGGTTCCGGCGATGAGAAGCGGATGCGCCTCAACGGCCGACAAGAGAGTGGTCACGGCCCTCGCCCGCTGGGGTACCAGACTTTCTGTCCGCGCCATTCGTGCCAGACCACGGGCGAGCGCCTTCAGGGGCACTGCGTAATTCGGCGCGGCGCACCCGTCTGCGCCAACCCGGGCGGAAGTGACGTCAAAGTCAACCATTTCCGATATAATTGCTGCGACCCGCTCCTGGACCGGATGGTCCGGGTCTGTGTAGCCCGTGACATCTGCGCCCATGACCCGGGCAAGAGACATGAAGCCCGCATGTTTGCCGGAGCACTGGTTGTGCAGCGCGGTCGGCGCCTTGCCCTGTCGCAAAAGATTTTGGGCATCGGGTTCATGCAGAGGCAAGTGAGCACCGCACTCAAGCTGGTCGATGGTGCAATCAATTTTCTTCAACCAGCTTGCGATGGCCTGGACATGAACCGGTTCACCGCCATGTGAGGCCGCCGACAGCGCCACTTCTTCAGGCCCCAGATCAAATTCATCAAGCGCGCCGCTTTCAAGGAAGGCCAGGGCCTGCAAGGGTTTCAGAGTGGAGCGCGGACAAATGGCGCGTTCGACATCACCAATTTCGGCCACGCTGCGACCCGATGCATCAACAACAGCAATGGCGCCCCGATGAACGCTTTCAACAAAGCCAGCGCTCGAGCTTGCTGAACCGGAGGCCGGATCAAGGCCGCGGGTCACATCTACAAGGACGGGATTTTCTACCCCAAACTCTCTGGTGAGGCCTATGGTGAGCTGTCCGGTGTGTTCGCTGGCAGAGTTTGTCATGAGGCACTTTCCTTGACTTGAGCCCTTGCGAGGCGCGATGGTGCCCAAACGGCGTGTCGTTTGACCTTGATGTCGCGCCGCCCGAACACAAGATCTGGAGAGTACACCTTGAGAGGCTATTTTGGAATTGGTGTTGAAGGAATATCCAAGCCGATGAATATCGGGAACATCTTTCGCTCCGCGCACGCCTTCGGCGCCAGTTTTGTTTTTACCGTCGACGCGCACTATTCCCTGCGCCGCGCCAAGTCCGATACGGCCCGATCCTCAAATCACCTGCCCTTCTACGAATGGGATACTATGGACGACCTCATTCTTCCCAAGGGGTGCGCGCTGGTCGGTGTGGAGCTGGTTGATGGTGCCGTCGATCTGCCGTCTTTCCGGCACCCCTCGCGCGCCGCCTACATTCTGGGCCCCGAAAAGGGATCGCTGGGGCCTGAGACCCTGGCGCGGTGCGACCATATCATTAAAATCCCGACACAGTTCTGCATCAATGTGGCAACGGCGGCGGCCATCGTCCTCTATGACCGCTCGATCAGCCTGGGTCGATTCCCGCTTCGACCAGCCCATACCGGAGGCGCCACAGAAGCGGCCGAATTGCCGCCGCAGGAGGATTGGCGCAAGCCCTCAGGTCCGGTTCGGCAGAGTTTTTGATGATCAGATTTGGTGTGGGGAGCCAATGACGGCCTACGCGAACACGCTGTCGCCGGCCTCCTCTGAGGAAAGAACCTCGAACCCGCCAGTCAAGATGATCAACGCGGCACAGTCACTGTCCGGTGCAACCGTGGGCGCATGGCTCGACCCCGGCTCCTTGAAAGCAAGGGAGCCGACAGGCATGGGGGCCTCATTCTCCTCAGACATTGCACCTTTCAGAACAAGCAAATATTCCTCACCGAGATGCTTGTGGGGCCGCACGCGGGACCCGGCGGACGATTCGAACAACAGGATGCTGCCACCGTTTTCTTCAATTGTGGAGCCAGGTGCCTGGAGCGACAAAGCCCGTGCCCCAACTGCTCCTGGCCGCCATCCCTCGCGCTCAAGAGCCCGGGCGACGGCATAACGCAGCTCATGGGGCGCCTTGTCCAGATAGTCCGGCAATTCGATCCCCGAGGGGTGAAGGTCGCCCTTGTTAATACGTTTCATAACGCTTTGGAGGGCATCACAATGCATCGACACTTCGCCGCCTTCTTCAAAAAAAGCAGAAGCGATCAGATCGGCCTCCGTCGTCGACGCTGACGCTTCGGGATGGAATGCGGTGTGGGCCTCAAGCAACATACGAAACGCCGGGTCGAGGGGCCCTGCCGCCATGGACCCAAAACTCTCGCTGTCAGGATCAACTAACCCCATATTGCTCTTCCTCACCGCCCATAAACACGTGCCGCCGGTTGTTCAGCCCTGACCAGGCTGCCGAACGGCGGACTTCTGTCCATTCAACGAAAGAGGATATAAGTCAGATGGACCGGAGGTCCAGGGATTTCCTTACTAAACCTATGGCTTTTCGGATTCTTGATTTGACGGTTCCCAGCGGACGACCAAGTTTGCCAGCGATTTCACTGTGAGTAAGCCCCTCAAAGTAAGCCAGACGCAGAACAAGGGCCAGATCTTCGGGCAGGGCAGCCACGGCCTTGCGAACGGCTCGGGCCTGCTGCGCGGTATCAAGGATCTCAAGCGGCATTTGCGGCTCTTGCCCCTGCAAACCGGGCTCATTCGGGTCCAGTTCAAGACGATAGTCTCGCCGCCAAAGGTCGATCCTGCGATTGCGGGCTATTCTGTAAATCCAGGTCGAAGCGGCAGCTTTCTGAGGATCATAGGACCGCGCATTGCGCCATACGGCGACCATGACATCCTGTGCGATTTCCTCGGCCTGGTCCTCGCCCGAGCCGAGGCGCATCATATAGCCCTTTACCCGCGGTGCGACCCGCTCGAAAAGCACGGCAAACGCCGGCTTGTCACCACAGGCAACGGCGGCAATCAAGGCTTCCGTAGATTTGTCCGGACTTTGTGATTCGATTGGCGCGGCGGCACACCTGAGGCCAAACATGGCAACATTCGAACGCAGCGCCCGCTCCCGGTGCCCGCTCCTTTCTCTTTGAACAACAGCCACCTTTTCGGCTTGAGCACCCTTCATGAGCTTGCCTTTGCTTCGCGTCGTCGACTTGTGTCTCGCAACTCGTTTACAGTTCGTTAACCAATCCCTTGCACTTTTACCGCTTACTCTCCGTGCTCGCTAGATTAGGATCTAAACTAAAACATGCAAGCCCTAATCGTGCATGAAGGGTATTTTTTCGTCTGATGCTCGCCTGACTTTGGCAAACGCGGCGTGGTGGAATTCTTATTTTTGATTTTTGACGATGATGCGATACTAATTTTTGACACAATAACCCTACAAACTGGAGCCTGGCAGGCTGGCAATGGTCGTTCATCGAACGGCGCAGCTATCGGGGATTTTTGAAACGGGAGTTTGACCGGCGTGAACACTATCTGGCGAAATCTTTTAATCTCGGCAGCATTGGCTGCTGTTACAACGGCGGCCACTCTGGCGCCAGCGGCGGCGGCACCAAAGCAAATTGGCGTCTACAAGGCCTGGAAAGCCTATTCCTCGCAGGAATCCGGCGGAAAAGTCTGCTTTGTTGTGGCAACGCCAAAGTCGCAAAGCCCGAAGAACGTCAAGCGCGGCGATATTTTCTTCATTGTCACCAACTGGGGTGGTGGACACTGGCAACCCAGCATCGAGATCGGCTATCCGTTCAAACCAGGCTCGGCGGCCAGCGTTAATATTGGCTCGGACAAATTCTCCCTGTTCACAGACAATGACGAGACCTCGGGGAACGGCGGTGCCTGGCTGCGCGAAAAGGCCGATGAAACCCGCATTGTCCGGGCGATGAAGGGTGGCAGCTCGATGACTGTCAAAGGCACGTCAAAGCGCGGCACGCTGACCACCGACACCTACTCGCTGTCAGGCATCACAGCAGCATTGGACGCTGCGGCAAAATCCTGTAAGTAAGCGCCCCTGAACGCGGCGCCTCGAGAACACTCGGGAACAGGCCGCAGGATTGGGCAAAACATGAGCGCACTTGAAAAGAAAAGTCTGGTTGGCATGGACCGCGAGGCCCTGCAGGCTTGTTTCCGCGACCTGGGCGTCCCGGAAAAGGCCTTGCGTATGCGCGCCGCCCAGGTCTGGAACTGGATCTATACGCGCGGTGCCAGCAACATCGATGACCTGACGACGCTGTCAAAGGACCTGCGCGCCGGGCTCTCGGAACGGTTCACACTTGCGCGCCCGGAGATTGTCGAGGAACAGATTTCCGAAGACGGCACCCGCAAGTGGCTGATCCGGTTTGGTCCCGGGGTCGAAGCGGAAACCGTTTTCATTCCGGATGATCGGCGCGGCACGCTTTGCATTTCCAGCCAGGTCGGCTGCACGCTGAATTGCTCCTTCTGTCACACCGGCACGCAGAACCTTGTGCGGAACCTGACGGCTGGCGAAATCATCGCGCAATTTCTGATCGCCAGGGATGCACTCGAGGAATGGCCCGACTTTCAGGACAAGGAAGAAAAGGGTAAGCGCCCGCGCAACATCACCAATATTGTGATGATGGGGATGGGCGAACCGCTGTACAATTTTGATAATGTGAAAGAGGCCCTGCTGACGTTTGCCGACAGCGACGGCCTTGCGATTTCAAAACGACGCATCACCCTGTCGACCTCCGGCGTTGTCCCGGAAATTGGACGCATGGGCGCGGAGACCGGCGTCATGCTGGCGATCTCGCTGCACGGCGTGCGCGACGAAGTGCGCGACAGGCTGGTTCCGATCAACCGGAAATATCCGATCAAGGAGCTTATGCAGGCCTGCCGCGACTATCCGGGGCTGTCCAATTCACGGCGCATTACGTTTGAATATGTCATGCTGAAAGGCATCAATGACAGCATCGCCGACGCCAAGGCGCTGGTCCGATTGCTGGCGAAAATACCGTCGAAGATTAATCTCATTCCGTTCAATCCCTGGCCGGGATCGAACTACGAGTGTTCCGACTGGGCGCAGATCGAAAAGTTTGCCGAGGTGATCAACCGCGCCGGCTATGCCAGCCCGATCCGCACACCGCGCGGGCGCGACATCATGGCGGCGTGCGGTCAGCTCAAATCAGAGAGCATCAAGCAGCGCGCTTCGGAACGGGCCAAAGCGGCTGCTGCGGAGTAGTTGCCCTTATCATCGTCGTCCCCTTTTCAGGCGTGCTGCGCACGCCCTGTCAGGCAGTGCAGCCGCAGCGAAGCGTAGAGCCGGGATCTGCAGGCACGAAGTCGGGACTAATGACGATCACAATGAGAAGCACCATCCTGCCCTGAGACCCCGGCTCAAGGCCGGGGCGACAGAATTTGTGCATCACCTATGCCTCGACCTCACCGGCACTGCGCTCGAGGATCATCCGCACCAGCGCGCGCAGGACGAGCCAGCCGACGGGGACAGCGATCAGCGTCTGAAAAAATCCGAACCAGGCATAGATCGCTGGCGCTCCATAAATCGGCAGCAGAAACGCGGCCTCCTGCAACGGTGTTTTTATGAAGGCCGTCCTTTTGGAGCGAAACAGCGCCGAGACATTGCCGGAGCGACGCAGCCAGGCCAGCAGGAGCGAACGGGCAATGGCCGCCGCACTGAAGAACACCGCCGCAAGCTCCAGGTTATTGCCCTGCCAGACCCGCCACGTGCCGTAGAACAGCGCTACCGCGGTCACCAGCGAGACAATTGCTGCAAACCATCTGATCAAGAATCCCATGAGATACCCCCAATTTCCATAACCCCGTGCGCATACTAGCGCTAAATCGCGGCGAACTCCAGACTGCCATTCAGAACCGGAGCATGCTAGGTCTCGTGCCATGAACAAGGCACGAAAACCATCGCTGGACGAGCTGGCCAGCGGCATCAAATCAGGTGACAAGGCGATGCTGGCGCGCGCCATCACGCTGGTGGAATCAAAAAACCCAAAACACAAGGAAGATGCGCAAAAGCTCCTTCTGCAACTTCTGCCCGAGACAGGCGCTGCACACCGGATCGGCATTACCGGCGTGCCCGGCGTCGGCAAGTCGACCTTCATCGAGGCCTTCGGCACCACCTTGTGTGATCTCGGCAAAAAGGTTGCGGTGCTGGCGGTCGATCCTTCATCGAGCCGCACCGGCGGGTCGATCCTCGGCGACAAGACGCGGATGGAAAAACTGGGGGCAAATCCGAACGCCTATATTCGCCCCTCGCCTGCCGGGGGGACACTCGGCGGCGTCTCGGCGATGACCCGCGAGACCATGCTGCTGTGTGAGGCGGCGGGCTATGATGTCATTCTTGTGGAGACTGTTGGTGTCGGCCAGTCGGAGACTGTGGTCGCCGACATGGTTGATTTCTTCCTTGTACTGATGCTGCCCGGCGCCGGCGACGAGCTGCAAGGCATCAAGAAGGGCATCCTCGAAATCGCCGACATGATTTGCGTCAACAAGGCGGACGGGGACAACGGCGAACGGCGCGCAACGGCAGCAGCGCGCGAATATGGCGCGGCACTTTCGATCATGACCGCAGCCAGCGAGACCTGGACGCCGCCGGTGACGACCTGCTCGGGGCTTGAGAACACCGGCCTCGACAAAGTCTGGGCGCTGGCCACCGAACACCGGACAAAGATGACCGCCTCGGGCGAGTTCGACGAGCGCCGCAGGGCGCAGCAAATCCGCTGGATGTACCAGATGATCGAGGACCGCCTGCTCGCCCGGGTACACGACAATCCGGCCATCGCCGGACGGATGAAGGCGCTGGAGGCCGAGATTACCGCAGGCAGGACAACACCGGTGCTGGCGGTGGAAGAGATCATGGGGCTGGTTAGCTGAACGTGTTCTTTCACAGAGCTTGATCCCCGCACACATCCCGGATATGGAGGCGGCAAGCATTTTGCTGCCCTTTACATTCGGAGCAGACATCCATGAAAACCATTATCGAGCCGTTTCGCATCAAGTCGGTCGAGCCGTTGCGCATGACGACGCGCGGCGAACGCGAGGACCTTTTGAAGGCGGCGGACTACAATCTTTTTTCGCTGAAGTCTGACGATGTTCTGATCGATCTTCTGACCGACTCAGGCACCTCGGCGATGTCGACCCGGCAATGGGCGGGCGTCATGCGCGGCGACGAGAGCTATGCCGGTTCGCCGTCGTTCTTTCGTTTTGAGGAAGCGGTGCGCGAGCTGATGCCGTTCAAACATATCATTCCGACCCATCAGGGCCGGGCGGCGGAAAAGATCCTGTTTACTATTCTTGGCGGCGAGGGGATTGTCATCCCCAACAACACCCACTTTGATACCACCCGGGCGAACGTCGAGGCGACCAGCGCCGAGGCGGTCAATCTGATCAAAGCCGAGGGCCTCGACCCGCAGCTTGAAGCCCCGTTCAAGGGCGATATGGATCTGGAGGCGCTGGAGGCGCGGCTCAAGACGCAGTCCAACAGGATCCCTGTTGTGATGATCACCGTCACCAATAATTCAGGCGGCGGGCAGCCGGTCTCGATGGCCAATATTCGCGGCGCCAAGGAGATCTGCAAAAAGTTCAACAAGCCGCTGTTCCTGGATGCGTGCCGCTTTGCCGAGAACGCCTGGTTCATCAAGCAGCGCGAAGCGGGGTATGCGGACACGTCAATCAAGGAGATCGTGCGCGAGATGTTCTCCTATGCGGACGGCATGACCATGAGCGCCAAGAAAGATGCGCTGGTGAACATGGGCGGCTGGCTGGCGCTCAACGATGACACTCTCGCGATGGAAGCGCGCAATCTGCTCATTCTCACCGAAGGCTTTCCGACCTACGGCGGACTTTCGGGCCGCGATCTTGAAGCGATCGCGGTTGGCCTCGAGGAAGTGATCGAGGAAGATTATCTTGAGTACCGGATCACATCGACGGCCTATCTCGGCGACGCGCTGACCAAAATGGGCGTGCCGATTGTGCGCCCGACCGGGGGCCATGCGATCTATATCGATGCGCGGGCCATGCTGCCGCATATTCCGGTGGCCAATTATCCAGGCCAGGCGCTGGCGGTGGAGCTTTATCTGGCGGGCGGCATCCGGGGCTGCGAGATCGGCACCGTGATGTTCGGGCGCCAGGCGGACGGGAGCGAAGTGCCCGCCGACATGGATCTGGTGCGCCTTGCGATCCCGCGCCGGGTCTATACCCAGAGCCATATCGACTATGTCATCGAGTGCTTTGCGGACGTCAATGAACGCAAAGGGGATCTCAAGGGTTGCCGGATCGCCTGGGAGCCTCCGGCGCTGCGCCATTTCACAGCGAAGTTCGAGATGCTCTAGAGCTATTCCGAGTATCTCTGAGTCGCGGAATAGCTCTAGATTCTTTGTTTTCCACGCTTCTTGTTCGGAAAACCGGTTCTCACTTTTCCGGAAGCGCTCTAGCCTTCCTGCGTCCGCGGTGCAAAACTGCGCCAGCCGTTTTTGACAAGAATGGCGATGACGGTGATCCAGAGAAAGGCGACTATCCCGATCATCAAGGGCGCCTCGGGGAACATGTAGGACGCCATGAGCGACGTGTTGTTGAAACTGTCGTGGACGAGGAAACAGACAAGCAGTGACCCGCGTGTTGCCTCATAGAGCCATGCGAAAATGATGGCCAGCGGTGCGACACCGACAACATACATCAAGGCGTGGCCCGGCAGGAAGTTAAGGAACGCTCCGGTTCCCTCGGCAAAAAGAATTTGCCACTGCAGTGGTCCCAGATGCCAGGCGGCCCACACGAAGCCAACAACAAGAGCAGCGGGAAGCGCGCCCCAACGATCCTGAAGGATCGGGAACGCGAAGCCGCGCCAGCCAGGTTCCTCACTGATGCCCCCATCCATCAGGCCCACAGCAATGTAGCCGAGAATAAACGCCGTTAGCGAACTTCCCAGATATCCATTAAGGGCGCTTTGGGGTCCGGCTGACTCATAGGCTGTGATTTCCATGCGCTCGAGAACCTTGCCCTGCACAGTACCGTCGAACAATCGTTCAAAGCCTGTGGCCAGAATCGGGTCCACAAAAATCGACCAGGCCGCAGCCATCGCGAGCCCGAGGACCGGCATGGCCAACAGGGCGAAAGCCCAGTATTTCAGAGGAAACCGCCATTTTACAAATCTGGCAAGATGCATCCTCAGACCACGCATCCCGCCAGCCCTGAAGATAAAGACGAGGCTGAGGACAAACGGCATAAAGACACCGGCCCAGGCCAGCTCGCTGGGGAACGGGAATGGCAACACGCCGGCCATGCGAGCGCCTGCGGGAATCCACAGGAGCCAGGATAAAAAGACCAGCAGGAAGAACGGCGCAACGCGCGTGTTTTTGTCTGGGCCAAGGTGGGTGAAGCCGTCCGGTAAATTCTTGCTCATTGTAACTCTCCTTGTTTATGCAATTACGCTGTGTGCGGATTCCTGGTTCGACTGAGAAGATCCTGGAGCGCTGCGATGTAACTTTCGCAATCAAAATCGTCATGGTAGGCTGACAGAATAATCAGTCCAAAGAGGGATCCGGTTATCAGATTGGCAAGGGGCAGACTGGATCCGCTGGCATCGGGGTTTGCGGCGTCGAGAAGGGCTTTGAAAGCGGTGATGTGTTGCACGTCCGTTTCCACCAGCACGCTCTTCAACAGGGGAATGCTGAGGGCCTCGCCGAGCATGACGATGTCGGCGTGGCGCTCGCGATCGCCTTCTGCGGTGCCATAGTCTTTCACCATCGCGCGGAAATTTTCTGCAACCGCTGTTGCCGGATCTGCGGCGGGGGCCTGAGCCCGTCCCTCGGAGTAAAGCGCCTCGCGCTGGGTATGAAACTTTTTCGCCATGGCGATCAGAATCTCTTCCTTGCCGGAGAAGTGCGCATAGAGCCCGCCAATTGACAGATCTGCCTCGTTGCAAATATCCCGGATCGAGGTGCCGCGATATCCGGTGCGCGCAAAACATCGCATGGCGGCAGCCATAATGTGGTCACGGCGGGCTTGCGTGGTCTCGGCGGTCAGGGCAGGCATGTTATCTCCAAAAAGAACATTTGTTCTTTTATTATCAATTCAGGCAAGACAGTTATGCAAACCAGTTATCATAAGGGGCAGATTGTTTTGGCCCGCGCGAGGACTATTGCTCCGACTTCACCGCTGACCTAGTCTGGCCGCAAAAGAACAGGAGAGGACCGCATGACCAGTGTTTCAGCAGATCTTTTGAAGGCGATCGAGGCCGTCGTTGGCCCGAACGGGATCCTTGAGGACGAGGCCAGAGGGCCGGGGCCGATTGTGCGGCCGGCGTCGACGCAGGAAGTCTCAAAAGTCCTCAAGCTGTGCAATGAGGCCGGGCAAGGCGTCGTGCCCATGGGCGGCAATACGACCATGGTGCAGGGCACCCGGCGCGTCCGGGGCGAGATCGCGCTGTCGCTGGAGCGTATGAACGCCATTGAGGACGTGGATGTGGCGTCGCGGACCATGACCGTGGGCGCCGGGGCTATCCTCCAGGTGGTGCAAGAAAAGGCCGTTGAACACGGCTTCCTCTATCCGCTTGATCTGGGCGGGCGCGGCTCGGCAACGATTGGCGGTAACATCTCGACCAACGCCGGGGGTAACCGCGTCATTCGCTACGGCATGACCCGCGACCAGGTGCTGGCCGTCGAGGCGGTGCTGGCGGACGGCACGATCATTCCAATGCAGGGCAAGGCAATCAAGAACAACACCGGCTATGATCTCAAGCACCTGTTCATTTCCGGGGAAGGCACGCTGGGCATTGTGACGCGCGCGATCCTGCGGCTGCGCCCGCTGCCGACCAGCGAAAACTGCGCCTGGGTTTCGGTACCGAGCTTTGCGGCGCTGACAGATTTTCTGGGCTACATGGATGCCGCCGCCGCCGGGACGCTGTCCTCGTTCGAAGCGATGTGGGCGGAGTATTATGAGTTTATCACCGGCGACAAGACCCCGCACAGGCCGCCTGTTGCCTACGGTGCGCCGTTCACGGTTTTGCTCGAGACCCTGGGGTCGGACCCGGAGCGCGATCAGCTGCGCTTTGAAGAGATCCTTGGCGAGGCGCTCGAAAAAGAACTCATATCAGACGCCGTCATTGCCAAGAACGAAGCGGAACGCAAGGCTTTGTGGGAGATCCGCGACGACGTCTTCCAGATGGGTCATGTGGCGCCGCTGTGGGCGTTTGATATCTCGGTCGGAATTGCCGACATGGATGATTATATCAAGGCCCTCAAAGGGAAGCTGACGGCGCGCTGGCCGGACCACAACCTGTTCACCTTCGGCCACCTGGGCGACGGCAATCTGCATGTCATTGTGTCGGTCGGGGATGGGTCAGAGGAAACCCATCACGTGGTCGAGGAACTGGTCTATGGCGGGGTGCGCGACCTCAAGGGGTCGGTCTCGGCAGAGCACGGCATCGGCCTTGAAAAACGCGGCTACCTGTCCTACACCCGCGCGCCGGAAGAGATTGCGTTGATGAAACAGATGAAGCAGCTGTTCGATCCCAAAGGTATCCTCAATCCGGGTAAGCTTTTTATGGATGAGGAAACAGCGCCGGAGATGGCGTCACCGCTTAACTCTGCTGCGGAGTAAATCGCGCGGATCATATTCCGGCGAGGGTCATCATGACGAGGGTTGTTGAAAAGAGCCCTGCGATAAAGCCTGTCAGTTTGAACATGGGAGCCTCCTGCCCGTTAGTGATTGTTGAGGAGATCATGGGTTTCGAATGGGGCGGGACTTTGGGAGCTTTGCGGCAAGGCGTGACCACTTTGGGGCAATTCTATGACCCCGGCGCCAGGATGTGCCAGACTTCAGGGCGATTCTGCCCGCAAATACAGGAGCTTCGCCCATGCCCAGAGTTTTCCGCCTGGCTTTCCTCATCCTGGCCTTCACATTCGGGAGCCCCCCTGCCATGTCGCAGAACGCATCACATGACACTGCATCAGTCTCGGCCACCCTCGACCGGTTTCACACCGCAGCCTCCGAGGCGGACGGGGCCACCTACTTTTCTCTCTTCGCCGAAAACGGCGTCTTTATCGGGACGGACAAATCAGAGCGCTGGCCGCTGGCCGCGTTCAAGGCCTTCGCAGAACCGATCTTTGCCGCAGGGCGGGGCTGGACCTATGTGATGACCGAGCGAGAGATCGACTTTTCACCTGACGGGAAAACAGCCTGGTTCGATGAGCTGCTGCAAAACGAGGCCTATGGCACCTCGCGCGGTACCGGGGTTTTGACCCTCACAGACGGAACCTGGAATATTGCTCAGTACCACCTCACATTCCCCATGCCCAACGATCTGGCTGGCGACTTTACAGCGCGAATCAAGGCGTGGGAAGCGGCGCGGTCAGAGAGTGAAGAGTGACCCCTCCATTGTCATCCCGGCCTTGAGCCGGGATCTCGGGGCAGGATCGTGCTTCTCATTGTGATCTTCATGAGTCCCTGCATCGTGCCTGCAGATCCCGGCTCAAGGCCGGGATGACAAGGACTGATTATCGGACGAATTAGAACCTACAGATCAAAATGGCAGGCGACGCGGTGGCTGACGCCGGTTGATGCCATCTCGCGCAGCTCGGGCCGATCCGTCTTGCAGATGTCCTGTGCGAAGGTGCAGCGCGGATGGAAGGCGCAGCCTGATGGCGGGTTGATCGGCGAGGGTACGTCGCCTTCCAGAGGTTTCATCTTTGCGGTGTGACGCGGGTCGGGAACCGGGATCGCGTCGATGAGCGCCTTGGTATAGGGATGGCGCTGCTTTTCATAGACCTCGTCGCCATCACCGATCTCGACGATGCGGCCCAGATACATGATCGCAATCCGGTCGGAGATATGTTTCACAACGGCCAGGTCATGGGCGATGAAGAGATAGGCCAGCCCGAGATCCCTTTGCAGGTCGTTCATCAGATTGAGCACCTGGCTCTGGATCGAAACATCGAGGGCCGAGACCGGCTCGTCACAGACGATGAGCTTGGGATTGAGCGCCAGAGCCCGCGCGATGCCGATGCGCTGGCGCTGACCGCCGGAAAACTCGAACGGGTAGCGGGTCACCGACCGCGCCGGCAGGCCCACGGTTTCCAGCAATTCCGTGACCCTGGCCTTGCGCTCCTCGGCGGAAAGGCGCACCACGTTTCCGCGCGCGATGACCATGTACGGTTTCTCGTCCCAGAGGCCCAGGCGCGCGAAGGTCATCTCGCCGGGCGCGGCGTCGAACTCGGATACCAGGATGGAGTCGCCGGCGACGGTGG
>CBFDBJ010000055.1:0-26179 GCA_965603015.1 uncultured Alphaproteobacteria bacterium
AGTCTTACGGTCTCATGATCGAAATATCCTAAGTCATATTGCATAAAGCTGACCAGCCAGATTTTGTCCTCTGTCTGTTTGATGCCGACTTTTTGTCCGGCAAAGACAGTGCTGAGGTTGATTTTGCGGCCGTCGGTGCAAATTCTTCCGCAAGCGGTGACGGTTATTGTCTTGTCGTGGAATGGGTACTCCAGATCCGGCAGCCCCTCATATTGTCTTGATGAAGGTGTATACAGCTCGGAGGGGACTTTCATATTGAGCCCCTGGTGCGGCCTGTCATTATTGAAGATGTCGATGAAGTCATCGAACTTTTCCTGCTGTTGAAGTAAGTTCTCTCCGGCAGGTTTTGTTGTCTCCTGTTTTAATGTGAGATGCATGCGTTCGTGGCGGCCGTTCTGCTCGGGATGGCCCCCTCTCAGGCGTGCTTTGCACGCCCTGCCGGGCAGGGAGGTTTGATACGCTCGACGTTGATCCCGAGGCGCAGCCACCAGACGGAAAGGCGGCTCAGGCCATAGAGGGCGTTGGGGCTTGCGAAGGGTACGCCATTATCTGTGAGGATAGTGCCGGGCAGGCCGAACTCCTTGAAGGCCTGCTCAAACACAGTAAAGGCATAGCGTTCCTTTGTGGTGTGCAGCGCCTCGCAGGTGATGAGGTAGCGGCTGGCGAAGTCTGTGATGGTGAGCGGGTAGCAATAGCGCCGGTCTGCCAGCATGAACTCTCCCTTGTAGTCCGCACACCACAGGGCATTGGGTGTTACTGGCCTTGAAAGGCTCGTGCCTTGCGCCCTGTTGCGTTTGCGCCCGCGTCGTTTGACGAGCCCGTGGCGATCCAGAACAGCATGGACTGTGCTGATTGCCGGTAGCTGGATGTCTGGATAGATCCGTCGCAACTTCTCGCGAATCTTGGGTGCACCCCAGTTGGGCCGCTCTTGCTTGAGCCCGACAATCAGGGTCTCGACCTGGAACGGCAGACGGTTGGCGTGTCGATAGGGGCGCCTTGAGCGGTCCGTCAGTCCTTCCAGGCCGCAATCTCGGTAGCGTTCCTGAAGTTTGTAGCCGGTCTTGCGGGAAATCCCGAACTCCCGGCATAGCGGCGCCATCTTCTCGCCCTCAAGCAACCGGGCCACAAAGCGTAGTCGTTCGTCCATCTTGTTACACTCCTGCCAGGGCATTCCGCGATCCTCTGCAAAAGCCCGAAAGTGTAACCTATGTGCCCGGAATGAAGTGTTACCCATCTCTCGGGTAGCACATTTTCCTTCAAAATGCGCTCCCTCCTCCCACTCCCAAAGCGACTTAAAATGCGCAGCATTTTGAGTGATTTCAGCACGGTTGAGCGGGGCGGGTCGGAATGTCGGGGTCTCTCCCTGGGGTGGTGCGCATACTCTGTCGGCAAGCACAGGCGGGGATGTTTGCATGCGGCGCGCGCCGGGCTATGGTGGGACCCATGTCACAGATCGAATCGCTTTTCGTTACCCGCCTCTACCGCGCTGCCCTGTCCGAGTTTGGCAAGGCCGTGGACGGCGGCGAGCTTGAAACCTCCTGCCTGTCGATTGCCGATGATGACGAGGCCGGGCAGGTATGGTGCGCGGAACATGGCTATCCGGGGTATACCAGCTATAGCTCGCTCGACGATCTGGCGTGGCGGTTTCCGATCTTCAAGGATCTGGCCGCGGTGCTCGACAAACATGTCGCGGCTTTTGTCAAAGATCTGGAATTCGATCTGGACGGCAAGTCAGTCAAGCTGGACAGTCTGTGGATCAACATCCTGCCGCCGGGCGGTATCCATACGTCGCACCTGCATCCCCATAGCGTGATCAGCGGCACGACCTATGTCACGGTGCCGGGCGGCGCGGGGGCGATCAAGTTCGAGGATCCGCGCTCGGTGATGATGATGGCCGCGCCGGAGCGCGAGGCCGAGGCGCGGACCGAGTTACGCAAGTTCATCTATGTCGCGCCCGAGGCGGGCGAGGTTCTGCTGTGGGAAAGCTGGCTGCGCCACGAGGTCGAGCTCAACATGGCCGACGAGGAACGCATCAGCGTCAGTTTCAATTACGGCTGGGAGTGAACGCCCCGCGCTGCAAATACCGAGCCTTGTTTTCACTTTCCGTGATTCGATGTGTGTGTGCTGAGTATTGTTTTCCAGAAGCATTGAAACAGACCGCGTTTGGAGATGGTGTTGCCTTGTCCTGGATTGCGGCTTAAGGACCGGCTCTGTGAGAGCTCCGAGCTTTTTTGGTGGCCCTGGTACATTTGTACCTTGTGTGAAACGGTCGGGAACCCGATGATCTGTGCAGATTTGACGAGTGTGCAAAGTGCGTGGCATGGGGTGCTCTATGGGGTTTCGTGTTTTTTGGCTGGTTCTTGCGGCGGGATTTTTGATTTACGCCACGCCTGCGCAAACGGACGCTGGCGAAACTTCGACGGATGTAAGTGAGATTGATCCGTCCGCGTGTCCTGATTCAGATTGCGGGGCAGTTCCTTCTGCCAGCGAGCCGGATGAATTTAACGTGACAATACTGCACTCCCGAGAAATGATCGCATTTGCTTTTGCAGGGCTCGGTCTTCTTGCCTTCGGTCTTTTCCATTTTGGGCGGGCGAGAAAGGAGCCCTGACACAGGTGTATGAGTTTCGAAGTGGACATGGATGGTACGCGCCTGCCACCTCAAACACCGGGAAACTGCATGATGAGGCGAATGAGGTCTGACTGTCGGTTCGCCCCGGTCTTTCCGAAGATGCTGGAGAGTTGATTGCGTGCCGTGTTGCGGGAGATCTTGCGGCGTTCCGCGGCCTGTTCCAGTTCGCAGCCTTCGAGCAGGCAAGCAAGAAGCAAGGCTTCTTTGGGGGTCAGGCCGTATTGGGCCGTGGCGGCTTCGGTCAGATTCTCGATCGTTGTAGCATCGACAATCGTAATCAGGATAAGCCGGGTCTCCAGCACTGCATCATACCCGCTGGCTTCCTCGCCAATCAGCGTAAGCTGAAAGGCAAGGCTTTCAGAGGTATCGCCGGGATCAAAATGATAACCGAGCTGGTGAATGTCATTTCCGGTTCTGGTGTAGAGATTGGAAAGGGAGCTCTCAAGATCCGTTTTCAAAACCCTGTTTTTGATGGTGAGCTTGTTATCTATGATGTCGATGAAAGGGCGAGTGGCGATAATGTCTCGTGCTGCGTGATTGATCGAGATCATTGTGAAGTTGCGATCGATAACAAGCGCACCGAAAACCATGTGGTCGAAGGCAGCCTGCAATCCATGCAAGGTCCGTTCTCTGGACTTTGTCTCAACAATTTGATCAGCGATCCGTTGCTGTTTGAGAAAAAGGTGATGCCATTCGCGGATGAAAGTATCATTGGCGGTGTGCGCGATTTCGAGAAGCCGGGCGATCTGGTCTTCTTCGGGGACATGATTGGTTTTGGCCCAGCTCCCCTTGCGAATAAGGGCAATCAGTTCGCCGCGTAATTCCGTTGTAGACGGGGGCTTGCCGGAGACCATTTCCTGTTTTCCCTTGTTCAGTCAACAAAGTATGCGATACTGCTCCGGCTAAGTAAACCGGGTCGCGAAACATCTGAAAGTCGATTATGAGAACAACGCACCCTGATGTCGAAACATGGAAAGGCGTCTCCCTCGAGACAACGAGAACGCCTCGCTTTAAGCGGGCTGTTTTTCATTTCGTTATGCGGGGTCTGACCCGGTTTTACTTTCGACCTCTTATGAAGCAGTGGATCCGCTCCGTTGGGCGTACCCCGGGAGCTGTGAGTTCAGCTGACAGCAAGGCCGCAATTGCTCGATTGCGAGAACGCGTCAAAAGGGTTGGCGGTGTTGAACCTCTTTACCGCGCAAAATTTGAAGATGCAGTGGATTGTCCGACTGCGGCGGAATGGCTTGTTGCAGACGATACCTTTGATGGAAAGAGCCTGCCAGGTCCTGATGACATGGTTATACTCTATGTCCACGGCGGAAGTTTTATTCATGCTCGCTCTGTGGCTCAGACAAAGCTGGTCGAGAATATCTGTGAGCTGACAGGTTTCAGAGCGCTTATGGTCGATTATCGTTTGGCGCCGGAAAACGCCTGGCCCGCCGCGCTTGATGATGTGAAGGCCGCCTGGTATTGGCTCCTTGAACTGGGCGTGCCTGCTTCGAATATTGTCTTTCTTGGTGAATCCACTGGCGGCGGCATCATGCTCTCGACCTTGCTTGCCCTGCGTGATGAAGGCTCGGAAATGCCGGCGGCAGCGATTGCCCTTTCTCCCTGGGCGGATCTGACCATGACAGGCTGGACCATGGCATCAGAAAGCTTCATGACCGGTCTGCATGTCATGGAAACATGCGCGATCTCTGCCTATGCCTATCTGCAGGGTGCGGACCCGTGGGAACCAACGGTCTCTGCGGTCTTCGGAGACTTCAGGGATATGCCACCTCTGCTTGTCCATGTCAGCGAGGATGAGCCCTATTTCGACGATGCCCGGCGTATCGCCGAGCGCGTCCGCGATGCCAACGGCGACCTCACAATGCGTATCTGGCCAGCCGAAGATCACACCTGGCAATTCTATGGTGGGCCGGCCGCGCAAAGATCGCTGGAAGATGTCGCCGGGTATATCCTGCGCAAGGTGCCGGCGAAAGGCGTCTCCATACGAGGAATTTGACTAGCTGAGAGTTGAGGGTATCCGCTTTGGGTGAGGGCTGTTGTCGTCAAAGGAAAAGGGCGACCCACAAGGAGCCGCCCTTCAATAGTTTCGTATGTGTTCAGACTATTTTTTCATACGTCTGCGGCGTGCTGCGCCTGCGCCCAGCAGGCCGAAGCCAATCAGGCCGAGTGCGGCTGGTGCCGGAACATCGGAAGTCCGTCCAAAGACAACATTGTCAAATTCAAACGAGTTTGAAGTACTGGAGAACTTGACCTGGTCGAACATCATGTCATCGCTGAAATAGAAGTTGACATAGGTGTTGGTTGAAGGCGCGGTCTGATTCCCGTTGGCTACGCCCGGGGTGGTGATGTCAGAGCCGGTGAAGGATGTGACAAGAACGCTATCCAGATAGAAGGCCAGCGTGTTGTAGTCATCAATGGATCCCCACAACAGCCCAAAGTAGTCGTATGCGGCGCCATTGACATTCATCGACATCAGACCGCCGCCATAGACATTGTAGTAGGGTGTCGGATCAGCAGCGGGGCCAATCGGACCATCAGTAATGTACGGTGCGGCATACTGACCGCCAAGTGATCCTGAAACTGTGCCAAGACCGCTGCCATCGCTCATACCCCAGCCTGTGGCCAGAGGGTCGTTTACGTCAAAATCAAAATAGTCACTGTTAAAACTGTTCAGGACATAGGGGTTGCCGGAGCCAACAACTGTTGATGTTGTCACGCCGTCGGCGTCGTGGGTGTGCACATAGTCGATGACAACGGTTGCAGAGGCGGTTTGTGACCCCGCCAGAAGCATTGCACCGAGAACTGTATTCCTAACCAAACTCTTCATTTTGTTTACCCTTTACGCAACAAATACCTTGAATCAACCGAACGAAGCAAAACTGATGCCATATATGAAAAGTGTTGTTTTTCAACAGCTTATGTCGGACCTGGTCTTTGGGCTTCATGGGGGTGTAAAGAATCCTGACGCCTTTTTTGGTTAACGGTTGGCACTTGTTCTGGCAAGAGATTGAGGTCACTTCGGTGTGTGGCGGAAGGCGCTCGGCCTGCCCGGATGGCCAGGGTTGATAACCATAAAATCTCCGGTTTTGATTTTCCGGCAAGAAGAGAGTAAGAAGCGCTGACATGCGCTTTCCCCCCTGAAAAGCTGCGATCTGAAAGAACAACATGACTCAATTTGAAGGCGTCCATCCGGCGCTTGGCGAGGCGCTCGAAAAGCGCGGGTATTCGGCGCTGACGCCTGTGCAACTGGCGGTTTTGGCGCCCGAGCTGAGAGATGCTGACGCTCTGGTGTCGGCCCAGACCGGATCGGGCAAGACAGTGGCCTTCGGGCTGACGCTGGCGCCGACGCTGCTGGACGGCGCGGAGCGCTTCACATCGGGCGGATCGCCGCTGGCGCTGGTGGTTGCGCCGACCCGGGAGCTGGCCCTCCAGGTCAAGCGTGAGCTGGAATGGCTCTATGCGTCGACCGGGGCACGGGTGGCTTCGTGCGTTGGCGGCATGGATATGAGTACGGAACGCAAGGCGCTGTCGCGCGGCGCTCATATCGTGGTCGGAACGCCGGGACGGCTGCGCGATCACATCGAACGTGGCTCTCTGGATATGCGCGGCCTCAAAGCTGCGGTGCTGGACGAGGCGGATGAAATGCTCGACCTCGGGTTTCGCGATGATCTGGAATATATTCTTGATGCGGCGCCGGCCGAGCGGCGCACGCTGATGTTCTCGGCCACAGTGCCGCGCTCCATCGCTTCGCTGGCAAAACGCTTTCAGCGCGATGCGGTGCGTGTTGCGACGACTGCGGAGGAGAGCCAGCATGTCGACATCGAATATCGTGCGCTCACCGTTGCGCCGAACGACCGCGAAAATGCCATCATCAACGTGCTGCGCTATTTCGAGGCGCAAAATGCGCTGGTCTTTTGTGGTACACGGGCGACCGTCAATCACATGACCAGCCGCTTTTCCAACCGCGGGTTTTCAGTGGTGGCGCTGTCGGGCGAGCTCAGCCAGAAGGATCGCAGTCATGCGCTGCAGGCGATGCGCGATGGCCGTGCGCGGGTGTGTATCGCCACCGACGTTGCGGCACGCGGTATTGATTTGCCGAACCTGGAACTGGTGATCCATGCGGATATGCCGCGCAACAAGGAAAGCCTGTTGCACAGAAGCGGGCGGACCGGGCGTGCCGGGCGCAAGGGCGTCAGCGTTCTCATTGTGCCGCACAACTGGCGCAAGCGCACCGAACGGCTGCTGCAAAGTGCCAGGATCGAGGCGACCTGGGCCAGTCCGCCCTCGGTCAAGGAGATCATGCTGCGCGACCGCGAACGGGTTCTGTCTGATCCGGCCTTGAGCGCTCCGCTTAGCGAGGAAGAACGCGTCTTTGCCCAGGAGCTGCTGGACCGCCATGGTGCGGAGCAGGTTGCCGGAGCGCTGGTGCGCCAGCATCTTGCGGGTCAGAGCGCTCCTGAGGAATTGCTGGATCAAGGCCAAAGCCAAAGCGACAGCAAACCACGCAGACATGATGACTTTAATGATGGCGTGTGGATTTCACTTTCTGTCGGCAACGAGGACAATGCCCAGCCGCGCTGGTTGTTGCCGCTCCTGTGCCGTGCGGGACATATCACCAAGAATGAAATCGGAGCGATCAAGATCCAGAAGAATGAAACCCACGTTCAGCTGCTTGCCGGGTGTGTGGCGAAATTTTTTGACGCGATCGGTCCCGAAGGCATGGTGGACAAGAACATCACCGTGGCGCGTCTGGACAAGGCCCCTGCCGGCGGCGGTGGTTTTCAGGATCATGCGCCCGGCAAAAAGAAACCGAAGAAAAAGAAGAAGCCTTATTCAAAAGACAAATCCGATGAGCCTTCCAAGCCAAAGGTTCGCCAGCAATTGAAGTTAAGAGAAGGTCAGGACTACGGTGAGCTGAATGCGGATATGACGCCGCGAAAGACAGCGCCGGACCACAGTGTTGTCAAAAAGGACGCCAGTGTTGTCGGAAGGTCAGACGGCAAGCCGGACAGAAAGCCTGCAGGGTTTGGTGCAAAGGACAAGACCGGGAAACCCGGGAAGAAAGCCAGGCCGGGAAAACCCGATGGGCGAAAACCCGATGGGCGCAAACCAGCCAAGCCTGCGCCAAAGAAGAGTGGCGGCAAGCAAGGCGCGACCCATTTGAAGCGGATGACGAAGCCCTGACCGCCAGGAGGCGGGTCAGGATTGAGCCGTTATCATTTCAATTTGAAGAGACCGAAGGTTCGACGTGGTTTGACCTGGCCGCTCGGGGTCACTGATCTCGTGCCAAACTCCTGGCGCTGACCAAACTGCTGCTCATAGGCTTCCCGATTTGCCTCCACGAAACGTTCGCGGCGTCTAGTTTGACGCGTCGGCGTTCTTGATCGTGCGCACTCCGCAGCCTTGGCGGAATATGGTATGTGCATAGTCTTACCCACCTGTATTATTTTGAGACGAACCGCCCCGAAAGACTTACCCACCATGGTTATCTGCAATTCAAATGCCAGACTTATGGGAAATCGCGAGCCGGGCAAATGGGCCTGACGGCCGCTCTTTTCGGCCAAGTTCGGTAGATTGAAAGAGCTGTGTCCGGTAGTAGGATACCGTACATTGCCTGGCTCGAATTTCCGGAAATATTTGATTTTGGCGCGCGGGTGTGTACCCTCAGGCTTAACGATGAAGGAAAACCTTCGCCTGCTGTAACAGCAGCAATAAGAAAATAGAGGGAGGCTCAGGCCATGACAGGGGATATCCAGGACTCAAAAGACACAGTGGCTTCGCTCGATCTCGGGTTTGATCCGGCTGCGTTGCGCGAGAAGTATCGTGTCGAACGCGACAAGCGGTTGCGCGACGATGCCAATGATCAATATGCCGAGGTCAAGGGCGACTTTGCGCATTACGTTGATGACCCCTATCTGGAAGAGACCCTCGAACGTGAGCCGCTGAAAGATGAAGTTGAAGTTATCATTATCGGCGGCGGCTTCGGCGGCCTTCTGGCTGGCGCGCGTTTGCGTGAGGCGGGTGTCAGCGATATCCGTGTGATCGAAAAAGCCGGAGATTTTGGCGGGACCTGGTACTGGAACCGTTATCCGGGGGCTGCCTGCGATATCGAATCCTATGTCTATCTGCCGTTGCTCGAGGAACTTGGCTATATGCCGCCGAAGAAATTCGTCGAAGGCAAGGACATCCTTGAATACAGCCAACGGATCGCGCGGCACTATAATCTCTATGATGATGTTTGTTTCCAGACCGAAGTCACCGAGATGCGCTGGGATGAAGAGATCTCACGCTGGATCATCAAGACCAATCGCGGCGATGAGATGAAAGCGCACTTTGTTGCGATGTCAAACGGGCCCCTGAACCGGCCAAAACTTCCGGGTATTGAAGGCATTGATCGTTACAAAGGGCACACGTTTCATACGTCGCGCTGGGACTATGAGTATACCGGTGGCAGCGCCGATGGCGGACTGACCGGGCTCAAGGACAAGCGTGTCGGCATTATTGGAACGGGCGCGACGGCGGTTCAATGCGTGCCACATCTGGGCGAAGGCGCCAAAGAGCTTTTCGTTTTTCAGCGCACCCCGTCCTCGATTGATGTGCGAGGGGACCGGGAGACAGATGTCGACTGGTTTAAATCCCAGGAGCCGGGCTGGCATCAAGCCCGGATGGACAATTTCAATATCCTTGTATCCGGCGGGTATGTTGAAGAGGATCTGGTCAAGGACGGCTGGACGGAAATTATTCGTAACTTGATTAATATGACAAAGAATGAGGACGATCCGGACCTGTCGCCGGAGGCTCTTGGCAAGAAAATGGAGCTGGCCGACTTTCAAAAGATGGAGCAGGTTCGTGCCCGCGCCGAAGAGCTGGTTGAAGATCCCGATGTCGCCGAGGCTCTGAAACCTTACTACAGGCAGTTCTGCAAGCGTCCGTGTTTCCATGATGACTATCTGCCGACCTTCAACCGCGATAATGTGACGCTGGTGAATACCGATGGGCACGGCGTGGACCGGATTACCGAAAAGGGCGTTGTTGCCAATGGCCAGGAGTATGAACTGGACTGCATCGTCTTCGGAACCGGGTTTGAAGTCGGGACATCCTATGCCAGAAGATGCGGCTACGAGACTTACGGGCGGGGCGGTATCAGCCTGACCGAGAAGTTTGATGGCGGCGTGCGCACGTTCCATGGCATGCACAGCCGGGGCTTTCCCAACCTCTTTATTATGGGGTCCAATTTCCAGAGCGGGTTCACGGCGAATTATCCCCATGCCCTCAATGAACAGTCGAAGCACATCGCCTATATCATCAAGCATTGTGAGGACGGCAATCAGGGCGTGATCGAAGCGAGCAAGGAAGCAGAAGACGAGTGGGTTGAAACCATTATCAAGCTGGCTCGCAAGAACGAAAAATTCCTCGCTGATTGCACGCCGGGTTACTATAACAATGAAGGCAAGCCGCACCAAAGAGCCCTGCAAAATGCCAATTACGGGACGGGTTCGGAGGCCTTCTTCAAGGTTCTGAGGGACTGGCGCGAAGAAGGTGTTCTAAAGGGGTTGGAGATCAATTAGATACTCCGGTTTCTCTTACCATTATTTGGAATTGTGCGCGGGCAGCTGTTGTTGCCTGCCGCAACACCCTGCCAGGGATCGCCCGTCACCTCGCGCCAGAACGATTTCAAAGTCATACTTATAATCACTCATGCCATCAGAGCATTGACCTGTTCGGTGCAGCGTAATAGCCACAGATTTGCCGTCGGTTTTGTCGTGCCCTTGCAGGGTCCAGATGTCTCTACGGCCAGCAGCGGTGAGCGGTAGTGACAAATTGAACGTGCGGGCCTCGCCATCCATGGGTTGAAACTCTCCTCGACCCGGAGTGAGGGACATGATCCAGAAAGGTTCGGTGCCGTTACATTCGAGTTCTGCGGCAAAGGGGTAAGCCTCTCCCGCCGTCCTCTTAAACGCACCATCTGCAGGTGCGCAGGCCGCGATAATAAACATGATAACGCCCGTGATAGTTATATGACTTGTGTACATGAGCCTGCCTCCCCTCTCACTGTCCCCGGTTTGATCGATCGGCTTGTCAATACCCTGCATTAGGCTAGACTATCAGGAAAGCGCTGCGGGATCATTCGTAAAAGCGCCATCAATAAAATTGGAGGATGCCATGCCCATCAACGTCATTGTTCCCGATGAAGCCCGCAAGACCTATGAGAACTGGCACTTTGCTCCGGCTGTTGTGCACGGCGATCTGGTCTTTGTCTCCGGCGTCGTTGGGTCAGGCGAGAGTGCGGAAGATGAATTCCGCAATGCCTGGCAGTCTCTCGGGCGAACGCTTGAGGCGGCAGGCGTCGGGTACGAAGATATAGTCGATACGACGCTCTATATTGTCGACCTGCAGAAGAACACACGGGCAATGGCGAAGGTCAAGGATGAGTTTATCAAGGAGCCGTATCCGGCATCGACCTGGATTGGCATCACGGAACTTGTCATTCCCGGCGCCAGGGCCGAGATCAAGGTGATTGCACGAAGGCCTTAAGGGGCATGCGAAGAGGTTTGTTATGAAGCTAGGTATTACGCTGCGCAATATGGGTGAGCAATCAACCCCCGATCTGATGGCTGACTGCGCAAGGGCTGCGGAAGACGCAGGCCTTGAGTCGCTCTGGATCACAGACCATATCGCCATTCCGCCGGATGATGCCGAGGGCAGCGGCGGGCGCTATCTTGATATCCTCACCACACTGGCCTGGCTTGCCGGAGTGACGAGCCGCATCAGTCTTGGCAGCGGCGTTCTCATCTTGCCCTACAGAGCAAAATTGCCGACAGCCAAGCAGATTGCCACGGTGCAGGAACTCTCGAAGGGAAGGCTTGTCCTCGGTGTTGGTGTGGGATGGATGGATGCAGAATTCAAAGCGCTCGGCATTGATCGCAAGGCCCGTGGCCGCATCACGGATGAGACGCTGGAATTTCTGAATGAGTGTTTTGACTCAGATGAGATGGAGCTCAACGGGCAGGAGTTCCTGTTCAAGCCGCGCCCGCGGAGGCCGAAAATCCTCATTGGGGGCGGTGCCCCCCATGCTCTGGAACGCGCCGTCAAATACGGTGACGGCTGGTTCCCCATGGCTCGTTCGCCAGATGAGATCGCGGCATCCATTGAGAAATATGATGCGCTTTGCGATGAAAGCGGGCAGGACAGAGGCCAGGTGACGGCACTTGTGCCGTTTGCTGTGAGCAATGATGCCGAGGCGAAAGCCTTGATCGACTCCTATGACCGTGTTGGCGTCGACCGCGTCATTTGCGCTGTCGGTTACGATGATCTGGCCGGATACAAGACATCGGTGGCGAAAATTGAGGGCTTGTTGAATACCTTCTAGATGCTTGGCTAGATGCCGCGCGCCATTGCGAAAAACTCATCATTGGGCCGCATGGAGGTGAAGTTGGCCATGCGGTTGGACAGGCCGAAAAAGGCCGTGATGCCGGCAATGTCCCAGATATCTTCGTCAGTGAAGCCATGGCCGCGCAGGGTTTCGAAATCATCGTCGCCGATAGCGCGGCTATCGTTTGAGACCTTCATGGCAAATTCAATCATGGCTTTTTGCTTCGCCGTAATGTCGGCCTTGCGGTAGTTGACCGCGATCTGATCAGCGATCAATGGATTTTTCGCGCGTATGCGGAGGATCGCGCCGTGAGCGACCACGCAATATTGGCAATTGTTGTCGTTTGACGTGGCGACGATAATCATTTCCTTTTCCGCTTTGGTCAGGTTGCTATCGCGCTCAAGCAGGGCGTCGTGATAGGCCATGAAGGCGCGAAATTCGTCGGGACGATGAGCCAGAGTGAGGAAAACATTGGGAACAAAGCCTGACTTTTCCTGAACGCTCAGAATGATTTGTTTGATGTCTTCGGGCAGGTCGTTCACATCGGGAACGGGATATCGGCTGATTTTGTGGTCGCTCATGGATCTGGTCTTCCTCATTGTCGGGCGGTGGGCTTTTAAACCACCTATTGTCTTTCCCGGCAAGCAGAGCGCGAGACAGGGCTCCGGAGGGTTTTGAATTTTGGTCTTTACCCCGGGAAAGAATTGGCACTATCATTGCCAAAAGAACAGGGCGTTGGCAAAACAATCAGGAAGGAAGCCCCATGAAAGTTGAAAACCGTGTTGGGCCTGACAAGCAGCAGATCGAAGCCTTTGGAGAGCCGGGTCCCGACGGTCCGATCTATATGGTGAACCTGCTCAAGTTCAAGGATAGAGCGGAATACGAGGATGGCCGCGAGAGCGATCTGTCAGGCCGCGAAGCCTATGCTCTATACGGTCAGGCTGTCGTGAAGCTGCTGGAAAAGCATGGCGGCGGGGCCGTCTTTGGCGGGGACGTCACGCATTTGACGCTGGGTGTGGTCGAAGACCTTTGGGATCAGGTGGCAATCGCGACCTATCCCAGCCGGGCGGCCATGCTGGCAATGGCCACCTCGCCGGAATATCAGGAATGCGCAGTTCATCGTAACGCCGGCCTTGCGGGTCAGCTGAATATCGAGACCGTGCTTGCCGGGGCGTTGTCCGGGCAGACCTGAGCGCCAGCTAAAGATCTTCCACCAATCGCCGCAAGGTCCGTTTGCCCATTTCGGCATGTCTCGGATTGTCGATGAGTCCTGAGTCGAGAAGAAAAATCCCGAAGAACATCGCCCGACCTTTGGCTCTGATCCATGTTGCCTGTGTTACCGGTTCGACGGCTTCTATTGCCGCAGCGCGCGCTTCCTTGCTGCCAAGTAACATCCATATTGAAGCCAGATCGACGGCGCGATCTGCGGCTGTCATGTCGCCCCAGTCGATAATCGCGGTGATCTGGCCTTCGTGAACCAGAACGTTTCTGGCATGAAGGTCGCCATGGATCCAGGTGGGTTTGATATCCACTGGCGTTGCCAGGGCTTCATGCCACAAGTCCTCAAGATCCTGTGTGACGAAATCGGTTTTTTCTTTGAGGCGTTCGATGCGAGGTGCAACGGCAGAGGCGCGTGAGGTAAGGGGCGGCGCTCGAAACTCGTTTTCCGGCGCGTCAGGCGGTGCGGGTTTGTGGAGCGCGTTCAGGAATGCGGCAAGGGTCAAGGCAGCCTCCCTGCCGGGCGCTTCCAGATCGGCGGGCTTGCCTTCGAACCACGGCACGATACTCCAGGGCCAGGGGTAGAAGTCCGTCGGGCTTCCGATGTGCAGCGGGGCCGGGATGGGCAAGGGCAAAGAGGGCGCCAGCTCTGACAACCAGCGTTGCTCGTTTTGAATGAGTTTGGCAGCAATGGCACGGCGCGGCACGCGTACCGCCTTGTCCTTTCCAAGGCGGTACGTGACATTGTCAAAGCCCTCCTCAATGAATTCGAGAGCCTGCTCCGAAAGGTCAGGGACCTGAGCCTTGAGAAGAGAGCGGACAAGCGGCTCATCGATATGAACCTCGGCAGGGGGGCTACCGTCAAATGTCGTCGTCTGTGAATTGATACCGGTCATGCGGCTTTATAGCAGATGACCTGGTTGAGACAAATGTCAATCACTATGCGGAAGAGGCTGCTGCCTTATTCCATGGCATGGCGCGTAGCAGGTGAGCCATCCCGCAAAAGCCGCTGACGCCCGCGAAGAGGAGCCCGGCGCCGACGAAGGCGGAGAGACCAAGAAAGCCCGGGTGCACCAGCTTGGCAAGGACGGCCCCGGTGAGGATGAGACTGCCTGCGGTGATGTGCACCTGTCTGATGATCTCGATGGGAGCTTTCACGTTGATGACCGTGGCCAGTCCCTGTTTCTTCCAGGCATCAAGCCCGCCTTCAAGCAAATAGGCGTCGTTGGCGGCGCGCAGAGCCAGCCGTTCGCAATTGCTTCCGGTCCGCATACCGGAGCGGCACATGAAGACAGTTGGAAGGTCTCCTTCGAAATTCGGACCTTCGGTTCCCCAGGTTGACAATGGCAGCGAAACGGCCCCTTCGATGTGCTCACGAGCAAATTCGTCTGCATCACGAATGTCGATCAGACGGATATCACCGGCGCCAAGTTTTGCGGCGACATCGCTGGAGGCTAATTTTGCGAGTGCTGTCATGGCGTCATTTCCCCTTCGGTCCGGTGCGGCTAATTGCACATAATAATAGTGTGATATAACCTTAATTCTGCGTTTGAGTGTGTATAATATAGAAGAGTGCAAATGAGAACTGAAATTTGGCTGGTGTACGAAATGAATTGGCACTAGTATTGCCATTACTTTTTGAGGTAGCTGAGGGGTGTGGAAAATGAGGAAGATCAGCTTTATTGCGGCGGCTCTGGCGGTACTTGTCGGAGGTGCCTATGTCTTGCGTGCCGAAATTTTCCTTCAGCTCATAAGTTACCGTATGCAGACCAGCAATCCGGCCGGCCCCAACAGGCCTGTCACATGGGACAGCGGGTCTGAAGACACGAGTGGTGCCGCTACTCGTGGAGACAGGCCTCCCAATATTATTCTTATTGTTGCCGATGATCTCGGCTGGAACGATTTGACGATCAATGGAGGCGGCGTTGCAGGGGGAACCGTGCCGACGCCCAACATCAACGCGATTGCCGAACAGGGCGCGTTCTTCACCAATGGATATTCGGCGAGCGGAACCTGTGCGCCATCTCGGGCCGCATTGATGTCCGGGCGCTACCCGACGCGTTTCGGTTTTGAGTTCACGCCGACGCCGGCGGGCATGCAGAAAACCCTCTATCGTCTCTCCGGCGACGACGAGACCGGCTTGCCTCCTTTTGTGCATGAGGAAGCCGGTGAGGCCTTGCCCTATGAAGAGATGGGCATGCCGGCCTCGGAAATATCTTTGGCGGAAGTTTTGAAGGGCGAGGGCTACCATACGGTCCATATTGGCAAGTGGCATCTGGGGACGAATAATGGCATGGCACCGCACGACCAGGGGTTCGATGAAAGCCTCCTGATGGCCAGCGGGCTCTATCTTCCTGAAAAGGACCCGGGCGTCGTCAACTCGAAACAGGACTTTGACCCGATTGACCGTTTCCTGTGGAAAGCCATGCGCTATGCAGCCAGTTTCAATGGCGGCGGCGACTTTGAGCCGGAGGGCTATCTCACCGACTATTATACCAGGGAAGCGGTCAAGGCGATTGAGGCCAACAAGGACCGACCGTTCTTTCTCTATCTTGCGCACTGGGCGCCGCATACGCCGCTGCAAGCCTCAAAAGAAGATTATGATGCGCTGTCCCATATCGAGCTTCATCGCGAGCGTGTCTACGCGTCCATGATCCGGGCGCTTGATCGCGGCATTGGCGAGGTGATGGCGACTTTGAAAGAAAATGGCCTTGATGAAAATACTCTGGTGATCTTTACATCGGACAACGGCGGCGCGGGTTATATCGGTTTGCCGGAGGTTAATGAACCCTATCGGGGCTGGAAGATCACGTTCTTTGAAGGCGGCATTCACGTGCCTTATTTTATGAAGTGGCCGGGCAAGATTGCGCCGGGTACGACCTATGACAAGCCAGTGCATCACTTTGATATCTTTGCGACGGCTGCCGAGGCGGCACAGGCTGCTCCGATTACAGATCGCAAGATGGACGGGGTCAACCTGATGCCGTTCGTTTCCGCAACAGGCGATACTGAAGGCACGGCGCCGCATACCAATCTCTTCTGGAAGGAAGGGCATTATCAGGTTGTCAACAATGGGACATGGAAGCTTCAGCGCGCAGATCGGCCGGACAAGATCTGGCTTTTCAATCTTGAGAGCGATCCGACTGAACAGGTCAATGTAGCAGACGAAAACCCTACTGTAGTTACCGAACTCATGGCGGCTCTGGACACTCACATGGCCGAACAGATGAAGCCGCGCTGGCCAGCCCAGATGGAAAGCGCCATCCGCATCGACAGAACGCCAGACCAGCCGTTTGAGGATGGTGAGGAATATATCTACTGGGCGAATTGACCAAAGCTAGAATTTTCCGATCAAAACCAGCCGTATGGCGCGCCCCGGGAGCGGAACCTCATCTTTCTTGAATGAGACATGGTTTCGAATGTCCTCATTCAGGAGATTGTGTCCGGTGAGTTTCAAGGTTACTTTCCGTTTTCCCGGGCCGAGGGCAGTACGAATTCCGAAGTCAGCTGCAAGGTTCGTGTGTCCGCCCGTTTTGGTCTCAAATTGACCAAGCCGGTTCTGTTC
Organism: uncultured Alphaproteobacteria bacterium; assembly: GCA_965603015.1. GTDB lineage: Bacteria > Pseudomonadota > Alphaproteobacteria > M2410 > M2410 > JAUWTJ01. The sequence goes on from CBFDBJ010000055.1 coordinate 16,798, forward strand.
AAGGGTTTGTGTCATCTTGATTGACGCATACCAGGGGTCCCGGTCATATCGTGCGCCAAGTCCGATACGGACCGGGGGAATACGTGGGACATTGCCACCCGTTTCAAGCGTTGCATTCACGTAGTCGGCCCACCCGCTGAGGGTCAGCGGGCCACCGAAAAACTCGCCCGCGTTCCATTCACCTTCAAGTTCAAAGCCAAAGAATCGGGCGCTGTCCTGAGCATAAACGATTTGTGTGAGATCCTGTTCAATACCGCAGCTTGCCAGATCCTCGCCACAGGATACCCCTGTGAAGGATTTGAAAATGAAGTCTTTGAACTGTGTGTAGTAGCCGGTGCCCTGCCACGTCACACGACCTTCTGATCGCTTCAGAGTGATCTCGCTTGAAAGGGCTGTTTCCTTTGAAAGGCGAGGATTGCCCAGTTCAAGCGTTTCGGTCGCCTCGTGCGGACCCTTGGCGAAAAGTTCCAGGGCATCCGGCGCACGCTCCACGATTTGACTGGTTATCCCCATAGAGTACCTGTCATCAAAATCAAAAGTCACGCCGAAGGAAGCCGCAAGGGGGGTGAAGGTGCGCGACCAGGAGCGCTCTGAGTCTGCGACAGCGAAGGTTGCAAGGCCCCGACCTTCAACCTCGTGTGTTTCGGCCCTTGCTGCGGCCTGGAAGGTGACGTGATCGCTCCATTGCCATTCTTCAAATACAAAAATGGCGGCAGCTGTTGTGCTGGAGGGTGCAATGAGCTCGCCACCTTCGCCGGAGGCGAGGAGATTGCGGGTGCTCCATTGAAGTCCGATTGCTCCGGTGAGGCCTCTGAAAGGTTCGTGCAAGATTTCCAGGCGTGCCTCTGCCTCGTCGGTTTCAAAAGTAGAACCGATGATGCCCGTAGCCTCGTGAATTTCATCATGGTGGTAGTCAGATATACCAGATTCAAGACGCAAGGTTTTGACTGCGGGCAATTGCAGGTCCAGATCAAGATCGAGTGTTACCCTGGTTTGATCCATTTTGATAAACAGGGGCACCTCAGCCGCCGGAATGCCATAGGTGCTTTCGAACCGGGAAAAGGATATTCCGGCATGCCCCTGGTCCAGAATCAATGAGCTACCGATCGCAACCCCTTTGGCTTCGGTGGAGGTGTTCTCCATGGATCCGGTGTCAGTTGGAATATCGTAATCTTCGGTTTTGCGAAAGAAGCTGTCTGCGTGCCATGCAATGTTGCCGCCGGCTTGACCATCAAGCAAAATGCTGGCCTCCTGTCCGTCATTGGCTGAGTTCAAGCTTATGATACCTTCGCCGTTGATCAGGTGATCCGGAAAAGCTCTTGGAACACGATTGTTGATAACATTGACAACGCCGCCAATTGCCTGTGAACCGTAGCGCAGGGTTGCCGGCCCACGAACGACCTCAACGCGCTGCGCCGCCAGGGGGTCTATGGGAGCCCCGTGATCTTCACTGAGAGGAGATGCCCCGTTGGACGCAACACCGTTTTCCTGAATACGAATACGGAAATTATCGAGGCCGCGAATAATCGGGCGGCTCGCTCCGGCGGCGAAGGACGACTGCGTAATACCTGGTTTGTTGCCCAACAAATCGCCGAGCGAGGTTGCTGCCTCTGACAGAATCTCATCTCGATTAACGGTGGTTATGGCGGTCGTCAGATCATCCCCGGATCGATTGATTGGTGACGCTGTTACAATGATGTTGTCTATCGCTTCATTGGCGAGAGCTTCGGAAAATGCGAAAGGCGCACACAAGCACATTGCCGCAGCGGCAAAGGAATAAAACCGTAACATATGGGAAATCTCCAACACAGTGAACGTACCCAACCGCTTTCCTTATGAAAGGAGAGACAGGCAGGGCAAAAAAATGATTATGAGTTCAGTGTGTTGGGATCGGAGGGGCGCGGATTGATCGAGTATCAAACCTCTGGTCGCAGTTGATAACCTTATGCTCGACTTCGCCGAAGTTTTCAAAGATCAGCGATTCTTCAAGTCCGCCTGAAGTGCCCAAGATGGCATCCTGCGCCGAGCCATAAAGAGGAATGGCACAGGTTATGCCGCTGTGATCATGCTTGCCGAAACCATATGCAGCGCCATGAGCAAAGGCCATCCCTTGCGAAAAGGCGAGCATGCAGACGATCGCAAGGGTAAATTTTGCCTTGCGATGTATTCTGCCTGATTTCAGGTTGATCCCGATCACCTTGCCGTTCCTCAAAATGGTGAATTTCGACATTGGGTAATTTGGGGGATATGTCAATGAAAATGATGTTAGCGAAAGGCTTGCGATTATGCGGCTTCACTCCTGAGGCGATGTCATAAATATGTTGCTACGGCTTCCAACGGCGCTACAATTCAATTTCAAAGGACGACAAGCTGAACGGCATGACAATTGCTGTGCGAGGATGCTGGATATTTAAACAAGCCGGGGAAACCGGTAGTCGGGAGGGCAATCATGAAGGATTTTTCAGGAAAACTTGCTGTTGTCACAGGCGGTGGCACCGGTATGGGGCGTGAACTGGCGAAACAGCTGGTCGCCGAGGGCTGCGATGTTGCCATGTGTGATGTTGTTGCCGAGAATATGGTCGAGACGGCGCGTCAGTGTCAGGCAATTGCACCGCAGGGCGTTACCGTAACAACGCACGTCTGCGATGTTTCCAATGAGAGCCAGGTCAACCGGTTCCGCGACGAGGTCGAGGAGCAGCACAAGCGCGGGTATATCAATCTGCTCTTCAACAATGCCGGTATTGGCGGCGGCGGAAGCTTTGTCAACGATACCCGGGAAGATTGGGAGCGCACCTTCGGGGTTTGCTGGTACGGTGTCTACTACAATGCCAGGGCCTTCCTTCCGCTTCTGCTTGCCAGCGAAGAGGGGCACATGATCAATACGTCCAGCGTCAACGGCTTCTGGGCTTCGCTTGGCCGGGCAACGGCGCATACAGCTTATTCATCGGCGAAGTTTGCGGTGAAGGGGTTTTCTGAAGCGCTCGTCAACGACTTCCGCAACAATGCCCCGCATCTCAAGGTTTCCGTTGTGATGCCCGGGCATATAGGGACCGACATCGCCATCAATTCCGGCAAGATCCTCGGGCAACCGGATCCGATGGACATGACAGACGAGCAGCTTGAAGAAACGAAGACACTCTGGAAGCGCATGGGCGCAGACATCGATAGTCTCAGCAATGACCAATTGCGCGCTGCGATCAAACAGCGCGGCGAAGACTTCAGGGATAATGCGCCGATGACAGCCGCTGAAGCAGCGACAGTCATTCTCGACGGCGTCAAAGAGGAGCGCTGGCGCATTCTGGTCGGCGAGGACGCTAAAAACCTCGATCGCAGGGTGCGCGAGTCGCCTGAAACCGCGTACGAGATGGATTTCTTTGAAGGATCCCTGATCGCTGGCGGCAAGACCGTTGAGTAGTAATCAGGCGCTCATGCCGAAACGCTGATGTAAAATGACGGCGCTGACGACCCGGTGAATGAGGGTCTCCATGCCGATGCGGTCTACCGGTGGGCAGGTTCTGTGGGTTTCCATGAGCTGGCGCACGGCTGCCGGATCATAGATTGGCTGATCCTCGATGGCTTTTGACGTCAACGTATCGTTGAAGAGTTCAAGCAAGGCATCGTTACTGCCTTCCTGGGTTGGCGGCGACGTGAAGGGGTGCTTTTCACGGTTGTAGACCTCCTCGATCAGGACATCCTTTGTCGCTTCGCGCAGGACATGTTTCTCGCGCATGCCGTTGATTTTCATGCGCAGCGGCATGCGCATGGAATATTCTGCCACCTTGTGATCAAGAAAAGGAACACGCCCCTCAATGGAATGGGCCATTTCCATCCGGTCACTGAGGGATGTCAGGATGAAATTGGGAAGCATGAATTTGGTCCACAGGTAGAGCGACTGATTGAGCGGGTCGCGGCCCTTGAGGCGTTCCTTAACTGGCAACCGGCCGAGGCTCAGCTCATAGGGGTCCATTTCGCCAAGGCTTGAGATGAGATTTTTGCTGTAGAGTCTGCGATTTTGCAAGCCGAGCTGTGAAAAGACCTCAAGCCAGGACGGAACCCAGCCAAGGCGGCGTTTGATCACATCCACTTCGGGCGGAGCCTCGGCATCTGTCGTCAACATGCCGCGTGTCGCCTTGTTGGATTCATACATTTCTGCCAGCAATTTCTTGACCACCTCGGGGTCCTGGCTCTCTGCATTGTAGAGCAGGAGGTCGCGCCGGAAGGGTGGATATCCTGCCAACATTTCGTCGGCACCTTCGCCGGTAAAGACAACCTTGATGTCTGCGTCGCGCACCGCTTGGCTCAACAGGAATTTCGCGGCTGCATGGCCATTTGAAAACAATGTTTCTGAATTCCAGACAGCATCACTATAGGCCCCGGCGATGTCTTTTTGGGAGATCGGGATCGGGTTCCAGGTGGAGCCGACAAGCGCGGCCTGTTTTTCTGCAAGGGCGGATTCGTCATAAAGGGCATTGTCGAAAGCCAGCGTGTAGGCGCGGATGGGCCTGGAAAGTCCCTGTTGTGCAAGGCCCAGGACCGCGCAGCTGTCGATGCCGCCGGACAGGTAAGAGGCGACCTCCACGTCAGCAACAAGGCGTTCTCGAACCGCCTCGGACAGCACTGCGCGGAAACCTTCGGTGACCTCCTCGTCGCTGCGATCATCGGTTGCCAGTTCCTGTGCCGTTGGAAAATCAAGATCCCAATAGGGGTAGGTGCGCACATCGCCGTCCTGAGCAATGGCGTAATGCCCGGGCGGAACGGTTCGGATATTTTTGAAGAGGGTGCGCTCATGAGGACGGAAGGAAAAGGCTTCCTGCATCAAGGCTTCGTTATCCCACCGGGCGGGAGCGCCAAGCGCGAGGAGCGCTTTTATCTCGGAGGCGAAGAAGACGTTTCCTTCGTGTACCGTGTAAAAGAGTGGCTTGATACCAAAGCGATCACGAATACCGATCATCGCGTTATTGCGCTGGTCGGCGATGACCGCGGCGTATTCGCCGCGCAGATGGGTTAGAGCCCCGATACCTTCTTTCAGGTAGAGATGAAGCAGGATTTCACTGTCGGACTCGGTAGTGAAGCGAAAGCCTTCCCGGCGAAGATCATCACGAATGGATTGGTAGCCATAGAACTCACCATTGACGACGATGTGGACATTTTTATCGCCATTGGCGATGGGCTGCTCACCGTTGTCGAGACCGATGATGGAAAGCCGCGTATGGCCAAGGGCCCATTTGCGATTATCAGAGATCCATGCGGCGGACGAGTCCGGGCCGCGGTGATAGAGAGCGTCGAGCGCCCTGGCCAGAGCCTCTTCCTGAGCGCAATTCTGATAAAGTCCTGCAACAATGCCGCACATGACGGGGCCTCCCTGTTACCAGTTCTTGACCCCAGTGTGACCTACCTGGTTGGCAATGTAAATCAGGACATACACAGCGACAGGAAATGCCTTGCTGAAGTTCAACCAGGCTATCCGGCAATAAAGTCGACGCACACTGTGTCGTGTGCGCTCAACACCGCTTCCTGATTGAAAGAGACACGGTAGGCATTTGATATTTTCTGAATTTACGACAACTCGTGCTCTGAATCGGGATGAAGAAAGATGAGGAGGGTGGAGTTTTCAAAGATGGTCTTGCCGAGCTGCGCGTTCTTCCAGGCACCGTGCCCGTTCAAGAAAGTAAAGCCATCCGGGAAGCGCGGCGTCACATCGCTTTCGACAAAGGCCTGCCAGGCCTCATCGCTGACGGGTTCCCGGTTCATGGTTCGCCCCAGATAGAGCGTGCTCTCCAGCCAGCGTTCACCGGCACAAGCTGTCTTCCTGTCGAGGTCGATTGACATGCAGCCGCTGGCAAGCATTGCGAGCAAGAGAGCGACAGCGATTGTTTTCGTCCTAAAGCCCGTCAATTCTACAGCCTCGTGCGACAAGGATGTGACGCAAGTCCCGGTAGGCCGCCGGGGTCTTGTTGAGCGGAATGGCCGGATGAAGGTGATGGATGATGTGATATTCCATGCCCATGGCGCCGATGTTGCCAAACCTGTATTTGAAGGCCCTGGTATCCTTGTAGCGACCGCGGCCATCCATAGGGTGGTGTGGCGCCCAGCTCAAAAGCAGCTGGATATAGGTCATGGCAATGTTGCGTGGCAGCCACCAGATCAGAGCCGCCTCGAGGGCATAGCCGGACCAGGCAAGCACGGCCAGGGTCGTCCAATAGAACAGACTGAGCGCGAGGGCTTCCTTCATGGCGCGTTTGACCGTCGGGTCTTCGGCCATGGTTCCTGTCACCTTGTAAGCACTGTTCTTTCCGGGTTGGCGATTTTGAATGCCGGTCCAGATTGCGTCTCTCCAGCCATCGGCCTTGACGCCATAGTCAGGATCTTTGTCCGGGTCATTGGTGTGAGTGTGATGTTCCCGGTGAAGAATCCAGGCCATTTTATAGGGCAGGACCAGGGCAATGGTGGAGGTCTGCCCGACGAGCTCATTGAGCCAGCGTAAGGGCTTGCCAGCGGCGGCGATATTGGAGTGCTGCGCCTCGTGTGATGGCAGATAGCAGATGGTGATACTGAGGGTCGAAAGAATGAAGGCTGCCCAGAGCGGGATGATACCGAGAAAGGTCAGCGGCCAGAGTGATAGCCAGAAGGCGAAATTGCCAAGCGCCCAGACGACCATGAGCCACGGCGTCCCGCCGATATATTTGCGGGCAATATCAAGTTCCTCGCGGGCCAGAGACTTTTCATCAAACTCGGCCGGGCTCGCGTCTGTCACGCTCATATCCAGCGACCTCTCAATTTTGCTGTGATACCCCAGACGGTGCCGATTACCAGCCCGATAGCCAGCGGTGGCAGACCCAGGGGGGACCATTCCAGTTTATCCATGAGTGTGATGAGGACGGGCGCAAGAAAGCCGAGTCCAAACCACAGGGGCCCCCAGTAAAACAGCCATTCCACAAATGACTTTGTCATTGATATCTCCTCTATCTGCGCGGATATTACCGGTTCCCTTCGGCGACGCCAATGTTATCTTCTCCTACAGCATCGATTGCCGTTGAAACTTTGCAAAGGAAAACCGCCATGTCCTCCGTTCAGTCCCGCCTTGCCCTGGCCTTGTCTGATGACCAGGTTTTTCTGAGCGGTGAGGTTATGGACGCCCGTCGGCACGACTACTGGGTGGTGAGCCACTTACGGGACTTTCAGGACCGACCCGGAGAAAATTCTCTGGTTGTTGTTCAGCCTCGTACCACTGAGGATGTGCAGAAAATCCTGCGCATCGCCAACGAGACCGAGACACCGGTCACGCCGTTTGGTCTGGGCAGCGGGGTTTGCGGCGGCGTTGTGGCGAATGCGGAAACCATCATGCTCGACATGAGTGCGATGAACCGTCTCATTGAAATCGATGAAGTCAACTTGCTGGCGACCTTTGAGGCTGGATATAACGGTCTTGCAGCGGAGGAGGCGGTCCAGACGAAGGGATTGACCATCGGTCATTTCCCTCAGTCGATTGCGGTTTCAAGTGTCGGCGGCTGGATTGCAACTCGTGCCTCGGGGCAATTTTCGACGGCCTGGGGCAATATTGAAGACATTGTCTATTCGATTGAGGCGGTTTTACCGAACGGCGATATTGTGACCCTTGGCAAGGCCCCGCGCGCCTCTGCGGGCCCCGACCTGCGCCAGATCTTTCTCGGCAGTGAGGGAACGCTCGGTGTGATTACCAAAGTGACATTTTCGCTGCGGCGCAAATCCGAGGGACAGGCCTTTTCGGCCTTTCATTGCACCTCCATGATGCAAGGCTTTGCGGCACAGCGTGAAATGGTGCAGACGGGGTGGTTGCCTCCGGTGATGCGGCAGTATGATTTTTCCGAGGTGCAGCGCAATTTTCCTGATGAGGTAAAACAGGATCACGGCATGCTCATTCTTGTCCACGAGGGACCTGAAGCCGTCGTGGAGGCCGAGAAGCAAGCGGTGGGGAAGATTGCGCTTGATCGCGGACTTCTGCCTGCACCGGAAGAAGCCGTTGCGAAGTGGATGGATCATCGCAATACCGTGCCGAGCTGGGACGGGTTCTTCAAAATGAATGTGGTGGTGGACACGGTCGAGGTCTCGGCGCCGTGGAGCAAGATTGATGCGGTCTATGAGAACGTTGTCGCGGCCCTCAAGGACGTGCCCGGCGTCGTCAATGCATCGGGCCACAGTTCTCACGTCTATCGTTCCGGGATCAATCTCTATTTCACGTTCGGGGCTCTGCATGAAAATCCAAAAGAGCTTGAGCCGACCTATTTTGAATGCTGGAAGCGAGTGATCAAGGCAACCGCTGCGGCTGGCGGCGGCATCGCGCATCATCATGGCATAGGGCGTGTGCGGCGGGACTATCTGGAACTCGAACTCGGGCCGGCGGGCGTGTCACTGCTTCAATCCGTCAAGGACACGCTCGATCCAGGTGGCATCATGAACCCGGGAGTTTTGCTCCCGGATCCATGACCTTTCAAACTTTGATCGTCTCCCCGATGGGCAATTGCCGGATGCGCTTTCCCGTGGCGGCAAAGATGGCATTGCACAGCGCCGGTGCGAAAGGCGGGACGCCAGGTTCGCCGACGCCTGAAGGAATTTCATCGCTGTCAACGAGATGGACATGGACTTCAGGTGCCATTGTCATCCGCGTCATTGGATAATCATGGAAGTTGCTCTGGTCGACAGCGCCATCGGTCATCGTGATTTCACCGTAGAGGGCAAGACTGGTTCCAAAGACAGTTGCTCCCTCCATTTGTGATTTGATGCGATCTGGATTGACGATGCGGCCACAGTCGACGGCCATGTGCACGGTGGGGATGCTTATCGAACCATCGTCACCGACTTTCACTTCGACGATTGTTGCCACATAGGTCAGGAAACTCCTGTGAACGGCGACGCCGAGGGCATGACCCTTTGGAAGCCTCCGCTTGCCCCATCTGGCTTTTTTTGCGGCCAGTTTGAGAACATTGGCAAGGCGGCCCGTATCGATGGGGAACTTGTCCATTGGTTCGCCATAGTTTTCGCTTTTGGCGTCTGCCGTGGACGGCACGACGTGGCGCGGCGGTCCAATGAGATCGAGGAGGTTTTCGATCGGGTCTTTGCCTCGTGCATGACCGACTTCATCGGCGAAGGAACAGATCGCAAAGGCGAGCGGAATATTAACAACCGAGCGCAGCCAGCCAATGCGGACATGAGCTGAGGCTTCACTGTTTTCGCATTGAATATTGGCGATGTCATAGGGCAGGTCGATCATGCCCTGACCGAGCTCAAAGTCGCTCGCCATTTTGGGATCTGGCATAAAGGTCGACATGATGGAGGGCAGGGCGGCGCGATGCAGCCATCCGGTTACCTTGCCATCACCATCAATCCCGGCTTCCATATGTGAGGC
>CBFDBJ010000056.1:0-24306 GCA_965603015.1 uncultured Alphaproteobacteria bacterium
AAAGTGTCGACCCCCAGAGCCTTGAGGCTTTGGCGCAGCATTTTGCGTCTCTGGGAGAAAGCTGCGGCAACGACGCGCTGCAGAATGTCGGCGTCGGCCTCTGCCTTTGGTTCTTTGCGCAGATCCAGTCGCACGACAGTTGAGGTCACCTTTGGCGGCGGCGTGAAGGCACGGGCGGGGATGTCGAACAGGATTTTCGGATCGGTGCGCCATTGTGACAGGATGGAGAGACGTCCATAGGCCTTGCTGCTCGGGCTTGCTGTAATGCGCTCGGCGACCTCGCGCTGAAACATCAGGGTCAGGCTATCAAAAAAGGGCGGCCAAGGGGCGAATGTCAGCCATTTGACGAGGAGCGCCGTGGCGATGTTGTAGGGCAGGTTTGCAATAATCACGACCGGTTCCTCAATTCCGAGACCTTCCAGCAGCGAGGGTTCGTGAACATCAAGCGCGTCGGCGAAATGAGTTTCCAGATGTCCCGGATAGGCGAGCCCGATCTCTTCAAGGATCGGTTTGATCCGGTCGTCCCGCTCAATGGCAATAACGCGCGATGCGCCTTGATCCAACAGGGCGCGCGTGAGCCCGCCGGGACCGGGACCGATCTCGATCACGGTTCGACCCTCAAGGGGGCCGGCCGCGCGGGCAATTTTCCGTGTCAAATTGAGATCAAGAAGGAAATTTTGTCCAAGGGATTTCTTGGCCGACAGACCATGCGCGGCAATGGTTTCGCCAAGGGATGGCAAGGATGGCGGCGGGGCAGCAGGTTCGCTCATGTTGCTTCACGCTGTGCATGGATGTTGGCAATGAAATGTGCTGTGTAAAGAGCTTCTATGAAGCTGGCGGGCGAGGCCTTGCCAGTCCCGGCCAGATCAAGGGCTGTGCCGTGGTCAGGAGAGGTTCGTATGATCGGCAATCCCAGTGTGATATTAACGCCGCGGTCGAAATCAATGGTTTTGATCGGGATCAAGGCCTGATCGTGGTACATGGCAAGGACGCCGTCATATTCAGCGCGTGCGCGTGGACTAAAAAGTGTATCGGCGGGGTGCGGGCCGGTCACATTGAGACCAGAGGTGCGAAGCGCTTCAATGGCAGGCTTTATAACTTCATTTTCTTCGCTGCCGAGAGCGCCATCTTCCCCTGCATGGGGGTTGAGGCCCGTGACGGCAATGCGGGGATTGGAGATGGCAAAGTCGTTTTTAAGGGCATCGGCCATAATGGTAAGAAGATCTTTGATGAGATCTATGGAGAGAGCGTCTGCGACCTGGGAGAGCGGTATGTGAATTGTTGCCGGGACGGTTCGTAAATCATCGACGGCCAGCATCATGACTGGCGTCGGCGCTTCTTTCAGCCCAAGTTTTTCCATGCAAAGATGTGCGAGGAATTCTGTGTGGCCAGGGTGTTCAAAGCCTGCCTGATAGAGTGCAGATTTCTGGATGGGATTGGTGACGAGGGCGGATGCCTCGCCAGAGATGACAAAGTCTACGGCCCGCGTGATCGAACCGATGACTGCTGATGCGTTTTGAGTGTTGATAACACCGGGAACGGAGCGCTCGGCAAGGATCTGGGGCAGAATTGGCAACGCATCAGTGAACACTGCGGATGCTTCAGCGGGGTGGGCAATGATTTGCAAAGGCAGCTTCAGACCGAGGCGCTGTGCGAGGGCCTCAATGCGCTGCGGATCGTCAATCAGAAAGAAAACAGGTATCGACTGGCGATTGCGAACGGTCCATGCCTTGAGCGAGATTTCGCCGCCAACGCCGGCGGGCTCACCCATCGTAACGGCGATGGGCCTTAGAGACATCACCTGAGCTCCACGACAGCGTCATTTCTGAGGTCACGCAGATAACGCCGGGCAATCATCGTCATTTGCTGGTTGGCCAGCTGATTTTCAATCTGCAGGCGGTCAGGCAAATTCACGCCGACGTCCTCGCGGTCACACATGCCAATGACGTGAAACCCCTGGTTGGTCAGGAGTGGCGCAGAGGCTTCGCCGGCTTGCAGCGGGATTACAGCTGACTGAAACACTTCATCGAGCTCGGCGATTGTCAGGGTTTGTTGATCGGATATTGATGCTGTCGGAAATTTTTCCTTCAATGCGGCAAGGTCCTCGCAGGATTTGAGGTGTTGCGATGCCTGAAACAAATAGTTTCCTGCGGCCTGTAGTTGATCCTGCGGCGTGTTTTCGGGAAGTGCGAAGACCAGTTGTTGTAGTGTGACTTTTGCCTTCATTGGATCAGCGCCGCCGACCATTCGGCGATCAGCAAGCAAGAGCAGATAGTATCCCGCGACAGTTCTGATCGGCGGCGACACCTCGCCTTTCTTTAGATTCCGGAGAGCCAGGTTGAGTTCAGGAGGCAACTGCCCATCCTGGACCCAGCCTATATCGCCGCCCTGCGTGGCGGAGGGGCTGTGACTGATTTGTTGCGCAGCTGCTTGAAAATTGGCGCCCTGTCTGATCTGGTTTGCCAGGTTCAGCATACCGTTGCGAACTTCCGCCTCCTGTTCAGGGGAATCGACCCGATATTGTATTTCAAAGACGCGGTACTGCGGCTTGTTGGCGTTCGCAACCATGCGCTGATATACGGCATCAATCTCTTCTTCAGCGATCGAGACGTTCCTGCCAAACCGTCCGCCTACGATTTCATCCCAGACGATCTCTGCACCGATCTGGCGTTCGAGAGTGCCAATGCCTATGTTTTTAGTTCTCATTTCATCGGCGACCTGGGCGATGGTCATATTGCTTTGTGAAGCTATTTGCTCAAGTTGCGCATCGATTTCACTGCGCTTGGGCGACACTTCAAAGGTCAAAGCTTCTTCAAGCTTCAGACTCTCATCAATGAGGGACCGTAGAATTTGTTGCCTCATCTGATCAATGTCGGCTTCAGTCAATTGAAATCCTGCCTGGCTTACGACGAAGGCAAGTCTCTGGTAGATGTCGTATTCCGTAATCGGATGGCCGTTGACAATAGCAGCGATCTTCTGCAGATCTTCATCGCCGGTCGCGAGTTCATTAATCGATTTTACCGGAGCGGTTACCGATGCCTCAGCACTTTGTGCCCAGGCCGATGACGTCTGGTCGGCGGACGAAAGTGATATTTGAATCGGTAAAACAAGGGCGAGGCCGAACAGGACACGAACTGCCCGGCGGCGGTTCGGAGCGTTGATCAAACGCCTCAGAGTCCCGGCTTCAAAAGATATCTGCTTCATACTCATAATTTTTAACACCACATATCCCGAACGGCCCCTGAATCTCGTCAGGCAGCCCAAAGCCCTGCCAGCGCGACAAGATTGCAAAAAACGCATGATATTTCAATGGTTTCCTGTCAAAAAGTGAAAATCGTGCGTGATTGGTGTGATTAACTAATTTTGGTCGGGGATCGTCCTGCCAAGGCTCGGGAGATATAGCCTGATCAGCCCAGCGATTTTAATTTCACCCGGAAGAAAATGGACGTCGTTGGCTCAATATCCCGGTCTTCCGTGAAGCGTCGCCGGGCTGTGATTTCAAAATCAGTACACTCATCGCGGTAAACGAAACTGGCCCTCGCGCGGATCATATCGCCGGCCTCAAGATTTCGGATACCCTCAGCCTCAAGCGACCAATTTCCGCGGATCTTGAGGTGTGTTTTTGCTGTCAGCTCCTCACGAGTCTCAAGCCCGCTTTCTGACAATTCAGCGCCCAGCGTGAGATATCCGGCTTCCAGCCAGTAGTTTTTTGTGCCAGCCCAGATGTCAACTTCATTCCGGCGAAAGCTGAAGTCATCTTTATCGAGGCGAAATCTGTGAATCATCCTGAACTGCTTGAGAGGGGTCAGGACCAGTCTGCCGACATAATCGGAGCGTTTCGTATCCAGTCCTGTAGCTTCACCAAACAGGCGAGATTCATCCTGGCGGAATGTCTGGCCGATTGTCACGCTGTTCTCACCGGGACCAAAGCCGACCAGCGCAGCTTTTATGCCGACGTTTAACCGCATTCCCTCTTCCCATCGATCCAGGCCGGGAAATTTGTTGGCCTTGAAGAGATTTGTGTCATCAAATTCGAAGCTCAAGCTGTCTTCATTGGCGATTTCAGGCGGGTTGAGTCCGCTGGGACTCGCAACCAACTGGGCGATTGGCTCGATGACCTGAAACCCCCGTTTGGTGGGGCGAGCGAGTGGGAAGCTCCATTCGATGCCGATTGTTGGCAAGGCGCGGGCGGTAACTTCAGAATCTTTTGTCGAAATAGGGACCGGTGCGAGCTGCAAGTCGCTTGTGTGATATACGTCGCCCCTCAGATCGCCAAACATGTTGAGGACCTGACCTCGTCTGGAAATCCACGGACGTTGCCAACTGGCTTGCAGGGAAAGCCGCTCGAGGTCAGATCCCTGGATTCTCTGCAAACTCAGGAAGTCTCCCTCGAAGGACAGATGTCCTCCCAGAACCGGTTCTTCAAGATGATACTCAAAATCGATATTTGGCAGAATGACAGGTGTTTGTCCCTGGTCGTCTGTCGAGCGAAGACCGATAAAGAAATAGTTGTCCATGATTGCATAATTTCGGCCCGAGCGGGTTTGCATGTAGGCGCGGTTACGCAGCTCGTCTGGCTCATGAATGCTATAGCGTTTCAAATAGGTATCATCGCTGCTTAGTTCTACATCAAACCCCCAATCCCAAAGAGGCCCGGGGGAGAAACGGCCCTTGCCAAAAAGGTGATCACGGACTTGTTTTCCGGAGACAGGTTTGCCGTCACTGTCCAGCCGGTCGGGATTGGTTACAGATCCATCAAACTGGAATTCACCCGTTTTCGTTCGCATGCGAAACTCACCCTTCAGGACGGATGCTTCCTGAGTGATAAAAAGCGGCGTGATGGTGGCGTCGATATTAGGTGCGATCGACCAGTAGTAGGGGATTTCGAGGAAGTTTCCCAGATCTGTAGAGTTGCCCGCGCGCGGAACAAGGAAACCTGACTTTCTGGCCACCGATGGGTCCGGATGCCAGAACCAGGGGGTATAAAGAATTGGAGTGCCAAGGACCTCCAGGTAGGCATGGCGATAGGAGATAATCCGGTTGCCCCGATCATGGGTGACTTTTAGTGCCTTGATTTGCCAGACGGGTATTCCACCGCGCTTGTCCTTACATACTTCGCAAGGACTATAGATAGCCTGCGAGATTTCGGTTGTCTTCTTGCCGCGCCGGGCGGTCGCACCGGCCAACCTGGCGTTCTCGCCGATAAGAAGCCCAAAGGTTTCTATGAGGCCGGTTTCCAGTGTTCCATCCAGCGTAACATCAGTGGCCTGAAGAACTGTTCCTGACTTGTCGGTGATGGTGACGTTGCCGCTCGCCTGGATTTCATTTTCATTCACATCATAGGTGATCTTGTCGGCCCGGAGCGTTCGGTCATCATAGGACGCCTCGACGTGACCTTCTGCGGTATAGATTCCACTTCCGGAATCAAATGTCGCCTTGTCGGCCTGAAGGAGCACTGCACCGCTGCTCTCCCCGGCTTGAACCAATTCCTCCTCGCCCTGTGCATAAGCCGGTGAGACGGCTGGAGTCGTGAGTAATGCAGGAACCACTGCAAGAACCGCGAGGTTGAGCTTTGTCAGAAGGGGCATAACCTCAACCATCCTCCAGGTGAAATAACAGGGCTGTCCCGAGAAGCGTGGCGACGCCTGTTGGTGCCCAGGCCGCAAGTGCAATAGGCAGCGCGCCCGAAAGGCCGAGGGCCTCGGATATATTTGTAATGAAATAGAGCGCAAAGCCGGCCAGAACGCCGATGACAATGAGCTGACTGACACCCCCCAGGCGCGACAGGCGTAGTGATGACGTGGCAGCGATCAGGATCATCGCGAACAACAAAAGCGGAACCGATAAAATGGAATGCCAATGCATCCGATGGCGGACGGCTGAAAATCCGGCTGTTTCTGCCTCGTTGATGAACCGTGGCAGGTCCCACACAGAAAGCGTTGCAGGGGAGGCAAAACTTTCCTCAATGTCACGAATACTCATATCCGTGGCGAACTGGAATTCCACAAAGTGTTCGGCGGGTTCCGTCGGTCTGCTGACCCAGGCATTCTTTAGCCGCCAAAATCCCTCTTCCAGAAGCGCCTCTTCTGCATCGATGCGACCGACAAACCTGCCTTTGCCCTCGTATGAAAGAATGATAACACTCTCAAGTCGCTGGCCCTTGTCAAAGACTCGCAACGCGTGAACGACGGCCTGACTTTTATTGTCTCCCTCACGAAGCCAGAGGCCGGCCTCGGAAATCGACAATTGACTGCCGTGGCCTTCAAACCTCTGATTTTCAATGCGTTCATAGCGCTCATTCATTTTAGCGGCGAAGGGGTTGAAAGCAGCCACCATAAAGACTCCGACCGTAAAGCCGATAAACAGGGCGGGTGCGAGAAATTGCCAAACCGACACACCCGCCGCCCTCGCAACGACCAACTCGCTGGACCTGGTCAGACGGGTAAACGTCCACATGCCGCCAAAGAGAACCGCGAAGGGCATCATGGTTTCGATCAGTCCGGGCATCTTCATGAGGGTCATGCCGACAAGGGTGGTGAAATCAAAACTTTCGCGACCACCAAATTTCCGCATTGTTTCGACCAGATCAATGACGAAGACCAGCATCATGACGGAAAAAAGTACAATTCCGATGCCGATCAAAAATTGACGACCCAGGTAGAGGGAAAGTGTCAGGGAAAACCGCATCTGACCTCACTCTGAAGCCAGAAAGTCCGGCCTCCGGTTTGTCGACTTGCGGGAAAACAGTTTCACTTCGGAAAGCAAAATACTGCATATAACGACGGCGCCAATAGGCATCAGGTATTGCAGAAAGGTGAGGGCGATGGAAGATGTCGACGCGCTTTGTCCGGCAAAACCGATGGTGCGCACGACAAAGACGGCGGCCATGGCCCCGGTAATTCGCCATGCCATACCCCGGCGCCCGAAGGAGCCGCCTATGATGCTGACGACCGCGATCATCGCGAAGGCGAAATTGTAAAGCGGCGCCGCCAGTCTGTTATGACCCTCGGCGCGCAGGCGATTGATGTTTTTTCGATCCCAATTGCCGCTGAGATCCGGATTGAAGAGTTCACCAAGGTAGCGTTCACGAAATTCGCGCCGGGGAACATTCTTTTCCTTCATGAAGGGCGTCAGGTCGAGCGTGTATCGTTCGAAGCTCGTGAGGATTGGTGGCCTGCCAGCATTGTCGACAGTTTGCACATCACCTTTCTCCATTATGAGCTGCGGTGCAGAATTAATGCTCAGGAGATAACCGGTTTCGGCCATATAGGTTGTTGGTCTGTCTGTTTCGCGGTGGTCATGGATGAGCAGGCCTTCCAGCCGACCGCCGCTGGTTACCTTGCGAATGTATACTGTGAGCCCTTTGGAAGGGTTTGTGAACGTGCCTTCCTTGACCAACTGGGTGACCAGGTCGCTGCGGATCTCATAGATCCGGTCCTTCATCGCGCGGTAGCCTGTCGGCATCAGATAAAGATTGAGGAAGAGATTGATCACGGCAATGAGGGCCGCGAGGATCAGGACCGGGCGGGCTATTGACCATTGGCTGTGACCCGAGGCCCACATGACGACGATTTCGCTGTCGGTGTTCATATGATGCAATGAATAAAGAACAGAACAGAAGAGCGAAATGGGCAACACGTCGGCCAGAAGAGCGGGGAAGGCAAGGATGTTCAATTCAACGAAGGTTGCCGCTGATTGTCCGCGATTGATCACCAGATCGAGCATCTGGAGGGATGTCGAGAGCCAGAGAATGCCAGCGAAAATGAGAGTGAAAAACACCGTAGGCCCGGCGCATTGCAGGAAGATGTAACTGGCAAGCCGATTCATCCCGCGATCTTGTCCTTTTCCGAAGCGCACCTTATAGATAGGAATAAGGCGAATCTGTTTATCTGCCAACTCTTGTACCGGAATATCCCGGTTCTTCAAAACTGGCAAGTGATCAGCGATCAGAGGCCTGCATTCCCGCAGAACTGGCAGTTCTCACAACTCTAACGAACCCTGGAGGTTCCAATTCAATGAATGTTACATTTGCAGCAAAGGCACAACCCAAGGGCGGTGTTTTGATTTTGACGGTCTGGGACAAGGGCGCACTCGGTCCCTGGGGGAGCGATCTGGACAAAAAGACTAAAGGAGCGATCAAGGCAGCGATCAAGGCAGCATCCTTTAAGGGCGGCGTGGGGCAGGTCGTTCAGGTGCTGGCTCCCAAAGGTATCACGCTCGACCGGCTCCTGGTCGTTGGCATGGGTGACCCCAAAAAAATGGATGAACTCAGCTGCCAGAAGGCGGGCGCTTCTGCTGCACATTTTCTGACCACAAAGGCCAAAATGTGCGACGTTGCGATAGACCTGCCATCGACAGTAAAGATGGATGAAGCTGATGTTGCTTCCAACTTTGCATTCGGAACACGCCTCGGGTCATACAGGTTCACCAAATACCGGACGACGCTAAAACCCGAAAACACACCGCAACTGACGAAAATTGTTGTTCAAACAGATGATGCGACGGGAGCTCGAAAGGGATGGCGTGCAGCGGGCAAGGTTGCTGACGGCGTTATGATGGCGCGGGATCTTGTTAACGAGCCCCCAAACATCTTGAACCCGAAAGACTATGCGGCGCGCTGCAAGGATCTTTCAAAGCTCGGTGTTAAAGTCACGATTCTCAACGAGAAGAAGATGGAGGAGCTTGGTATGGGAGCCCTGCTGGGTGTCGGCCAGGGCAGTGCCAATGAGTCCTATATTGCTATCATGGAGTGGAAGGGCGGCAAGGCCGGGGAAGCGCCCGTTGCGCTTGTTGGCAAGGGTCTGACGTTCGACTCAGGCGGGATTTCTCTCAAGCCAGGTGCTGGCATGGAGGACATGAAGGGCGATATGGGCGGCTCGGCCGCTGTCGTCGGCACCATGATGGCGCTGGCTGGACGGAAGGCAAAAGCCAATGTCGTCGGCATTGTTGGTCTTGTCGAGAACATGCCCGATGCGGCTGCTCAGCGTCCGGGGGATATTGTGACGTCTATGTCCGGGCAGACAATCGAAATTATCAATACCGACGCAGAGGGCCGTCTCGTGCTGGCTGACCTGCTCTGGTATACCGCCAAAAAATTCAAGCCGAAGTTCATGGTTGATCTGGCGACGTTGACCGGTGCCATGACAGTGGCTCTGGGTCAGGAGTATGCCGGGATCTTTTCCAACAATGACAAGCTTGCTGACGGGCTTTTTGAAGCTGGCAAGGCGTCGGGGGAAGGCGTCTGGCGGCTGCCGCTCAGTGAAGGATATGACAAGCTGGTCAATTCCCAGTTTGCAGACATGAAAAATACCGGCGGGCGTTACGGTGGGGCGATTACTGCGGCCCAGTTCCTGCAACGCTTCACCAACAAGGTTCCGTGGTGTCATATTGATGTGGCAGGAACAGCAATGGCAACGCCGAAGACCAAAATGTCACCGACATGGGCCTCCGGCTACGGGGTTCGTCTGCTCAATCGCTGGATCGCGGATAACTTTGAGGGTTGATGCCAGATACTTCAGGATCATCAGAGGTCTGGTTTTATCACCTGACCCACTGGCCGCTTGAAAGGGCCCTGCCACCGTTGCTCGAGAAGACGCTCGAGCGCGGCTGGCGGGCCCTTGTGCGTGCGGGATCGCAGGAGCGACTGAGTATGCTCGATCAGCATTTGTGGTCGTGGTCCGATGAAAGTTTTTTGCCGCATGGCCTCGCCGGTGAGGATGAGGCTGCGCGGCAGCCTGTATTGCTTACCACCGGCATGACCAACGACAATGAGGCAGATGTCCTGTTTGTGGTGGATCATGCGGAGACGGGGGAAATTTCGAGCTTTACGCGGACGATCCTGATTTTTGACGGGCGCGATGACGACGCTGTCGCCTCGGCGCGTGCCGAATGGCGCCGGGCAAAGGAAAACGACTTGCAGGTTTCCTATTGGCAGCAGGGCGAGACCGGCGGCTTTGAGAAGAAAGCGTGAGCAAGATGTCCATGCCTCTCAATCGACGGTTTTCGGTTGCGCCCATGATGGATTGGACGGATCGACACGACCGCTATTTCCTGCGGCAAATCTCTTCCTGTGCGCTGCTTTATACCGAGATGGTAACGACCGGGGCGATCCTGCACGGGGATCGCGAAAAATTGCTCGGCTTTGATGAGGCCGAGCATCCGCTCGCGCTTCAGCTTGGCGGCAGCGACACGGGAGACCTGGCGGTCTGCGCCAAAGTGGCAGAGGACTGGGGGTATGCCGAAGTGAACCTCAATGTCGGGTGCCCCTCTGACCGGGTTCAGTCGGGCAGCTTCGGGGCCTGTTTGATGGGCGAGCCGGAGCTGGTTGCGGAGTGTTTCGCGGCGATGCAGGCGGCAACAAGTTTGCCGGTTACGGTGAAATGCCGGATCGGGATTGATGATCAGGACCCGGAGGTGGCGCTGCGGGATTTCATAGCCAAAGTCTCCGGCGCGGGCTGCAAGATCTTCATCGTTCATGCGCGCATGGCCTGGCTTGAAGGGCTGTCCCCGAAGGAGAACCGTGATGTGCCGCCGCTCAACTATGATCTGGTTTATGCGGTCAAACAGGAAAACCCGGATCTTGAAATCATTATCAATGGCGGCATCATGACGCTTGAGGAAACCGACGCGCATCTTGAACAATGCGACGGTGTGATGATGGGGCGGGCCGCCTACCAGACGCCTTTTATTTTGAGCACGGTCGATCAGCGCTATTTCGGCGCCACGAGTGCACCGAAATCCGAACACGAAATTGTCAGGACCATGCTGCCTTACATCGAGGCGCATATGGCGAAAGGCGGGTCGCTGTTTCAGGTGACGCGGCACATGCTGGGACTTTTCCACGGTGTGCCGGGGGCTCGGCTGTGGCGGCGCTATCTGTCCGAGAATGCCTATAAAAAGGACGCCGGGCTTGATGTGTTGCTGACGGCGCTCGACTTCGTGCCCGAGCGAGAGCCTGCACATTTTGAAATGAAAGAGAGCGTATGACGTCGGCTGACCTTCTGGCTTTTCTGCCGCTTGCTTTGGGGCTGCTGGTAACCGGTGTTGCTGCCGGCATTCTGGCCGGGCTTCTCGGCGTTGGCGGCGGTATTGTTATTGTGCCGGTGCTGTTTCACATCTTTACCGGGCTTGATGTTGATGAAGCGATCCGCATGCACCTTGCGGTCGGGACATCGCTTGCGACTATCATTCCGACCTCGATCCGTTCCATGCGGGCGCATGCGAAAAAGGGTGCGGTGGATTACGAGATCATGAAGGCCTGGGGGCTGCCTATTCTCGTTGGCGTGATCATCGGAGCGTGGGCGGCGGCCCGGGTTGACGGGCGTGTGTTAACGGGGATCTTTGCAAGTTTCGCCTTGCTGGCAGCGTTTAATCTGGCGTTTGGCAAAGAGAACTGGCGGCTCGGCGCGGCCTTGCCGTCAAAACCGGTGCAGAGCCTGATGGCGGGCGGGATGGGTGTTCTTTCAACCATGATGGGGATCGGGGCTGGCACTTTCGGCGTCACCATTATGACGCTCTACAATGTTGCCATTCACAGGGCCGTTGCGACGGCAGCAGGTTTGGGCATCTTCATCGCGATCCCGGGCACGATAGGTTTTCTTATCAGCGGGGTCGGGGTTGCGGGAAGGCCACTGTTTTCTGTCGGCTACGTTAATCTGGTGGGCTTTGCCTTCATTGCTGTGGCCACCGTTGCGGCTGCACCCTGGGGTGTGAAGCTTGCGCACGCCTTGCCGAGAGAAACACTCAAGAAGGCTTTTGCATTCTTTCTGGTGCTGACATCGATGCGGATGTTCTGGAGTTTGATGGGATAGGGATGTGAATATGAAAATATCAGGAAAAGTTGCGGTGCTGCTCTGTCTTGGGCTTCCACTAGTATTTGCTGTGGGCTGGTTGATCTTGATGAGTTAGAGGCTCAAAGCTTTAGCATCATAGGTGTGCTGAACGGGTCTTCGACGTATGCTCCGAATGGCTTGCATGTGGTGAAACCGAACTTCTTGTAAAGAGCTCTTGCCGGGGCGAAGGCTTCGACGGCTCCGGTTTCCAGGTAAAGGCGTTCAAAGCCCCGCGTCCGCGCATCATCTATAATCACTGCGACAATTGCAGCGGCGAGGCCTTTGCCGCGATGGGCCGCAGCGGTGTGCATGGACTTGATTTCTCCCCCGCCATGCCCGAGGTCTTTCAGTGCGCCGCAACCGAGGAGGTTTGTCCCTTCCCATGCAGTCCAGAACTTTATTTCGGGGACGCGCAGGGCTTCAAGGTCAAGAGCGTGGGTGCTCTCGGGAGGTGAATATGTCGCCGCGTCAGCGAGATGCCTTTCCAGCAGCGCCGCGATTTCCGGGCCGCGCAAGTCGTCGATCCTGATATCCATCAAGCTTGTTCCAACTCTGACCTCATCCTGAGGAGCATCGTCAGATGCGTCTCGAAGGAGGCGTGGCAAACATCCGGACCTGACATCCTTCGAGACGATCGCTGCCGCGATCCCTCAGGATGAGGACGAGTGTTTGTCAAATAGTCCATCTAGATTTTCTGATCGTACTCGCCGACTTCCGGCTGGGCGGCGAGTTTGGCGTCGATGTCGGCGAACATGGCGCGCATGTTGGCTTCTGATGTTGGGCTTTCGACGACGACGACGAGGCCTGGCACATTGGACGACGCGCGCACGAGGCCCCAGGTACCGTCTTCAAGGATGATGCGGATGCCATTGACTGTGATGACTTGAGCTATTGACTGGCCAAGAAGTTTTTCGCCGTTTGCTGCCATGTCTTCATACATTTTGACAATCCGGTCGACGACTTCATATTTCACTTCATCGGGACAGTGCGGCGACATGGTGGGCGTGCCCCAGGTCTGTTGCAGATCGCCGTAGAGGTCGGACATGGATTTGTCCGGATTGCGGTCGAGCATATCAAGGATGGCAATACCCGAGACAATGCCGTCGTCGTAGCCATAGCCGATGGGTTTGTTGAAGAAATAATGGCCGCTCTTCTCGAAACCGACGAGCGCGCCCAGTTCGTTTGACCGCCGCTTGATATAGGAGTGACCGGTCTTCCAGTAATCGGTTTTGGCACCATTTTTCTTGAGGACCGGATCGGTGAGGAAGAGACCTGTTGATTTCACATCAACGACGAATTGTGCGTTGGGATATTCCTCGGAAAGATCGCGCGCCAGCATGACGCCGACCTTGTCAGCGAAGATTTCGTTGCCATTGTTATCGACAACGCCGCAGCGGTCCCCGTCGCCATCAAATCCGAGGCCGACATCGGCGCCGGTTTCCTTCACAAGGGCGGAAATGTCATGGAGCATTTCCATGGCTTCGGGATTTGGTGTGTAGTGCGGGAAGGAATGATCCAGAGTGCAGTGGAGCGGAATGACTTCTGCGCCGAGAGCTTCCAGCACTTGCGGCGCGAAGGCTCCGGCTGTGCCGTTGCCACAGGCGGCGACGACCTTGAGCTTCCGTTTGAATTTCGGGCGATCTGTCAGGTTGGCAATATATTGCTCTGCCATATCGGGTACGACTTCATAGCTGCCACCCGGGCGCGGCTTGAATTTTGCCTCAAGCACGATTTCCTTGAGCCGGGACATCTCATCCGGTCCGAAGGTGAGGGGACGCTCGACGCCCATCTTGACGCCGGTCCAGCCATTTGCATTGTGGCTTGCGGTGACCATGGCAACACAGGGAACATCAAGAGCGAACTGTGAGTAGTAGGCGGTCGGCGAGAGGGCGAGGCCGATGTCCTTGACCTTGCAGCCTGCGGCCATCAATCCAATGACCAGCGCATGTTTGATGGAGGCTGAATAGGATCGGAAATCGTGACCAACGGCAATCTGCGGCGTTTGTCCCAGTTCGTGGATCAGTGTGCCGAGCCCAAGCCCGAGTGCCTCGATGCCGACGAGATTGATCTCCTTGCCAAACAGCCAGCGGGCATCATATTCGCGAAATCCGTTTGGCGCGACGAGCGGCAGGTTTTCAAAGTCAGCGGTATTGGGCAGAATATCGGTGCGGGGCTTCGGAAACATTGGGAACTTTCAGGTCATAGCGAGGGTTGAATCACAGGCGGCAATGTACTTTGTGGCGCGTGCTCACGCCAGTGTAATCTGGCTGCAGGGCAGGTTATTGCCGCATAGTCATTTTGTTGCCGCGCACCTCATAGGAGGAAAGGCGGTCGAGGAAACTCATGCCCAGCAGGGAGACATCCATACCGTCTTTCATCACCGATCCTTCAACATTGTAGATCTTTATGTCGCCAACGGTGATGGACTGGATTTGCACACGCGCGCCATAGGCTGTGCCATTGGCGGTGCGATAGGGAATATTGTAATCAAGGTTCCATGGTTCAAGACCGGCCCGTTCGGCGTCCCTGTAGGTGAGGGCAACATCGCTGGCCCCGGTGTCGACCAGAAACTGGACGCGGGAGGAATTGACGGCTGCATTGACCGCAAAGTGTCCGTTGTCTCGCCGATGCAATACGATGTTGCCGTCGGCTGTCGATACAGCCCGTGACGGTGCAATCTCGCCACTGACCCGTTCGAAGATCGTGTTGAAGTCATCGCGGTAGGTGTAGCCGACGACGAGGACGGCGAAAATGGCAAACCATGCGGCGGCTTGTTTGATGGCAACAGCCAGGCGCATCTGCCGGGTGGCAAAGAAGCCGCTGCCGATAAAGGCAAGCAGCATCAGAAGGTAGATCACACGGGCGACCGAAAAATTGTCCTCAAGGACATTGGGTGAGCCGCGTGACAGCATGCTGACCAGCGCCAGAACGGCGGCGATCAGAACGGCGGTCCATAACCAGTAATTTCGCATCCAGCCTCCTTGTCGTCGTGTCTCCGGTCTATCCGGTATTCGCCCCGAGCATTCCGCCAAAGAGTTTAGCCTTGCAGGCCTCAAGATTTGGTGAAAGCCCCTCAAGACCAATCTGTTGGTTGGTTACGCGGATACTATGTTCCCAGGGACTGGCGCTGTCCGATTGTTGGTAAAACCCTGCCATAGAGGGGGCTGAAGAGTGCAAGAGATCCGGGCGATGATCGCCTCTCGTGCAGGCAAGAGTCAATACAGGCGGGGCCTTCGAAGCCCGTCGCGGGGGGGCTATAGGCTGAGCCCGTAGACAACCAGTAAGGCTCCGAACAGGACAGCGAGTGCGCCGAGGATGCGCAGGGTGCGTGGAGCAAATTTTCCCCAGATACGCCGGGCTACCGTCCCGCTGGACCCCGGGAAGGGGATCATCCACAAAGCTGCGATGAGGACCATGAAGAACCCCAGGTAGAAGACAACCTGCGCCATAGCGCCGGGCTCACTTCCCCCCACCCAAACCAGAACGGCGCCCAGCGACGCGACAAAGATGCCGAAAAATCGCATGCGCCGTTCTGTGCCGATGATCTTGAGGACCAGATTGCGGGCCCGTTCCGGGGCAACGATAAGAGGGGCACGAGTGACAATGATGGCACTCCCAAGAATCACGAAAAAGAGCCCGAGAATACTCATGATGATGAAGCCTCCATTGAAGATGCTACCTCATGCTATGTGGGGTTCACGTACCTTTGCTTCAAGCACTCTTTCGCGTTCGCGCAGCAGTGCCAGGACTGCTACTCAATGTCACTCTCTTGCCGGGAGCAGTTGTTATCTGTGATGGCTATAGGCACCTGCTTCGTTCGGATGGACCAGGCGCTCAAATTCACGGCCTGACATATGAACAAGATGTTCATGGTCTCCGGCTTCAAAGTAGATATCGCCGTGGTTCTTGAGGGCTGTGTCGAGAAGAACCTTGATGCCATAGGCCGTGCCGCAAGCCGGGATGGCCCCTTGATCACAGTCGGCGAAGGTGTCTGCCACTTCCGTTTCGGTGGCAAGTCCGAGGCGCTGGCCGGTCAGGTGGCTGAGATCTGCCAAATCCACCATGTGGGTTGAGGGGACGACGACCAGCATCAGGCCTTCGTCGGCGCGCACGAGAACAGCTTTGGCCAGATCATCGCCGCTAATGTGGGCGGCTTCAGCAATTTCACTGCTGGAGAGCCTTCTTCTGTGGGGGATGACGCTGAAATCTGCGTCTTCGAGATTGAGGTATTGCTTGAGTGTGATGGCCATACCCATGATATTTTCCTTCCTTTGGATAAGGAAGCGCCGCCTTGGGCATGGGGATTGTAACCGGGCCTGGAATGTATGCGATGCGTCCAAAGTCCACCCCATGCTCGCGATGGCGTTTCCGACTGCATCAATAGGTCATTATACCACAAAATCCGGGCGCTTGGGACGCTTTTCGACTTGACCCGGGGGCTTACATTTAAGAGGCTCCTGGGGTCAATAAAGAAGAACAGCCCAGGGGTCCTGATGGCAGGCAGAACCGGGCGACAAATTGGAGACATAGCGTCATGGATATCGATTATGCCCCGGAAGACGAGGCTTTTCGTGCAGAGGTTCGCGCCTTCATTGCAGAAAACAAACCCAAAATTGTAGCCGACAAGCGCGCCCGGGGTGAGGAGCTTACCCGCGAGGATTATCTGGCGTGGCACAAGGCCTGCTACAAAAAAGGCTGGGCGGCTCCGAAATGGCCTGTCGAGCATGGCGGGACCGGCTGGACCGTGACCCAGAAATATATCTGGGGTGAAGAATGTGCCAAGGGAGAAGTTATCCCGCCGCTTCCCTTCGGGATGAGTATGTTGGCTCCGGTGATCATGGCCTACGGCAGCGATGCGCAAAAGGCAGAGGTTCTGCCGAAGATCCTGTCCGGCGATGTGTGGTGGTGTCAGGGCTATTCCGAACCAGGCTCGGGCTCGGATCTTGCCAGTCTCAAGACAAAGGCTGTGCGTGAAGGCGATCATTACATTGTCAACGGCCAGAAAACATGGACGACGCTGGCGCAACACGCGGACTGGATCTTCTGCCTGGTGCGGACCGATCCGGATGTGAAAAAGCAGATGGGGATTTCATTCCTGCTCATCGACATGAAGACGCCGGGGATCACGGTCAATCCGATCATCACGCTGGAAGGTGGACACGAAGTCAACGAGGTCTTCCTTGATAACGTCAAGGTTCCGGTCGAGAACCGCGTCGGCAATGAAAATGAAGGCTGGACCTATGCCAAGTTCCTGCTCAGTCACGAGCGCTCGGGGATTGCCGGGGTTGCCAGTTCCAAGCGATCTATCGAAAAGCTGAAAACCATTGCACGGACCGAGTTTTCAAACGGTGCCAGCCTCTGGGATGACACAGATTTCCGCTCCAATATTTCGGATATCTCGATCCAGCTGACCGCGCTTGAATACACCGAGCTTCGCACACTTGCGTCGGAAAGCGCTGGCAAGGGCCCGGGGCCGGAAGCCTCGCTTCTCAAGGTGCGCGGCACGGAAATTGGTCAGCGTATTGATGAACTTATCGTTGAGGCAACGGGCTATTATTCCATGCCGTTCCGCGGTGGGCCAGCCTCTGATTCAAACGTCTTTCCTGTCGGGCCAGAATATGCAGACGGGGTTGCCGGAACCTATTTCAATGACCGCAAGACATCGATCTTTGGCGGGTCAAATGAAATTCAACGCAACATCATGGCCAAGGCTGTTCTTGGTCTCTGAGCACATAACAAAAACAAACCCATCGCAATGAGGGGAAGGGAACACAATGGATTTTTCATTTACAGAAGAACAAACGCTGCTCAGAAATTCGGTTCAGCGCTTTATTCAGGACAAATATGACATTGAGGCGCGGCGCAAGATCATCAACTCCGAAGAGGGGATGAGCCGGGATAACTGGGCGACTTTTGCTGAGCTTGGTCTTTTGATGGCACCCTTTCCGGAAGAGTATGGCGGGCTTGGTGGTGACAACATTGATATGATGGTCATCATGGAGGAGTTCGGTAAAGGGCTTGTAGTTGAGCCTTACCTGCAAACCGTTGTGCTGGCTGGCAGCTTTATCCTGCATGGCGGCAATGAAGATCAAAAGCAGACGCTTATTCCCGAAATTGCCGGCGGCGAAAAAATCTACGCCGTTGCATTTGCCGAACCGCAAGGCCGCTACAATCTTGCAGACCTTACAACGAAGGCTGAAAAATCCGGCGATGGCTATACGATTAACGGCTACAAGGCGGTTGTTCTTGGCGGTCCCTGGGCGGACAAGCTGATCGTGACAGCCCGGACCTCCGGCGGCGAGCGCGACGAGGACGGCGTTTCTGTCTTTATCGTCGATAAATCGGCCGACGGTGTTTCGACCCGCGACTACCCGACCGTCGATGGCCTGCGCGCCAGCGAAGTTACTCTTGAAAACGTTTCTGTCGGTGCGGATGCACTCCTCGGCAAAGAAGGCAAGGGGCTCGGGCTTGTTGAAAAAGTCTTTGATATCGGAATTGCAGCATTGTGTGCAGAGGGCTGCGGCGCCCTTCGTGTTCTGACCGATTCAACAGTGGAATATTGCAAGACGCGCGAACAGTTCGGACAACCGATCGGCAAGTTCCAGGTGCTGCAGCACCGTATGGTCGATATGTTCATGGAGACGGAACAAATGGTTTCCATGACCTATATGGTCAATCTCAAGCTTGATGAAAGTGATGTCGAGCGCAAGAAGGCAGCGTCTGCGGCCAAGGTTCAGCTCGGTAAATCCGGCAAGATGGTCGGCCAAAGCGCCATTCAGCTGCACGGCGGCATGGGCATGACAGACGAGTTACATGTGGGTCACTTCTTCAAGCGCGTCACCATGATGGATACATTGTTTGGCAATGTTGATCATCATCTGAAGCGTTATACGTCGCTTGATGTATAACGACCTCGAAATGACAAGGTGAAACTTCATGTCCGACGAACTTCTTTACGAAAAAGACGGCCACATTGTCACGTTGACGATCAATCGTCCGGAAAGCCGAAATCCACTTGGGATGGATGGGGACGGTGATCGGTTTGCGGCGGCGGCTGCGCGGATCAATGCGGACCGTGACGTGCGCTGCGTGATCCTGACCGGCGCCGGCAAGGCGTTCTCCGCTGGTGGCAACATCAAGGCAATGCGAGAGCGGCAAGGTGGCTTCGAGGGCGTCGGGGTTCATGTGCGTGAGAACTACCGCAACAACATTCACCGGATCGTGCGCTCCATGTGGAACGTCGAGGTGCCAATGATTGCGGCGGTTAATGGCCCGGCGATCGGGCTTGGCAATGATGTGGCCTGTCTGGCTGATACGCGTATTGCTGCGGATGATGCGCGTTTTGGTGCAACGTTTCTCAAGATCGGTCTGGTGCCTGGCGATGGTGGTGCATGGTTGTTGCCGCGTGTTATTGGCATGGCCCGCGCATCGGAGCTTTTCTTTACAGGTGATCTCATTGATGCCGAGACGGCGCTCAACTGGGGGCTGGTCAGCCGCATCGTTCCGGCCGCCGAGCTGATGGACGAAGCTCGCGCGCTGGCGACAAAGATGGCGCGCCAACCGCCGGATGTTCTGCGGATGACAAAAAAGCTGATGCGTGAGGGTATGAGCACGAGTTTCGATATGATCATGGAGCTGTCGGCTTCCATGCAAGCTCTTGCTCACCATACAGAAGATCATGGCGAGGCGATCTCTGCCTTCTTTGAAAAACGTGATCCAATATACAAGGGCCGATAGGCCTCATAACAATAAACGAGGAGACGTATAATGATTGGTGTTATTGCAACGCTCAAGGCAAAAGAAGGCATGGGTCCGGATCTCTTGGCGGCCCTCAAGGCGCTCGCGGTTCATGTGAACGCAAAAGAAGACGGCTGTCTGCAGTATGATCCCTTTGTGGCGGCGGATGATCCGGATACCGTTGTTATGATCGAGCGCTATGCGACCCAGGAAGCTCTGGATGCTCACGGTCAAACCGAATACTTCAAGACTGCCGGTCCGGCGATGGGGCCATTTATGGCTGGCCGCCCCATTATTCAGGTTCTTAAAGAGGGCTAGGACAGCCCATATCCTCCGGCTTAAGGGGGAAAAGGGGGTTGCCCCATATGGAACGAAGCGGTTTTAGGCTCAAGGGGCGATATGTTGCGCTTGCCTTGATCGGCCTCGTTGCTGTCATACTGGTGATCGGAGGCGTGCGGCTGTTTTCACCCTCACGCGCTCCGGAACCAGTTGAGACGGTTTTCTCGTACCCCGAAGCCCCGCCGGAAGGCAAGTTGCCCCGCGGCGTGCGTCCTCTGCGTTATGCACTGGATCTTCGAATTATTCCCCAAGAGGACTATTTTTCCGGCACCGCCTCTATTGAGATCGAGGTTGACCTGCATACGCGATTCATTTGGTTGCATGGCCGGGATCTCAATGTCTCCCGTGTCGAGGCGCGCCAATCCAGTGGCAGAGTTCTTGAGGCTACCTGGGGGCAGCTGACCGCAGGGGGCGTTTCCAGGATTGCCTTCGAGGAGGCGATCAAGCCTGGCACCCTTATGCTGCAGATTGAGTATGATGCGCCCTACAGTGAAAATCCCGACGGTCTCTACAAGGTCCTGAGCGACGGGCGGCCAATGGTTTTTTCACAGTTTCAGGCGATTGATGCTCGCCGGGCCTTTCCGTCGTTTGATGAGCCACGGTTCAAGGTTCCTTTTGATATCTCGATCATAGCGCCGGAGACTGATCAGGTTATTACCAATGCGCCACGCATTGATCTGATGCAGGTCGGAGCTGGCGAGAGCCTTCACCTGTTCGAGACGTCTGCGTCACTCCCGACGGCGATTGTGAGTTTTGCCGTTGGTGATCTTGAGGTAGTCGACGGCGGGGTGGTGCCTGCGAGCGCTCTTCGAGAAAGTCCCATTCCTCTGCGTGCCTTTACCAGAAAAGGTCATGGGGCAGATATGCAGGCGATGCTTGAGGCTACAGTGCCGCTCATCCTGTCCATGGAGGCCTGGTTCGGTCAGGCCTACCCCTACAAGAAACTCGACCTCGTAGCGGTTCCGGACTTTACCTGGGCCGGGATGGAAAATGCTTCTGCGATCTCGTATCGCGAGGATTTTATTTTTGTGAATGAGCAGACAACGGCGAAGGCCTACAATGATGTGGTTGAAACCCATGCCCATGAGCTGGCGCATCAGTGGTTTGGCAATCTGGTGACACCGGCGTGGTGGGACGATATCTGGCTAAGTGAAAGCTTTGCGTCTTGGTTTGCCGGCAAGATGATCACCGAATGGAACCCCGACCTTGGCGCAGGCGACTTCGTCAAGCGCAGTGCTCACTATGTGATGAAGCAAGATGGCAGGCCGTCGGCGCCGCGTGTCTATCAGCCGGTCGAAGATAATGAAGACATCATGAATTCCTTTTCCGATATCGCCTACTACAAAGGTGGCGGGGTTCTTGAAATGTTTGAGGCCTATGTCGGCGAAGAGAATTTTCGCGAAGGTGTCGCCCTGTTTATGAAGCGCCACAAGGGGGGCACGGCGACACTTGATGATTTTACCAACGCGATTTCCATTGGCTCTGGCCATCCCGAAATAGTATCGGCCTTTCGTTCCTTCGTCATGCAGCCGGGCCTGCCCATTATCGAGACCGCGATCAATTGTACCGGGAGCATCAAGGAAATTTCGTTCATGCAATCGCGGTACTATCCGCTCGGGACGCCGGCTCAGGACGAGAGCTTCCAGGAAATTCCGATTTGCTATCGTACTGACCAACAATCCGGCTGTCATCTCTTGACGGAAAAGCAGGAGACGGTTCGGTTGGGGAAAATCTGCCCGAGCTATGTGATGCCCAACAAAGATGCGCGCGGCTACTATTTGTGGTCGCTGGATGACGCGGCGCTGGCAAATCTCAAAGATCATCTGACTGACCTGACGCCGATTGAAACGGAGGCGCTGGCCTGGAACCTTGCCTTCTGGTTCAGATCCGACCGGATTTCTGCGCCTGATACGCTGGACTTTATCAAGGCGCTGGCGCAGCTTGATCGGCCCCGAACGGACCTGGCTGTTCTTGAGACGCTTTCAGGGTTTAGGCCCTACCTGGTCTTGAAGGAGGATCGCGAGACTTTCAATGTCTGGATCAATGCGCTCTATGGGCCACGCGCCAAGACCCTCGGCTTCAATCCCGGATCAGGAGAAGCGGTGGGGCGATCGATGTTGCGCGATGCACTGACTAATCTGCTGGTGGGCGAAACCGCAGAGCGAGATATTCGCGCGCGGCTTGAGGCGGTGCTCGACAAGCAAAAACTTTCGATCAGACGCGGGTTGCCGAAGGGCGATGTGATCTTTGGCCACAATCGCGCCGAGGCTATCCTCCTGCTGGGTGTGATGGAGGTGGGAAAGCCATTTACGGACAGCCTGTTTGAGTTGATCAGTTCCGGCGAAGCGGGACAGCGCGATCATATGATCCTCAGAGCCCTGGCGCGGACCGAGAACAAGGGGCTGGGCCGCCGCCTTATGGACGATTTCCTTTTATCAGACATGCTGAGATCTGAAGCTGTCTTCACCCTGGCGCTGGGTCTGGCGCGCAATCCGGAACAGGTCGAAGGCTTCTGGACCTGGGTCGGACGCAGTGACAACCTGGCGAAGCTTCTGACGCGGGTGCCGGAGTCCTCGCACTATGAGCTTGTTCGTTATGGCGCATCGATCTGCGATGAGGGCCACAGGGATCTCTTTGAAGCGGTGATCGGGGCCCATCTGCCAGAGATAGCTGGCGGGGCTGCGGAATATGCCCAGACCCTCGAAGCCATCGACCAATGCCTCGCCATCGCGAAGGCGAAGGGACTGCAGCTCGCGGTTGCGCTTCAGTAGTCAAATCTTCAGTACGCTGTCTGGACCCGCATCGCTTTGAGATCGGGGGTGAGAGTGATGTGGTTCGATCAGAAAACGTCTACTTCTTCAAACGCTTGTCAAACACGGTGTGCTCGTCATCGGCTGAAGGCTGGTAGACTTCGTGAAGCCTGCTGATTTCTTCGGCATAGATCTCGGGCGTGATGCGGTCATCGACTTCGAAGGCATCGAAGCCGACGCGGTGCATGAACTGGAGCTGGCTTCGCAGCACATTGCCGGTGGCTCTGAGTTCGCGGGCGTAGCCGTAGCGCTGGCGCAGCATGCGGGCGTAGGAATAGGCGCGGCCATCCTTGAAAGCGGGGAAATTGAGTTTGATGAGATCAAACTGATCAATGTCATCGGCAATGGCCTCCGGGCTTTCACCGGCGTCCAGGCGCAGGCCCAGCGGGGCGTTGCGCGCTCGCAGAGCCTCGGTGTCCCTTTGCCAGCGCTGCAGGCTGACAACGGATGCCTGATCGGTCAGAGTTTCATCATCACCGGCGTCGATCCAGGCGTCATCGGCGAGGGCACCATTCTTAATCAGTGGCATAGAGGGCCTCCTTGAACGGGTCGAGGCCAACGCGGCTGACAGCGGCCAGGAAAGCCTCGCCTTCAGTTCGCAAGCCGAGGTAAGTGTTCACGACCGTCTCAACGGCGTCGGTGATGGAATGTTCATCGAACGAGGGGCCAAGAATTTTACCGACGCTGGTGTTTTCATCAGCGGAGCCGCCAAGGCTGATCTGGTAATACTCCTTGCCCTTGCGATCAACACCGAGAATGCCGATGTGGCCGACGTGGTGGTGGCCGCAGGCATTGATGCAGCCGGAAATCTTGATCTTGAGCGGGCCGACGTTGTGCTGGCGGTCGAGATCTGCAAACCGGTTTGAGATTTCCTGGGCAAGCGGGATCGAACGGGCGTTGGCAAGGGCGCAATAGTCGAGGCCAGGGCAGGCGATGATGTCCGATGCAAGGCCGATGTTCGGTGTTGCAAGGCCTTGGGTCTCCAGTTTTTGCCAAAGCTCGTAGAGGTCGCTCTGTTTGACATGGGGGAGCGTCAGGTTTTGTTCGTGGGTGGCGCGGATTTCATCGAAGCTGTAGCGCTCGGCCAGGTCGGCGACCGCGTACATCTGGTCGGCACTGATATCACCGGGGATATCGCCGATCGGCTTGAGCGACAGGTTGACAATGGCGTAGCCGGGGGCCTTGTGTTCGGCAATGTTGGTCTTCGCCCAACTGGCAAAGGCCGGATCGCTGTTCAGTTTTTCAGCGTAGCTGGTGTCGGTTTCGTCCAGGGGCTCAAAGGCCGGGGGGGCGAAGTAGTTGAGGATGCGGGTGATTTCTTCCTCGGGAAGGCCGAGCGCGCCGTTCTTTTGAATGTCGTCATATTCGGCATCGACGAGGCGGGTCATTTCCTCGACGCCAATCTCATGCACAAGGATCTTGATCCGTGCCTTGTAGAGATTGTCACGGCGTCCGTGCATGTTGTAAACGCGCATGACCGCTTCGAGATAGGCGAGCAGCTCGGCTCGGGGGACAAAGTCGCGAATTTTCTTGCCCAGCATTGGCGTTCGGCCAAGCCCGCCACCGACGTAAATTGTGAAGCCGGTTTC
>CBFDBJ010000057.1:0-23485 GCA_965603015.1 uncultured Alphaproteobacteria bacterium
ATTGCTGTCGACAAGGATCAGATCCGCAGTGGCCCCTTCCCTCAAGGTGCCCAGCGTTCCGGTTTGATTGAGCAGCTCGGCGTTTATCGTTGTTGCGGATCGGATGAGTTCGAGCGGACTGAGAACCTCGCTTCTGATTTCAAACTCGCGACACTGCTGGGCGTGCGCATGGCCAAGAAGATCCGTACCAAAACCGATCTGAACGCCGGCCCGTTTGGCAATCTCGAGGGACCCGATCCCGGCCTCAAGAACATCGGCCAGCTTGGCAAGGCTCTGCTCGGGGAAACCGGCCTCGCGGCCCAGTTCATGCAGCGTGTGATAGGTCACCAGCGTGGGAACCAGAAACGCATCCTTCTTTGCCATCAGGCGCGCCACGTCCTTGTCGATGAGATTGCCGTGTTCAATTGAGCGAACCCCGGCCTCGAGGGCGCGGCGGATGGCGTCCGGCGAATAGGCGTGGGCCATCGTGTAGGTGCCCCAGTCGCGCGCCTCATCGGTGGCGACCTTCATTTCCTCCGGCGACATTTGTAAGCTCATCAACGGATCGGACGGCGAGGCAACGCCGCCGGACGCCATCAGTTTGATCTGCGTGGCACCACGTCGCAGCTCGGTACGAACCGCCGTGCGCACGGCATCGACCCCGTCGACGATGTGCGACAGCCAGCTTGAATTGGCACCGCAGGCGCAGATCGGTGGATCCTCCCACACGGGACGCGGGTCGCCGTGCCCGCCGGTTTGGGAGATGGAACGTCCGGAGAAGAAAATCCGCGGGCCTTTGATGAGGCCGCGCTCGACCGAGGCGGCAAGACCCCAGTCAGCGCCGGCGGCATCGCGCACCGTGGTGAAGCCGCGTGCCAGCATGCCTTCCAGCAGCTTTGCCGCCTCAAAGGCATGCAGCGTCATAGGCCGACCGGCCAGCGAAGACATATCCATTGAGGTCAGGAAGGCGTGGACATGAGCATCAATCAGCCCGGGCATCAGCGTCTTGCCTTCGGCATCGATACTGAGATCGGCCGAACCCAGAGGAGCGCCCTCACCCACTTCGCGAATTCTGGTGCCTTCCACGATGATGTGCGCCTCCGGCGTTATCGTGCCGCGCTCCGGATCGAGAAGATTTGCATTGTAGATCTGTGTCAGGGCCATGACGGCTTACCTCCCTTACTAGTCTCGTAAACGTTAGGCGGCAGGCCGGCCTCTGTAAACATCAAAGCCGCCTGGTTTCGCACGAAGCGATAACAGGCGGCTCGACGGACTCTGATATCTGTTTGGGGGTTACCAGAGCCAGGCTTTGGGGTTGGGAACGGCCACGCCGTCATGGTACCAGCCAAGCCCCTTGAAGGAGCGGACAATAGCCCACAGCCATGTGAAGAGGCAGATGAGAAAACCGACGCCGATGGCCATGGTCAGACCGCCGATGATGGCATAAAGCAGCCCGAGCCAGAAGGTGCGGATCTGATATTGATAATGGGTTGCCGCCACGTCATCCGCTTCGCCGCGCGAGACATAGGCCAGGATCAGGCCAACGAGGTACGGCACGCCGGTAAAGGCGGCCACCAGATAAAGCACATAGACGATGGTAGGCATCACGCCGCTACTGGATCCCGATACGCTATCAACTCGGTCAATCGCTGTATTGTCGCTCATTGGAAGTTCTCCGTCATGAAGTCTGTTCGATAGACTCACTTTAGGAGAATGAGGTGACGGGTAATGCAAAGTGGTTTGCAGATTGGTGCGCGATCTCAAAAAGCCACGGTTAACCCGTCGTAGGCAGGGATTACCCCATCTGGCAGTTCGGCTTTTAATGTCTGATAGTCGAGATCGACGTGCAAATTGGTCAGGATCGCAAGTTCCGGTTTGATACGCTCGATCCATTCCAACGTCTGGGCGACATGGGAGTGGCTGATGTGTTTGTCGTAACGCAGGGCATCGACGACCCAGCATTTGACGCCCTTGAGGATCTCGAAGCTTTCTTCGGGCATGCCGACCACGTCGGCTGAATATGCGAATGAGGCATCGGGCGGGCCCATACGAAAGCCGAGGCTGTCGATGTTGCCGTGGTGCTGGAGAAATGGGGTCGCCGCGATATCTCCACCCTTTCCAGATATGACAATCTCGCTTCCCGGGGCAGGCATGCGGATCTCATCAAGGATTGCGGGGTAGTAACTGCCATCTTCCTGTTTGAAGCAATAACCGAAGCGTTCAAGCAAGGTCTTTGAGGTGGGCTCATCCATGTAGGTCGGGATGCGTTTGCGCATGTTATAACAGATCACTCGTAAGTCATCGATACCGTTAACCTGATCGGCGTGATCATGCGTATAAAGAACACTGTCGAGATGACCGCAGTTCGCATCAAGCAATTGCTGACGCATGTCGGGAGAGGTGTCGATGAGAGCTTTTGTCTCGCCGTTTTCCACTAACAGAGAACAGCGTGTGCGCGTGTTTTTTGGTTCCATGGGATCGCAGGCCCCCCACTGTCCGCCAAGCCTCGGCACGCCGCCGGAAGACCCGCTGCCCAGGATGGTGAATTTGAGACCTTCTGTGTTGCCGAGTTCAATCATCAGGGACGCTCGGCCTTGGTGAACAGGCGGTAGAAATTGTCAGTGGTGATTTTTGCAATCTCCTCGGGAGTCACGCCCTTGATCTCTGCGAGCCTGGCTGCGGTGTGAGTGACAAAGGAAGGCTCGTTTGATTTGCCGCGATTGGGGACAGGCGCAAGATAGGGCGCATCGGTTTCAACGAGCAGCCGATCCATAGGGGTAAGGCGCGCGGCGTCCCGTACTTCCTCAGCCGCCTTGAACGTCAGGATGCCGGAGAAGGAGATGTAAAACCCGAGCTCGAGCGCCACTTCAGCCAATGGCGATCCGGATGAAAAGCAATGCAGCAGACCGGGGAAAGCCCCCTTCCCCATCTCCTCTTTCAGGATCGCTGCCATATCATCATCGGCGTCCCTGGTGTGGACAATGAGGGGCAAGCCGGTCTTGCGCGCCGCGTCGATGTGCCGCCTGAAGCTCGCCTTCTGCTCATCCCTCGGGGAATGTTCGTAATAGTAATCCAGTCCGGTCTCACCGATACCAATGACCCGGGCATGGCCGGCGAGCTCCACGAGGCGCTCGGTGGACACATCGCCTTCGGTATCAGCTGCGTGGGGATGAACGCCAACGGTGCAATAGATGTTATCGTGAACTTCGGCGATCTGCCTGACACGCTCAAAGGTCGACATCTTTGTTGATATCGTTACCATCTGTTTGACGCCGGCCTTGTCGGCGCGCGCCAGCACACCACCCAGGTCGCCTGAGAGTGCATCAAAATCAAGATGGCAGTGGCTATCGACGAGCATTGGCATCAAATCCTCAGGCTGCGGACGGCGCGGACTGGATCGCCGTCTCCATGGCGTAGAACATGCTCATAATCGCATGACGTCGGTCAAGATTAACGGCGTCGGTTCTTTCAAAAAGATTGCGCGCTTCTTCCCACAGTTCGACCAGCTGCACGGGACCGATACGGCGGCCCAAATCCAGAACAGATGCCGCTTCACCGGACAAGACCTCCTGCCCCGCGTCGCCGGTTGCTGCAGCCTTTGCCAGACGGGCCAGCATATCCAGAAAGAGGCCGCTGAAGATCGGCCAGCCTGCAGCGCCTTTAACACCGGCAAACTGGCCCGCAAGCGCCTCCAGCTTTTTGATATCAAGACGAGGAAGAGCGAAAAGCATTTCACAGAGTGCCTGGTAGTGAACAAAGCCGTCGCCGCCGGCAAGTTCCAGCGCCCGGCCCACACTGCCCGCCGAAAGCGTCGCAACGGCGGCGATTTCATCGTCACTGAGGGCCAGAGGATCGTCTGATTGAACGGCATTTATAGCGCGCTTTACATCGTCAGGACCAAGCGATTGTAATGCCAGAGATTGACAGCGCGATCTGATGGTCGGCAAAAGCCGCCCGGGCGCATTGGTGACCAGTATGATCAGGGAGCGATCCGGTGGCTCTTCAAGGGTCTTGAGAACAGCATTTGCAGCGGCGATATTCATATCGTCCGCGGTATCGATGATGGCGATGCGCCAGCCACCTTCGGCGGCCATCTTGCCAAAGAACGGCCCGATACGGCGCATCTCATCAACCGTCAAATCGCGTTTGAACTTCTTTGTTTTTTCATCGTAGGGACGGCGCAGAGTCAGAAGGTCCGCATGCCCACCTGATGCGACCCGGCGAAAGACCGGGTCATCCGGCGAAACACGGAGCGACCGCGTCTCGGCGGGTACATTGCCTCCGTGCACGAATAGAAAGCGTGCAAGACGGTAGGCGAATGTTGCCTTGCCAATACCCGATGGCCCGGAAAGGATCCAGGCGTGCTGAAGCTTGCCAGAGGCAATGCGCTCGAGCATTTCGGTCTCTGCAGCTTCATGGCCAAAGAGATTGCGGTTTTCTCTGGGATGGATGAAATCGCCGAGACGATCACTTTCTGGCATGTCACTCATGTAAGCCCCAGCCGATCCTGAACCGCAGTCCATATCGCAGCGCCAACTTCGGGCACTGATCCAGAAGCGTCGATCACAACGCACCGATCCGGATTATCCTCGGCGATCTGCAGGAAAGCCATCCGCAGCCTTTGGTGAAAGTCCGAGCCCATTCGTTCATAACGATCCTCGCCACCTGAGCCATTGCCAGCTCGATCTTTGGCCCGAGCAAGGCCCAAAGCGCTGTCCAGATCGAGGACGAGCGTCAGATCAGGGCTTGTCTGTCGCACCACCTGTGCCTCGAGGGTGGTTATAGCCTCGTTGCCAAGGCCCTGCACGATGCCTTGATAGGCCATGGTGGAATCTGAAAACCGATCACAAAGCACATAAGCGCCTTTTTCGAGGGCGGGACGCACGACGTGCTCGAGGTGTTCATTGCGGGCGGCATAATGGAGCAGTGCTTCTGTCGCGGGACACCAACGCTCCGTATCGCCGTTGACCAACAGATCCCTGATCGCCTCTGCCCCCGGGGATCCGCCTGGCTCACGGGTTTGAACGACGTCAAGCCCGCGCGCCTCCAACAAGGAGCGCAGGCCCTTGATTTGTGTTGTCTTGCCTGTTCCCTCACCACCCTCAAAGGTGATGAAGCGGCCCTTTGATCGGGTTGTCATGGGGAACCTTCAGTCATTCCAGGCGTATTGCTCTCAGTCCTGGCGCAGACCGTAAAGTTTGAAGGTAATCGCTTCAAGTATGCGGCCAGTGAAACCAGTTTTTTTTACGTCCGTGGCAGCATAGACCGGCACTGACTTTGGCGCCATACCCGGTGCGTCAATATTCAGGACACCGACCTGATCGCCTGCGAGAAGAGGGGCCCTCACCGGGCCGGTGTAGGCAAGCTTGACGACGAGGCCCTTGCGGGCGCGTCGATGGACATTGACTTTGACAGGATCGTTGACCATCAGGGGGACACGCGGATTCTCGCCCATCCAGACTTGCGCCCTTCCAACTTCCGATCCGGCCGCAAAGAGCTCGTAGGATTTGAACTCACGGAAACCGATATTTAACAGCCTCCTTGATTCTCCGGCCCGCTCCGAGCTACTGCGCAGTCCGTTCACGACAACAATGATACGCCGATCACCCCGAATAGCGGACCCTACAAGGCCGTACCCCGATGCTTCGGTATGGCCTGTTTTGAGCCCGTCGGCCCCCATATTCATCAGCAGAAGCGGATTGCGGTTTGGCTGGTTGATGTCGGACCACTCGAATTCTGTTTCGGCAAAGAACTTATAAAGATCCGGGTGCTCGGTAATGAGGTATCGGGCGAGGATTGCCAGATCCCTGGCGGACATGACGTGTTCCGGGTCAGGCCAGCCAGTGGCATTCTTGAAGGCCGAGTTCGTCAGGCCTATTTCACGGCCGAATTTTGTCATGCGTTCGGCGAAGGCTTCTTCACTGCCCTCCATGCCTTCAGCCACGACGATACATGCATCGTTACCGGACTGGACGATGATGCCGCGCAGGAGGTCGGCAATTGAAATCTCGGTGCCGACCAGCACCCACATCTTGGAGCCATCTTTTCGCCATGCCTTGCGAGAGACCGTAAACGTATCATCCAGGGTGTAGATCCCCTGCTTCAGCGCATCGAACAAGACCGCGACGGTCATTAATTTACTCATGGAAGCAGGCGCTGTGGGAACATCACCGCCTTTTTCAAAGAAAACCTCACCGGTCTCCGCATCCATCAACACCGCATAATCAGCAGCGGTTTCGATCGGGTTAAGCGTCAATTCGGCACGTAGCGGCAGCGTTACGAAAGCAATCAGTATGCCAATAACTGCGGCGATTGAATGGGTTCTCAATTTCATTTCCAGGGTCACGCTTTCTGATAGCTGTTTGGCTCGGGCTTTTCGCTCAAGCAAAATGTTGATATTGGAACAGGTCAGTTGATGATGATACGGGCACCAGCGTGCCCGGCGGCCAAAACGCTTTCCAGCATTTGATCCGCCGGCCCAACCTGGGCAAGAGGGCCTATTTGGACACGATAATACTGAACACCGTCTATTTTGGCTGTTCGAATTTCCACGCCAGGCTCCTTGTAACCGCCTCTTTCCAGGTTGCTTTTCAGGCGGACAGCATTATCGCGCATCTGAAAGGATCCGGCCTGAACGTAAATATTTGCATCCCCCTTCAGCGGCACCTGGCGATACTCGCGGAATTGGCTTGTGTCGACTTTCGGAGCGTAGGCTAACTCAGCGGCATCAATAGCCCCTGGCAAAGGTGCAAGTTCACCACTGTCCACGACATCAATCGGCGCTGCAGCTTCGACCCGCCGTTCTGCTTTATGGGTAACCGCCTTTTTGACAATTCGGGTTTCCTTGTTTGCCTTGCCAATATATTCCACGCGAACCTTGGCGACACCATCGTTCCTGAAATCGAGCAACTCAGCTGCGCGTGATGACAGGTCAATTATCCGTCCTCGCACGAAGGGGCCACGATCATTAATTCGGACAACAATCTGTTTGCCATTTTCCAGATTGGTCACACGCGCCATGACCGGCATCGGCAATGTCTTGTGCGCGGCGGTCAGTTGTGTTTGATCGTAAACCTCGCCATT
The DNA here is from genome assembly GCA_965603015.1 of uncultured Alphaproteobacteria bacterium. Classification (GTDB taxonomy): domain Bacteria; phylum Pseudomonadota; class Alphaproteobacteria; order M2410; family M2410; genus JAUWTJ01. The sequence continues at coordinate 7,063 of CBFDBJ010000057.1, forward strand.
CGCGGTGTTCCTGCCATGGAACTTGTCTCCATACCAGGACGCCAGGCCGGTTTCGTCGTAGCTAAAATTTTCTTTTGGATAATACCAGACCCCTGCGATCTGATAGGGCTTTCCAACCTTGTAGTGGGCGCTGTTCGCCAGGCCGGCGGTATTTGCTGCCCCGCCGGATATTGTTTGGCACCCGGTCAATGCCAATGCGACCAGGGTGATTACAGTCACGCCTTTTGCCAATCCTGCCACTTTATACTCCTGCCCTGGTTTTCCCGTCACCGGATGTCTCCCCGCATTGCGCCCTGGAACATTGTCAGACCGGCGAAGCAGCAGTCTACCTGGTCCCTCGCCTCGCCGCAACATCGGGCTTTGCCTGTGAAATCCCTCAGGGCTTGAATTATTGTGTGAGTCGTGTACCCACGACAGAACTTGCCAAATTTCCGAAATTGACTAAGAATCACCGTTATCTTAACAGCACCAGATGAAGGATATCCTTATTTCAGACGAAGTTAGTGAGTCGGATGATAATGCACGTGCTTACCATCACGGTGACCTGCGCAATGCCTTGTTGACCGCTGCGCTCGAAATTCTTGAATCAGACGGCCTTGATGCCATGAGCCTGCGTGCTGTGGCTCGAAGAGCTGGCGTTTCACAGGCCGCCCCATACCATCACTTCAAGGATAAACGAGCCATCATGGCCGCTGCCGCAACCGTCGGCCATATCAAGCTGGCGGAGACGGCCCGGCAATTTCGGGATCAAGGTGGTGGTAAGGGATATGCATCACTGATCAGAATGGGTGGAGGTTATGTTGCATTTGCGAAGGACAATCCCAATCTCTTCAGGCTCATGTTTGGTCCGGAACTGACGGACTACACTGAAGACAAGGAATATCAGGGCTCAACGAAGTTGGGTATTGATATGATAACCGACCTCCTCGCGGGACTGATGGATGGGGAAATGGATGCGGAAGCCGGAAAAGATGCGATTGAGAGCTCCGGGCTGACCTCCTGGTGTTTTGTTCACGGGCTGGCAATGCTCATTGTCGATAACAAGATTAAATGCCCGGACACATCGGAGCCTGCGTTTCTTGAGTTCATTTTCAAGATGTTCGCAACCGCCTATACCAATGGTCCGGCCGCCAGTTAACAAATAAATTGCGAATTTGGCTGAATTCCCGCTTACCTTACCTGGGAAAATTTGTTATTGGCATGCCCTGCTTGCGCAGGACCAAGGTGCCTTAGGCCCTTGTTCCCGTAATGCGGGTCTGGAGAGGTGGCAGAGTGGTCGAATGCGGCGGTCTTGAAAACCGTTGAGCCGCGAGGTTCCCAGGGTTCGAATCCCTGTCTCTCCGCCACAGCTTGGCGCAACGCGCCGAGCCAAAGCCAGCCCCTTCACGGGCGGCTCGAAATGCGCTGCATTTCAAGCTGGCTCGAATCCCTGTCTCTCCGCCACCCTGCGCTCTTCGAGCTTCGGGTGGCAGGCCGCTGCTTCCCGGCACCAGCCCACAAATTAACAAAACCGCCTGACATTTAATTGTGCGATATCGCACATGGACGTGATCGAATTCGTACAGGTGACGCCGGGAGGTATCAACACCCACCTTTAACATGTTGTTTTTGCTGCATATCTTCTGTGGCACAGGGTTTGCGTTAACCGTGGGTATCACTTCCACTACGCGCGTTCACAAGCACCCGCCCCGCCCTTTTATTTATAAAGTAGTAGAGCATCATGTTTTTGACTCGGAACTGTCTGAAAAATCCGGCCATTATCGCAGTGGCCGTTGCCATTGTCTTCTTTGTCGGCGTCTTCAGCCTGACCAAACTGCCGCTGCAGCTCTTCCCGGCCATTGAACGCCCGCAAGTTTCTATCCAGACGTTCTGGCGGGCGGCCTCCCCGACGGAGGTCGAATCCGAGCTTCTGGAGCCTCAGGAGGATGTCCTGGAAGGTATTCCGGGATTGGTTGAGATGCGGGCCTATGCGGGCCAGGGCGCGGCGTATGTGAACCTCACCTTCGATCTCAAGACTGACATGACAGTCACTCTGCTGGACATTATCTCCCGTCTCAATCGTCTGCCGACCCTGCCAGCGGATGCAGAGCCACCGCAGCTGGTGCTCGGCGAAGGCGGCGGGGCCAATGAGACCCTGAGTTTCTTTTTTATTCAGCAGCTGCCGGGCAACACACGCGAGCTGACAGATTTCAATGGTTGGGTCCGGGATTTCGTGATTCCGAAAGTCGAAGCCGTTCCCGGCGTATCGCGTGCTTCACTGGAAGCCTCGGCAGGCGTTGGTGAAGAGGTCCAGATCGAGTTCGATCCCTTCCTCGCGGCACAATATGGTATCCAGCTGCCTCAAATGGCACGTGTGGTTGGACGTTCATCTGATGCATCAGGGGGTTATGTCGATGTTGGTCGCAGGCGTTACAGTTTGCGGTTCGAAGGTCGGCGGACGCCCGAGGAATTCCCAGATCAAATTCTCGAATGGCGAAACGGGAGCCCCGTTCGATTGGGAGATATCGCTACTGTCTCTGTGTCGCAGGGCCGCCGGGAGGCGTTCTCCTATCAGAATGGCAATCTTGCCATTGGCATGCGTGTCTACAGGGAAAGTGGTGCCAATGTCCTGAGTACGCTGGATGCCGTCAAGGAGGTGCTCTCTGATCTGGACAGCACTGCCTTCAAGGAACGCGGGCTGACGATTGAGCAGTCCTATGATCCGTCAGTTTTCATACGCCGCGCCATTTCCCTCTTAACGACCAATCTTGGCATCGGCATTTTCTTTGCTGTCGGTGTCCTTTGGCTGTTCCTGCGTCAGGTCAAAGCGACGCTTCTGATTGCCTTGACGATCCCGATCAGTCTTCTGGCAACTCTCATCGTCCTTCAGATCACCGGGCGAACCCTCAATGTAATCTCGCTGGCGGGCCTCGCCTTCGCGGTGGGTATGGTGCTTGATGCCGCCATCGTTGTGTTGGAAAATATAGTACGGCTTAGAGAGAAAGGCGAAAGTGCTGAAGGCGCCGCCGAAAAAGGTACCTCACAGGTTTGGGGAGCCCTCCTTGCGTCGACGGCGACGACCGTCGCAATTTTTGCACCGATTATTTTCCTCCGCGACGTTGAAGGTCAGCTGTTCGCCGATCTGGCGCTCACGATTGCGATCGGGGTCTCGATGTCGCTGATTGTTGCCGTAACGGTCTTGCCAACTGCTGCTCGCTCGTACCTGGCAGAACTACCGAAAATGGAGCGCGGCGAGAGGTTTTACCAGAAACTCACCGGGCTTATCATGAAACTGACCGGCACAGGGCGGCGTCGGATCATGTGGATTACAGGTCTGATGATCGGGCCGATGATTGCGACCTGGCTTCTCCTGCCCCAACTCAACTATCTACCGCCGGTCAAGCGCGATGCCGTTGATGCCTTTGTAAACCTTCCTCCCGGATCCACCCCTCAACTCATGGAAACGGAATTTGCCGAGGTCATAATTCAACGTCTCGCGCCCTACATGAGTGGTGAGAAAGAACCAGCCCTTCGGAACTACTATGTCTCCAAATGGCCAGGAAACGACGGGTTTGCTGTTGGCGCCAGGGCGAAAGATCAGGGTAAGGTCGAGGAGCTTCTTGCGATTGTGCGCGATGAGGTCTTGATTGACTTTCCTGATGCCAACGTCTTCGCGCAGCAGGGCAATCTCTTCGGAGGCTTCGGCGATGGCGGTTCAATTGCCATGCACATCCAATCGAAAGACGATGACGCTGTGGCGGATGCATCCGCTCTCGGTCTGGAGCTGATCCGCGAAGCCTTGCCGGGCGCGAATGCCTTTTCCAACCCGAACCCGAACCAGGCCCAGCCGGAAATCCGCATCACACCCAATGATGACCGAATTCGCGAGGCCGGATGGACGCGAAACGATCTTGCCTCGATCGTTCGCACCCTTGGAGATGGTTTGTATGTTGGTGAATATTTCAATGGCGACAAGCGACTGAACATTATCCTGAAATCAACCCCTGCGATCAGCGCCGGCGATCTGGAAAAAGTGCCCCTGGTGACCCCGACCGGTGGCGTCATCCCGCTGGGAGAACTTGCCGAGGTTCGCAGAACAGTTGGCCCACAAGGCGTAAACCGCATAGACGGGCGCCGAACAGTGACGCTCAATATCAATCCACCCGAGGGTATGCCGCTTGGTGAAGCTCTCAAGATCATTGAGGCCCAGGTTGAACCAAAGGTCGCGGCCTTGCTGCCTGAAGATGGCAGTATTCAGTACGGCGGCAGTGCAAACGGGCTCAAGAATGCCATTCGCACCATGAGTGAAAACTTTCTCTTCGCGATCGGACTCCTGTTTCTGCTTCTGGCCGCCCTGTTCCGATCCGGCAAGGACGCATTGCTTGTTGTCATTACCATTCCGTTGGCCACAGTTGGCGGCGTTGTAGCCCTGCGACTTCTAAATCTGGTGACCTTCCAACCCATGGACCTCCTCACCATGATCGGCTTTATCATTCTGCTGGGTCTCGTGGTCAACAATGCCATTCTGCTGGTCTACCGGACACGTCAGGGAGAAGCAGAAGGCTTGTCGCGCCGGGACGCTGTTGAACAAGCGTTGCAGTTCCGTCTGCGGCCTATTTTTATGAGCACATTGACTTCAATCTGCGGCATGCTTCCGATGGTTCTCATCCCGGGTGCTGGAAGCGCAATCTACCGGGGTCTCGCAGCAACGATTGTTGGCGGGATGGCCGTCAGCACCCTATTCACGCTCATTCTTCTACCCTGTCTCCTGCGCCTTGCCGAGAGTGGCCAGCCGTGGGCGAGACAATGGCCAAAACATTGGCCGAAACAATGGACGGGGAAAATCTACTCGCTTCGCCGTCCGGAAAGAACTCTTGAGGAAGCCGCCTGAGCTCGCGCGTTTTCCAATTTGATCGTAAAAGGTAGTAATCATGAAATCGTATTTCAGGTCCATTGGCATTGCTGCAGCTTTGACGTTTGTTACAGCGCCCGCTTTTTCCCAACAACCGCCGCCACAAAAGCCAAAAGTAGAAGTTCAACTCGCTGAATCCATGTTGATCGCACCGGACATCGAAATTCCCGGGACCGTGGTCAGCCGCAACGATGCACAGATTGCCTCGGAAGTCGCTGGTCGCATTGCCTGGGTTGCCGATGAAGGTGCAGCACTTGAAATCGGTGATGTGATTGTCCGGCTTGATGACCGGGACCTCAAGCTTGATCTTGCCGAGGCTGATGCGAATATCAAGCGGCTCAAGGCCGATTATGACTATCAACGCCGCGATAGTGACCGTCTGAAGGAACTGGCAGGCAACGGCAATATTTCGAAATCACGACTTGATGAAACAACATCCCGCCGTGAAATGTTGCGCCAGTCTCTCGCGGTTGCCGAAATTCAGCGTGAACGGATTGCCTATAATCTCGAACGCAGTGAAGTCCGGGCGCCTTTCCCTGGCCGTGTGGTTGAGCGTCTCGTCCAGGTTGGTGAATTCACCTCTGTTGGCCGCGCAGTCGCCCGCTTCGTCGATACACAAAACATTGAAGTGCGGGCCCAGGTCCCTGTCGCTGCTGCCCAGTGGGTTGCGGCGGATCAAATGGTTGAGGTGCGCTACAACGACGCCGCGCTGTCTTTTCCCGTTCGTGCCGTCATCCCGGTCGGCGATGAACTTTCACGGACTTTTGAAATTCGTGTCAAACTGGATGACCCCCACTGGATTGTCGGTAGCCCGGTGCGTCTTTCTGTGCCGAACGGTGAAGCGCGCGAGGTCATTGCGGTGCCGCGCGACGCCCTGATCATTCGGGCAACGGGTGTGTCGGTTTTCAGGATCAATGCAGAGAACAAGGCTGAACGTCTGCAAGTTAAAACCGGGACCGGCAAGGCGGATTATGTTGCCGTTGAAGGGCCTGTCGCATCAGGCGACCGTCTGGTTGTTCGCGGCGGCGAGTTCCTTCGCCCGGACCAGGAGGTCGAGGTTCTTGAAGCATCATCATGATACCATGTTTTATCGAAATGGTGTCAGGCACCATATTGATGAAACATGGTAGCTGGACTTCTTTTATGCAAAGCTATTTGCATAATGTTCATGTAAACACCTTTACAGAGGTTTCGAATGACAATGGCTATACATCTGGACAGTACCGCCTTCGAGCAAAAGGACAGTCATATGCAGAACAATCGATCGGCACTGCTTGCCAGCCATTACATGTTCAAGGATCTTCCGCCCGAACTGATTGATCGGATCGCCAGACTGTCCGTGACCAAAAAAATTCGGGCTGGTGAGACGTTGTTTTTCAAGAATGACGACGGCGATGCCCTCTATGGCATTCTTGAAGGTCGCATCCGCATTTCGACCGGGACCGCCGGCGGCCAGGAACTGGTTCTCAACATCATCGAGAAGGACGAGATCTTTGGCGAGATTGCCCTGCTGGATGGCAAGCCCCGCACGGCCGATGCGATCGCAATAACCGCCTGCGAGCTGATGGTCATTCACAGGCGCGATGTCAGACAGTTGATCGAGCAGGAAACCGCACTGGCCATTCACTTCCTTGAACTGGCAGGCGAACGCTTGCGATGGCTTTCGGACCGGATCGAAGACGCGGCATTTCTCGATGTTGCGGCGCGGCTCGCCAAGCAATTGCTTCACATGGCCGAGATTTCCGGCGAACAAACACCGGAAGGCATCATCGTCAAGCTTCAGCCTTCTCAGGCGGAGCTGGGCCAAATGCTGGGGACGTCACGGATTTCTATTTCCAAGCATTTGCGGCGCTGGCGCGACCGCGACTGGGTAACTCTCAAACGCGGGATGGTTCTCATCAAGGACCGTGAATCATTACAAAATATTATAGAGGCCCGGCTTGACACCTGAGCGGGAGTCGGGAAATCTCCCTATACTAACTTGCTGATAAATCTAACTTTTTTGCAAGTATCAGCAAATGAACGTTGGTCTGGTGTCATCTGTTTCTGTGTAAATCGCTTTACAGAGAAACATCAACTTTGGCGCTACACTGAACGATATCTTGATGGTTATGGGGAGATTTGTGATGTCGATGTTTTCAAGCCTTGCCTGTGCGTTGATCGTTACAGTTTCAATCTCGGGACCGTCCGGTTCACATAAGATCCAGGTGGTACAACAAGTGTCCGATGCCTCATCTTTTCGAGTATCGACCCAGTCGATCACAGATTGTGATCAGGGCTCAAATAGCACCGCATCCAGTTTCAGTATTCCCCGGCTTGAATTTCACATCAAACCGCAGAAGAAGCCGCTCGATTCCCGGGATGAAGAGCCGACCGGGTTCTGTGCTGCATTTTCGGGACCTATGGGCGGCGGCCCACGTTGTGACTTCCAACTGCTAGCCTGAAGTCCTCGAAGTCGATCCGGCAGTGATGCAAGCGTGTAGCACATCCGCCCTTCATAATTCCTCGCAACGAGCGAACAAACCCGTATAAACTGACACTGACACTGACTCACTTCACGTGTGCAGCAGCGGCAGGTCGAGGTCTAACGGCAGAATCAGCCATAAAACTGAAGTTGCCGGATTCTGATTGTTTTGTTTTTGAAGGTCATCAATCGCTTTGAAAATTATCTGGGACGAGACGACACGCGGCGAATGGCAAGACCTCCTCGCCCGTGTGCCGAAGGGCAATCTTCTCAACACCTGGGGTTATGCCCATGCCGTACGCCTGCACCAGCAACTGATGACACGGTTTGGTGTCATTGAGCAGGATGGCCAGCCGCGCGGACTGATTGAAATTCAGGAAGCGGGACTTGGAAAACTGATCCACGCGGTCACCTTTCATCGCGGGCCTCTGTGGTTTGATGAACCGGCAAGTCCGTCAGAATGGAAGGTTTTTCTGGACCTGTACGCAACCATCTTTCGCAAGCGCCCCGGCCGCATCCGCCGCTTCCTGCCGGAACTTGAAGACACGCCCGAGGCGCGCAGCTGGATGGAAGACGCCGGGTTTACCCGCGTTGGCGAAGGTTATCAAACGCTCTGGGTCGATCTTCGCCCCGAGACGGACACCTTGCGCAAGAACCTCAAGGGAAAGTGGCGCAATGCGCTAAACGGAGCCGAGAAGTCCGGCCTGACTGTGGAAGAGGACTTCAAGGCGGCCCGCGCGGATTGGCTACTGACCCGCTACGGAGCTGACAAGGCAGAGCGTGGTTATGGCGGTGCAAAGCCAAAGTTCCTGCAACAACTGATTACTGATCTTGCGCCGAACGACGAGGCCATGATCCTCACAGCAATGGACGGTGAAACACCGGTCGCCGCTGTACTTGTTTTTTTGCACGGCGTATCGGCGACCTATCAGGTCGGCTGGACAAGTGATGAGGGAAGAAAAACCCGCGCCCATCAACTCCTCCTCTGGCATGCCATGATGCGGCTTAAGTCTCGCGGCATAGACTGGTTCGATCTTGGTGGAGTCAATCCTGATGAAGCAGACGGAGTTACGCAATTCAAGGCCGGACTTGGCGGCCAGGACTACACAACAGTCGGGCTGTACAAATAGAGCCGCATCAATCGCTTTCAGCGGGCCAAATGTTCCGAAAGGCCGATGAGGCCGATCCAATCACGATGGCCCAGGAGAAAATGTAGGCAAAGAAGACACCGATCTGGGCCAACCCGGCTACAAGGTATCGTCCCCAGGTTGGCAGATTGCCGATCAGACCTTCCATGTCTTGCGATCTTTGCTCAACAGCGCTGATCGCCTCAGGCGAGAGGACTGTGACCAGAATACTTGCCGCAACCATCTGCGCAATCTCGATCAGGTAGAAAAGGGCCAGGGCGAAGACAATTAGCGAGATCACAAGAAGAAACACATAGAGCGCCAACCTGACTCCGTTGCCTCTGGTCACGGCCCAGACCTCTCCCAGCGTTGTTACACGGTGTTCGAGCGCGGCTGGTATAGCCAGGAAGAAGCGTGAATAGACCCAGTACATCAGGAGCGTTGAAAGGCCGAGCCAGACCCAAAACAAGGCGTTGCTATTGGCGCCCATAAGTTCAACGAGGGCCACTCCCAGCGCTGTTGCTGGAGATCCCGATATATCCGGCAACCACAATGATGAGTGTGTAGATCAGTGTCATAAACAGCGCGTAGAGCGCGACGACCACAAGAAACCAGATTCCGGCTGTGCGTAATTCATCATTCCGAAAGCGGAAGTAAAGTGGTCCGCGCGGGCGAAACTCTTGTAGCGCGACGCGGTAGAACCCGACAATGACCACCAGAGTCATGGCCAGCTGAAAAAGCGAATAGGCTGTCATGATCTCAAGCAGACGGATCAGGGCGCCTTTAACCTCGCCATTCGGCATATTTATGATGTCAATCTGGCGCATATATTCGTTGGCGATGATCCCGGCGATCACAAAGAGAACACCGGGAAACCAGGCGACGTGGACCAGTCGCGGAAGACGCCCGAATAGAAATCGATAACCAGCCAGAACGCTGGAAATAACCCGTACTTTTCCCCTGTCCACCACCCAAAACCCCTGTTTACCGCCACTCAAGCCAAGCGATACGGCCCCCGGGCCCCGCTGAAAAGTTAGCTTGATGAACGGTATTTTACAGCAATCGGAACGCGGCACCACTTATTTTCCGCCTGTCTCATCGGCTCCGGAGCGAGTGAGCATGGATTTACCTCATGACAATGCGGCGCGGTTTGAGTAGGTTGCGCCCGGTTTTGCTGCGATTTCGCAGGAATGAGTAGATTTCAAAGATTGACAACATCCTATGACGCACGATGGCCTTGTACATGTAATTGGTGGTGGACTTGCCGGCTCCGAAGCGGCCTGGACGGCAGCCAATCAGGGCGCAAAAGTGCGCCTCTATGAGATGCGCCCGACACGGGGCACCGATGCCCATGAGACCGGGCGGCTCGCCGAAATGGTTTGTTCCAACTCGTTCCGCTCCGACGATCATGAGATGATTGCGGTCGGGCTGCTACATGAAGAAATGCGCCGGGCGGGATCGCTCATCATGTTATCCGCTGATGAGAACAAGGTTCCGGCAGGATCGGCTCTGGCGGTTGACCGCGACAACTTCGCCGCAACTGTTGAAGCAAAGCTTGAAGCCCACCCCAATGTCGACATTATCCGCGAGGAAGTCGAGGGACTGCCGCCTGAAGACTGGGACAACGTTATCATCGCAACGGGGCCCCTGACCTCTCCTGCCATGGGCGAGGCTCTCGCGGGATTGACCGGCGAAGACGAGCTGGCCTTTTTTGATGCCATCGCGCCGATCCTCTACACCGATAGCATCGACTTTGAAAAAGCCTGGTATCAATCACGCTACGACAAGCCAGGACCGGGCGGTACCGGCAAGGATTATATCAACCTGCCGCTCGATGAAGATCAGTATAAAGCCTTTATTCAAGATCTCATTGATGGTGAAAAAGGCGACTTCAAAGAGTGGGAAAAATCAACACCCTATTTCGATGGTTGCCTTCCCATCGAAGTCATGGCGGAGCGCGGTGCTGAAACCCTGCGGTATGGCCCAATGAAACCGGTCGGCCTGACCAATCCGCACCAGCCCGATGTGAAAGCCTATGCGATCGTGCAGCTACGCCAGGACAATGCGCTGGCAACGCTCTACAATATGGTCGGTTTCCAGACCAAGCTGACTTACGGCGAACAACAGCGGGTGTTCAAAAAGATCCCGGGACTTGAGAATGCCATCTTCGCGCGGCTTGGCGGTCTGCACCGCAACACATTCCTCAATTCCCCGGCGCTACTCGATCAATCGCTGCGCCTCAAAGCCCACCCGCGGCTGCGCTTTGCCGGACAAATCACCGGCGTCGAAGGCTACGTCGAAAGCGCCGCCATGGGCCTCCTCACCGGGCGCTTTGCGGCGGCAGATGCGAGGGGCGAGACAGCCCCTCCTCCACCCCCGGCAACCACCGCCATGGGCGCGCTGGTCGGCCACATCACCGGCGGGCACCTGGCGCAGGAAAAGGGCTCAAAGAGCTTCCAGCCTATGAACATAAACTTCGGTCTCTTCCCGCCGGTCGAGTTTTCAAAGACCGGCGAGGATGGCAAGCGCCTGAAAGGCAAGGACAAGGGCCGCGCGAAGAAGCTCGCAACGACGCGCCGCGCGCTGATGGACTTTGAGATGTGGCTCGAGAGCTGACACTGAGCCAGCGGTCAAAGGCGGGATGAAAGGTCACTTTTTTCGAGCAGGTTTTTAGTCCGTTGCATCCAAAGTATGACGTACGGCTGTTGCCAGTTCTTCAAGGGTATAGGGCTTGCTCAGCAGATCGGTCGCCAGCCGCGCAATGGCCTTGTCTCTTCCCTTGATGAATCTTGAGCGATTTTTGGCAAATCCACTGGTCAGAAGAACTTTCAAAGATGGATACCCTCTCATTGCGGCCTGTGCCAAATGATAGCCATCGATTTTTCCTGGCATGATGATATCGCTAAACAGGAGATCAATATCTGGATGGATCTCGAGCATTTTCAGGGCTTGCTCGCCGTCTCTGGCTACAAGAGTTCTATATCCAAGGCTTTCAAGATGGGTTACCGCAAGCTCGACGAGGAAGTCTTCGTCATCAACAACCAGAACGGTTTCAGTCCCATAACAGGTCTCTGGCAGTACGACGTGTTCCGGCGTTGCCAGGTCGCTCGTCTTTTCCAGCGCTCTGGGAAGAAAGACATGGAATGCCGCGCCCAGACCAGTTTCAGAGTAAACTTTGATGAATCCCCCGGATCGCTTGACGAATGCATAGACCATGCTGAGCCCCAGTCCGGTCCCCTGGCCTGGGTCTTTGGTGGTAAAGAATGGATCAAAAATTTTCTCACTGACGTCCTTCGTCATACCAACACCGGTATCGGCCACCGAGATCATAACATAATCTCCCGGCCGGGCGCCGGGGATGTGTTTTACATAATTATCATCGAGAACCTTGTTGGCCGTTTCAATCTTTAGCACACCTCCGCCTGGCATCGCATCGCGAGCATTGATGGCCAAATTCAGAATCATGTCTTCAAGGTCGGCCGGATCAATATCGACAAGCCATAAGTTGGCGGCAAGACTGGATTCAACCTTCACAGAAGCGGTCAAGGATGTCGCCAGAATCTCCTGGAGATTTTCTATGAAATTGTTAACTGCCGCGAGCCGCGTTCCGATGGCTTGCACACGAGAAAACCCGAGGAGCTTGCTGGTTAGCTCGGCGTTCCGCTGTGCTGCGGCAAACGCTGTATCCAGCCTTTGCCGCGACTTTTCACCAAGTTCGCCGGCCCCCTGGATCAGCTGTATGTTGCCAATAATCACACCCAACATATTGTTATAATCGTGGGCGATACCGCCAGTTAGTTGACCGACGGCCTCCAACTTCTGGGACCGCCGAAGAGCCTCTTCTGCAGTCTTGTGTTCTGTAATATTGCGGATTGTTCCCTCAGTTCCAAGAACAGTTCCACTTGCATCCTTCCAGTGGCGCACCCGAATTGATGTCCATATCGTACCGCCTTCCTTGTTATACATCTCAGCTTCAAACTCACTGACTTTGCCATCATCCGCCTCAAGTCGCTCGATGATTTCGGCTCTTTCGTTCTCACCCACGTAATATTGGGCCATTTCCTTGCCGATCAACTCTTCAGCGGAGTATCCACCGATATTCACTACCGATGGCGATATCATGACCAGGCGCCCCTCCAGGTCAGCCCGATAAAACGTATCAGCCATGGTATTGAGCATATTGCGGTATTCACGCTCTCCTTCCTGCAGGTCTGTATAGGGCCCAGTCAAATGCGTGATAACAATCGCCTGGAATATCAGCCAGAAGGAAAAGAGTTTAAAAATGTGCCCGGTCAAATTCGAAAGGCCATAGACATCGATGTAAAAGGTAAAGGCAAGTTCAGCGCACATGGTCATAACGATAGCAGCGGCAATCAAACTCTTTTCATCTGACGAGATCTCACGTTCATTGCGAAAAAGCGTGACGAGCGCCGCCGCCAGAATAAGGTCAATCAGGTACTCGCTGTATATTTTAAAGCTGGTAAGTCCTGTTCCCTCAACAAAGCCGACCGGGAATTTCCCTATAAGAATGAGTGTTGTCAGACCAACAGCCACAATGCCGAAAATGCTCACTAACAGATAGCCATTCTGTCTCCTTGTGGCCGCAAAGGGAGCTGCAAGGAGCACCAGTGCTTCGAAGTAACGCGTGCCAATCCAGAACTGAACTGAAAGATTCCCACTACCTTCCACAAAGACATCCATCCCCTTGTAGCTTAGGGTATGCATCAGATCGAGCGATCCGATCCAGAAATACCCGCAAGCCAGAAAGAGCAGAAAATTGTTTCTGGAAAACCTGCGGGTCGACCAGGCAAATGCAAAGATGAGGTATGAAATGACAATTGCAAAAAGTTCAGCAAAGGTGTGAAAAGCCAGATAGCTATGCCGTGAGACAACAATCAACAACAGGGCTATAGCGAAGGGAGGAGTCCACAATTGCCAGGCCAACAGGGGCTTAAACCGACTTTCCGAGGGAACCAGTTTCTTGCCCATATTTCTAATTGAAGTTAGCACTCTGCAGGTATCTCCGTATCTTTTGCCAGGAATATTCTTTGAGCCTGGCTCGAAGATGTAATGGCGAATGAGTGACTTTCCTTACCGTTTCAAAGCTTGTTCCACAGTGCTCAGAAAATGGGTCATGTCGATCGGCTTGGTCAAAGCAGCAGCGACCCCGTAGACCTCTGTAAGCTTGGTCGCCCAGCTCGGTGGCAGAACACCTCCTCCGCCCGAAATGGTAATGATCGGCGGAAGCCCGCCAACTTTCTGGAGCCGTTGAACAAGTTCGATGCCGTCCATTTCGGGCATAAAGACGTCCATGATAATCAAGTCATAGGTGGCGTTTTCAATGAGTTGCAGCCCTGCCTTGCCGTTCCCGGCCTGAGTCACAACATAGCCGGCGCCGTCGAGACAATCCGCCAGCGTTTTCCTCATATTCTCATCATCATCAATCAAGACTATTTCAGCCATATTCTCATTGTGCCTGTCGGCTCTCCTTCGTCAAACTTTTCATCCTCGTTTGAATCAATTTTGCGTCATAAGATCAATCATGAGCTGCCTGTTTCGAAAACGCAACCCGACGGTTGCATTCAAATGCTGCAGCCATGGATCCCACGTACCACAAGACCAATCCGCACTGTGAAGAACCCGGGTCTTGTTTCACCATCCCAGATCCAACAAAAGTATACTGATAAAAGTATATAGATTTTCGTCCCGGGACAAATCCGCTGTGACATTGATTGTAGAGGCCAATAGACGCAAGCATACGGATGGTATTGCTACGGTTTTTACACCATGTTAGATAGAAACAGACGAGGAATTAAGTATCGTAACTATCCCGAGTGGATTATTTTTGTGATTGATGTACACGACAGCTTCGAGCTACTGGTCGAGCCTCAAAACGACAGGCTTAGAGAATTCTTGCAGACCTACCGGATCTGCTCGAAAGATTGCCCTCCCATCTACGATCAATTCGATTTTCTTGAATGGCCTGAGCTGGTCAGCTGGATGGCCGTCGTTCACTATCCGTTTTCCGACAGACACAGATACAGCTCAAAGAATGCCCGGGTCATTTTTCACGGGGCTCGGTGCGCCGATATGTTCGAGGAGGATATGACTGATCAATCTTCCGATGAACTGGATGATCAGTTCCAGGACCGCTGGTCGTCAATTTATGGCCTGTGTCTGACCCATAAGGAACCAAAATGTGCTCGCTCCCGTGTCTTTGGCATCGGCAAGGATCATGTCAGATTTGAGATCGTACTGCTCCCTTTCGCAGAAAAAGGGGGAGTAATTTCACATATTCTGTCTGTGGTCCAAAGGGTTTACGACTAATGGATCAGGTCTGATTTTTGAGGTAGGGAGTATTGTCTACCTCTTGATCTGACTGCCCAACATTTTCTCTAGCTTCGCGCCCCATGGCGGGCGGATCATGGCCATGACCTCTTTTTTGGGAGCTGTGAAAACAGCCTTGCGGTGGCTGAAAGTGTCGAAGCCATCCTTGCCGTGGTAGGCGCCCATGCCGGAGGGGCCGACGCCGCCGAAAGGCAGATCGTCCTGAGCGACGTGGAACACGACTTCGTTGACACTGACGCCGCCTGATGTGGTGCTGTCGAGAACTTTGCGTTCCTCATCCTTGTCGGTGCCGAAGTAGTAGAGGCCAAGCGGTCTTGGATGGGCATTGACGTAATCTATCGCTTCATCAATCTTCGCGTAGGTCTTGACCGGCAGGATGGGCCCGAATATTTCGTCTTGCATGACGGTCATGTCGTCTGTCGGATCGATGATCAGGGTTGGCGGGATACGGTGGTGCGGCTGCTGTGAGAAGTCCTCATGTGCCGGATTGATTTCCACAACTTCTGCACCCTTGGCTTTGGCATCTGCGATATAACCTTGAAGGCGGTCATAGTGACGTTGGTTGACGACCGACGTGTAATCGGGATTGTTCTTCAGAGTTGGATACATTTTTGAAACGGCGGAGGTTGCCGCTTCAACGAAGGCACCGGTCTTTTCCTTTGGCATGAAAAGGTAATCCGGTGCGAGACAGATTTGCCCGGCATTCAGTGTCTTGCCGAACATGACACGATTGGCGGTAATCTGAACGTCTGCGCTTTCGCCGACGAGAACAGGAGATTTCCCGCCCAGTTCGAGGGTCACCGGAACAAGGTTTTCCGACGCGGCACGCATCACATGGCGAGCAACCGAGGTCGCGCCGGTGAAAAGCAAATGGTCAAACGGCATCGACGAGAACGCTGCGCCAAGTTCCGGCCCTCCGGTTACCACCGCGATCTCCTCCTCGCTGAATGCCTCGCGAATCATGCGAGCCATCAGTTCGGATGTCGCAGGCGTAAATTCTGATGGCTTGATGATGACACGGTTGCCAGCAGCCAGCACATCAGCCAGCGGCCCGAAGGTGAGCTGGACAGGAAAGTTCCATGGGCTAATGATGCCGACGACGCCGAGCGGCTGATATTCAAGTCTGGCTCTGGCTCCAAGCAGATTGAGTGGAAACGCAGCGGAGCGTTTGTCAGTCTTCATCCATTTTGTGAGGTTCTTGCGGGCGTGTTTCAGCGGTGTGATAGATGAGGCAACATCTGTAAAGAGAGACTGGTGTTTTGACCGATTGCCAAAATCCTCATTGAGCGCGTTTGCGATCTCATCCTGGTAGTCAACCAGTAGTCCAATGGCGCGATCGATCCGGTCAATGCGCAAGGCGGCGTTGGGAGGTCCATCCTTCAGAAAAGCCGCACGTTGCCGATCAAGCAGTGTCCTTAGGTCACCGGACGTTGTATTGTCATGACCTGCTCCCGCTGCGCCGAGACTTGACTGGCTCATAATTATTCCTCCTGATTGCGTGAGTTTCTTTTGACTACTTTCAACCAGTCTGCAGGGATTTGGAAGACCTATTTGAGTTACCCTATTACCCTTCTTACTTATCACTGTAATTAA
>CBFDBJ010000058.1:0-23368 GCA_965603015.1 uncultured Alphaproteobacteria bacterium
TGTTTGAGGTGTGTCAAGGATGAATAGCCGGTGCCAAAATCGTCCAGCGCGATTTTAATCCCCATCTCCCGGAGTTCATCAAGCGTGGATTGTGTTTTCTCGGGGTCGCTGAATATGGCACTCTCGGTCACTTCAAATTCAAGAAGGCGCCCCGGATAATGTTCCTTTCCCAGAATTCTTGCAACATTTCCAACAAAGGCATCCGACCGCAGTTGAAGGGCTGACACATTGACAGCCATTTTAAGTCGGCGACCATGCATTGTGCGCCATCGGGCCGCAGTCTGGCAGGCTTCTTTTATGACCCACTCGCCGAGATCGTGGATCAATCCCGACTCTTCCGCCAAAGAAATGAACTCGTCCGGTGGGACAAGGCCCTCATCCGGATGAGCCCATCGAATGAGGGCTTCCACACCAACGACTTCTTTCGTGTCGAGTGTGATTTGAGGTTGATAGTGGAGTTCAAACTCATCTCGATCTAGAGCCAGATGAAGTCGATTTTCGCGCTCCTTGCGCAGTATGATCTTTGCGCTCATTTCCGCATTGTAAAGATGAAAGGCGTTCCTTCCGTCGGCCTTGGACTGGTAGAGCGCAAGATCCGCATTTTTAGTCAATTCGTCGGCGTCGTCGCCATCATTTGGATAGCAAGAAATGCCAATACTGCACCCGGACAGAACTTTATTGCCATCAATTTCATAGGCTTCTCCCAGGGCAGCGATGCAACGTTCGGCAATGGGGATGATCTTTTCTGTATTCTCCATGTCGGCGCAAATAATGGCAAATTCATCACCACCAAGCCGCGCGACAGTATCGCTGGCACGGGCGATTTTCAGCAGTCGGCGGCCAACTTCAGTCAGCAACTTGTCGCCAGCCGGGTGCCCAAGTGTGTCATTAATGTCCTTGAAGTAGTCCAGGTCCAATAACAGGATTGCGACGCTACCGCCCGCTCTGTCAGCTCTGTGAAAAGCCTGATCAAGGCGATCCTTGAAGAGGTATCGATTGGGCAGCCCTGTAAGAGAGTCATGAGTTGCTGTATATTGCAGAGTCTCCTCTGCTAATTTGCGTTCGGTAATATCCAGGACAGAACCATGAATGGCGATCGGTGTGCCATCCTCGAAAGTCACAGTGGCGACACTGAACGCTGTTCCCGGACAATTATTTTCATCCAGGAATTCGAACTCAAATTCTATTTCTGGAAGCTGATCTTCATAGGCCCTTTGAAACAGATCCTGGACACGGGTTTGTTCATCGTCGCGCAGCGCTTGAAAAAACGCAGTCACCGGCCTCGAGCTTGCAGGGTCCAGTAAAGCATTTGAAAAGAATATTTCTCGTGCAGTGGGGCAAATTTGCTCGGTTTTATTCTCAATGTCAACGGACCACCCGCCGACTCGCGCCAGCTTCTGAGTGCGTTGAAGCTCACTAGTGCGTTCATCCACGCGGGCTTCCAGGTCGTCGCGAAGTAGTTCGAGGTGTCGTTTCTGATTGTACAGATCCAGAAAGATATTGACCTTGGAGACCAGGACATCTTCCTCAATCGGCTTCTGAATGAAGTCGATGGCGCCTGACTCATAACCGAGTTTCCGATGCGCCGGATCACCCACAGAAGCGCTGATAAAAATAATCGGAATATTACTATAGATCCGGCTGGAACTCAGAATCTGCGCAACTTCGTACCCGTCCATCAATGGCATATTGACGTCGAGCAGGATGAGCGCGAAGTCGTGCTGAAGAGCGAGCCCCAAAGCTTCAGGTCCGGAACGCGCGTTTATGATCTCGGCCTCGGTTTGAGAGAGAATTTTGCCAATCACATTCAGATTGGTGACAAAATCATCTACCACGAGTATTTTCGGCAGCCCGACACTCATACAACAACCCCTGTTTGGAGGGATTATAACCAGGCTACATTAAGGTTTAGTATCGAAACAATATTTGGGGACAACAGGGCAATGGGGCACCATTATTGGTATTGGGACCCGGGTGACCGGCGCGTAGGCCTTACCCGCGCTTGCCTTTCCAGGCCCGCGTGCCGCCGCGCCCGCCGGTGGAGCGGGATCGCGATCTTGCGCTGCTCGGTGATTTGCCCGTTCTGGCTTCGACGTCGACTTGCCTTGCAAAGGGGTCATCGGCCAGCAGCAGTTCGGTATCCTGCAGGCGCTTGATTTCGTCGCGCATCCGGGCGGCTTCTTCAAACTCGAGGTCGGCAGCAGCGTCGCGCATACGTTTTTCGAGATCGGCGAGGTGAGCTTTCAGATTATGGCCAACGAGGGCGGCATCCCCTGACACGCCGGTATCGACGGTCACATGGTCCTTCTCATAGAGAGAATTCATAATGTCGGTGATATTCTTGCGGATTGATTCCGGCGTGATGTTGTTGGCAAGGTTATAGGCGTCCTGTACCTGGCGGCGGCGATCGGTTTCCGCCATGGCCCGTTCCATCGAGCCGGTAATCTTGTCGGCATAAAGTATAACCCGGCCATCGACGTGCCGCGCCGCCCGGCCGATGGTCTGCACCAATGAGGTTTCCGAGCGCAGGAAGCCTTCCTTGTCGGCATCGAGGATAGCAACCAGCGCACACTCGGGGATGTCGAGCCCTTCGCGCAGCAGGTTGATGCCGATCAGAACGTCAAAGGTTCCCAGACGGAGATCCCGTATGATCTCGATGCGCTCCAGCGTATCGATATCCGAATGCATGTAACGCACGCGAATGCCTTGCTCGTGCATATACTCGGTAAGATCCTCGGCCATGCGCTTGGTCAGCGTCGTGACCAGCACCCGGTGGCCTTTGGCGGCTTCCTCGCGGCATTCGGCAATGAGATCATCGACCTGCGTGGTCGCCGGGCGAATGTTGATGTCAGGATCGGTGAGGCCGGTCGGGCGGATAATCTGTTCGGTGAAAACGCCGCCGGTCTGCTCCAGCTCCCATTTGGACGGCGTCGCTGAAACCGCAATGGTTTGCGGCCGCATCGCGACCCATTCGTCAAACTTCAGCGGGCGATTGTCGATGCACGAGGGCAGGCGAAAGCCGAACTCCGCCAGCGTTGTCTTGCGTCGATAGTCGCCCTTGAACATTGCGCCAATCTGCGGAATAGAGACGTGGCTCTCGTCGCAGAACAGGATGCAATTGTCCGGCAGATATTCAAACAGCGTCGGCGGCGGCTCGCCCGGTTTACGGCCGGTCAGGTAGCGTGAATAGTTTTCGATGCCGGCGCATGAGCCCGTCGCCTCCATCATCTCAAGATCAAAGTTGGTGCGCTGCTCGATCCTCTGGGCTTCGAGCAACTTGCCATCGGCGTTAAACTCTTCAAGCCGCTTCTTGAGTTCAATGCGAATGGATTTGCTGGCCTGCTGCAGGGTCGGGCGCGGCGTCACATAGTGCGAATTGGCGTAGATCTTGATTTGTTCCAGCTCATCGGTGGTCTGGCCGGTCAGTGGGTCAAACTCGGTGATGCTCTCGACCTCGTCGCCAAACATCGAAAGGCGCCAGGCGCGGTCTTCCTGGTGAACCGGGAAGATCTCCAGCACATCGCCGCGCACCCGGAAGGTGCCGCGCTGGAAGGCGGCATCATTGCGTTTGTATTGCAGTGCCACCAGATTGCGCATGATCTCGGCCTGGTCGTAACTGCCGCTGGTCTTGATCTGGAAAGTCATCGCAGAATAGGTCTCGACCGATCCGATCCCGTAGATGCACGAAACCGAGGCGACAATGATCACATCATCGCGCTCGAGCAGAGACCGCGTCGCCGAGTGGCGCATCCGGTCGATCTGCTCGTTGATCGAGCTTTCCTTCTCGATATAGGTGTCGGTCCGCGGCACATAGGCTTCAGGCTGATAGTAATCGTAGTAGGAAACAAAGTACTCTACGGCGTTGTTCGGAAAGAAGTTTTTGAATTCACCGTAGAGCTGGGCCGCGAGCGTCTTGTTGGGGGCCAGGATGAGGGCAGGGCGCTGGGTCGCCTCGATAACCTTGGCCATGGTGAAGGTCTTGCCGGACCCGGTCACGCCAAGCAGTACCTGGTCGCTCTCGCTGGCATCGATCCCCGCCACCAGTTCCTTGATGGCCGTCGGCTGATCGCCCTTTGGTTCAAACTCGGTGACCAGTTCAAAGTGCTTTCCGCCTTCAGTTTTTTCCGGACGCAGCGGCTTGTGCGGAATGAAAACAGCACCGGGCGCTTCGGCCAGTTCCGAGCTTTCAGGGGCTTCCGCTTCAGGATATGTTGGTCCAGATGACATGAATCGACTATGCATGTTCCCGTTCTGTTTTTCCAGTTCAACTTGCGTGAGCCAGATCACCTAAATCGAGAAAGTTACATAGTGGCAGTTGTTTCAAAGGAACTTCTACGGAGGCTCAAGGCAGCCGAGCATGCCTACAACAAACGGCTGCTTTCGACCTGGGCCTCACTGGATGGCAATCCGCGCGGCGCCGGGTATCAGGAGACAGACTGGGGTACAATTTTCTTTTCGGCAGCAAATCCACGGAATTCAATTTTCAATCATGCAGGAAGTCTGGCCGACGGCATGCTCGAAGCTTTGGATGACATCGAGGCCGCTTACGAAGAGCGAGACATTCCCTCAACGGTCGAGACAACAGCGTGTGAGCTGCCGGACAATCTGCGCGAAGGGCACTTCGCGGCGATGGTTGCGCGGGGGTATCGGCCGCATCAGATCGAGGGCCTGTACTACGCCGAAGCGGACAAAGTCTTTGCCCCGGCGTCCAATGACGTTGAGATTGCGCGCGTTTCCGGTGAAGCGGCTGCGGCTGAATTTCTCGAACTCTATTTGACCGGTTGGGAATATCCCGAGGACATAGCGCAAATCTGGAGAGGCATCGGCAGCAAAATGCAGGCCGACCCGAATTACACCGCCTTTATGGCAAGGGTTGGCGGTGAACCCGCCGGGTGCGCCCAGCTCTATTGTCACGATGGCATCGGATACCTTGCTGATGCGGTTGTGTTGCCAAAGTTTCGGCGGCGAGGGTGCCAGCGCGCCCTGTTTGCTGCGCGCCGGGATGTCGCGATTGAGCGGAGTGCCGATCTCATTTTTTCCATCGCTGAAATCGCCGGTCAAAGTGCAAGAAATATGGAAGCCTTTGGTATGCGCCTGGCAGCCGAGCTGTGGCATTGGCGAAAGGACGTCTCATGATCGACTTCAGGGCCCTCGACATTGCCACGCTGGAAGAACTCGCGGAGCAAGGGGCAGCGCTTGAAGGCTTCGATCTGTCCGGCGTCTGCTGGGACGGACTCGATCTGCCGGATCTGAAACTGAAAGATTGTGCCGCTTCAGGGCTCGACTTTCGCAACTGCGATCTGGAAGGGCTGGCGGCCGAGACGTGCGACTTCGTTGGCGCGAGCTTTTCGTCTTGCGCGTTGAAGGATGCGACCTTTGACAAGTGCCGGTTCACCAATCGGGAGACACATGAAGGCGCCACCTTTCGCTACGTCAAACTGGACAACAGCCGGTTCAGCGATTGCGATGTGTCGTTTTCCAAGTTTGATCGGTGCGAGCTCTACGATCTCAAACTGTCGGACAGCAATTTCCGCGCAACCGAATTTTCCAGCTCGAGCTTCGCGCGGCGCCTGTCGAAAACAAAATCTCTCATCAGGTTTGAGGCGACCGGGACCAATCTGGAAAGCTGTAATTTCTTTGGACTGGATCTCGAGACCATCAAGCTGGAAAAATGTTCCGTGCGGCTCGCGACCTTTGAAGAATGTCATCTGTCCAGTGCGCTGCTACTTGATTGCACCTTCAATGATGCTGAATGGCGCGGCGCCGATCTGTCGGGCGCCAATCTTGGTGGCTCTGATCTGTCCGGTCTCGATCTACGCGAGCTCAAGGCTTATGAGGGTCTGATGATCAGTGAGGCACAGGGTATTGTTCTGCTCGGTGAAATGGGGATCGGCGCCTTTTGAGATCACAAGAGTGGATCAGCTCTATTTGAAATTCAGGGCCCTGGTTGTCAGCATCCCTTCATAGCTGCCTGCATCGTGTGCATTGGCATAGCCATAGCGGATCAAGATAGCCCGGGTCACGCCGGCAAGCTGTGCCTTGCTGCCGTAGACGACGATCAACTGTTTCTTGTCCAGTTTGAACTTCTTCTGGGCTGAGACGATCTCCGACAGGGGGATGTTGATAGCATGCTTGAGGTGACCGGCCCTGTATTCTTCAGGGTCACGCACATCAATCAGCACCGCGCCCTTTTTGATCAGGCGCCAGCCCTGAGCTTCCCGCGTGACATCGCGCACGTAGGTCGGCTTGTCGATATTTATCCTTTTGGCCGGGGGCAGGGCGCGCTCGGTCGCACAGCCCATCAGCAGCAGAACCAAAAGGGATCCAGATACCAGTTTCACACACCACCTCGAAATTACACCTTACCTGTCGGGTAAACTGCAACTTTGAGGCCGGGATATGTGCCGTTCCGGGTCACTCTTCGGGGGCGTGAGGGCGGCCCTCGGCAGATGCAGTCCTGTTGCATGCCCCGTCCTCATTCCGGATATAGCGGCCAATTTGTGCGACATGCGGTCGCAATTGGCTCAAAACCGGGGAAAGACGGAGATTTCTTGTTGACCTTTGGCACCAAAGGGTCCATCCATATGTCACTTAGTTGCGAATGCTTCGCAATAGCAAAACGGATATAATGGAGTAGACCCATGTTCTCTGCCGCAAGGATTGGCCTCTTGGCCTCTGTTCTCGGATGTTTCCTGCTCGCGCCCCTCAGCGCCATGGCGAAGCCACCGGAATACGTAATTGTTATCAAGGATCATCTTTTCCACCCTGCTGAGATCAAAATCCCGGCGGGTACAAAAGTTAAGCTGATTATACGCAATGAAGATCCCACGCCGGAGGAGTTCGAAAGCTACGACTTCAACCGCGAGAAGATCGTCGGCGGAAATTCTCAAATCAAAGTTTTCGTCGGCCCCCTGAAACCGGGCAGATACGAATTCTTTGGCGAGTTCAATCCCGCAACGGCCCAGGGCCTTTTGATCGTAGAATAGGGATGTGGAAAAATGAGTAGTGCAATCGTTGTCTTTAGAGAAGTTCTGGAAGCCGCGTTAATCATCGGCATTGTCATGGCGGCCACACGCGGCGTTGCCGGTCGCTCCCAATGGGTCGGTGCCGGGATCGGGGCGGGTCTTGCCGGGGCAATCCTGGTGGCTCTGTTTGCCGGTGCAATTGCAAATGCCGCTGAAGGCATGGGCCAGGAGCTGTTTAATGCCGGTGTGCTGTTCGCAGCAGTCATCATGCTTGGCTGGCATAATGTGTGGATGAGCCAACATGCCCGGGAACTGTCACGCCATATGACCGATGTCGGCGCCTCGGTTGCAGGCGGAGGTCTGCCGATGCGGGCCCTGACCGCCGTCATCGGTCTTGCGGTCCTGCGCGAGGGCTCCGAGACGGTGCTTTTCCTCTACGGTATTGCAGCAACAGCGCATGGTCCGGGGCAGATGATCGTCGGCAGTCTGGTTGGACTGCTCGGCGGATTGATCGCCGGTGGAGCGCTCTATTTTGGCCTGCTGCGCATTCCCACCAGACATCTGTTCCAGGTCACCTCATGGATGATTCTCTTCCTTGCTGCAGGCATGGCGTCCGAGGGCGCGCGCTTCCTCGTTCAGGCCGACTATCTGCCGGCTCTCGGCGAACGGCTGTGGGACACCTCGTTCCTGCTCAGCGATCGCAGCTATCTCGGTCAGGCGCTGCACATCCTGATTGGTTACACGCCTCGTCCGATGGGTATCCAACTGGTCTTCTATGGCCTGACCATCCTGACCATTGGCGGACTCATGACGCAACAGTCGAAAAGTGCGTTGAAGGCTGCAGCCGCAGTGGTACCGGCTGTGGGACTGGCCGTGTTTTTTGCCAGCACATTGGCCCCCAGGTCCGCCAGTGCCGGCGAGACGGTCTACTCTCCTATCGTTCACGGGGGTGAGATCGAATTTGAAACCAAAGGCAAATACGAGATTGACGGCGACCCCGCCAGCGATGGTGCTCTGAAGGAAATCTATGAAGTCGGCTATTCCTTCACCGACCGCTGGAAGTCCGCTATCTTTTTCGAATTCGAAAAAGCGCCAGGCGATCAACTGAAACACGAAGCCGTTGCCTGGGAAAACATCATTCAACTAACAGAGCAGGGCGAATATTGGGCCGATGTCGGCCTCTATCTGGAATATGAATCATCCGTTCAGAGCGCTGGTCACAACAAGGTCGAAGCCAAGCTCCTGCTTGAAAAGGAAACCGGCGACTTTGTGCACACGGCCAATATCATCTTCGAAAAGCAGGTCAGCGGCCAGAATAAAGACGGCCTCGAACTCGAATATGCCTTGCGGTCCAAATTCCGCCATCGCAAGGAGCTTGAGTTTGGCATCGAGGCTTTCGGCGGCTTTGGTGAGATCGAGGATTTCGCGCCGAGGCGTGAGCAAAAGCACTTTGTCGGGCCGGTCCTGAGCGGCAAGATCACGGTCAAACCGAAATGGTATCTCAAGTATGAAACCGGATACCTCTTTGGCATCTCGGACGCCGCATCCGACGGCAAATTCAAATGGCTGTTCGAGGTCGAAACATATTTCTAGACAGCCTGCTCATAGCCATTAGCCTGCAAGTGGGCGCGTGCCCCTCCGCTTCGAGCTCTGCTATGAGCTCTTCCTGACGGCGGCTCGTGCTCACCCGATGTGCTATCCCATGATGCCCATAACCATCATGGTAATCGGGATGATCGCGATGCCGTTGTAGAGGCCATGGATGACAAGGCCAACATTGGTGTTGCGCGTGCGCCAAACAACAAAGGCAAGGGCCAGTGTCATGGGGAGCAGGGCCGGAACATCCCAGTATTTGAAGGAATGAAAGAGCGCCCACATCACACCATGGATGGGCCAGGCCAGTGCGCCGAAGGCAGCTTCCTGTCGGGGCAGCACGTAGCCTCGCCAAAAGACCTCTTCGCCAAAGACATTGAGAAAGAGAAGGCCGATGAACAGAAGGAGCGCGATCCAGTTTCCCTTCAGACCGCCAAAGCCCTCATCCATGGCTTTGAACTGATCGGAGCTTGTTGTCGGGCGTTGTGACTCTGGAACAACATCAAGAATAGGGATTGTGCCATCGGTCAGTAAGGGGAGCATCAGATTGGCAATGATGCCAAAACCGATAAAGGCAAACACAAAGGCGAGCAAGGCATAAATCCATCCTCTCGCCCCCAGGCGTTGAAAGCGCAATCGCTCCTGGAATCCCATGCCATGTCCCTCGCGGCGCGAGAGACCGAAAGCTGCCAGGATCATGGCGCCAAACAAGGGGTACATGGTCCACAGCTGTGCATGAAATGGCAGCATGCCCTGGCCGACGAGGTAGGGCTGGACGAACCAAAGAACAAACGTGAACGCAAGTGTTGGAATGCCAAAGACAACAATGGATTGCCTGATGCCCATTGGTGAAAGATTTGAGGAGACTTCGCTCATGATGATACCCCTTCGCTCTGCGACACGAACAGGGTCCACCAATGGCGCAGACTCTTCTGCAAAGAGGTTTGCATTGATGGGTTTGATTGCAAAAGATACCGGAAGTCCGCCATCTTTTGCAATCAAACCGAAATGGAAAGTCAAATATGAAGCTGGACACCTCTTTGGCATTTCGGACGCCGCATCCGACGGCAAAGTTAAATGGCTGATCGAGTTGGAGACATATTTCTAGACAGCCGGGTTATTCATATCCACCGTATATATTTGCTATGTATACGGTGGATATGAAAACAAACTCAGTTTGCGGCAATAACCTGAACCCGCTGGATGCAGCATCAGGTCGACCTGACATGACGCGATCCAGATCATCATGTCCGCTTTCGTATGGATATTTGGCAATGGCAATCTGGCCGAATGCATGACCGAACACGAATCATGGAATCAGTTGCGTTGCCCCCATTACTTCGGAATATCGTAAACCTGACCTTCACACGCCATCATATATGGCGCGAGCAATGACATGCTCTCATCAACATTACCACTTGGGCCAATCCCCTCCAGATACTCCCCATGAGCCCTTATGGAGCAGATTGAGCCCACTTCTGGAAACTCCTGTTCATCACCCAGATACAAAATGTATAGATCTACCAAATCCTGATTTGGTGTCGACACGGTTAACACTGCCCAAGCGGTGACAATCCCCGAACCGAATGGTGGACGCTCCAACGACATAACCGTTGCATGATCGAGATGAACCTCGCCAACTTGACCCAGCTCTGCATGCGCTCTGCCTACAACTGAGACCAAAAGAACAAACACCAAGGGCTTTAGAATATTCATTTTGCGGTCCTGTTGCCACCTAGGTCTCGATAGCGGACTAATACTCGAAGTCCCATTATATCGTGGTTGTCCAATCAGAAACTGTATCAGAATATAATGGTGACGCAATCTGCCAAGCCAAGAGACAGCACGTGAACTCTCAACGGCCGCTCGGGGGCAGGGGCGGAAATTGCAGGTCACGCCGAATTGAGTCCGCATATGCTGCCGAAGCGGACTCCGCGACTTACCTCTTTGCCGAAAGCCGTGCAAAGATGAAACCGCTCAGGGCTCCGACGGCAGCAATGGCGACGAGACCGCCTATGGTCCGGGCTCCGGCGATGGGTGTGATGCCGCCGAACATTTGACCCATGGCCGCCATTTCAACGGTCAGCGCCACCAGGCCAGCAAGGGTGTAACCGAAGGTGCGTTGGTTCCAGAGAAAGCGGATGATAAGCCACGCAATGACAAGAGCGATGGCCAGGCCGATGGCGTTGATGCCGCCTGCCGCCGGGGCAAGACCAACGAAGTCTCCGATGTAGGTGGAAACCTGGTCACCGGCTGATGCGGGATATCCCATGTCCTTGAGGTTCGCGAGCACTGTGAAGGTCGAGACGGCGCTGAGCCCGATGGTCGCAACCAGAACCGCGACAACATAGGCGACGCCTGCACGCAGAATTTTCATGGAATTTCCCCCTGTTCATTCGTGTTGAAGTCAGCCTATCATGGCGCATGACTTCGGGCCTAAAGAATTTGGCCTTTATCCGGGGAGAAACATGACAAATCGATCTTCAATTTGCAAATCAGGTTTTGCTGCCGCTGTGCTGGCGATCTCCATGTCCTTTGGAATGGCCGAAGCCGCGGAGCCCAAACTGACCACCGTGGCCGAAGGGCTGGACTTTCCCTGGAGCCTTGCGTTCCTGCCGGACGGCGCCATGCTGGTAACCGAGCGCTCCGGGCAATTGCGCCGCATTGACGGCGGCGTGGTGTCGGAGCCAATCGCGGGCGTGCCGGAAGTTTACGTGGAGAGCCAGGGCGGTCTCTTCGATGTCGTGCTGCACCCGGACTATGAGACAAATCATTT
Source organism: uncultured Alphaproteobacteria bacterium (assembly GCA_965603015.1). Taxonomy (GTDB): domain Bacteria; phylum Pseudomonadota; class Alphaproteobacteria; order M2410; family M2410; genus JAUWTJ01. Next base: position 11,335 of record CBFDBJ010000058.1, read on the forward strand.
GATCTACCTGACCTACGCAGGCGGGACCCCGGAGGCCAACGCGACCCATGTGGCGCGCGCGCGCTATGACGGCACGGCGCTCCACGACCTTGAAGTGATTTTCAGTGTCGACAGAAAAAAAGATACGCCGGTGCACTACGGCGGGCGGCTGGCCTTTCTTGCTGACGGGACGTTTGTTGTCACAACAGGCGACGGCTTTGATTATCGCGAACAGGCCCAGAACCTCGGCAATCACCTCGGCAGCACCATCCGGTTGAATGACGATGGCAGCGTGCCTGCAGACAATCCCTATGTCGGCGATGATAAAGCCAGGGACGAAATCTGGACCAACGGTCATCGCAATCCGCAAGGGTTGGTCCTCGATCCGGTGACAGGCGGGCTTTACCTCCATGAACATGGACCCAAGGGCGGCGACGAGCTTAACCTGATTGAGCCGGGCAAGAACTATGGCTGGCCGGTGATTACATACGGCCGCGACTATTCCGGTGCTGCAATTACGCCGTGGACGGAGAGACCGGGCCTCGAGCAGCCCATGATCCACTGGACGCCGTCGGTCGGACCGTCGGGCCTTGCGATCTACTACGGCGACAAGTTCCCTGAATGGCAGGGCGATCTTTTTGTCGGCACGCTGGTCGAGCACTCCCTGCGCCGCGTCGACCTTGAGGATGGCAAGGTCGTCGGGCAGGAGATCCTGCTCAGCGATCTGGGCGAGCGCATCCGCGATGTCAGAACAGGGCCGGATGGATCACTCTACATCCTCACGGACAGCGACGAGGGCAGGGTGATCCGGCTCGATCCCTGATTGAGACGCTGAAAAAGGGCCTTGTTCTCAGGGTTTCACTTTCATGATCGCCTCGTAACCGCCGGCGTTGTGAACGTTGGTAAAGCCGTGCTCCACAAGAAGGCCTTCGGCGATGCCGGAGCGGTTTCCACTTCGGCAATAAACGACAATCGATTGCTTCTTGTCCGCGCCATATTCAGACAGGCGGGCGACCGTCTCGGTATGGGGAATGTTGATGGCGTTCTCCAGATGACCAGCAGCAAATTCTTCAGGCGAGCGGACATCAACCAGTAGAGCGCCCTGGGCAATGAGCTCCCAGCCGTGGGCCTCACGGCTTGCTTCGCTGGCCTGTGTCTGTGACATCACGAAGAACCCGGCGACCAGCACAGCTGCAACAATCATCAGAACCCATCCGGACATTTTCGCATTTCCCATAGTTGATAGTGTCATGTTCGCCTCTTTTGTAATGTGTTAGCCTATCGATGGCCAATAATGCCTTGTGTCTCATAAGGCGCTTCCAGTTCTGCAATATCTTCTGAAGACAGTTTGACTTCAAGCGAGGCAATGGCATCTTCCAGATGCCCGGGCTTGGACGCCCCGACAATGGGGGCGGTCACAGCATCCTGCGCGTGAAGCCAGGCCAGTGCGACCTGTGCGCGCGAGGTTCCAATCCGTTCGGCGACCGCGGCAACGGCGTCGCGCACGTTGGCGTCTGCCGCACGTAATCCCAGACTGAAAAAGTTATTGACCTCTTCGTCCTTGCTGCGGACGGTTTCTCCTTGCCCGCCCGGCGCCCGAACGAGGAACCCTCGCGCCATGGGGCTCCACGGGATCACACCGATGCCCTGATCCTGGCACAGCGGCAACATCTCACGCTCTTCCTCGCGGTACATCAGATTGTAGAAATTTTGCATCGAAACAAACTTGGCCCAGCCGTTTTTCTCGGAGGTATAAAGCGCCTTGGAGAATTGCCAGGCATACATCGACGACGCGCCGATATAGCGAACCTTGCCCGCCTTGACCACATCGTTGAGGGCTTCCATGGTTTCTTCAATCGGCGTGCCATGATGCCAGCGGTGGATTTGATAAAGGTCGATATAGTCAGTACCCAGGCGCTCAAGCGAGGCATCGACGGCATCGAAGATGTGCTTGCGTGACAGGCCGTGCTGATTGGGCTTGTCGCCCATGGGCATGAAGACCTTGGTGGCAATCACGACCTCGTCGCGCCGGGCAAAGTCTTTGAGAGCCTTGCCGACAACGATCTCGGAAACCCCGGCAGAATAGGCATTGGCCGTATCAAAGAAATTGATCCCCATCTCCAGCGCCTGCTGAATAAAGGGTCGGCTTTCTTCTTCGGTCAGCACCCAGTCGCGCCATTTCGGCGAGCCATAGGTCATCGTCCCGAGGCAGATCGGCGATACACGCAGCCCTGTCTTGCCCAATCTCACATAATCCATGGTCTGCCCCGCTGAAAACTTGATAAATATGGAATCTCCGAGTGTGAGTGTGACACACTTTCGCCGGATCAACAATTTGCTCAATGACGAAGGGTTGTGCCTCTTTGGTCATTCCAATACAAATTGCACAACAATAATGGCAGTCTGAATGCCTATACAAACAGCGGAGAAACCAACCATGCTCAAGACACGTTTCACAGAGACTTTCGGCATCAAACACCCAGTCGTTCAGGGCGGTATGCAATGGGTCGGAACCGCAGAGATGGTGGCCCCTGTAGCCAATGCCGGGGCGCTCGGCTTTTTGACCGCGCTGACCCAGCCGACACCGGAGGATCTCACCAAAGAGATCGCCCGCTGCCGGGAGATGACCGATCAGCCGTTCGGTGTGAACCTGACGATCCTTCCCGCCCTGACACCGCCGCCCTACGAGGAGTATCGCCAGGCGATTATTGAGGCCGGCATCAAAATCGTTGAAACCGCCGGACAAAACCCCGCGCCGCACCTGCCATCGTTCAAGGCAGCCGGCGTCAAGGTCCTTCACAAATGCACCTCGGTGCGCCACGGCGTGAAAGCACAGTCCATCGGTGTTGATGGTATATCCATTGACGGTTTTGAATGCGCCGGACATCCGGGCGAAGATGATATCCCGGGACTGATTCTCATTCCCGCCGCAGCCAATCAGATCACAATTCCAATGGTCGCGTCGGGCGGATTTGGTGACGGGCGCGGCCTTGCCGCAGCCCTTGCACTCGGCGCCGATGGCATCAATATGGGCACGCGTTTCATGTGTACACAAGAGTCGCCGATCCATGAGAACGTCAAAAAAGCCATGGTTGATATGGACGAGCGGTCCACAAACCTCATCTTCCGTACCCTTCATAATACGGCACGGGTTGCCAAAAACAGCGTCAGCGACGAGGTTGTCGGCATAGAAGGCAAGGGCGATGCGACGATCGATGATGTTCGCCACCTTGTAGCCGGCGCGCGTGGCCGGATCGTCTTTGAAGACGGTGATACACAGCACGGCATCTGGTCAGCGGGTATGGTTCTCGGGCTGATCAACGACATTCCAACGGTTGAGGACCTGGTGACGCGTATTGTCGCCGAGGCCGAAGAGATCATTAAGGGACGTCTCGCCAGCTGTGTGGCATGACAACGGGCCTGCTCTGCATCCTGAAAGGGCGGTCCGAGGGATCGCCCTTTCCTATTGACCAGCGTCAAGGCGCTATTGCTTCCGGTTTGCAATCTACCTGAACGGACGCAATAGATTTGGGCCAGGAAACGTAATGCAGGCATTGGACGATTTCTTTGAGAAGGGTTTTCGCCCTTTCTTTTTGGGCGCAGGTCTCTGGGCCGCGCTGGGCATGGCCCTGTGGACGCTGAGTTTTCGCGGCGATGTAAACCTGGAATTTCAATGGTCGCCGAGAGACTGGCACATCCACGAGATGTTGTTCGGATACGTCAGCGCGGTTATTGCCGGATTTCTTCTCACCGCGGTTCCGAACTGGACGGGGATCGCCGCGCCGAAGGGCTGGCGATTGGCCGGGCTCTTCGGGCTCTGGCTTGCCGGACGGCTGGCGTTGCTCCTCGCCGCCCATTTGCCCCCGCTGCTGGTGGCGGTCGTCGACGTTTCGTTTCTCGTTATCCTGGAAATCTGGCTCGTCAGAACACTCCTGAAGAGCGGTAACAAACGAAACCTTGTCGTTGCCGGCCTCATCGGCCTGCTAATTTTATCCAACGCGGTGATGCACTGGAACGTCGGAGAGCCGCTTGGCGCGCGCGGAGGGTTGCTTGCGGTTATTATGCTCATGAGCCTGATCGGCGGACGGGTCATTCCGGCCTTCACGCGAAACTGGCTCGCCGGACAAGGCTCCGCGGCAGTGGTTCCCGAATTTGGCAGCATTGACAAGCTGGCCCTTGCCACCTCGGGTGTTGCCCTCATTCTGTTTGCAGTCGGAGTTGAAGGCATCCTGACGGCTGCAGTTTTCGCGCTCGCATCGGTCGCCGGTGCCGCGAGGCTGGCGCGGTGGCAGGGCAGGGCGGCGGGCAAGGAGCCGCTCGTCTGGATCATGCATCTGGGCTACCTGTGGCTTCCCGTCGGCTACGCCTTGCTGGCTATTTCTCAAGTCTCTTCAATGGTGTCGGTAACCACAGCGCTGCATGCGCTGACGTCGGGCGCGGTTGGCACCATTACCCTTGCCATCATGACACGGGCGTCGCTTGGACATAGCGGCAGACCGCTTCAGGCAAGCCCTGCAACGCTTTACATATATGGGTTGGTGACGTTCGCGGCGTTGTTGCGTGTGACGTCAGGCGCCTTTGCTGATCCGGCCTTTTTCTACAGCCTGGCAGGCCTTGTATGGACGGCCGCTTTCCTGACCTTCGCACTGGTCTACGGCCGGATGTTCGCGCGACCTCAAACAGGCTGAGTCGCGTACTAAATGAAGGCGCAGTGCAATAAAGGATGCGCCCTTGCAGTAAAGCGCCACATACAGTTGCAAGTAGAATAACCAAGCGCGGCATTTTATTTCTATACCAGCAATGATGAATGTGGCAGAAGGCAATATTGTAAAACCTTCATTCGTGCGGATGACAGACCAGAAAATCTGGCGTACAGCGCCCTGGGGATAGCTAAATGACACTCCTGGAACACATTCAGCAAGAGCCGGTTTGGCTGCAGGTCTGGATGAACTGGCTGGTGTTCATTAATCTCGGCGGCATCGTTTTTGTGTGGAGCAGGGTTGAGCCGCGCTGGGTTGTCATAGCCTTTTTGTGCAGCGCCATATTCATGAATTACCTGTTTGGCATTCACGGCTACCAGAGGATCCTCGGTTCAGCCCACATCATTTTCTGGACGCCTCTGTTGGTTTATCTGTTTCTGCGGCGCAATGAAATCGGCCGATACGGTGTTTCAGCCCTCTATCTTGGGGTTGTCTTTGCGACCGATCTGATTTCTCTCATTATCGATTTTGCCGATGTTGGTCGTTACTTCATCAATGGCCCTCAATGAGCCGTTCCATTTTGGCCGGAAAATGACGGGTTGTTGTTCAATCGACACGGTAAGTGTCAATATCCCTGAAAAAACCGGTATTTCCTGCGGCCTCGGTTGCACATGGTGGTGAAAGCGGGTAAGTGTCCCTGAACAAAACGTCATTTTGGTGGGAACCTGAAGGTGGCGCGCGTGAGCACGATGAACCTATAAAAATCAAGGGGTTAAAAGCCCCGGCTCCAGGCGTCTATTCTGAAAGAAGAGAAAAAGGACCGTTCCGTATGGCAACGCCGGGCAACGCTCATTTTCGCGGTGAAAGCGAAACATCGTCGAACGCCCCGCGTCGAACGCCTCCGCTGCCAGACGCTCCCTTGCGCATTATGCTGCCCTCGTATCGCTCGCATCCGTTTACCGGCGGCCAGGGGGTCTACATGCGGCATGTGTCCAAGGCGCTTGTGGACATGGGCCACAAGGTCGATGTGGTATCCGGGCCGCCCTATCCGGTGCTCGATCCACGGGTCAAGCTGATCAAATTGCCGTCGCTTGATCTTTATGCGCGGGAGATGACTCGCTTCGGATTTCCACTGCCTCCGTTGAAGGAGATGAAGACATTTGCGGACTACTATGAGTATTTCGCTCATTTCACCGGTAATTTTGGCGAGCCCTACACGTTTGGAGAACGGCTCTACCACTACATGAAAACCCGTTTGCATGAGTATGATGTCATCCATGATAACCAGACCCTTTGTTGGGGATTGGTGAAACTGAAGAAGATGGGTATTCCTGTAGCTGGCACGATCCACCATCCGATTACGATGGACCGGCAAATTGCAATTGATGCGGCGGATTCGCTCAAGCTCAATCTCTTGACCCGCCGGTGGTATCACTTCCTCAGTATGCAGAAGAAGGTTTCGCGTTTGCTCGATCCGATTATTGTTGTGTCGGAGAGCACAAAACGGGATGTCTCAAAGGATTTCGGGATCCCACCCGAACGCATGGAGCTGGTCTACCACGGCATCGATATTGAGCAGTGGCGCCCGAAGCCCGAAATCCAAAGGGTTGAAAACAAGCTGATCGCCATCGCCTCCGCTGATGTACCGCTTAAAGGCCTGATTTATCTCATCGAAGCCTATGCCATCCTTCTCAAGGAGCGTCCGGATCTTGAACTCACGGTTATTGGGTCGCTGCGCGAGGGTCTGACAAAGAAGCGTCTCATCAAGCTTGGCATTCTGGACAAAGTGAAATTTGTATCAGGCATTTCCGATGAAGAAATCTCGGATCTCTATGCCGTGTCGACAATAGCGATTACGCCGTCTGTTTATGAAGGCTTCGGGTACCCCGTCGGTGAGGCAATGTCGAGCGGCATGGCTGTGGTTTCGACAACAGGTGGATCACTTCCCGAGGTGGTCGGGGATGCCGGCCTGCTTGTCCCGCCAAAGGATCCAGGTGCTTTGGCCGGCGCTATCGCGAAACTTCTGGACAATCCCGAACTTCGCGCCGAGCTCGGCGAAAAGGCCCGGGCGCGTATTGTCACACAGTTCAACTGGCCGCGCGCCGCGCGCCAGGTCACACAAATTTATCATCGGGCGATTGCCAATGCTCACAATGGATCTTAGTTCACTTGAGCTCAAGGACGGGGACACGGTTCTCGATCTGGGTTGCGGCGAGGGGCGCCACCTTCATGCCATGTACCATGCCGCACAGGTGCACGCTGTGGGCGTTGATCTTGGTTTTGATGATGTCAAAAAAACACTAGACGGGTTCAAGTCCTTTCCGGATCTTGATGGTGATTTCCTGAGGTTCAGCGGCTCCGTCGCCAATGCGCTCAATCTGCCGTTTGCCGATGACACTTTTGACATTGTTGTCTGTTCAGAAGTGCTGGAGCATATTCCTGATTACAAACAAGCCATCAGTGAAATCACTCGCATTCTGAAACCCGGAGGGCGCCTCGCCGTCAGTGTGCCGCGGCGGTGGCCGGAAAAGATCTGCTGGGCGCTTGCCGAAGGCTATCACAATACGCCCGGCGGACATGTCCGGATCTTCAAGGACAAGGAGTTGCGAAAAGACATTGAACATGTCGGCCTGTCTTTCTTCCGCAAGCACTGGGCACATGGTTTGCATTCGCCATATTGGTGGCTACAATGTCTCATCTGGGATCACCGCGAAACGTCATGGCTGGTTAAACAATACCACCGTTTTCTGGTTTGGGATTTGATGTCCCGTCCGCTTCTGACTCGTGTGCTTGAAGGCCTGGCAGGGCCGCTTATGGGCAAGAGCGTTGTGCTCTATTTCTCAAAAGCGAATGTTGCACCAGGGGCAGGCGCCAAATGAAAAACCTCTATCTCGCATCAGATACATTTCCTGAAGGCTTCTTCGACGGCGCGGTCAGCCGCATTCTGGAGCTACAGCGCGAGGACGGTTCGATCCCCTGGTTTGACGGCGGCGTCGTTGATCCATGGAACCACATAGAAGCTGCCATGGGGCTTGCGATAGCAGGCCAAAGGGATCATGCCGAGCGCGCCTATGCCTTCCTGAAGAACAACCAAAATGATGATGGGTCCTGGTGGGGGCAATATGGCTCTGCTGTGCCAATGGACGAAAGCCACTACACCGGCGATGGCAATGAAAAGAAGATCAGGGATACGAATTTCTGTGCCTACATCGCAACCGGGGTCTGGCATCATCATCTCCTCTTCGAGGATGACGCTTTTCTGGCCACCTACTATCCGATTGTAAAGCGAGCCATTGAATTCGTTTTGTCGTGGCAGGCGCCGGAAGGTGATATTCGCTGGGCAGCAGACGATGAATTGACACCGGAGAACGATGCCCTGATCACCGGCTGTGCTTCGATTTACAAGAGCCTTGAGTGCGCTGTCCGTCTCGCGCAGGTGACACAGGACACCGCCGCTGCGCGTGACTGGGGTGTCGCCAGGGCGCGTCTCGGGCGGGCCTTGCGGACCAAGCCGGAGCGGTTTGATCGCAGCTGGGAATCCAAGGAACGTTATTCCATGGATTGGTACTATCCGGTTCTGTCAGGGGCCATCTCCGGCGATGCAGCAAAGGCCAGATTGGCTAAAAAGTGGGATATTTTTGTCGCCGATGGAAAAGGCTGTCGCTGCGTCATGGATCATCCCTGGGTGACGATCGCAGAAAGCTGCGAGCTCGTGTTGGCGCTTCTCGTCGTTGGGGAGAATCATAAGGCCAGCGAGATTTTTTCCTGGCAACATCAATGGCGCTCGCCAGAGGGGGCTTACTGGATGGGCTATCAGTTTGAAGCCGATGCGCCATGGCCGGATGAAAAGCCGGCCTGGACGGCGGCATCGGTTATCCTTGCCGCTGATGCCCTGGTTGGTGCGACGCCTGCGTCACGTCTTTTTATTGACGTCATGCCTGAATGTGACGCCGGAGCACAGGCCGTCACTCTAAAGACGCTTGAGAAGTCTTAGAGAACCTGTCCGGCTTGTCTCTTTAAAGAGCCCTGAAGCAATGGCCAATTTGTAGATCTCAAAGGGAGCCTGGCCACCGTCGGCGGGGTCCTCAAAGACATCATGGATCGCCAGCGTGCCACCGGCGCACACAAAGGGCGTCCATGACTGGTAATCTGCCAGTGCGGGTTCAATTGAATGACCACCATCAATGAAAAGGAACCCCAGTGGCGTTTGCCAATGGCTTGCGATATGGGCAGACGCGCCAACAATGGGAATAACCACATCTTCAAGCCCGGCCAGACGGATCGACCGCCTGAGAAACGGCAGCGTATCCATCGCGCCGGCCTCTTCATCCCAGGTCTCGGCGTCATGATGTTCCCACCCCGGCTGATTTTCCTCCGACCCTCGATGGTGATCGACAGTAAAGAGCGTGCCGCCCCGCGGTTTCAGGGCGGTCCCGATATAAACAGCTGACTTGCCGCAGTAGGAACCAACTTCAAGGGCAGGTGTCTCGGCCGGGGAGGTCCGGGCAGCCTCCGCCAAAGCCTGACCTTCATCTTCGGGCATGAAACCTTTGATAGAATCTATGTCAATCGGCAGTTTCATGTCATTAACTCTTCGTTAGTTTGCATAAAGAAAATCTTAATGTATCCCGTCGACGAAGCGCAAGGAGATGACAAAACAATGCGATCGGTTGGCAGATTTGTTGTTTTTAGACGACGTTAATCTGTTTTGTCTAGTTTGAAAGACACTGAACAGGCGGAACCGGGGAATTTCCGGAGGGTTAACGGTCCGCCCTGTTTCACGGGGCCAAACAAGCGAGACCAGACGATATGAGCGAACCAGCATTTAATTCAGCCAGTCAAGACTTTGAAGCCCTTGAGGAGGCCGTCATGGCGACGCCGCGAGGCCGCTGGTTCCTGAAAGAATTTTCCGCGCGCAATCGCACGACAGATACAAACTCGGTGCTCGATCAACTGAGTGCTTTCCAGGCTCGTATCCTGGAATCGCAAGAGGACGTGCGCCTTGAGGTGCTCCAGTCCGAGCTCAGGGAAATGGCGAAATCAATTACAGAGACCCGCGCCGACATCGCTACGCTGCAATCCGACGACGTCTCCATTGACAAGATTGAATCGGCCACCGGCGAACTTGATGCCATTGTCAATGCGACTGAAAATGCGACATCATCAATTCTCGCTGCCGCCGAAGAGCTTCAGATGATCTCCGAGAAACTGCGAGAAGCAGGTGTCGATGATGCCTTCTGTGATGACATCGAAATGCATACAACGGACATATTTATGTCGTGCTCGTTCCAGGATTTAACCGGGCAACGAATTTCCAAGGTTGTGAGTACGCTCCACTTCCTTGAACAACGCGTCAACATGATGATCGAAGTCTGGGGTGTGGAAAAAGATGGCAAGTCGGGAGGCGGAGACCTCTCGGCATCAGCGCGCGGTGACAAGCGGCCTGATGCAGATATTCTGGCTGGCCCGGCAGCAGAAGGTGAGGGGTTCAGTCAGGATGAAATCGATTCCATGCTGGACGGAGATTTCTCGTCAATTGATGAAGACGAATTGAGCAAGGCACAGGAAAAAGCGGATGCTGCAGCGGAGGCAGTTGAGGCGTTGGATTCTGATCGATTTGCAGGCGCTGAAGGCGCAGAGGTTGCAAAGAAAGAGCAGAAGGATCCGCCTCAAGAGCCTGCGGCAAGCGACCTTCCAGGTGCGATATCGCCTGAAGCCGAAGCGACCGAAGACATTGCTCAAGACGATATAGACTCTCTTTTCGGGTAGACCAGATTTACTTCCCTCAGTAGAATAAGAAGCCGGGTTGCGCAGGGTAAACTGCGCCCTTGCTTTTTCGACTTGTGCCTCTCATTCTCAAGGGACAGGACCTGGTATCATGCCGGTCAATGAGTTCAGCCTTAAGGTCTGATTTGCCGCCATGTCCCGCAGCCTTTCCCGAAAATCTCTGATTACCGTTTTTCTTGGCGTCTTGACCGTGTTGACCCTGACCTATGCATGTGCGGGTTCGGGAAATGCAAAGGATGGCCCGTGGGACGTTCCCCGCAGAGATAAATTGATCCCGGGTATTGGCAAGGTTACCTGGTTCGAAGGTGGAGATGATGCCGCTCGAACGGCCGCCTTTGTACACGGGACGCCGGGAAATGCTGCGGCGTGGAGAGACTATCTTGGCAACGCCTCACCAAAGTTCAATTATATTGCACTCGACCGACCGGGGTTCGGCGCTTCCACGAGCGGCGTTGTGCCTGAGCTCGGTCGTCAGGCCAGCGCTCTTGTATCACTGCTCCCTGATACCGGGGGCAAGGCGATCCTCATCGGGCATTCTCTGGGCGGTCCTGTCATTGCTCGGGCGGCAATTGATTTTCCGGATCGGGTTGGCGCCCTGGTGATTATTGCCGGCTCGCTTGATCCGGGTCTTGAGAAGATCAATCCGCTGCAGCATATCGGGCGATGGTGGCCGGTTTCGAGGCTTCTGCCCCGTTCGCTTTACAATTCCAATCTGGAAATTTTTGCTCTCGAAGCAGAGCTTGAACTTCTGAAGCAGGATCTGGGCCGCATCACCATTCCTGTCATTATCATTCACGGGACAAAGGACCGCCTGGTTCCCTATGAAAATGTCCTATATATGAAACAGACGATGACAAATGCAGCCCTGGAAGTTGTCACACTTGAGGGGCAGAACCACTTTTTGCCGTGGAATTCGAAGGATGTTGTGGACGAGGCAATTCGCAGGGCATCACAAATGATGGATGTGTCCACTCAACGGGCATCTCTCATAGATTGAAGACTCACTGCAAACCAGCTATAGCCTTGAACAGTTGCCAAAAGCGCTGCAATGGAAATGAAACAGGAGTTCGGCCCGATATGCTAACTGGAAAGCAGCGCTGATGATGACGGTTTCGTTGATTTCCAGCAATGAGTTAACAGAACTTCTTCAGGCACTGGCTGATATGCCAATGCTGATGGCGGCTCTCATTGTCCTTGCGACATTCATCCTTGAAGATGCCGCAACCATAGCCGCAGCACTTCTGGCAGCAGGAGGTTACATTGATCCGGGGCTGGGTCTGGGTGCTCTCTATTTTGGCATTGTTGTTGGCGATCTGGCGCTATACGGGATCGGTCGTTATGCCGCCGGTCACCCTCGCGCTGTTCGATGGGTTGGACCCAAGCGGATCAAAAGAGGGCGCGCGTGGATGCACGACAGGCTCGCACCAGCTCTGATCGGCGCCCGATTTCTGCCTGGCATGCGCCTGCCGACCTATATTGCCAGCGGCTTTCTCAAGGTCAGCTTCTTCCGGTTCTCTATGATTGCAATCGCCGCAACGGCCGCCTGGACCGGCATCTTCTTTTTCCTG
>CBFDBJ010000059.1:0-22995 GCA_965603015.1 uncultured Alphaproteobacteria bacterium
ACATCTTCGTTCTCGAACCGCGCCTCTATGGTCTGACCATTACGGCCAGGTTCTAGATCAAAAGACAAGATCTCGACATGACCCCCGGGAAGCGGAAGCTTCCCGGGGGTTTTTTGTTGGGCTACGTCGATCTGATCACAAAAAGCCCCGGAGCCCTTGCAAGGGCTCCGGGGCTATGGATCCTCCGGGATCATGGCAAACTAGCTGAAGTCGGACGGGTCCGACTGAGGCACCGACACCTGCGACGAAAGAGTAATCGTCTTTCCGGTAAAGAACGGCGTCATCATGGAATAATCCGCTGTCACACTAATGACCGAATAGGTGATGCCGCTAATCACCGTCTGACTGACAGTAAACGTCGGTGACAGCGAGCCCAGATACGAAGACTGTGCGACAGCTTCTGCCTCAATTTCCGAAGTTGTCGCCGTGAGATGAACCATTGCGTAACGTCCAGCCGTTTCTATCCCCTGCTGCAAAGTCGATTTTGCAAACAGGACATTGCCGACCTCCAGCGTGCCGAACAACATTACCAGGAAGACAGGCAATATGAGAGCAAACTCGACCGCCATCGCACCTCGCGTGTCGTTGCGAAGACGCCTCACCATCCGCAAGTTTGGTAATTTTTTCATCGCGTGCGCACCTCCGCTACACTGGTGAGAGGCCAGCTCTTGAAGAGACGAGCCGAGACCGTATCCGCTGATATTTGCCGGTAGACCCGCGGCGTATCATCATCGCTGCAATTCGAATTGCATACCGCCGCCGCATCGTCCACCGCACAGTTGCAATAGAGCGTCACGTTCACCGTCAGGGCGTCCGCACTCAGACCCGAACCGTCTGCGATTAGAGAGGCAATCACCGTTTCATCTTCACCGCCGACAAGTACATATTGCGAGGCGCTGCGTACACCCGAGGTCAGTTTCATCTTGTCAAACGCCATCAGGCCGACCTCGGACACACCAAGAAGTGATGCCATCAGAAAAGGCGCAAAGAGTGCAAACTCCACGGCAGCGACACCGGACCTGTCCTTGCGAAAGACCTTCAGTCGATCCAAAACTCTCATAGTTCTGTCCATTTCCAGTTTCCTCTATTCAACAAGCCGCACATAGCCGGCAGACGTCACATCGCCGAAGAAATTTGAGCCAACACAATTATTCCCAAGCGTCGACGTACCGGTCACTTTGACCGTATTTGCAACAAGCAGCATGCAGCCGGGACCAGCGGCGCTCGTGCCATTGAACGTCAAGGCCTGACTGGGGAAATAGAACACGCCTTCGAAATTCGAATCAGAGTTGCCATTGATCATGTTTGTTGCATCCGGCTCATCGCGGTCCTGATAAAACAGGATGCCCGAATAAGGGTCCGCCGGGTCTGTCGGCGCTGCCAGATTGATCTCCGCCGCACCGTTCATGCTCACCGTGCCTCCGCCTGTCAGAATAAATGTCACATCTGTCCCGTTGACAACCGCCGTCGAGTTGATTTTAAAATCCCCGCCATCAATTATATAGACACCCGGCTGCAGCGTTTCTGTGCCCTGCAACGTCAACCCGCCACAATAGCGACCCGGTGAAAATGTATGGGCGGCAGTGGGAGAGCCGGCCGGCAGGGTCGCACAGGGATCAGTCAGATCCGGCATCGGTAGAGACTCATAGGGATCCAGCGCCAGCGCCGCGCCCTCATCCGGCTCGGAACAGTCAGTCAGGGTCAAACCGGCAGACGCAGTGATTCCTCCGGCGGCGCTAAAGCAGCCTGTCGTTAGATCCGCGCTGCCAGTAACACGCGCAGCATTGGCGCTCGAAGAATTGGACTGAACGTCGCAGCCATCAAGGGTAATGTCGGCGCTCCCGGCAACATCAATGGCGTAATCGGCCGTGCGGCTGAGTGCCAGGACACACGCCGGATTTCCCACAGAATACTGCGCCACGCCGCGAGCGGTAATCGACATCGGTTCCTCGACAAAGATCGCCGAGAACAGCCGCGGCAGGCTGCGCACAATGATGACTTCAGCTGCATCCGATGTGGTTATTGCGCCCGACAACGGGGGAATATTTACTTCAATTGTATCGGTGGCAACATCCGCGCCGTTGTCCAGCGCCTCACTCTTGCCTTCGATCATCGCATAGGAATCAAGTTTACCGCCCCGCAAGTCAACCGCTGCCGAGAAAGCGCCAAAGTCAGCCGCCGTCTGCATCGTGCGTTGATTGACATACCAATACGCCACCTCGCTGCCCAGACCAAGAAAACCGATCATGATCGGCAGAGTTAGCGCAAACACAAGAACCGATGCCCCGCGCCTGTCGTCCCTGAACCGTCGTAGAAAAGACAGGAATTCAATCTTTGAACACTGCATCATATTCACCCACTTTTTCAAACGTCCAGCGCCGACCCTAGCAACCGAGTGCTAACCCTGTGCAAAATCGGTACCATCAAATTTATGAAAATTTGAGTAAAAGTTGATATAGTCAGGCTTGGAAAAGTGCATAAAAGTTCAGTAAAATCAATGTATTACCAAAGATGAGAACCACCTGTCGTGGTGAATCCCGTCTTTACCATGATCAATTTTCAATCCCGCAACGGGATTTGGGATTTCCTCCGCGGCCTGTTTCGGGACAGTTCACCCGATCAAGTGCAACGGATTGACGCCAAATAGCACAGGATGCAACGCGATCAGCAAACCAGTGATCAGAAATGAGACAAGGAAAATTTTCCATCCAATTTCCCGACCGACGAACCTCTGCCGCCCAGTGAAAATCGCAGCAAACGGGAAAAATCCTGTTGCCTCAACAAACTGCCGTGCCTCTGCGCCAGGCTCTCGTCGAATGACATACTCATTTTTCACCAGGGCCGTGGCAGCGATGAGAGCAAAGATTGCAAAAGCCACAACCCGCTTGAGGTCTCCCGTTGCCGCAAGGTGAACAAGAGCCCACAGCAGAACACCCCAGCTCCCGGGAAACCGGGTGATACGATAAATCCCTCGCACACCTGCAGGCCTGGCAATTTCGCCATACGGCGTCCCGACCCGAGCCACCATCAGAAAAATCGCAATCGGGACCAGGGCCATGGCGCCCCAAATGATCCCGGAAAGCGGAGTAAAAATCCACCCGTCCATTTCGCTCACACGATAGGCCCACATAAACCAGACAACTGCTGCGGTCGAAACGACGGAGTAAAGAATACGAAAAACTCGCGCACCAAGCAGTGCCACCAATCGCCCGCGAACGCCCGGCGCCGAGGGTATTACGTGGCTGAGATAAAGAAACAGGCAGGCAGAAATATAACTCATGACAAACTATCCCGTGATCCGACGCTCAAGATGCGCCGCGCCGAAGTCGCTCACGATCTGCACGAAAAGCCCGGGCCGGAAAAAAGGCGAACCGTGGCCGGTCATCTCCATCAAGTTAAATTCTGCGCTCGGAATGGCCGCCGCAATCCTCTGCGCTTCAGCAAGGTTCATGTCCTGGCGGCCGCAAGCCACCAGAACCGGAACCTTGAGCCCCCCCAACATCCCGGATGTATCAGGCTCACGGGTATGCGCCGTATGAGCCTGCAGGGCCGCCTCCCTGTCCTCATAGAAGCGCCACGACTTGCGCATGGCGACCTCCGGCTCTCCGGCTTCCTGCAGCAACCGCCGCGCCTCGGCCCCAAGCTCCCTTTGTCCCGATTGTTCGACCGGCGGCGTCAAGGCGACATCAAAGAGACCAAGGGCTGTTAGTCTGTCCTCATGGCGCAGGGCAAACTGCGCCGCCGTTCTCGCCCCATAGGCGACGCCGAGCACGAAGGCTTCGGGGATCCCCAGCGCATCCATAATAGCCGCAAGGTCATCGGCATAGTGCGAAAAAGTGAATTCATCATCGCCGCCCCACCCGCTCTTGCCGGTCCCGCGAATATCAAATCTGAGGACCTGGAAAAGTCGAAGCAGGTCATCCATCACCGGCTCCCAGGTCGTCAGGTTGGCACTAGCCATATTGACCAGCGCCAGAACGGGTCTGGACGCATCACCGTCCAGCGCATAATGAAAGCGAATGCCATTCGCTTCCACGAAATTACAACTGTCCTCGTAGAGCACGCTCATCAAGCCTCCTTGTCACGCCAGATCCTGGCAATGGCGATTTCCACCAGCACTATAGGCCATGACTGAAAAAAGGCGAGGCGATGTTTTGGCACACCCTGGAGACTTCGGTAGACCGGGGTGCTGATCACAAAGGGGAACACAGCGGTTTCGCAAATGGGCTCATGTCAGGACGTTCACATCGACAACCGCGTCCTTACCTTCGCCATTGTCCACCATTACTCTGATGTGTCGAACGTGCACACCACTTCATTGCCTGTTCCCCGATACTCGATAGAATCGAAGCTCAACATATTTGACAGGGCGATGCCGCGCCCATGGCTGTGGGTCGCACGGTCGGGGTCAATTTTCATATATTGCTGCCAGTCAAAGCCATCGCCGTCATCGGTAATGGTCAAAATAATTTCATTGTCAGTCCGCTCGAAATGCACAAGCACCTTTTTACCTTCATTCTCCGGCAGTGCCTGGCGGGCCATTATTTCTTCTTCCCATTTATTTTCATTCTGCAGGCGAGTTTTGTCAGAATAGGTAATACCAAGGTTTCCGTGTTCAATGGCATTGATCAGAAGCTCTGATATCCCCAGAAGGACCCGCTGACTATCCGGGTAATAATTTGCCAGGAAAGTCGACAAATACCGAGCATCGCCAAGCGAGTGAATTTCAAAATTACTTTCTCTAACCAGATGAATTTTTTGCTTATGTTGCTGCAACTCCCTTCTAAGAGCGCTGTAATCAGCATAGTCACTAATGGCAGACCAAACGATTGACTGCATCTCCTCGACATCATACGGCTTGGTGAGATAGTAGTAGACCCCGGCCCTGATGCCTTCGGCGACCTGGCTTTTTTCAGCGGCTGCCGTCTGCATAATGACCGGCTTCTGTGCGACGCTCTCATCAGCCTTCAGCTTGGCCATAAATTCCATGCCATCCATATTTGGCATCATACGGTCAAGTAAAATAGCACAGATACTATCCTTGTTCTGTTGCAGGACTTCCCAGCCTTCAAATCCGTCGCCCGCCGTCAGAATTTCATAACCTCCATCCTCCAGATCAAGCCTCAGGATCTCAACATTGTTGACATCATCATCGACAATCAGTATGGACTTCATCTTCCCATCCGTCATGGTTGCACTCCTAATTCTTGCGTCATGGGCAGTGAGACGTGGAAGTCCGCGCCACCCCTGGAATTATTCTCTGCCCAGATCTTTCCACCATGGCCTTCCACAATTTCCTTACAAATGGCCAACCCCAGGCCAGTGCCACCAGCACCTGTTTTGGTTTTGCTGCTCTGTATGAATTTGTCGAACACAGTGTCTAGCTCCTCTTCTGGAATGCCAACTCCTTCATCAGAAACAGTAATATGTATCGCGTTTGCCGTGGAATCTTCAGAACAATGCACGCTCACCTGTTTGCCTTCAGGTGTGAACTTAATGGCATTGGACATCAGATTCACCACGACCTGGTGAACTTTCCCGCGATCACACTCCATTCTCAATTCTCGCAAGGGCGTAATCGGCAAGACAAGAAATTGATTTTTGTTGGTGGCCAATATATCAATCTCACTGGCAGCGGCATTGATGATCGAGACCACATCCACACTCTTAAAGTCATACTCCGCACTTCCAGCCTCCAGCTTGGTAAGGTCAAGAAGATCATTGAGCAAGCCTGACAGGCGGTGGCCGCTCACATTGATCCGCTCAAGATTCTCGACTTGCCGATCCTTGTCCCATCGATCGATCCGTTCCATGCCATGGCGTGAGAAACTTATGATGGCATGCATAGGCGTTCTAAGCTCATGACTCATATTTCCCAAAAATTCTGACTTCATCTTGTTAGCCCACTCAGCTTCCCTTTGAGCCTTTTTTATGGGTGTCACATCAATAGAATAGAAGGTAATTACTCTGGAATCTCCAACATTGGTCGTGACAATAGTCTGGAGATAGGTGATTTGGCCAATCGTGATTTCACGATTGACCACACCTTCCGCCTCCATCATAGACAAGGCATCAGCAAGGAAGGGGTGATCAATACCCCTTTCTTCAAGGTCATCAAATAATCTATCAGCTGACGGATTAAACAGAACGATTTCGCCATCCTGATTCAATTTGACGATGGGGTACGGGTCATTTTTCGAAATAACTGCAAAGCTTTCCGCATCCAGGCGAGCCCGTTCCGCCTCCTCGTGCGCAACTGCCAGATCACGTGTCTGCTCATCCACCATGTCTTGCAGGTGATCCCGATGTCTCTTGAGTTCTTCTTCCGCCTGTTTCCTTTTCGTAATGTCCCGAACGGAGGCGACAGCGTATTTCTCTCCGTCAGATAAGGACACCAGAGTCAAACTGATCTCCAACGGCACTTCAACGCCATCCTTTCGGAGGCCCGTGATCTCCCTGTCTGAAGCCATTTCATGAGTTTTGTCGCTGTTCCCAAGAAAATAGGTCTGAAGAAATTCGATGTGTTTGTCATGCTTGCCTTCAGACAACAGGACATTGATACTGCTTTTTTCAAGCTCTGATTTACTATATCCGAAGAGCTCACAAACGGCCCTGTTCACCGACTTGATCGTTCCGTCTGATTCAACAGTCAATATGCCCTCAGGCACCGTATGCATGATGCTATCCAGCCACGTATTGCTTTCTTCTACGGATCGTTGTGCTTTCTTGATTCCCGTAATATCCGTGGAAATCCCGCATACAATATGCTCCTGGAGCATTTCATCGTAGAGTGGAAACTTCATTGAGAGAAAGTGGCGAGGAGACCGCCCCTGCATAGCGACGTGTTCTTCTGTCTGCTCCGGTTTCAGTGTCTCAAGAATTCTCTTATCATGCCGGGCCAGTCCATCTGCATAATCTTCTGGCAAGAAGTCATAATCGGTCTTGCCAAGAATTTCTTCTTCAGAGCAATTAAGCTGATCACAAAGATTTTTGTTGGCCAGCAGGATGCGACCCCGAGCATCTTTCATGTAAACGAGAGCTTCAGTATTATCCAGAATACCTTGCAGGCGATTTGTAATATGTGTGCCAAGCTTTTGACTCTCCACAAGTTTCTTGTGTGTAAGCTCTTGCTCTCGACGATCGCGAATCGAGTCGAAAATGGCTTCAACCGTTCTGATGACCGATTCCAGAAGGACAATGTCTTTCTCTGTATATCCGTCGACTTTATTTGCCAGTCCGACGATGCCGATGACTTCACTGCTGGCAAAAATCGGGATAACCATGGAGTGACTGAGCAGTAATCCACCTTGCGGCCCTACATCACCCGGAATTTGGTCTGCAGGGTGACTACCAATGAACGGCACACCGGTTGTAATCACGCGCTCACACAGTCGGTCCGGACCACAAAATCCGAGGGCGCCTGACTTTTCATTATCTCGAACAACATCAGACGCGGCGCGAATGTCCAGTTGGGGGGTACCGTCTTCCTTGCAGAAGACTTCACCAATAAATCCGAACTCGCTATGACTGAGCTCCAACAGATTTGACAACAAGACTTCACAGACAGCACCAATATCTCTTTCCTTGCTGGCGATATAGGTCGACTGAACGCTGGAAATCAGGTCAAGAGACTTGCGCTGGAACCACTTCTTCTCCTCTTCACGCTTGCTCATCTGTGCCAGCCTGTGGCCGTACAGAGTGGCGCTCGCCACCAATAACAACATTAAGCCGGCAACTATAAATCTAACGGCCTTCAATGCATTCGCTCGCTCCAGCTGTTCACTGAAGAGTGTAATCTGAATCTCTGAAACGATTTGTTCCGCATCTGAGAGATGATTGGATGCTGCACGGACCTGACTATCCATCGCTGCCATGTGAATACCGGCATTATCCAGATCTTCATCTCTGATACTGGAAAAAATTTCAAGTGACTCACTCTTCAGTTTCTCAAAGTCGGTTCTGAATAAAGCCAGTTTTGCCAAGAGCAACGCCTTGTAGGCTTTGCCATTTTCCGTCGTTCCAGAGGGGAAATTTGCCGCATCCAGTTGCTCAAGACCAGACAGAATTTTGTCGTACTGCAACACAACCAGCGCCGACAATGTTATCAACTTTTTTGTTTCGCCCTCAACATCCCCGCTTTCAAACACGTCATTTCCAGGAGCATTGGCAGCCATCGTCAATCGCGAAGCCTCTATAATTCGCGACTGACGTTCAATCCACGCCTTGTTGATATCTGCCAAGTCATCGTGGAGAGTCATGATCTTGTGATTCAGGAAAAAACTGAAGGCAACAGTGGCAATTGAGAATCCGGCCAGCACGTAATAGATATAGTGCCAGCGCGGAGATCTTTCTCCGCCATCAGCCCGTGATCGGTTTACCAGCCTGTTCAGGCTGATGACAAAGCCCGGCACGATAATCAGGGCAAAGGCGACAACACAAACCATCGCGGCCAGCCATGTATGCGAATGATCCGTGTCAATATGACCGGTTGCATAGGGGATAAAAACTGCTGCTTCCATGCCGGTATAGTGCATCCCGCACACGGCAAGCCCCATCACACCCGCGGCCAGGATAGACCAGTAGACCCGCGACTGCTGCAGGAACTGCCGTATAATGAGGATGGCCGCACCGCCTGCAAGAACCGCGATCACCACGGACAAAGTAAAGAGACCAGGGCGATAGTGCAGATCGGCCGCCATTTCCATCGCGGCCATGCCCGTATAGTGCATAAGCGTGACCCCTGTGCCGATCACGAATGCCGAGGCGACAAGGGCCTGATTTGACAAAACAGGCTTCAGGATTTGCTGGAACGCGAACCATGAAAACGTGATGGCGACCAGGAAAGAGGCGGAGGTCAACGGCACGGAATATGTGTGCGCCATACCCATATCATAAGCCAGCATACCGGTGAAATGCATCGACCAGATGCCGCCGCCCATGAAGAAGGCACCCAGCAGAGGAGCTTTCTTTTGCAATGGCGTATCCGTGCCGCGTATTCCTGCAACCAGCGTGATCGCGATGAAGCAGGCCGCTGAGGCAATGAGGTAGGATGCCAGCACGAGCCACCAGTTGTAGTGACCGGTCATGGCCGTCTGCGGCAATTCTGTGACAAAGAAGCCCTCAGTCATCGCTCTTCCTGACCACGACTGTGCAAAAGAGGCAGAACCTGGCCATGAGCGACTGTGCCTGCTCCCTCCATGTTTTTTCTATCCACAGATTCATTTGCCGCCCCTAATTCGGCGCTGAGCACCGGCTTTGCACTACAGACATACCATTCTGACGGCAGGATCATGAGCGAGTACAAGCGCTCCCAATCACCCCTTACAATAGATTAGTTACTAAAGTACACAAAAGTTAAACTGCGGTTACCGAAAGGGGCGACACAACCACATCAAAATTGGTTTTAACGGCTGTATCCTGCAGACTCCGGGGCACAATCTTGATAGAACGGGGAAAACCTCAATCCAGGGAACCAATAGTGCCGATGACCGAGCAATCCAATCCATTTTTCGAAACCTGGGACACCCCGTTCGGTGTTCCGCCCTTTGACCGCATCAAGTCGGAACACTTTGTCCCCGCCTTTGAAAAGGCCATGACGGAGCGCCTTGCCAATGTCGAGATCATCGCCAGGTCGCCTGACGAGCCCACCTTTGAAAACACTCTGGAGGCACTGGAGCGCACCTTTATCCCGATCCATCGGGTCATGGGTGTGTTCTACAACCAGACGTCCGCCCATACCAATGGCGCCCTGCAAAAAATCCAGGCCGAGATGGCGCCCAAACTGGTGCGTCACGAGGCAGCGATCCAGATGAACGCTGCACTCTTCAAGCGCATTGAAACCCTGTATGAAACACGCGAGACGCTCGGTCTGGGTGCCGAGCAAATGCGCCTTCTCACCGAGACCCACAAAAATTTCACCCGCGCTGGCGCCGCCCTCGACGAAACCGCTCAGGCGGACCTCAAGGCCATCAACGAAGAGATCTCGGTCCTCACAACAAGGTTTGGCCAAAACTCGCTGGCAGAAACCAATGATTTCCAGCTTGTCGTCGATAAGGAAGAAGATCTTGCCGGATTGCCGGACTCTGTCCGTGCTGCCGCACTTGAAACAGGTCGCGAGCTTGGCCATGACGGCGCCCATGTCTTCACGATCTCCCGCTCCTCCTTCACACCGTTCATGCAAGCTGCCGACAACCGTGACCTGAGAGAAAAGATGTTCCGGGCCTATACGCACTCCGGCGATAACAATAATGATCACGACAACAAGGCGATCGCCTCAAAAATTGCAAGCCTGCGTGTTCGGCGCGCCAATATCATGGGCCACAGGACCCATGCGGAGTTTGAGCTGAGCGACCGCATGGCTGGCTCTCCGGGTGCCGCCTATGGTCTGCTGCGCCAACTTTGGGAGCCGGCCGTCGCCAAGGCAAAAAAGGAAGCCGACGATCTGCAAGCCTCCATTCAGCGCTCCGGTGGAAATTTCACACTCGCACCGTGGGACTGGTGGTATTACACCGAAAAAGTACGGGCGGAAAACTTCGATATGAATGTCGAGGAGATCAAGCCCTACTTCGAGCTTTCGCGCGTGCGCGACGGCGCCTTCCATGTGGCAACGCAACTTTATGGCCTGACCTTCAAACAGCTCCACAATGTCCCGGTTTATCACGAGGATGTCGAAGCCTGGGAGGTCTCCGACGCAGACGGCTCCCACATCGGCGTCTTCCTCGCCGATTATTTCATGCGGCCCTCAAAGCGCGGCGGCGCCTGGATGAGCGCTTACCGGGAACAGAAGAAGCTCGACGGTGAAACAAGACCGATCATCGTCAACGTCTGTAACTTCCCCAAGGGCTCTGGCGACCAGCCGTCACTGCTTGGTCCCGATGAAGTGCGCACCCTCTTCCATGAGTTCGGCCATGCCCTGCACGGCCTGCTCGCCAATACCACTTACGAAAGCATGTCCGGCACATCGGTAAAGCGCGATTTTGTCGAGCTGCCAAGCCAGATCATGGAGCACTGGGCGACAGAACCTGACGTGATGAAAGTCTATGCACGTCACCATGAAACCGGCGCAGTGATCCCCGATGACCTGATCGAGAAAATCCTCAAGGTTCAGACCTTCAACCAGGGTTTTGCAACAACCGAATATCTTTCCGCCTCCATCCTCGACCTCGACTGGCATTCTCTGGAAACTGCCGAAGAACAGCCCGCCAATGAGTTTGAAACTGAAGCAATGAACAGTCTCGGTCTTGTGGAGGAAATTACGCCGCGATATCGTTCGACCTATTTCTCGCACATTTTCTCGGGTGGCTACTCGGCTGGATATTATTCCTATATCTGGGCCGAAGTTCTGGATGCGGATGGTTACGAGGCTTTCAAGGAGAAAGGTATCTTCGATCAGGAGACAGCAAAGTCCTTCCGCGAGAACATTCTCGAAAAGGGCGGCACAGAAGATCCGATGGAGCTCTATAAAAAATTCCGGGGCCGCGCGCCGAAAGTCGATGCCTTGCTGGTGGATCGAGGTCTGGACTAGAAAGGTCCGGCATTGGCTCAATTCTCGTTGCTTTACTGCCACTTGACCCTTGTCATTTGACCCTGCACCTCTGACCCACTACGTTTCCGTCTGAAATGTGCCCGGGTCACAGGGCGATACAGAATGAGTACGGCGGCGATGAAGGAAACGCGTGAGTTCAAGGGATATGAGGGCCTTACCCTTGTGGCTGACGCCTTCGGAGACCCAAAGGACCCGCCAGTGCTGTTTGCTCACGGCGGCGGGCAAACCCGCCATGCCTGGGGCGGGGCCGCCGAGTCGCTCGGAAGGACCGGCTGGTATGCCGTGTCGCTCGACCTTCGCGGCCACGGCGATAGCGCCTGGTGTCCTGATGGCAAATACGGCATGGAATACTACAGCCGCGATCTTATTGAAGTCGCCGGCGTCTTCAGCCAAAAGCCGTCCATTGTTGGCGCATCGCTCGGCGGTCTCGCGGCAATGGTTGTCGAGGGTTTCATGGCGCCTGGAACGTTTCGGAGCCTGACCATGGTCGACATCACACCGCGCATGGAACAATCCGGCATTGACCAGATCATGGGTTTCATGTCCGCCAATATGGAAGACGGATTTGCCACCCTCGAAGAAGCGGCTGATGTGATTGCCAACTTTCTTCCCCATCGCAAACGTCCGAAAAACCTTGATGGCCTTTCAAAGAACCTGCGCCTTCGCGACGATGGACGCTATCGCTGGCACTGGGACCCGGCCTTTGTCACAATTTCGACGGGAGCGCGGGAAGCCGGGAATGAAGGATATCTCGACCGGATCGCCGAAGGTGTCAAAATTCCAACCCACCTCATTCGTGGTCAGCTCAGCCAGATCGTCAGTGAAGAAGCCGTACAACATTTCCTCGAAGTCATCCCTCATGCGGCCTATACAGATATTTTTGACGCGGGACACATGATTGCCGGCGACAAAAACGATGTCTTCAACGAAGCCGTCGCGTCTTTCCTCACCTCGTTTTGACTCCTCACATTAGAACCATTCCGTAGTGGCATTAATGAGACAGAATAACTTGCCCTCGTGACTCTTTGCTGGTTTCCTTGGCCAGGGGATCACTGCAAACATGAGGGAAGGTCGCCGCGATGAACCTGTCCAACTTGCCAAAAGAACGTCTTCTGGACGCCTACCGGACCATGAAGACCATTCGTGAGTTCGAGGAACGCATTCACACCGAAAACACAACAGGGGATATCGCCGGGTTTCTGCACCTCAGCGTCGGTCAGGAAGCGATTGCCGCCGGGGTCATGTCACATCTCACAAAGCGAGACTTCATCGCCTCGACCCACCGCGGCCACGGCCACTGCATTGCCAAGGGCAGCGACGTGAAAGCGATGATGAAAGAGATTTTCGGCAAGGCAGGCGGTCTTTGCGGCGGCAAGGGCGGCTCCATGCACATTGCCGACCTCGAACAAGGCATGCTGGGCGCCAACGGGATTGTTGGCGCAGGCGGACCGCTGGCCATCGGCGCGGCGCTGACCGCCAAACTCAAAAAATCCTCCGACATCGCGGTCTGTTTTCTCGGCGATGGCGCCTCCAACCAGGGCGGGGTCTTTGAAGCCATGAACATGGCGGTCGCGCTTATGCTTCCCGTTGTCTTTATCTTCGAGAACAATGGCTACGGAGAGTTTACCGGCGCTGACTTTTCCGTTGGCAGCAAGGACATTGCCGGACGCGCGGCAGGCTTTGGCATTCCAACGGTGAAGGTCGACGGCACCGACTTTTTCACCATTGCTGATGCTGCCGGAACAGCGATTGATCGCGTCCGTCAGGGGTTGGGCCCACAAGGTGTTGAGGCTTTCGCCTACAGGTTCTACGGACACTTCGAAGGCGATCCGCAAGCCTATCGATCCAAAGACGAAGTTGAAAATGTCCGTGTCGACAGCGACTGCCTGATAAATTTTCGCGCAACCGTGGCCGAGGGTAATCGCCTCGAGATCGGTGAACTCGATGCCATTGATGCAGAAGTCGCGGTTCTCATTGATGAAGCCGTCGCTGAAGCAAGGGCGGCAGATTTCCCGTCCCCTGACGCCGTTCTCAAGGACGTCTACATTTCCTATTGATCAGACACGCGGAGAAAAATCATGGCTGTAAAAACCATCAGACAAGCCATCGGAGAGGCCCTTCGACTTGAAATGGCGCGCGATGAACGTGTCTTTGTCATGGGCGAGGATGTTGCCGGGGGACGCGGCGGAACCGGTGTCCTCGACGCTGCAGGCGGTGTTTTGGGGATCACCAAGGGTCTTCTTGAGGAGTTCGGCGAGGACCGGGTCCTCGATACGCCCATTTCTGAAACAGCAATCCTTGGCTGCGCCGTCGGCGCAGCGGTCTCCGGCTCGCGCCCGGTTGCGGAACTTATGTTCAACGATTTCATGGGTGTCTGTTTTGACCCGCTTCTCAACCAGGCAGCCAAGTTCCGCTATATGTTTGGCGGCAAGGCCGAAACGCCGTTGGTGGTGCGCACCATGTATGGCGCCGGTATCAGAGCCGCCGCGCAGCACTCCCAGACGCTCTACCATATGTTCACATCCGTCCCTGGCCTGAAGTGCGTCTGCCCGTCCAACGCCTATGACGCCAAGGGCCTCCTCATCCAGGCCATACGCGACAACGATCCCGTCGTCTTCCTGGAACACAAAGCACTTTATGATATTCCCGGTGTCGAGACGCCGGACGAGGCCTATACAATTCCCTTTGGCGAAGCCAATTTCGTCCGCGACGGCAGCGATGTCACCGTCGTTGCCATGGGGCTGATGGTTCACATCGCATCGGGTGTCGCCGAAGAACTTGCCAAGGCAGGGGTTTCGGCCGAGATCATTGACCCGCGCACCACGTCGCCGCTCGACGAGGGCAGCATTCTCGAATCAGTTGAAAAGACCGGCCGTCTTGTGGTGATGGACGAGTCAGCCGCCCGCTGCGGCTTTGCCCATGACATTGCAGCCCTTGTCGCAGATCAGGCTTTCAGCTCCCTGAAGGCGCCGATCAAGACCGTAACGCCGCCGCACACACCTGTCCCCTTCTCCCCTGCGCTCGAGGATGCATGGCTGCCCGGCCCGGATGATCTTGTCAAAGCCATAACGGCGGTCATGGAGTACTGATCCGAATGAGTGAACGCATCCAGACCATAACAGTGCCCAAATGGGGCCTGACCATGGAAGAAGGCAAGGTGGTCACCTGGCTCATCGCCGAAGGTGAGACCTTTTCACCAGGCGATGAATTGCTCGAGCTCGAAACCAGCAAGATCGCCAATGTCGTCGAGGCACAGACGGGTGGAACGCTCCGCCGGATCGTCGCCGCGCCGGATGAAACCCTCCCCGTCGGCGCTCTTCTCGGCGTTCTGGCCGAACCCGATGTCTCCGATGCAGAGATCGATGCGTTCATCGCCAGCTATCAGGAAAACTTCGTTCCCCAGGAGAGATCGGAAGACAGCGGCGCAGCCGAACCACACTATGCAGACATTGGAGATTTTCGCATCGCCTGGAATGTCTCCGGACCGAGGGACAGTGATGCCATTCCGATACTCTTCATCCACGGCTTTGGCGGTGACAGCAACAACTGGCTCTTCAATCTTGCAACCCTGTCAACGGACCGCCCGGCCTACGTCATTGACCTGCCGGGCCATGGCAAATCATCAAAGGGGGTGGGCAACGGCAGTGTCGAAACACTGACTGAGACCGTCTGTGGTTTTCTTGACAGTATTGATGCGGGCAAGGCGCACCTGGTCGGTCACTCTCTCGGCGCCGCCATCGCACTTGAGATCGCCCGCACCAATGAGCCGCGTGTTGCCTCCCTGACGCTTGTGGCGCCCGCCGGTCTCGGCGATACGATCAACAAGGATTTCCTCAAAGGGTTTTCCGAAGCTAATTCGCGCCGCGAGATGAAGGCCGCAATGACCTGTCTCTTCGCCGACAAAGCCCTCGTCACCCGCGATCTCGTCGATGAAACTCTAAAGTCGACCCGCATTGATGGCGCCAAAGAAGCGCTTCAGACGATCGCGGCTGCCTGCTTTGACGGCGGTGTGCAGAAAACACGCTACGACGATTTCCTGACCAATACCTCCGTGCCAACCCTGATCATTGCCGGAGAAAAAGACGAAATCGTGCCCGCTCCCGAGGGCCACTCGCCCCATATCATCAAACATGCCGGACACATGCCCCACATGGAGCAGGCCAGCGAAGTAAATGACCTCACTCGCACCCACATCAACGATGCGGACAGCTGACTGTTTAGCCTGACCTACTCGCTTGCCTCTGGTTCCTCCGCCACAGCCGACTCAAGCCGGGCCTTGTAGGCATCCAGTGTCCATGGCCGACCGAGGAAATCCTCGACAAACTCCGCCGCCGGTTTTGAACCCGCCGCGCCGAGGATCAGGTTTCGATATTTCTTCGCAACCGCCTTGTCCCGCAAACCGGCTTCTTCGAACTGTGTGAACAGATCCGACGCAATGGCGAGCGACCACTGATAGGTATAATAGATCGCCGAATAGCCATTGAGATGTCCAAAGTTGGCGAAGAGGTAAGTGCCTCCTACATGGTCAAACACTGAATATTTTGCATAGAGCTCTTGTTCCAACGCAAGGAAATCGATCTCGTCGGGATTTCGATTGTAAAAATTGAGCGACACCGCCGCAAGGAATGTTTGCCCCGCCGTTCCTGTAGTCATACCAAAATCTCTCGCCGCCTTCATCTTGTCAAAGAGATCTTCAGGAAGCACCTCTCCATCGACATTTCTTGCAAAGGAACTGATGGTTTCATAATCCCAGACCCATTCTTCCAGCATCTGCGACGGCGCTTCAACAAAATCACGCTCCATTGATGCGCCTGATACACCGGACCACTCCTGCGTTCCCGAGAGCATATTGTGAATGAGATGGCCAAACTCGTGCAGGAAAGTCTCGACCTGACCATGTTCCATCAGGCCGGCCGTTCCATCACCGCCCGGGAAATTACACATCAGGGCAGAAAGCGGGATCTGCTTTCCCAGAACACCGGACCTCAGAGGCATGTGGGCCGCGTGTTTGTACTTGCCGTCGCGCGGATGCATGTCGAGATAGAACCGGCCAATGAGATTGCCTTGATCGTAAACCTCAAAGCTCTCCACGCTGGCGTCCCAGACACTGGTCTCCCATGAGCGGAACTCGAGATCAAACAGATCTTCCATCAACTGGAAAATACCATCCCTGACGTTGTCGTACTGGAAATACTGCCGGACCTGCTTGGCATCAACCTGATAGTCCTCCAGACGAATGAGCTCCGACACATAGGAGCGCTGCCATGGCATAACCTGGGTCGCATCCGGATCAATCTGCCGGTAGCGGGCCAGCAGGCGTGCCTTTTCCTCCTCTGCCGGCGGGCGCACAACCGCCGAAATCTTGTCAATGAAGTCAGCCGCCGCCGTAGCGTTGCCAATCATCCGGTTCTGCGTCACTGTTTCCGCGTAATTTTTGTAGTCAAGAATTTGCGCCAACTCATAGCGCGTCTTCAGGAGGTTTCGCAGCACCTCTTCATTGACCGGATACGCCCGGCCCCCATAGGCCATTCGCATCTCTTTTCTGAGCGTATCATTGTGAGCATAGGTCATAACGGGAAAGTAATCAGGATAGTTCGTCGAAATCCGAATGACACCTTCTTCATCCGGTTGGTGTCCTTCAATGAAATCTTCCGGCAGCCCATCAAGCATCGCCACGTCTGTCAGCTCAACATAGCGCACATCCTCACGGATATTCTTGTTAAACTCCTGACCAATAGCAAAAGACTGTTGGATCAGCTCGCGGATTTTGGCACGCGTGGCATCGTCCTTGTCAACGCCGGAGCTCCTGTAATCCTTGAGTGTCTCCTCGACAAAATAGCCTGTTGTCGCATCGGCTTCCGACAGATCGACACGGGCGAGCAGATCATAAATCTCGCGACTGAGACTGACGTCCGTGCCCAGCGCCACAAAGCGCTGAACGCAGTCATTGCCCGCGGCGCGCATATCTGCATCGGGATGGACGCTCGACATGAAATAGGCCCAGCTGCCAAAGTCACTCGGACCGTAATTCATATTATCATAGGGGCGCACAACGGACTCTATTGTCGGGGTCTCTGTCGTCGCTTTCAACGTCTCAAACTGCTTTGTCGAATAATCAAGGGCCGCATCGCAGGCTTCCTTGAAAGCGTCAAGACCGAGCGTGGCGTCCGGTCCATCACTGATAACTCCCGGCCCGGCGGTTGCCGAAACGCGCATGACGTCAACATCACTCGACGGCTGCGGGTCGGAACACGATGCAAGAAGGGCCGACACGGCAACAAGGCTGGTAGAAAGCAGTTTTTTCACGATTTCTCTCCTCAAGGATCTGAGTGTCATCAACAGGTTCAAAATGTCATGATGTGTCCGCCCCGGAAAAGCCCGCAAAAGACCCCTTCAAAAGGTCTTGAACAGTCACACACTTCCCCAAGCGCCCACGTATATAAGCAGAGTCTGACAGATTTGTCGAAGGTTAGGTTGAGGCAATAAAAGACCGGCTGACCTCCCGAGAGATCAGCCGGTTTCGAATTTCAAACCAATGCCCCGCTACTGAAGGTTCTCAATAATCGTCACATTGGCAAGCCCGCCGCCTTCACACATGGTCTGAAGGCCGTACTTTCCGCCTTTAGCTTTAAGAGCATGGACCAGTGTTGTCATTAGCTTGGTGCCCGATGCGCCGAGCGGATGACCAAGCGCAATGGCGCCGCCGTGCACATTGAGTTTCGCCGGGTCGGCGCCAATTTCCTTGAGCCACGCGACTGGCACCGAGGCAAAGGCCTCGTTGACTTCATAAAGGTCAATATCATCAATGGACATACCGGCGCGTTCCAGCGCCTTTTTTGTGCCCGGGATCGGCGCTTCCAGCATGATCACCGGATCGCCGCCCACGACTGTCATGGAAACGATGCGAGCCATCGGCTTGAGGCCGAGGTCCTTGAGGCCGCGCTCATTGACAACCAGAACGCCCGAAGCGCCATCACAGATCTGGCTTGAGGTCGCCGCCGTGAGACTACCGTTTTCGGCAAGGATCTTCACATTCCCCATACCCTCGAGCGACACATCAAACCGGATACCTTCGTCGGTTTTGTGAATTTCCTTTTCACCATCTGCATTTTCAACTTCAATTGGAACAATCTCGTCTTCAAAAAGCCCGCCTTGCGTCGCAGCAATGGCGCGCTGATGGCTCTCATAGCCAAAAGCATCAAGCTGCTCACGGCTAAGGTCATATTTCTTGGCGACCATTTCAGCACCGGTAAACTGGCTGAACTGAATGCCCGGATATTTTTCGCCAATACCGGGGCTGACATAAAGCCCGTGACCATTCTTGTAGGGCAATGAGATCGGCAGGCCCATCGGCACCCGGCTCATGCTTTCAACACCGGCCGCAATAACACAGTCCATGGTGCCGGACATAACAGCCTGAGCGGCAAAGTGCAGGCTTTGCTGTGACGACCCACACTGACGATCAACAGAGGTTGCCGGGACGCTTTCAGGAAGCTTCGATGACATGACGGCATTACGCGCGATATTTGCTGCCTGTTCGCCTGCCTGACCAACACAGCCCATGATCACATCTTCAACTTTCGCCGGGTCAATGCCTGAGCGATCCACAAGAGCATTCAGCACTTGCGCAGCCAGATCTGCTGGATGCCAGCCTTTCAATTTACCGTCGCGGCGACCACCAGCGGTCCGAACGGCCTCAACAATATATGCTTCGCCCATGTCTGTCTCCTTTGTGAAACCTTGTCAGCTTCTTCTAATTGTTTGTTTTTACTTTATTTTATCGGTCAACGCCGGGAATCGACCCGGCGGATATCCAAACGCGCACCGCATGATACGCGCGAACCAATGTTCGCTCAAGATGCAATATAAGGGAGATCTGACAGACAGCCTCACAGGTGCAGAACGTCACCATCGGCATCAAGCACGGCTTCATGCATCATTTCCGAAAGTGTCGGATGCGGGAAGATGGTCGCCCTGAGCTCGGCTTCTGTCGTCTCAAGGGTGCGTGCGATCGTGTAGCCCTGAATGAGTTCGGTCACTTCCGCGCCGATCATATGCGCGCCGAGAAGCTCGCCGGTCTTTTTGTCAAACACGGTCTTGACCAGGCCTTCCGGTTCACCCAGCGCGATTGCCTTGCCGTTCCCCATGTAGGGAAACTTGCCGACCTTCACCTCATGGCCGGCCGCTTTGGCAGCCGCTTCGCTCAAGCCGACGCTTGCGATCTGTGGCAGGGAATAGGTGCAGCCAGGAATATTGGACACATTCATCGGGTGAACGCCCTTCACGCCGGCAATCTTCTCAACCACCATAACGCCCTCATGACTGGCCTTGTGCGCCAGCCAGGGCGGACCGGCAATATCGCCAATGGCATAGAGACCCTTGATGCCGGTCTCACACCACTCGTTGACCGTAACATGGCCGCGATCCACCTTCGCACCCAACGCTTCCAGACCAAGTCCCTCGACATTGCCGGTAATACCGACAGCAAGAATGACCCGGTCCGCCTTGATGTCTTCCATCTCGCCCTTCGCATTCTTGACCTTTGCCGTGGCCCCGGTTTTTGTCACCTTGATACTCTCGACCGTTGCCCCGGTCAGAATGCGCATGCCTTGTTTTTCAAAGCTTTTCTGCGCCAGTTTCGAAATCTCCTCATCCTCGACCGGCAGGATCCGGTCCATGACCTCCACCACCGTGACCTCTGCGCCCAGAGTCCGAAAGAAACTGGCGAACTCGATGCCGATCGCACCGGAGCCGACCACAAGAAGAGACTTCGGCATGATGTCCGGCTGCAACGCCTCCCTGTAGGTCCAGATAATCTTGCCGTCGGGCTCAAGCCCGGGCAATGTCCTGGCCCGCGCACCGGTCGCAAGGATGATGTTTTTTCCGACAATTTCGCTCACCTTGCCGTCCGCAGCGGTGACGCTGACTTTGCCAGGCGCGGTCAAAATGCCGGATCCCATGTGAACATCGATCTTGTTCTTTTTCATCAAGTGGCCAATGCCGGAGGTGAGCTGGCCTGAAACCTTGCGCGAGCGCTCGACAATCTTTGTCAAATCGAACGTCACTTCTTTTGCGGACAGACCGAAATGATCCGCCTCCTTCATATTCTTGTAGATCTCCGCAGATCGCAGCAGCGCCTTCGTCGGAATACATCCCCAGTTAAGGCAAATTCCACCCAAATGTTCCCGTTCGACAATGGCCGTCTTCAACCCGAGCTGCGACGCACGGATCGCCGCAACATAACCGCCGGGCCCGGCACCAATAATAACGACATCATAAGAACTGCTCATGGAAACCTTCCAGATCTATTGTCTACCAGCTGCAATAAGGCTCAGTACTTCAAACAACATTTGTGCTCCAACCATAGCCGTTGTGGAATTGGCGTCATATTGAGGAGCCACTTCCACCACATCGCCGCCAACAACATGGCGTCCGTCCAGACCGCGCAGGAACATCTGCACCTCCCGCGGTGTCAACCCGCCAACTTCCGGCGTACCTGTCCCGGGCGCAAAAGCAGGGTCAATACCGTCCACATCAATCGTGATGTAGTAGGGTTTGTCACCGACAACAGCCCTCGCCTTTGCAATCACGGCGGAGACGCCCATGTCATCAAACTCTTCTGCATGAATGACAGCCATACCTGACTCATAGGAAAACTCCCACAAATACTCCGCACTTCCCCTGATGCCGATCTGAATGCAGCGGTCCGGGTCAAGGACCCCGTCCAGCACCGCATTGCGAAAAGGGCCACCGTGGTGGAACTTTTCACCTTCAAATTCCCCGCTTGTATCTGCATGAGCATCAATATGAACCATGCCCACCGGCTCATGCTCTCCGAGAGCCTTCAAAATTGGATGGGAAATCGAATGATCGCCGCCAACCGACAGCGGCATCGCACCTGTCTTCAGGAGATCCTTGTAGAAGGCTTCAATATCTTCGATGGATTGTTCCAGAGAATACCGCGAACGAAACGGAACGTCGCCAACATCTGCCACTTTCAAAATCCCCGATGGCAAGACATCAAGCACATGATTGTAGGGACCGATGCGCTCCACGTCGCGAACCGCCCGCGGTCCAAACCGCGCACCAGGCCGGTTAGTCACGCCAAGGTCCATGGGCACACCGATGAGCGCAACATCAAGCCCCTCGGCAGAGGCCTGTGCGGGCGCATCAAGAAACGTTGAGTGTCCGGAGTAGGGTTTCGTTCTGACCCCGCCGCTAAATTGCATCTCGGCGACGCGGGCGAAGCGCTCGTCATAGATTTTATCGCCGGCCGCGCCTGCATAGCGCGCACGCAATCGTTCCAACTTGTCGAAGTCCAAACTGTCCTCCTGTGGGCATCTTTGAAGGGTCAATTCGTCAATAGAATCGAGGCACTGTCTCTCCTACAGCAAAAGCTGAAACGGTTCGATAACAATCGGAAATTCCTGAGGTTTACCCCCGTTTTCCGCGATTTTCCGGCTTGACCTCTTGAAAAGGTCAACATCAATGACCATATATCCTATAGTTGCATAGCGTAGCAGTAAGCACTTTATAAGACTTTTCGAACAACAAGGAGGGTTATATGCAAAACATTGGAAAAATTATCGGTGGCGGGGTCGTGGCCATCATCGCCATTCTCGGGTTCTCAAGTTTCTATGTGGTCGAGACAGGTCATATCTCTGTGGAACGGACGCTGGGCAAGATCAACGTCAATGAATTTGGTGAGGGCATCCAGTGGCGTCTACCGCTCGTAACATCATACGAAAAATACGTCGCCAAGGAAATCAACTTCACTCTTGAAGATCTTCGTCCGAAAGCTGCGGACAACCTGTCCCTCGAGGACCTGGACGTAACCGTCTACTACAAGGTCCTGCCAACGGCGATCGCGGAAACCGACATTAAATATGCAGGCACGCGTATAAAGGGGCAGACGGGCTGGTTCCCTGCCTATGGACTGATCTGGCAGGAAGCACGCGGTGCTGCCTATGATGCCGTCAGCCAGGTCGAGAGCCTTGAGCTTCATAAAATGCGTGATCAGCTCGGCACAACAATAGCCATCAAGCTTCAGGAAAAGCTCGATCAATCAGACGGTGGCACATTTTTGGTTACGCGCGTCATTATCCGGGCTCTGAATACAGACCCATCGATTGAACAGTCAATTCAACTTGCTGTCCAAAACGAAAAGAAGCTCGAAGCCAAAAAGCTGGAGGTTTCTATCGCCCAGCAGGATGCACAAATTGAAATCGAAAGAGCCAAGGGCATTGCCCAGGCCAACGAAATCATCAATGCGAGCCTGACCCCGGAATATCTGCAACACGAGATCAACAAGGCGCTCCACTCCTTTGCAGATAATTCCGGGTCGGTCGTAGTTATCCCGGCGAATATGCAGGGCTTTGACATGATCCTTGATGCCAAGAGCATGACCAAAACCACAGCACGTTAAGGCCAACTCATGGTAATTGAGGCGG
>CBFDBJ010000060.1:0-22923 GCA_965603015.1 uncultured Alphaproteobacteria bacterium
GGAACAGCGACAGGCCTGCGATGACCATAAAAAATCCGGTGAGGACATTTTTGAGGTTCGGGATGGTCTGGCGCAGCACGACGACCTGGAAGAATCCCAGGATAAGGATGATCGGCAGCACATCACGAATGGTCGTGAGGAAAGAGGCCAGGATGAGGGAGAGACCGTGGATCATTTGTCAGACCACCATGCCGTAGACAAGGACAAAGGCGATGGGAAACAGGCTGGCAAAGGCAATGAGCCCGAAGCCGTCCACCATCGGGTTGCGGCCGCGAATGACCGTCGACAGGCCAATGCCCAGCGCGGTGACGAGCGGTACGGTTATGGTTGAGGTCGTGACGCCGCCTGAGTCATAGGCGATGCCGATAATGTCGTCGGGCGCAAACTGCGTGATTGAGACGATAATGAGATAGCCGGATATGATGAAATAATGGATCGGCCAGCCGCCGAGGATGCGCATGACGCCGACGACCAGCGCCAGACCGACGGAGACCGCGATGGTGTAGCGCAGGCCCCGGGCATAGGCGGCGATGGCGGCGTCTCCGGACAGATGACCCTCCTCGGCCTTGATCCGGGCGGCTTCCTGTGAGACCGCAATCAGGGCGGGTTCGGCAACGGTGGTCCCGAAGCCAAGTGCGAAGGCGAACAGCAGCAGCCACGCAATAACACCCTTGCGAGCAAATTCCACGGCCATAGTCTCGCCGATCGGGAAAAGCGACGTCTCAAGCCCCTGAATAAAGAGCGCGAGGCCCACAACTACGGCAATGAGCCCGGCGAGGATGGACAGCGGCTCATCGATCGGCTGGCGCAAAACCACGAACTGGAAAAACGCAACGACGACCAGTATAGGCGCCAGATCCTTGAAAGCCCCCATCAGTTGGCGTGCAAAAACGTTCATTCACGGACTCTCGGTTTGGCGGGTGTCGCGGGGAGGGACAAATCACTTGGTGTCGAATATAGGTGAATTCTTGAATAAAGGAAGATGGTCGCGGTGATAAAGTGACGCACCGTGGGCCTGCCGAAATCTGAGTTGCCCAAGAAAAGGCGCTGCAGATACAATTGTACCGGCAGCGCCATGTTGCAATTTTGTACTCAGCGTTTTAGCGGCAAACCTTTTTTGTCGGTGAAGCTGCCGACAATGATCATAACAAAATCGATCAATGTCCAAATACCCAGGCCGCCGAGCGTCAGAAGCATTAATATGCCGGTGCCGATCTTTCCCACGTAAAACCTGTGAATGCCAAGGGCGCCAAGAAAGAAACACAGCAATGTGGCAGGCACAAAGCCTTTGTCGCTGTAAACTATTTCACTTACTTCATCACTCAAGAGATTTCTCCTATTGTTGAATTCGATGCTTAAGATAACAGAAATTATGCAATTTCGCTTTTGCCGGGTCTGCTAAAACTGGCCTGGATAAGCGACCAACCTACCCTCTGCATCCTTGACTTTGCCAACAAGCAGCAAGATCGTGACGACAAGTGTGTGAATGACATCAAGCGCAATCAGAAACCCGCCCAACAACATCATACCGGGATCGCCGCCGGCTATAATGAGGCCAAAACCGACAATGAACAGGCCGAGGTCCAGGATACCGTGAACCAGATTTCCAAGATAGAAATGATGGACACCGACGATGCCAAAAATCATGCAGAGCGACACGGCTGCACCATATGACTTTTGTGATAGCTCTGTTTCGTGACTATCATTCATGCCCTTGCCTCCCCCGTTTTGCCGAATCGGTAACAACAAGACGCTAACACTCTCAATAGAGGCAATCAACTTGCAGGGGTGAGCACTGGTAACTTTACATAAGATGGAAGGTGTTCGGGTCTGCATATTGACGTGCGCCCTGTCTCTGGCGGGTCAATAAGTGTGTCTACTGATGATATGGGGTGGTCGGCAAATCTCTCTTTCCCCGGGGGTAAGGGTGTTTGCGTTTTTTTGACTATAATTTAAAGGTAAACTATAATGGTTTAATGTTAATCTATATGGAGCGAGCGACATGTCCACAACAAGACGCGGATTTATCAGGATTGTCGGGGGTTCGGCGGTTGTTGTCGGGGCCTCCGGGTACGGGTTTGCGGCGACGCGGACGCCGAGCGAGGCGCTGGCGCCGTGGCGGCTGGCGGGCGGGACAAGTTATTCTGATCCGCGGATGCGGGCGCTCAGCTATGCGATCCTGGCGCCTAATCCGCATAACCGGCAGCCGTGGATGGTGGACCTTTCTGTTGCCGGCGAGGCGATGCTGTATTGCGATCTTGAGCGCTTGTTGCCCGAGACCGACCCGCCGAACCGGCAGATCACCATCGGGCTTGGCTGTTTCCTCGAACTGCTGCGCATGGCGGCGGCCGAGGATGGCGTGGCTGTCGAGATAACGCCGTTCCCTGAAGGTATGCCGGAAGCGTTTGACGGCGGAAATCTCGACGCGCGGCCCGTGGCGCATATCCGGTTCGTTGCGGGAGCGACGACACCTGACCCGCTTTTCAAACATGTGCTTGCACGGCGCTCGCTCAAGGAGCCTTATGATACGGCCCGGCCTGTGAGCGACGCGGTGCTTCTCGATCTTGTTACGGTGGCGGACGATACTGTCCGTGTCGGGAGCACAAATGATCCGGCCCGGGTCGAAGCGCTGCGCGATCTGTCATGGCGCGCTCATCATATGGAGATGATCACACCGCGCACCATGCAGGAAAGCATAGACCTCATGCGCATCGGCAAGGCCGAGATCAACGCCAATCCCGACGGCATCGCGCTTGGCGGGTTTTTCCTTGAGGGTCTGGCGCTCATCGGCCAGCTGACCCGCGAACAAATGGCCGACCCTGATTCGGCGGCGTTCAAACAGGGCCTTGATATGTTCAAAGCCATTATGGGCAGCGCCATGGGCTATGTCTGGCTGGAGACCGGGGCCAATACGAGGCTTGACCAGTTGCGAGCCGGGGCGAACTGGCTGCGTCTGAACCTGAAGGCGACGAGCCTCGGGCTCGGTATCCATCCCTTGAGCCAGGCGCTGCAGGAATATCCGGAAATGGCGGCGCTCTATGCCGAGCTGCATGGCGAACTCGGGGTCACCGATGAGGCGGCAAGCGGCGCGCGCGTCCAGATGTTCGCCCGGCTTGGGTATGGTCCGACGATTGCGGGCACGCCGCGCTGGAAGGTTGAGACGCGGGTGGTTTAACTGTATTTTGTCGTCCCGGGCTTGACCCGGGACCTCAGGGCAGGATCGTGCTTCTCACTTATTCCAACGTTAGTCCCCGCATCGTGCCCCGAGATCCCGGGTCAAGCCCGGGATGACAGTGAAAGTTATGAGAAACACCATGACCAAACCTCCACAAGATCCGGCCCTCTTCACGTTCTTCAACGAGATAGGCATCCTCTCGCAGCTTTCGTCGAACGCCTTTGAGCGGGTGATGCCGCACGGGCTGACAATGTCGCAATTCTCGGTGCTGAACCATCTGGCGCGGCTTGGCGATGGCAAGAGCCCGTCTCACCTGGCCACCGCGTTTCAGGTCACCCGGGGGGCGATGACCAATACGCTGGCGAAACTGGAGGCAAGCGGTTTTGTCGATGTGCGGCCCGACGAGAACGACGGGCGCGGCAAGCAGGTCTTTTTGATGAAGGCGGGAGCCAAGGCAAGGAATGAGGCGCTCGGCGTTCTGTCACCCCTGCTTGCAGATCTCCTGAACACCTTTCCCGAAAAGGATTTCAGGGCGGCGATCCCGTTTCTGGCAAAGCTCCGTGAACACATGGATGCGGCGCGGGATTAAATCCCTGTTGTTTTTCTCCTGTTTTCGTTACGCTTCCTGCGCTTGGGAAATCTTCAAACGGGAGGACCGGCGTGGGACGCACAATCGGTACTATTTGTATTGCACTATCCATACTGGCAGGGGGAGGCGCTATGGCTCAGGACGCAGAAGTGAAAGCATCGCCGCCGGTAAACATTTGTGAAACAGATCCGCATTTCAGCGACTGGGATTTCTGGGTTGGTGAGTGGCGCGTGACAGCAGGCGGCAGCGGAGATTTTGCCGGGGAGAACTCGATCACGAAGGAGGAAGGAGGTTGCTTTCTTCAGGAAAGATGGACCGGGGCTGGTGGGGGCACGGGCCAATCGCTGAACTACTATAATCCGGCGACGGAGAAATGGCGTCAGATATGGATTGCGGCGCCGGGCTACATTATCGACTATGAAGGCGGGCTTGAGGGTGGCGCAATGGTTCTGGTTGGTACGATCATGAGTTACAGGGACAATACCCCGCACCCTTTCCGTGGCACCTGGACGCCGAACGCAGATGGCACCGTGCGCCAGTTCTTCGAGCAGTATTCCGAAAACGAGAAAGCCTGGAAGACCTGGTTCGACGGGATTTATACCCGCAAGCAAGGGTAAAGGCTTGACGGCGAGGGCTCCGGTCCCCTATAGAGCACCACATCAGGTGCTCAGGGGCGCCGCGCCCGCCGAAAGTCTCATCACCCTGAACGATACATTCGATATCATCCGGACTTGAACTCTATACGCCGGGATCGATGGGAGCGGGAAGAAGATCCTCCGTAAGGAGAAGTCAGATGGTTGATGTTGACCCCAATGGGAACATTGTCAGCACGCTCAAAGCGCGCGCACGAATTTTACACCGAAAACTGAAAGACCTTGATCCAGAGGCGCAGGCGCGGCTGAGGCGTTTGCCTGATTTGCGCAAGCTTGATGGCGAGGCCCTTGTCCTGGCCGTGCAGCGGCGCCATTGCCTGAAGGTGATCGCGCGGGGTCACGGCTTTAACGGCTGGAGCCATGCGGTCGAGGTTCTGACGAAAGATGAGCCGGCAGGGTTTGGCAAGTTGCTGTGTCCCGAGCGGTGCGAAATCCTGACCAATGTGTGGTGCCGGTCGCATGAGGAGGCGCTTGAGGCACAGGTGCAATACGGCGGGATCATCCTGCCCTATATGCATCAGTTCCTGATCGCCAGTCCCGCCTACTTCGGGGAGTTGGGTCTCGATCCGGCCGATATTGACCTTGCCGCCGTCGGCCCGGACTGGTCTGCGGCTCTCGACAGCGCGGCGCGGCGCCGGGTCTGCGAAAAGATTGTTGCGGCCAACCTGGCGTGGGAGGATGGCTGAGGGTGCATCAGGCCTCTGTCCCTGCGCATTGCTTTTTGCTGGTGAATGGCGATACTTGTTGGCAAGAAAGAACAGCCGGAAACGGGAGGTTCCATGGCGGAAAATGGATCGAAAGGCGCGGCGCTTTTC
Organism: uncultured Alphaproteobacteria bacterium; assembly: GCA_965603015.1. Lineage (GTDB taxonomy): Bacteria > Pseudomonadota > Alphaproteobacteria > M2410 > M2410 > JAUWTJ01. Next base: position 5,233 of record CBFDBJ010000060.1, read on the forward strand.
AGCGAGGGTGCTGATGGCAGGGTCACACTTCAGGGCGTGGCTTGTGGGAAATGCGGCCATCTGGCGTTTCCGGAGCAGCATTATGGCTGCGAGAAATGCGGCGCCACGGGGGACGACCTGGTCGCCCGGGCCCTCGTCGCAAAGGGAACCTTGCTTGCCTTTGCCACGGTCAATCTGCACAGGGGCAAGGATATTGATGCGCCGTTTGTGGTTGGCTCGATCCGGCTTGATGATGGGCCGACGGTGCGCTGCACTCTTGTTGAAACTGACGAGAGCGAGCTTGTCCACGACGGCCGGGTGACGGGCAAAGTCGTTATGAACACCAAGGTCGATCCGGATAATCCGCGCGCCGAACTCAGATTTGGGCGGGAGGGTTGATCCATGGTCAATACACTGAAGGATTTCCGTCCCGTCTATGTCGTCGGCATTGGACTGCATCGCTATCAGAAACTGAGCGAGACCACGTTCGTTGATCTGGGGCTGACGGCGGTTCGCGCCGCGCTGGACGATGCCGGCATGCCCTGGGCGAGGGTTGGCTCGGTCTATCACGGCAACGCCTTTCTCGGCATGGCGCCAACGCGCATCATGCTGCGCCATCTGGGCGGGACGGGTATTCCCATGACCCAGGTCGAGAACGCCTCGGCGACGGGCTCAAGCGCTGTGCGCCAGGCGGCGATGGATGTGGCCGCCGGGTTTTCGGAGGTTTCGCTGGCGCTCGGCGTCGACAAGCCCGCAGCGTTTAACGTTGCATCGGCAAAGATCGGTATCAAATCCCTTGATGCGGGGCGGATTGTCCCGTTCACGCATTTTGCGCTGCTGGCTGATGCCTATATGCAAAGGTCGGGTGCGACGCCCGAACAAATTGCCGCGGTTGGCGTGAAGAATGCCCGCAATGGTGCTAAAAACCCCTTTGCCCATCGCCAAAAGGAACGCACGCTTGAAGAGGTCATGGCAGGTCCGGCGATATCAGGTTCGCTAACCCGCCTGCAATGTTGCCCGGTCGGAGAAGGCGCCGCGGCGGTGATTATTGCTTCGGAAGATGCCATCAAGGATATGGGACTTGATGCAAGCCGCGCGGTGCGCATTGCGGCCTCGGTGCAAAAGTCCGAACGTCTCTATGACGATGCGCCGGGAGACTACGATGCAGAGCTGACCCGCGAGACCATGGTCGCATGTCTTGAGGATGCACAGATATCGGTCCACGATCTTGACATCATGGAATGTCATGATGCCTTCACCATCGAGGAGTTGCTCTATATCGAAGCGATGGGACTTGCCAAACCGGGCCAGGGCGCGGCGGCAGTGGCGGCAGGCGAATTTGATATCGGCGGGTCCTGCGCGGTCAGTGCCTCTGGCGGGCTTCTGTCCATGGGGCATCCGATCGGTCCGACCGGCGTCGGCCAGGTTGCCGAGATCACACGTCAGCTTCGCGGCGAAGCGGGCGCGCGGCAACAAAAGAATGCAAAGCTGGGCCTTGCCCACATGCTCGGCATCGGCGCCGTCTCGCTGGCGCATGTGCTGGCGAAGTAATCCCGAGAAAGGTGTCAGGATAGACGGGCTTGCTTTTGCTCTTGATCCGAAGACGTACGGTAGCTGATCACGGCAATATTGGTACTCTAGCGTCTCAGGTTTCGGTCAAACAGGGCGAACATGCGTTCCCAGTGGCGTTCTCCTGCGGCCTTGTTGTAGGCGGGTCTTTGGGGGAAGGCGAAGCCGTGCTCTGTATCGGGATAAATCTCGATACGGTGGTTGGTGTCGGCCTCTTTAAGGATCCCGGGCAATTTATCGACTACATCCTGCGGCACATAGGGATCGTCTGCGGCAAAGGCGAGATAAAGTTCGCCCTTGATCTTATTTGCATCGAGATGGGGAGAATCATCCTTGTCGGTTATGATGCCAACGCCGTAATAGCTCGCAGCCGCTGCGAAATCGTCGGGGTAGGCCGCCGCCACGGCGACGATGAACTGGCCGCTCATGCAATAGCCGACACAGCCCATGGGTCCGGGTTTGGCGTTCTTGTCGGCCCTGATGGTATCAAGCAGTGACCGCGTATCGGAGATGATTTTTTCATTGGACAGTGAGCCCATGAGTTCGAACATTCTTTTGCCGTGCTTTTCTGCGTCCGGGCCGCGCATTTGGGCAAAGTCAAATCCGTAGGTGTGCTCGGTGCCATGTCGGTAGTAGAGATTGGGCAATGCCACGTAATAGCCAACGGTCGCGATCCGGCGCGCCATATCGCGCAGTTCCTCGCGGATCGCCGGGGCATCCATATAGATGATCACAGCGGGATGAGGGCCGCCCTCTTCGGGATGGCAGATGAAGGTGTCGAGCACCCCGTTGGGCGTCTCAATTTTGGCTTCAAACTCGTGCATGGGCTCTTCCTCTTTTGTCTCCAGCGTATCTGGACTCGCAGCTACAATCCACCGGTTGTTTGGTCTCGAGCCTCTGAAAGAATTTAAGTAAAATTGTGGATCAATAGTGCGGCGGTGGTGGCTCGCCGCCTTCTGTGTCGGCGCCCGGCTTTTGTATGCGCAAGTGACTGACAATCTGATCCAGCATTTTCGACAGATGGTCGATTTTGCTCCAGTGTTCTGTCACCGTCTGGTTCAAGCTTTCAATGGTTTCGTGCTGATGGGCGAGCTCTATTTCAAGTTCGGCGATGCGGGCCTGAAGAGCGGGTATGTCTGACATGATGTTTCCTGATTAGCCGATCAAAATTGGTTGAACGATGTCGCGGGCGCGGTAGGCCGTGTCCCATCGTTCGACGTTGGGAAAGTCGCCCGGCAGTGGCAGGTCGCCAAAACGGGCAAACTGCAATCCTGCGGCAAGAGTAAAGTCGGCGATGGTCGGATGGTCTCCGGCAGCAAAGGGCCAGCCATCTGCCAGCAGACCATCGACCCAGGTGAGCACCTGTTTGGCATTGGCCAGTTCCGCTTCGGCAACCGGCGGGTTAGGGGGATGGCCGATGGGCGACTTAGTCGCGTGGACGGCGCGGCCAAGGGAGATGAGGACTCCGAGATCGAGGGTGCGTTCCATGCTACGCACCAGGGCTTTGTCAGCCGGCGTGTCGCCGATCATGGAGGGTTCGGGATTGAGCTCTTCGAGATGTTCGATGATCGCCAGTGACTCAGTGATAAAGCGGCCATCGTCCAGCTCAAGGACCGGCAGCGTTCCGAACGGATTGCGGGCGAGGTGCACCTCGGACCTGTGCTCCCCTTTGCCCAGGTTGACTTCGACCATCTCCACCGGGATGGCGCAGCCGGCGGCCTGTTTTTCCGCAAGGTAGAGCCGCACCTTGGTCGGGTTGGGCGCGATGGGGAATGTATAGAGTTTCATGGCGGTCTCCACAGTATCTGTCACGAGGGACAAAATCAGTTTTGTTGATCTCCCGCAAGTTTTCTCAATGGGGAGAGGTTGGATCGCTTGACCCGGATGTTATCGCCGGGGTTTACTGGAATATACATATGCAGCCCCGAAGTGTCTGGACATTTGAGGTCGATGTGCGTCGGTTTAAAGAGAAATGGTAGGAAAGGAATTTGCAGTGAATGATGTCAATTCGAACTTTGTAGGATCTGTCCCGAAATACTATGACAGTGCTCTCGTTCCGGTAATTTTTATCGATTACGCACAGGATCTGGCGCAACGAGTGGTCGCGCGAAAACCAAAAACCGTGCTTGAGCTTGCGTCTGGTACGGGGGTTGTGACCCGTCTTCTGCGGGATGGACTGTCGCCGGATTGTCACATTACTGCCAGTGACCTCAATGAGCCCATGCTCGACGTTGCGCGGCAGAAGTTTGAAGCGAGTGAATCCGTTTCCTTTCAAACGATTGATGCCATGGAGATCCCGCTTGAAGATCAGTCGGTGGATGTGGTGGTGTGCCAGTTCGGGGTGATGTTCTTCCCGGACAAGGTAAAGTCGTATCGTGAGGTCCTCCGGGTGTTGAAGCCAGGCGGACACTATATCTTCAATGTCTGGGACTCGCATGCGTTCAATCCCTTTGCTGCCGTGGGGCAACGGGCCGTGGAGGAGGTTTTTCCGGATGATCCCCCGGGCTTTTACAAGGTTCCGTTTCACTATCATGACACGAAAGAAATGAAACGGGACATGAACGACGCGGGGTTTTCCTCCGTGCAAGTCGAGCGCAGGCAGATCAAAAAGACAATTCCCTCGCAAGAGACCCTTGCAAAAGGATTTATCTACGGCAATCCGATTGCCGAGGAGGTTGAGACGCGCGGCGGCGATCCGGATGCCATGGTTGAAAAAGTCCGGGACGCCATGGAGGCGGAATTCGGTAAGGACCCGGCCGAAATGCCGCTCAGTGCGTTCTTCGTGACAGGCCAAAAATAGTCGGCCAATTTGATCCTGCTGCGGTCAGGATGTCATCATGATCGAATTGGGTGCCCACTTCGCGGCCCAGGGTTTGGCTGCCTCCAGCTCAAAGGCCAGAGCAAGCAGTGTTGCCTCGCCGTTCAGCGGGGCGGCGAATTGACTGCCGATGGGCAGCCCGGTGGCATTCCAGTTCAAGGGCACCGACATCGCGGGCATTCCGGTCACGTTGTGGAGCGGCGTGTAGGAGACATACTGGATGGTGCGCTCATAAAGTGTCTCAAACGGGACCTCGGGGCTTTGTTCTCCCAGTTTTGGCGGTGCGCTGTTCAGAACCGGGGACAGCCAGACGTCGTAGTCGGAGAACCATGCTGTCATTTGATTTGTGACTTCACCGAAATAGGCGATTGCTGTGGCAAGGGCATCGGACGGTTTGGCGTTAAAGAAATCAGCAAGTCCCAGGGTCCAGGGTTCGAGAAGCCCGGCTTCTTCTGCCGGATTGCCGGTTTGCTGCTCGACCATGGCCTTTAGCTGGGCCGGGCCTGATGCCCAGATGGTCAAAAAGCGATCGATGAACTCGTCACCGGTAACGGGTGCGGTCACGTCGATAATTTCATGGCCCATGTGGGCACAGAGTATTGCTGTTTCCTCGATTGCGGCTTTGACGTCTGCATCAGGCTCATCACCGAAGTAATTCTTCGTGCTGAAGGCGATCTTGAGACGCTTCGACGACGGTCCTGTAACAAGTCCGGTTGGCGCGAGCAGGGCGCCCGGCTCGTTTTCCTCTGTGATGGAAAGTGACATGGCGCTGTCACGGACGGACCGGCTGACGACATGCCGCACGCCGATGTCTCCGGGCATAGGCTCCAGGGAGGTTTGTTTCATTTTGCCGCGACTTGGCTTCAAGCCGAAGAGACCGCAACACGATGCGGGAATGCGGATCGAGCCGCCGCCGTCGCTGGCCTGGGCAAAGGGAACCATGCCTGACGCAACGGCTGCTGCGGAACCGCCGCTCGAGCCACCTGTGGAGTGTTCAAGATTCCAGGGATTGTGGCAGGGCCCCAAGGCGAGGGATTCAGTTGTTGCAAGCAAGCCGAACTCCGGCGTGTTGGCCTTGCCCAGGACATTGATCCCGGCGGCCTCGAGGGCTTCGACAAAAGGCGGGGTCCAGTTGGATACGTTCTGCATCAATAACTTCGAGCCCTGGGTCATGCGCACGCCGTTGTAGTCGAGAAGATCTTTCAGCAAGATCGGAACCCCGGCAAAGGGGCCATCGCCAAGCCCGGCGTCGGCCCTTGCAAGAGCCTGCTCGAAGATCGGCGTGACAACCGCATTGATGCCGCTGTTCAGTTTTTTGATGGATGCAATCGAGGCTTCGGCCGCCTCCCTTGCACTGATATCACCAAGCCTGATCCTCTCGGCAACGCCCAGGCCGTCAAGTCCGGCGATGCTTGATGATTTGACACTGCCCTGCGGTGCCGGTCCGCAGGCGGCAATCCCGCTCAGTGCGGCGACGGCAGCTGTCCCCATCAAAAAGTCTCTGCGATCCATGATATAGTCTCCCCATTGTCCGTCTTCTGACCAAAGCTCACGTGGTCGTCAATTAAGTCTGACTCACAGGGGATTTGCAAGCGTCGCAGTGGGAGGCATCGACGTGCCCGTCTAGATCAGAGTAATTCCAGAATGCCTGTACCGATGGCCAGTCGTTCAACCCAACTGGTCCCCATTGACAATCTCGATCGCTTTGATCCGGTCGGCAGGTTCATAACCGAAGACGCGGCCATAAAAGGAAAGTTCGGCGGACAAGGCGCGTTCGATTGTGGCGGCGCGTCTGAACCCGTGCTGCTCGCCTTCAAAGGCGATATAGGTGACGGGGATACCGTTCTTTTTGAGGGCTTCAAATACGGCCTCTGATTGGCTCGGCGGAACGACGAGGTCTTCAAGGCCTTGCAGGATGAGGAGTGGTTTCTTGATCTTGTCGATGGAATTGATCGGAGAACGCTCCTGGTAGATTTCGATGTCTTCGGGATAGCGACCAATGAGAAGGTCGCAATAGCGCGATTCAAATTTGTGGGTGTCCTGCGCCAGCGCCGCCAGATCGGCGACGCCAAAGAAGCTGCCACCGGCAGAAAACGTGTCGTGATGGGCGAGACTGTTGAGAACCGTCAGACCACCGGCGCTGCCGCCACTGATCGCGAGTTTTGATTTGTCGACGCGGCCCATGCTTGCAAGATATGCTGCGCCGGCGTTGGCGTCTTCGACATCAACTATGCCCCAGGATTTGTAGAGTTTTTGCCGGAAGGTGCGACCAAAGCCGGTGGAGCCACGGTAATTGAGATCAAGGATGGCAAAGCCGCGCGACGTCCAGTACTGGGTCTTGAAACCAAAGGCCGATGAGGTTGCCGATGTTGGTCCGCCGTGGACCTTGACGAGGAGCGGCGGGAGGGCGCCATCGGGTCCCTCGAAGGCTTCGTTCGCCGGCGGGTAGAAAAAGCCGTAGGCGGTTTCACCACCAGCGGTGGGAAAGGATACCGGTTTGGGGCGGGAGATCATCCCCGGTGCCAAGTCGGTGGGGGCGGGTTCCCGGATTGTGTCGATGAAATTGTCTTCACCGAGACCAAGGATGCGGGTGGAGGTGTCGACCTCGTCGGCGAGAAAACAGATCGTATCTTTGGTGCTCACGAGGCTGCCAAGGGTGGCATGGGGTGCGCCGATATCAGTCAGTTCACCGGAAGTCAGGGAGAGCGCACCCAAGTGCCACAGGCCATTCTTTGCATAGCTTACGATGGCTTCATCAGGCGATCTGAAGGTGTAGTTTGAAAGACCAAAGACCCAGGCGGGAGCGACAAACTCGGCTTCATGGGCGTGGATCTGGATGCCTTCGCCTTTTTCATACCGGTAAAGGTTCCACCAGTTTGACCAATCGGCAACGAAATAGAGTTTGCCGTCAGGTGCCCATTTAGGCTGGCTAATGGCGCCAGGGACAGGTTGGGACAGCTCTGTGATCTCGTCGAGGTCACCGTCCTCGGTTAGTGCTCCTACATGAAGGCTGGTTACGTCCCAGGGCATGTTGGGGTGGTCCCAGGTCACAAAGGCGAGGCTGGTTCCGTCCGGGCTGAGGCGCGGCGAGGAAATGAAATCGGTTCCCTCAAAGAGAATGCTGCCTTCGCCGCCTGTCGCCAGATCAATCGCCACCAGCGCGTTGACCGGCTCGCCTGGCCCTCGATGATCCTCGCGGATGCATATGATCCGGTTTCTGTTTTTGTCCATGACCGGATCTGCGAACCGCAAATCCACGTCGTCCGGGGTCAAGGGCTGAGGTGCCGATCCGATCCTTTGGGCGTAGAAGCGCTGGTCAGAAAAATTGGAGAAATATGCGGTTCCGCCGCTGACCAGATAAGACCCGCCGCCATATTCATGAACACGGGTCCGCACATTAAAGCCTTCGGGGGTGACGTCCCGGGTCTCCCCATCGGGCGCGCGCTCGACAATCACGCTGCGGCCACCTTCCAGAGGTCGCGCTTCCAACCAGTAGAGGCTGTCTCCGTCAGCGGTCAGCGCGCCGATGCTGGTTCCTGCTGCCGAGACCTTGCTGGCGTCAATGGGCGATGCCCAGGAACCAAAGGGTGCAATTTGCCGTGATGTCATAAGGCTCGGCTCCTGGTGATCGACCTATTTGCGCGTCACTTTCACCATCATTCGCTCATAGCCTTTTACGAAGGATGACAGGACGCGGGTTGGTTCTTCCAGAACCTCGACGGTCTCGAAGCGCTTGAGAATTTCTTCCCAGACGATCCGCAGCTGCATTTCAGCCAGGCGATTGCCGACGCAGCGGTGGATGCCGTAGCCAAACGACAGGTGTTGTCTGGGGCGTTTGCGATCAATGATGAACTTGTCGGCATCCTCAATCGCCTCTTCGTCGCGGTTGCCCGAGACATACCACATGACCACCTTGTCGCCTTTTTTGATGGTCTTGCCACCCAGCTCGACGTCCTCAAGGGCGGTGCGACGCATATGCGCCAAAGGGGTCTGCCAGCGAATAATTTCGGGCACAAGGCTTGATACAAGATCAGGATTGTCGCGCAGTTTCTTGAACTGGTCGGGGTTTTGATTGAGGGCCAGCAGGCCACCGGTAATCGAGTTGCGTGTCGTGTCATTGCCGCCAACGATGAGCAGGACGACATTGCAGAGATACTCAAACGGTTCCATGTTTTTGGTCGACTCGCCATGGCACAGCATGGAGATAAGATCACCGGCCGGTTCGGCATTGATCCGCTGGTTCCACAGTTCGGTGAAATAGGTGAGACACTCAATCAGGATCTCGCGGCGGTGATCCTCTGAGTCAATTAGACCGGAGTTTTCGTCCGCTGTTGCAATATCGGACCAGTAGGTCAGTTTGCGGCGTTCTTCCCACGGAAAGTCAAAAAGGGTCGCAAGCATTTGTGTGGTGAGTTCAATCGACACCCGGTCAACCCAGTCGAACGGTTCGTCTTCCGGCAGGTTGTCGAAAATCTCTCCGACGCGGCCACGGATCAAGCCTTCCATAGAGGCCAGGCTATCCGGTGAAACAATCGGGCTGACGACCTTGCGCTGAGCATCGTGTTTGGGAGGGTCCATGGCGATAAACATGGGCAGTTCAAAATCATCTTCGGGGTCCGGGTCGTTCATGACGGTGATGCCGCCGAGACCGGATTCAGATGAAAAGACAGCGTGATTGGTGTCGACGGCCATGATGTCCTTGTATTTGGTCACCGACCAATAGGCTCCGAACTGGCTATCTTTGCAGTAGTGAACCGGAGCATCGCGGCGCAGGCGCTCGAAATACGGCCACATGACATTGTCCTTGAACAGCTGTGGCTGTGCGACGTCGATGTCTTCAAGCGGCATGGAAAAGGCTTTTTCCCGTGCGGCTTCGGCCAGTGTTGTCACATCACTCATTGTCGTATCTCCCCGGATCTCTGTTTTTCATAGGTTTCACCGGAGTGTAGAGCCATATCGAGGGCTCCACAAGGCGCCAGGGGCTGGAAACCCTCGCTATGTGACGGCTTTACACTGTCCCGGTTCTGGCTGATGATTGCTGAAGTCGCGCGAGGATGCTCACGGATTGCGACGACAGAAAAATTCATACATTTTGACCAGGGAGATGATGATGACGGGGAAAACAGGACAATGCCTTTGCGGTGCTGTGAAATATGAACTGGCAAGCGACCCGGTAATGTCGGGGATCTGCCATTGCAAGAATTGTCAAAGACAGGCCGGATCGGCCTTTTCAACCTTGTCAGCGGTGCCAGTGTCCGATCTCAAGTTTACCAGTGGAGAACCGAAGCTCTATCAGGACAGCGCGACGACCAGCGGTGGAACGGTAAAGCGCTATTTCTGCGGCACCTGCGGGTCACCGCTTTATTCGGCAACACCGGGCCAGCCTGGAATGGCCTTTCTTAAAACGGGAACTCTTGACGACACGAGCGACTTTGCACCGCAGTTTCATGTCTGGTGTGACAGTAAGCAGAACTGGGTCGAGCTCGCCGAAGGCATCCCGGCGATGCCGCAGCAATAGTAAAAATTTTGTAAATTCCGGGAAGAACGAGATTGGTATCCCCAGGGATACCGGGTTTCATAATTCGTCAGTGCCAGCTTTGCGCGTTAGTCAGGAAAAAGTTCCGATACTTAATTTGTATTTAATTTGTTTGTGATCTTCTGAAGGTTGAAGAGCAGGCATCCGTGTGGAGTGATGCCTTGCGAAACCGGAAGGAAGATTCATGGAAGCCAACCAAATAGCTCTTGTGCAGGACACATTTAAACTGGTCGTGCCAATCAAGGAAACAGCTGCAGAGCTTTTCTACAATCGTCTGTTCGAACTTGAACCCTCGGTGAGGCCAATGTTTCCCGAAGATGTGACCGAGCAAGGCAAAAAACTGATGGCGGCACTGGCGACCGTGGTTACGGGCCTTACCGCCCTTGAGACAATTGTGCCGACGGTACAAAAACTTGGGGTTTCCCATGTCGGGTACGGGGTCAAGGATGAGCACTACGGTGTGGTCGGTGAAGCCTTGATCTGGACGCTGGAACAGGGTCTGGGAGATGCCTTTACTGTTGAGGTCAGGGACGCCTGGCTTGCGGCCTATACGCTGCTGGCCAATGTCATGACCGATGCTGCAAACGAGCACCGCAGCCAGCAAGCTGCGCAAGCATCATAAGCGTTATCCGGATAACTCTGAGCTTTTCTTGAGATATTAGCCGTCGGTGCCATGGTGCCGACGGCTTTTTTCGCTCCGCCCAGGTATGTTTTGACAGCAATTCGCAAGTTTGCAGGCGTGGTTAATTGGGCCTTAATTTTTCTGTGGGATATTTGATCTGATTAAGGAGATGTCCAGTCAAACGGAGGTTTTCTGAGGACCAATAGCGAAGGGGATAATTATGGAAGCCGATCAAATTGCTCTTGTTCAGGATACGTTCAAGCTTGTCGTGCCAATCAAGGAAGCAGCAGCGGATCTGTTTTATGGTCGGCTGTTTGAGATTGAGCCCTCGACCCGGGATATGTTTCCTGAGGATGTGACGGAGCAGGGCAAGAAGTTGATGGCGGCGCTGGCGACTGTGGTTTCGGGTCTTACTGCCCTTGAGACAATTGTGCCGACTGTTCAACAGCTGGGGGCTTCCCATGTCGGGTACGGCGTCGAGGATTGGCACTATGATGTTGTTGGTCAGGCGCTGATCTGGACGCTGGAACAGGGATTAGGGGATGCTTTTACCGATGAGGTCAAGGATGCGTGGCTTGCGGCCTATACACTGCTTGCCAGTGTGATGATTGAAGCGGCTAACGAACATAGAAATGAACAACAAGAGGAACTGGCTGTAATGGAGTTGAGTACGAGTGAAAATGTAGAAGAATCCACTCAGGATTTTGAAATTATCCGCCGCCAAATCGAAGAACTGCAAGCGGAGATCCAGCGGGTCGGGAGTGTTGCGGAGAAGATTGATCTGGTCGCGAGCCAGACAAAACTCCTTGCGCTTAATGCGACGATTGAAGCCGCGCGTGCCGGTGATGCAGGCCGCGGATTTGCTGTGGTTGCCCACGAAGTCAAGGCGTTGTCAGGTCAGACAACCGACGCAACAAATGAAATCAGACAAGTCGTCACCAATCTGCACTCCAATATTGCTGAGATCGTTCGCCTCGTCGGATAAGTAATATAAGAGAGTTTGTTCAAGAGCCGCCGGACGCCCACGCGCCGGCGGTTTTCTTGTTTTAGAAGTTGTGGGCATTTCCTGTTGCCTGATTGGCCTGTGCAGCCTTTAATGCCCGGGTCAAAAATGGAGCATGGGAGAATGCCCGTGTCCGCCAGTACTGAATCATATCCGGATACCTATGAATGGCCAGCTCTGGTCGATGATCTCAATCGATTGCTCAGATTGCGAACCACGCCGATTGGCATGAAGTGGTTTGAGAAGGAAAGTGATCTGGCCACCATCCCGAAATTGAGGCGCCCTGAACATATCCTCACGGCGGATCAGATCGTCGGGCAGGCAGCAAGGCTCAACTGGACGGTCGGTGTGACGGCGAAAGATCTTGTCGGGTCGCAGTGCGCCGCAGTGCTGGGTCTTGGAGCGCAGGATGAGGAGTGGCAGGCGGGCGCCAACTATGCCGGGGTCTGGTATGACAGGCCGGAAGATGCTGCGGCCCATCAGGCGGCGATGGATGTGGTGCCTTACGGGCAATTTGAAGCGATGGCGGTCTCGCCGCTTGCCGCAGGCCGCCTTGGCCAACCGGACATTTGTCTCATCTACGCAACCCCGGCGCAAATGATCCTCTTCATCAACGGACTGCAGTGGACCGGATACAAGAAACTGGAATGGGGCTGTGTCGGGGAAAGTGCCTGCGCCGATTCCTGGGGGCGGGCACGAGCGACGGGCGAGCCGAGCCTGTCGATCCCGTGCTTTGCCGAGCGGCGCTATGGCGGCGTGATGGAGGATGAGCTTCTTATGGCGTTGCCGCCGCACTTTTTGCCAAAGGTTATCGACGGCCTTGAGCATCTGGCGCGCAATGGTCTGCGCTACCCAATCCCGGCCTATGGTCTGCAAAACGATGTTCGCGCCGGCATGGGCGCCAGCTATCCCGGGCGGGACTAGCTTTCGATGTCAAAGCGGGCGATGTGCGCGTGATCGGGCGCCACATTGCCTGCCAGCATGGCCTGGTAGAGGGTTTCGATTGCCTCGGTACCGCTATCGTGATCAATGGAGATCTTGTCTGCGATAAACCCGGTGAAATCAATCCATGCGGCCATGAACCGTTCCTGAAACACGGCGGGGCCCCAATCCTGATTGCGTTTTTGTCCCTGCGCGGGAGCAAAAAACAGCGCCGGTTTTGCGCCGGGCAGCTCGCCGGTATCTGCGCCCTGGTTCCAGTGCGAGGCGCCGACGGTACATGAGTATTTGAGGTTTTCCTTGAAGTGATGATGGAGCCGGGCGCGAATCGATCCATTACCTGCAATATCGACGAAGGCGGTCCCCGCGCCGCTATCAAGGGTTTCAATGTCTTCGTAGATTACGACTTGATCGTAGCAGCCAAGGCCCGTTACAAAGTCCTTGTTGGCTCGTGACGTCAGGCCGATGACCTGACAGGATTTGCGGGCGGACAGAAGGCAGGCAGTACCAAAGGCTGTCTTGGCTGATGCGCTTGAAATGACAACCTGATCAGCGCCGAAATATGAATTGTCATCAAGGAAATCGTCGATCAGAAAAGCGGTTGTGAAGAGTGGCCGAAAGAGCAACTGCAGATCCTCGCTTGCTGAGGTGTAAATCGGATCGTTTGTTGTTGCTGTGTACTGGTTGTAAACGGCATGGAGATCCTTGCGGTGATCGCAGCCATCGGAAAAGCCCTGATCGGTGACACGGTCCGGCTTGACGGTCAGGTGTGTCGACATCGGAAAATATCCGTAGTAGCGCGCGCCGACCTCTATACTCGCATGCCTTGATGCGATGACATCTCCAAACCCCCAGACCGGAATGCGTCCCCACCCGTCCGTGGCCGGAAAGAAATTCCAGTAAGACATCATGTCACCTGCCACCGCATAGGTGACGTTATTGGCGGTAAAAGCGAAGCGGTCGAGGTGGAGGAGAACTTCACCATCGGCCAGATCGGCTTCCGACTGGTCTGTTAAGGAAATTATGCGGGTGATGGCGATATTGTCGCGCCTGACCTGAAAATCGATAGCTCTGGTCATCGGGTTAATCCTTGTGAAGGTGAAAATCAATCTCTGCGAGGGCGCAGTCTTCAGCGAAAGTCGAGTATGCCGGAGGTTGCTCCGCGGCAATATGCCATAGATCTTTGAACGATTTGGACTTTTATTATTTGCCGTTTGGTACTCTAATTCAGATCTTGCCCCGGGGATGTGACGCAGGATCTGCAGGCCACGAATAGGTTCCGGCAGTTGGTTCTGGGTATATGATCGGAGAGTTGCGTTGGGACAAGGACACCGACAATTGAAGAGTGCGGAATACCATCCGGATGAGCCGTCAGGTGTTGAGGCTCCTGTCAGCCAGGACGATGTGATCCGATTCCTCTCAGGGGGCGGTGCCTTTGACCGGGTGCCTGATGAACATATCGTCACCCATATATCCCACGTCTTTCTTGTTGATGCCTTTGCCTGGAAGCTGAAAAGAGCTGTCGAGCTGGAGTTTCTTGATTTTACCACTCTGGAAAACCGTCGTGTGGCCTGTGAGCGTGAGGTAGAGATTAACCGACGGACGGCCCCGGAAATATACCTCGGTGTTTCGGCCATTACGCGTTGCGACACCGGATTTGAGTTCGACGGCGATGGCAAGGTCGTCGATTACATCGTCAGGATGAATCGCTTCGACGACCAAACATTATTCAATCGCCTTTACGCCAGAAATGATCTCAAGGAGACCCTGATATCCGATCTTGCCGAGCAAATTGCGAAATTGCATCTGAGTGCAGAATGGCGGCCGGAATTTGGCGGAGAGGAATCGGTAAGACAGACCCTTCAGGGGCTCGTTAAAACATTGTCGAGGTTTGACGGTGATTTGTTTCTGACAGGCTCCGTCGCAAATTGGGCACAAGCAATGGAGGCGGAGCTTGAGCGGCATTCTCGTCGTCTCGATTTAAGGCGACGAGCGGGGTTTGTTCGGCAGTGCCACGGGGATCTCCATCTCAGTAATATCTGCCTTATAAACGGACGTCCGACACCTTTTGATGCTATCGAGTTTGGGGATGAGTATTCCTCCATTGATGTGATGTATGATCTGGCCTTTCCGGTCATGGATTTGATTTGTGCTCGTGCCTTCGGTCTTGGCAACCTGCTTCTCAATCGCTATCTGGAAATGACCGGGGATTATTCGGGGCTGCACATTCTTCCTCTTTTCATGTCGCTGCGCGCGGGCGTGCGCGCTATGGTTCATGCTTTGGAATTTCAGTCCTCGCACGGAGATACTGCAGACAAGATCGCGGCCCAGGCTTACTTTGATCTTGCGGGAGCCCTTCTTGAACGCTCTGCTCCGGTGCTTGTTGCGGTCGGCGGTGTTTCTGGAACTGGCAAGTCGACGCTGGCGCGCCAACTGGCAACGTCGAATTTTCCGTATGCGGGGGCAATTGTCCTCAGAAGTGATGCTGTGAGAAAACATCTTTTCCATCAGTCCGCTCTCGTACCCTTGCCGAAAGGCGCCTACGCTTTCAGGGTTAACAGGCGGGTCTTTCGTGCACTCTGCCGCGATGCCCATCGCGCATTGACAAGCGGGT
Source organism: uncultured Alphaproteobacteria bacterium (assembly GCA_965603015.1). Classification (GTDB taxonomy): domain Bacteria; phylum Pseudomonadota; class Alphaproteobacteria; order M2410; family M2410; genus JAUWTJ01. The sequence goes on from CBFDBJ010000060.1 coordinate 20,313, forward strand.
TTAGTGTAATTGTCGACGCAACTTTTCTGGACAGCGAACGCCGAGCTCAGCTCGAGGATATTGCCGCAAAAAGACATATTCCTTTTTGTGGATTTTGGCTGGAGGCCGACAGGGAACTCGTTATGGAGCGGGTCCTGGCACGCACATCAGATATCTCAGATGCTGACAGGCAGGTCATTACTGATCAACTTGCACGAGGAGCCGGTGAAGTTACATGGACCAGAATTGATGCCAACGGTTCTCCCTCGGAGGTTCTGTCGAGTGCTTGCTCTGCCCTTAAAGATTGTTTTTGATGAGATGAAATCACCCACTTGAGGCCTGCTTTCCACCTGTTAACCGAAAGTCATCACTCTTTATCTAGATTGAGAATATCTAGAGGTGCGCCGGAAGGCCAGGGTGGGTTGCAGTGGAAGACAGGCTTACATCCGAGGAAGAGGTATTCCGATCTGAATTGGCTGCAGCCAATATCAATCCGGACAGCTTCCTTGCGACCGATTACCTCAATCACTTTAATGAAATTGTGATGTTGCTGGAAATGGCACTGGATATGCCAGACCTCATGGAAGAGGCCGAGGGATGGAGCCCGGCGTCCTATGTGGAGCATTTTCAGGGTAGCGGATTTGTCGCGCGTGATCTTGTTATCAAGGCCTGGGGTATGGCGCCGCCCGGAGTTCGCACACGATTTGAATGTGTGGTTTCACAACTGGATAGTCTTATACTTTCAGTCCTGGATGTGTTGATGAACGCTGGCACCGCTGACGGTGCCTTTGATAGCCAAACCCGCACTATTGTAAATAGTGCGCAAGTCGAAATGCAGGACCACCTGTCCGAGCTCAATGCAATCATTCACAGCGGATCTGAAGAGGGTAAATCGAACTCCGGTGACTTTTCCGAGGAGCCAGTTCCCGAGGAAAGTGATGTCGGCTCTTCAGAGGCTCAGTCTCAGGATGATATTGATCAGCTGTTTGATTAACTGGATTCCTGGACGCTCGCCTGTTTACCAAAGACTGTGACAATACCAACAAGCACTGCGACACCTGCCGCGAGACAGAGCCAGATCGGCACGCCAAATCCGACAGGCAATGATCCCGCAAGAATTGCGACGACGCCTACCGTGAGGGCGTAGGGGATCTGTGTTCTTATGTGAGCGATGTGATCGCAACCTGACGCCATTGATGACAGAATGGTCGTATCGGAAATCGGCGAACAATGATCTCCCCATACAGCGCCGGAAAGAAGTGCTGCGGTGCTTGCGAGGAAAACCGGACTGCTGGCGACATCGACACCTGTCGGCGCGAGAACCGCCCATGTGAGAGGAATTGCAAGGGGTATCAGAATGCCCATAACGCCCCAGCTGGATCCTGTTGCAAAGGCCATTGATGCGGCGAGAACAAAAATCAAGGTTGGCAAGAGAGCCGGCGCGATCTGGCCCGACAAGGTTGTCGAGAGAAATTCGGCGGTATGAAGTGCTTCATTGACCCCGGCAAGAGACCAGGCGAGGGTCAGGATTATGATAGCCGGCACAAGGATCTTGAGCCCTTCCATCCAGGCATTGAGGGCCTCCTCAAGGCGAAGACTTCGCGTGACGAGCGACATGGCAATGGCGGTTATCACGGCAAGCGTAGAAGACCAAAGCATCGCCTGATAAGAGTTGCCATTGCCAATAATGTCCAGCAAGGATGCTGTTGCGGGCAATCCGGCCTTTCCGGTCCAATAGATCCCGGTGAGAGTTCCCAGGATCAGAATACCTAGTGGCAGAAGTGCGTTGATTGCCCTGGCAGGGGCTTCGGGTGTTTCAGAGGTCGGGTCCTCATGTCCAGGAGCAGATGTGGCGGCATTTTGCTCTGCCTCAAGCATGGGGCCAAAGTCACGGCCGGTGGCGGCTATGAGATAGACAAAGACAAGGGCGAGGATTGAATAGAACCCATAGGGAAGGGCGCTCAGGAAGATTGCGTAGCCGCTCTGCGTAATGCCGTCGAGGTCCCTTGTCGCATCATCAATCAGGCCGACCTGAAATCCAATCCATGTTGTAACCAGGGCAATAGACGCGATCGGCGCGGCAGTGGAATCAACCAGATATGCCAGTTTTTCTCTGGATATTTTGAGGCGGTCTGTAATGGGGCGCATTGTATTACCCACGACCATTGTGTTGGCGTAGTCATCAAAGAATATCGCTGTCCCGAGGAGACTTGTTGCGATCTGGCCGCGTTCGCGTGTCGATGCGATGGCGGACAGGCTGCGAACAATACCGGCCATGCCGCCATTGCGACTGATGATACCCACCATACCGCCGATCATCAGGCTAAAGAGGATCACTGACATGTGATCCTTGTTGGCCAAAGCATTCAAAATATAGACGCCAACGCTGTCCAGCAGGCCTTGCCATAGGCCCTTGATGCTTATGCCATGCACCAGGCTCGCGCCCACCCAGAGCCCGGCGAATATTGCAGGGATGACCTGACGCAAGATAAAGGCAAAGGAAATCGCGATGACAGCAGGAAGCAGGCTGAGGATGCCGGGTGTGATGGTAAGGACAGAGGTATCGTCGGCGAACGCAGGCAAAGGGGTAAAGCACACGATGGAAAAAAACGCCAACACACCTGTCGAAAAA
>CBFDBJ010000061.1:0-22288 GCA_965603015.1 uncultured Alphaproteobacteria bacterium
GGTCATCTCTCCTGCGCCGACGACGTTCCAGCGCAACGAGGATGTGATGCCTCGGTTTGAAGGCGAGGCGTATGGTCTTCCCGATGAGGAAATTGGCGCCTTTCAGGACGCTCTGGATCGGGACATCCTGGACGGGGAGGGCCGTGATCAGGAGGATCCGCCGGTGCGAGGAACAGGCTTCTGAACCGGCCCATTTCAGGTCAATAGCGTCCGCAGAACACTGTTGAGGACCGGTCGACCGGGGTCTGTGACTGTCAGTCGGTCGCCGTTGCAGGCGACAAGGCCGCTTTCCTGCAGATCATCAAGAGTTTTGGCAGCAAGGGGCTGGCCGGCCAGTCGATCGTAGCGGGCCAGTGAGACGCCCTCGGTCAGCCTGAGCCCCATCAGCATCATTTCTGTGGCCTGATCGGCGGGGGTGACCGGCTCGTCCGAGGCGAGCCCGTTGCCCTCTGCCCTGACTTTTGCGGCCCAGGCTTTGGGGTCTGACAGGGCAATTGTGGCGCGGCGGCTCGACGTTTCATCGCCTGGCTTTTCATCAAAGCGACCATGGGCGCCGGGCCCGACACCAATATAATCGTGCATGCGCCAGTAGATCAGGTTGTGAAGGCAAGCGGCGCCGGCCCGCGCATGATTTGAAATTTCATAGGCGGGCAGACCGGCGCTCTGGCACAGGCTCTGTGTTATCTCATACAGATCCGCCCCGAGATCATCGTCCAGGGGGGTGATTTTTCCAGCTTCCTTCAAGTTATGAAAGGGCGTGCCGGGTTCGAACGTGAGTTGATAGAGCGACAGGTGATCAGGGTGAAGACGAAGTGCCTTTGTGAGTTCTTCCTGCCAGGCCGCACAGGTTTGTCCTGGCCGCGCATAAATCAGATCGAAGGAGACGCGCGGGAAATGTTCGCGGGCCAGATGAATGGCCTCCAGGGCTTCATCGACATCATGCAGTCGGCCGAGGGTTTCAAGGTCGTGGTTGTTCAGAGCCTGAACGCCGAGGGAGAGACGCTCGACCCCGGCGGCGCGATAGTCGACAAACCGGGCCGCATCGACGCTTGAAGGATTGGCTTCCATGGAGATTTCGATCTGGTTCGAAAAAGGCCATAAGTCCCGGATTTCAGCCAAAATTCGGGCCAATATGTCACCGCGCATGAGTGAGGGGGTACCGCCACCAAAGAAGATCGAGCGGACGGTGCGCGGCCCGCGTTCGCCTTCGGTGCGGCAGGCATAATACCGAAGCTCTGTACACAGATCCTCTGCCATAGCGTCCTGATCGGCCTGCCGGTCGACGTGGGAATTAAAGTCGCAATAGGGGCATTTGGAGGCGCACCATGGCCAGTGGACATAAATGCCGAAGGCGTTTTTTTCGCCAGTGTGGGTCATTCGGTTTCAAGGTGCCGGGACAGATGTGCAACAAGTTTATCGAAGGCTTCGGCGCGGTGGCTCATGGCGTGCTTGCGGGCGGGTTCCACCTCTCCAAACGTGAGCGCCTCGCCGCCGGGTTCAAAAATCGGATCGTAGCCAAAGCCGTGGGCGCCGCGCGGCGGCCAGACGATGGTTCCTTCGACGGTGCCATTGAAGGTTTCAAGCGTGCCGTCCGGGTGGGCGAGGCACAAGGAGCAAACGAAACGGGCTTTGCGGTCCAAAGGTTCCAGCGCGCCGCGGGCTGTCAGCTCGTTGTTAACCCGGGCCATGGCGATATCGAAGTCTCTGGGCTCGCCTGCCCAGCGGGCAGAATAGATTCCAGGTTCGCCGTCCAGCGCGTCCACGGCCAGACCGGAATCGTCGGCCAGGGCGGTAAATCCCGAGGCATTGGCGGCGGCACGGGCCTTTAACTCGGCATTGGCCGCAAAAGTCAGGCCGGTTTCCTCGGGTTCGTCCAGACCCAGTTCGGCCGCAGACAGGGTTTTGACGCCGAACGGCTCCAGCAGGGCGCGAATTTCGCGCACCTTGCCCTCATTGTGGCTGGCGACCACAAGGGTCGACCCTTTGGTGAAGGCGCTTTGTGTCACCGGCGATTATTCACCCCGTGTTATCCAAACCTTGTGCAGGGCGTCAAAATCCGACGGCCTTTTTTTGCAGATCAAGTAATTCGCCGATGCCTTTTTTGGCCAGCCCCATGAGCTCGCCAAAGTTTTCTTCCGAGAACGGATCGCCTTCGGCGGTGCCCTGGATTTCGACAATACCGCCGGAGCCGGTCATGACGAAATTGGCGTCGGTATCGGCATTGGAATCTTCAGGATAGTCCAGATCAAGGACGCAATTGCCTTCGTAGATACCGCAGGAAATGGCGGCAATCTGGTCCCGAATGGGGTTTTCGGACAGCATACCGGTGTCCTGCATCCATTTGACGGCCTGGGCCAGAGCAACCCAGGCGCCGGTGACCGACGCCGTCCGCGTGCCGCCGTCGGCCTGAATAACGTCGCAATCGAGAGAGATCTGGCGCTCGCCGAGTTTTTTGAGATCGATGACGGCGCGCAGGGAGCGGCCAATGAGGCGCTGGATTTCCTGGGTGCGGCCGGACTGTTTACCCTGTGAGGCCTCGCGGCGCATCCGTTCGCCTGTGGCGCGGGGCAGCATGCCATATTCGGCGGTCACCCAGCCGCGGCCCTGGCCGCGCAGAAAGGGTGGCACCCGGTTCTCGACCGACGCTGTACACAGGACATGGGTGTGACCAAACTTGATCAGGCAGGAGCCTTCGGCATGGCGGGCATATCCCGGTTCAAGGGTGACGGTGCGAAGTTCATTGGCAGAACGGCCGGAGGGGCGCATGGAATTTCCTTTTTGTCTTCCTGGGGTCCGGGGCCTCGCCGCCGGATTTTAAAGGCCTCTTCTAGGCGGTCATTGCACGCAACGCAATACGGGAGAGTTCCGCAGATGTGCCTGGTATACAATGAGAGGCACAAAGGACCTTGATTCCTGATGGCGTCGTTTCTAAGTTTGATCAACACAAGGGGTTGGAAAAGACGGATTGACACAAAAATCAAAAGAGACGGGCCTCGGGCCTGCGGCGACCCAGATCGAAAGTCTTGACGAGCGCTCCAGAGAGATCTTTCGCGGTATTGTTGAATCCTACCTGGAAACCGGTGAACCGGTGGGGTCGAGGACGCTGGCGCGGGCGTTGCCGCTGTCTCTGTCACCGGCTTCGATCCGCAATATTATGGCGGATCTCGAGCATATGGGACTTTTGACAGCGCCGCATACATCGGCAGGGCGACTGCCATCGCACTTTGGTCTGCGTATGTTTGTCGACGGGTTGCTGGAAGTTGGCGACCTGACCGAAGGTGAGCGCGGGAGCATTGAAGGACAGCTTGCGGGATCGCACCGCAATTTTGAAGACGTTCTGACGGATGCGACGGCGGCTCTTTCGGGACTGTCGCATTGCGCGGGACTTGTGATGACGCCAAAGCGCGAAGGCGCGCTCAAGCAAATTGAGTTCGTCTCGATTGATGCCGGCCGGGCTCTGGCTGTGCTGGTGTGGCAGGACGGCTCGGTTGAAAACCGCCTGATCGATTTGCCGCTGACGCCTGGAGGGGGACCGACCTCCTCGACGCTCATTCAGGCGGCAAATTATATCAATGCGAAACTCACAGGCCTGACGCTGTCGGAACTCAAGGGACGCATCGAACAGGACCTCGAGGCGCGCAGGAGCCAGCTTGATGCGCTGTCGGCGCAGGTGGTTGAGGCCGGTCTGGCGGTCTGGTCCGGCGATGACGGCGCGGGCGATCGCTCTCTTATCATTCGTGGCCAGTCAAACCTGCTGGACGACATGCAGGCCGCAGAGGATCTCGACCGGATCCGGCTTCTGTTCGATGACCTGGAGGAAAAAGGAGAGGTCATGCAGCTGCTTAACCTGGCGCAGGACGGCAAGGGCGTCAGGATATTTATCGGTGCGGAAACCAGGCTGTTCAGTCTGTCGGGGTCCTCGGTGATTGTCTCGCCCTATACCGACAGCGATAAAAAAGTGCTCGGGGCCATCGGGATCATTGGTCCTACTCGCTTGAATTACGCCCGCATCATACCCATGGTAGATTTTACTGCCCGCGCGGTTGGAAAACTGCTTGGGTGAGCCTTCTGAATGGGGTACATGATCCCCCGTAAATGCGGGCGACAGGCAGTCTGCCTGAAGTCTTTTTATGAATGCGCTTAAGAGAAACAGTGAGTGAGATGATCGGTAAGGATAAAGACGCGAACGACGACACCCCGAGCGGCACCGACAAGGGCCTTGAGGACGGCAATAACCCGTTCGAAGGCGTGACGCCTGACGATACTGTGACGCCGTTGCATGGCGGGGGCGATGACAGTGAAATCCCTGATCGCCTGAGCCCTGAGGCCGAAGCTGATACGCGGACTTACGAAGAGCTGCTGGCCGAGACGGCTGATCTCAAGGACAAGCTGCTGCGCACGATGGCGGAGGGGCAAAACCTGCGCCGCCGGGCTCAGCGGGAAAAGGAAGACGCTGCGAAATATGCCATTACGGCTTTTGCGCGCGACCTGCTTGAAGTGCAGGATAATCTGACCCGGGCTCTGGCCTCGATCTCGCCTGAAGACAAGGCGGCAGGCGGGGACAGCATGGCGACGATCTATGAAGGGGTCGAGATGACCCAGCGCGGTCTTCATGCGGCTTTTGAGCGGCACAAGATCGAGATTCTCAATCCTGGCGGCGAGAAGTTTGATCCCAATTTCCATCAGGCGGTGGCGGAAATCCCCGGGACAGGGCGCCCTGGCGGTACGGTGGTTGATGTGATGCAGACCGGCTATCTGATCGGTGACAGGCTGCTTCGACCCGCCATGGTAACGGTCGCCAAAGCCGGCCCATCCGACGCCGATCCGTCGGCCAGCTCAGGCGGATCCGTCGATACCAGCGCCTGATCTGCGGTTTTCGCCTTGTTTTGCAAAGATGTTTGCAGAAAACTTCCTCCCGGTCTGATCAACTCGAGCCCGATAGACTAATCGCGGCCCGATGTATGATTGAAAGGGGATTTTCAAATGATGGATCAAACAAGACCCTTGCAAGGGAGCTCCGCTCGCGGCGCGCTGATTGCGACAGCGCTCGGGACGGTACTGATTGTGGCCAGCTCGTTGAGTTCGGGGGCTGAAGCGAAATCTGCCCAGGAGCCACGCAAACTGGCCTCATTCTCCAAAGTCACAGCCAATGGCTCTTCGGATGTCATGATCAAAGTCGGGCCGAAGCAATCAGTGGTGGTTCACGCCGAAGATGATGAGCTCGATCAGATCAGGACGGAAGTGAGAAACGGCGAGCTGAAGATCTGGCGAAAGTCAGGCAGGCGCGGGTTTGGAAATCATAGCGCGTATGTCGTGATCAGCGTTCCGGCGCTCACCCGGCTTGAGAGTAACGGGTCGGGCGATGCTTCGGTTGAAAATATGAAAGCCAAAGAGTTCCGGCTGATCCAGCAGGGCAGCGGTGATGTGGCCATTGATGGGTCTTGCGACGAAATTGATATTACCAGCCAGGGCAGCGGCGACCTGGAAAGCTCAAGGCTCATATGCGGAAAGATTGATGTTAATCTGCGCGGCTCCGGCGATATGGAGCTGGACCACGTCAAGGCGGCGCGGATCGACCTTGATGCGGTCGGCAGCGGCGACGTCTCGATGAAGGGAAGCTGTGAGAACTTTGATTTGCGCCATATGGCATCAGGCGATGTCGATGCGCGTCACCTTGAGTGTGGAAACGTTTCCGTCAATGCTGCCGGCTCCGGCGACATGCGGGTTTACGCGTCCAAAACGGTCACAATCAAGGTTCACGGCTCCGGCGATGTAGAGGTTTACGGCGGGGCTCACGCGGACGATCTCTCGGCAGCGGGTTCCGGCCACGTTCGTATTCACAAGAACTAGCGCCTGTTTGGCGCGTCACAGCAAATGGCCGGTTTTGCCGGCCTTTGTCGCAAGATAGTGAGCGTTATGCTCATTGGTCGGGAAGGCATGCTTGACGCGTTCGGTCACCTTGATGCCATGGGCCGTCAGCTGTGCCACCTTGTCCGGATTGTTGGTCATCAGCGCGACCTCGCCGACCCCGAGCTGGCGCAGCATCTGAGCCGCCGCCTCGAACAGTCGCTCATCGACCTCAAAGCCCAGACGCAGATTGGCGTCCACCGTATCAAAGCCCTGATCTTGCAGCTGGTAGGCGCGCAGCTTGTTCATCAGGCCGATGCCGCGGCCTTCCTGGGCAAGATAGAGCAGGACGCCGCTGCCGGTCTCGGAAATGGCCGCGATGGCGCCGCGGAGCTGTTCGCCGCAGTCGCATTTCAGTGAACCCAGAAGATCACCGGTAAAGCATTCTGAATGCAGCCGCACGAGCACCGGGGCGGAAGCATCGACCGCACCGATGACAATCGCCAGGTGCTCCGGCCCGCCGCCGCCGATCCCTTGCGGGCGAAAGGCAAAAATGCGGCTATCCGGCGCATCTGCCAGCGGCACCTTTGCATCGGTGACGCGCTTCAATGTGGTTGTGAGATGGCCGATGGGTTGAAGCGCTTCGGCAGCGCGCTGTTCATAGGCATCGATTGCCGCTGCGGTGACAAACACCAGATTTTTCTCGTGAGCCCATTTTGTAACGGCATCCTGCGTTTGACCTCTGTCCGGCGTGTCAGCCAGCCTGAGCGGCGATGTGATGGTGGCCGGCAAGAGCCCGGCAAGCTTGGCGAGGCGAAGCGATGCGATTTCGGATTGCATCAGCGATTCCCGGCTTGCCATGAAGGGACCCTGCAGGGGGAAATCGAGATCGCGGGCCGGGTCGCTGAGATGGGCGATCTGGGCCAACGGGCCTTGCGAGTCGTCAGGATTGATCGGCAAGGTTACCCCGCCCTCGGTATAAAGCCGGATCTTGAGGGTTTCGGCGCGGCGATGGGTGAGATGAATATGCGGCCAGATCCCGGTCAGAGCTTCGAGAAAGCCAAGCGTTTCCCTGTCCACCAGCTCTGCCGCCAGGACAAGGGAGGCGACGCCTTGCGCCCCTTCAATGACTACGGGCAGGCCGCGGCGCAGCTCCATGACAGCGCGCTCGACGTCGATCAACGCGAGGCGCGCGGCCAGGCGATCCGGCAAAGCGGCAGAAAGTCCCGCCTTTTGAGTGTTCCGGTTAATGCTCCGGTCGGTGCTCTGGCCGGTGTCGGGGGGGTGTTTTTCTGCCATAGTGCCCTGAATAGCCGCTGAACAGCCACTGGCCTCCAAACAGGCTGGCTTTCCGGGGTTTTTCCTACACTATTTGCTGGCCTCTTGCTACCAAAGTGGCAGAATGTGACCGTGAACACGGGCAAGGGGCCTGTGTCAGGCCTATATACTGGTATAGCGAGCCGGAGAGGACCCTTAATGAGCGCCGAGAAAAAGATCCTGATCGTCGATGATGACGCGCCTCTGCGCGAGGCGTTGAAGGAACAGTTTGCCTTGCTCGACGAATTCGAGATTGTCGATGTGGATACGGCGGCGAAGGGTCTTGAGAGCGCAAAGGCTGGCGGTTTTGATCTTATTCTGCTGGATGTGGGCCTGCCGGACAGTGATGGCCGTGAAGTCTGCAAGACCTTGCGCAAGCACAATGTGAACTGTCCGATCATCATGCTCACTGCCCATGATGCGGATTCCGACACTATCCTCGGGCTGGATGCCGGCGCCAATGATTATGTGACCAAACCGTTTCGCTTTGCGGTTTTGCTGGCCCGGGTGCGGGCTCACCTGCGCTCCCATGAACAAAGCGAGGATGCGACCTTCAAAATCGGCCACTACACGTTCAAGCCCTCTGTGAAGATGTTGATAGATGAAAGCGATCAAAAGGTCAGACTGACCGAGAAGGAAACCTCGATCCTGAAGTATCTTTATCGGGCCGGAAATAATGTGATCGGCCGCGATGTGTTGCTGCACGAGGTCTGGGGCTATAATTCCGGCGTCACGACCCATACGCTCGAGACCCATATTTACCGGCTTCGTCAAAAGATCGAAGTCGAACCGTCCAACGCCGCCCTTCTGGTCACCGAGCCAGGGGGCTACAAACTGGTGCCGTAACACAGAAAGACCCTCAATGACGGCGAAGACTGACCAGACCCCAAAACCCGGGAACCGGAAAGACGGACAGGAAGACTTTTTCGTCCGCTTTTGGGGCGTGCGGGGTTCTGTGCCCTGCGGCGGGCCGGATGTTGCCAAATATGGCGGTAATACCTCGTGTCTGGAGGTGCGCTGCGGCGACAGGGTGTTGATTTTTGATGGCGGCACCGGCATTCGCTATCTGGGCAATCACCTGGCCAAAGAGGCGCCGCTCGATCTGGATATTTTCCTGACCCACACGCACCTTGACCATGTCTGCGGGCTGCCGTTTTTCAAACCGTTTTATGACGCGCAAAACAAATTCCGTATGCGGTCCGGGCATTGTGCTTTTGGCTGCACGACCCATGATGCGTTGAAGGGGTTGATGGTGGCGCCGCTGTTGCCGATGGATGTGGATGTTTTCACCTCGGATTGTGATTTTCTGGATTTCCCGGCAGGCGACACCCTTGATATGGGAGACGGTGTTGTAATCCGCACCGGCGTCCTTAATCATCCCAATGGATGCACCGGGTATCGGATCGAATTCCAGGGTAAATCGATTTGCTACATTACCGACGCCGAACACATCGATGGCCAGCGTGATCAGGGCATCGTTGATCTCATCAAGGATTGCGATATCTTTATCTATGATTCAACGTATACGGATGAAGAACTCAAGACCCAGCCGAGCTTTGGTCATTCGACGTGGCAGGAGGGCGTGCGGCTGGCCGATGCCGCGGGGGCCCGAACCTTCGTTGCGTTCCATCATGACCCCGACCATGATGATGGCTTTATGGACGGTGTTGCCAGGGACCTGGAGGTCGTGCGGCCCGGCTCAGAGGTGGCTCAAGAGGGCATGATCTTGCGGCCTTGAGGGGTGTTTTTGTCACCTGTCGCCAAAATTTAGTAAGACTTTCAAAAGGTTATGGCTATGTCGAGGGAAGCCCCGATTATTCGGGCGGTGCAGCAATCGGACTATGAAACGGTCGGCGACCTGACCCTGCTTGCCTACAAGAGCCTTGCCGGGTTCACCAATGCCGGCGGCTATGAAGACGAGCTCAGGGATGTTGCGGGACGTGCCCGCGACGCGGAGGTTTTTGTTGCGCTGCTGGGCGATGAGATCGTCGGCGGCGTCACCTTTGTGGCGCAGAGCACTTCGGCGTTGTCCGAATGGGACGATGTTTCTGCTGCCGGGGTTCGCATGCTGGCGATTTCACCGGACCATCAGGGCAAGGGGCTCGGGCGGGCGCTGACCGGTTTTACCATCGACCGGGCACGCGGTCTTGGCAAGGCGCGCCTGTTGCTTCATTCGACGGATTTTATGCACTCTGCACACAGATTATATGAGTCTATGGGGTTTGTCCGCGCGCCGGAAATCGACTTTTCGGTCGAGACGGTAAACCTGCTGGGATACCGTCTCGAGCTTTAGAAGGTTATGTAAAAACTGTCATCCCGGATGCATTGCGGCACGAAGTGACGCACTGCATCCGGGACCCAATTCTTGCATCTGGATACCGGACCAGCGGAGCAACATTGCATGCTGCACCGCATCCGGCATGACAATAACGCTTTACCGGCCCTGAAAAACCGGTTCGCGCTTTTCAACAAAAGCCTTTGCCGCTTCCTTGTGATCCGCTGTGGCACCGGTATGGATGTGGTGGGTGGCTTCCAGGTCAAGACACTCATTGAGATCGCCTGACATGGCGCGGTTGAGGTTTTCCTTCATGTAGCGATAGGCAACGGTTGGGCCGCTGGCGAGACGGCCCGCAATTTCCATGGCCTTGTCCATCAGCTGATCAACCGGAACAACCCAGTTCGTCAGGCCAAGGGCGAGCGCTTCATCGGCGGAAACCCGGTCTGACAGGAAGTACATTTCGCGCGCCTTGGCGGCGCCGACGAGCTTGGTGAGGAAGTAGGTGCCGCCGTAATCGCCGGAGAAGCCGACCCGGGCAAAGGCGGTGGTCAGAATGGCATTGTCCGCCATAACCCGCAGATCGCAGCCAAGGGCGAGGCCGAGGCCGGCACCGGCTGCGGCGCCCGGCAGGGCCGCAATCGTGGGCTTTGGCATCTCGTGCAGTTTGCCGGCTGTGGCGCGCTGGTTCATGCGCTGGGAATGAATGGCCTCATCCAGGGTCGCCTGGCGTTTGGTCTCACCTGAATTGTTGGCGTTCATGCCTTTGACATCGCCGCCCGCGCAGAAGCCCTTGCCGGCACCGGTCAGGATAATGACCTTGATCTCAGGGTCGTGCTCGGCGTCGGCGAGGCACTTTTGCAGCGCGGCATTCATTTCGCCGGACATGGCGTTGCGGGCCTGGGGTCTGTTCATGGTGAAGACAGCGACGCCATTGTCTGTCACCTCGGCGAGAAAATCTTCAGTGCCGGTATCGATGGTTCGTGTTGTCATGGATTTCTTCCCTTTAGCTTTTTTGTTTTTGATTTTCTGTTTTTTATCCGGCCATCAGGGCGGCAACCTGGCCCTGATAGAACATCTGTTTTTCCGGAGAAACATTGTAGGCTGGTGGCACGAGGCAAACGCTATCGGCGATGCTCCAGATCGGTTCGATCCGCTCACGGACCTTGTCAATATCGCCAACCGCGACAAAGGCGCGAACCATTTCGTCGGGAACGTGGGCTGCGGCCTCGATATAGGTCGCGTTTCTGATTGTTTCCTGACAGGCCTGGGCTTCCTTCTTGAAGCCATGCGCCTCAAAGAAGCTCTCATATTGCTTGACCCCGGCATAAAAGGCGATGGTGGGCCGGGCATCGTCGAGGCCCTCGGCTTCGTTGGGGTTTGGCGCGACCCATGGCCAGATGCTGACTTCAATATCGCTGCGGGCGCGGCCGGAGATCTTCAACTGATCCTCGATGGCCGGTTTCATTTTATCGGTGGTCCATTCGACCGACCACATGGGATGACCGATGACGCCGTCGCCAATTTCGGCGCCCATGCGGGCGAGCTTTTCCCTCAGCGCGGCAATCCAGATCGGAATGGCGGGGCGAACCGGGGGCGTCATGGGCTGGAGATCGGCAAAGTCGGCCTTGTAATAGACCCCGTCATAAGGCGTCAGCTGATCCTGTCCAGCCTGGGCAATGATATGGCGGACCGCGCCGACAGTGTCGCGCAGATGGGTCAGCGGTTTCATTTCCGGCGCGCCGAAAACGCCCGTGGTCCAGGACGAAACGCTGGTGCCGAGGCCAAGCACCGTGCGGCCCATGGAGATGTGATCAAGGTCCATCGCCGCTGTCGCAGTTTCAAACGGGCTGCGGGCGGCTGCAATGGCGATCCCGGTGGCCAGCTTGATCCTCTGCGTTACTGCGGCGGCGGCGGCAAGCGGAACAAAGGGCGGTCCGTAAACCTGCGCCGCAAAGACGCCCTCCATGCCGGCGGCCTCGGCGCCTTGCGCGATCTGGGTTAGAATTGGTGCCGGAACCGGGGGCACGAAACCCCAATATCTGCGATCCTCGCCTTGCGCGTTCTTGCCAGCCATAACGTCCTCCCTCTCTTTTGTGAGTAATATACTGCGCCGAAATGGCCCGGATCACAAGATGGGGGGCGATCCTTCTATTGCTTGTTGAAGAAAACCGGATGATTAGCGGTTTCTCGTATCGACCCGATCGACTATCCTCTCAAAACAAGCGGTTGTTCGGAGAGAGACTGATGGCGGCGTCGGATCAAACCTATCTTGAAGTCCGGTCCAGGATTTGTGACACTTTCCTGGTTTGGCTCTCTATCGCGGCCATTGCGATGTTGGCCGCCTCGCTTTACCGGGTTGTTGACATTGGCTGGCAGCCGATTATGACGCTGCACATCTTTGTCGCCAGTGCTCTTTGGGCAACGGCCCTGTGCCGCAAGCACCTGCCCTATCATGTTCGTGGCGGATTTCTCCTTGGCTTGATGCTGATTGTTGGTCTTGCCGGGACCTGGTCGTTTGGTCTTGCCGCAGGCGGCCTTGTCTGGCTCTTGATCACACCCGTAATCAGCGCGCTCCTGTTCGGCGCCCGTAGCGGGCTGGCCATCCTTGCGTGTATCATTCTCGCCACCAGCATGATCGGCGTGATGACGGTCCTGGGGATAAAGTCGCCTGCACTGGATTTGACGGTCTATATTTCCAGCGCGTCAACCTGGATCAATTCGGAGTTGGCCTGGGTTCTGACGATCGGCGGTGCGATCTTCGCTATCGGTATGCTGAACAAATTCTTTATCGAATCTCTTGAGACCTCAAGGAGACAGGCCGAAGGCCTGGAGGAAAGTGAGCGTGAATACCGCAGCATCCTCGACAATATGGTGGACACCTTTTACCGGGCTGATCAGGAGGGGCGTGTCGTTATGGCATCGCCTTCGGCTATGGGCCTTCTGGGGCTTGCTCCGGAGGAATTGACGGGCAGAAAGCTTACCGAGTTTTATGTAGACGAGAGCCAGCGCGCAGAGTTTCTCAGACACCTTGAGGAGGGCGGTGGCGAGGTTACGGATTATGACGCCGAGATTTACACAAAGAGTGGTGAAAAGATTTGGGTGTCCACCAGTGCGCGCTACTGGAAGGACGCCGCCGGAAAGATTCTCGGTGTTGAAGGGGCAATCCGCAATACTACCGCACACAAGGCTGCAGAAGAGGTCCTTCTGCGTTCCCGGAAAATGGAGGCGGTGGGGCAACTGACCGGCGGCATTGCGCACGACTATAATAATATGCTTGGCGTGATTATGGGGAATATACAACTGATTCAGGGGTCCGCCGAACTTGATGACAGGACGCAGCGGCGACTGAACATGGCTCTGGCCGCCGCACAGCGCAACGCCGACCTGACCGGCAAGCTTCTCGGACTTTCCCGTGCGCAAGCCGGCGGAACGCGGCTCATCGCAGCAAATGATTTCATAGTCAGGCTGGAAGACATCATTGCCAAATCTCTGACGGCTTCCATCGAGGTCAGAACCGAGCTGGCAGAGGATCTGTGGCCGATCGATGTGGATCCCGGCGAGTTTGAGGACATGCTGCTGAACCTTGCTATCAATGCCCGTGATGCGATGCCCGGTGGAGGAGTGCTGGCATTTGGAACCGCCAATGTGACTTTTGATGACAGAGATATGGCGCGAAACCCCAATGTGCGTGCAGGCGACTACGTCATGATTTCCTTGTCCGACACCGGCTCCGGCATGTCTGCGGAGATCCGAGAGAAGATTTTTGACCCCTTCTTTACAACGAAGGAGATCGGCAAGGGGACCGGACTTGGTCTGAGCCTGATTTACGCTTTTGTCCAGCGTTCCGGAGGCTTTATCATCCTGCATTCAGAGCCCGGCGAAGGAGCGAGCTTTGGCATCTTTTTGCCAAGAGCGCATGACGGCAAGAGTGATGCAACGGGGTCGCCAACAGTTGCAGACCATGAGCTTCCCCGTGGGACTGAAACTGTCCTGGTTGTTGATGACGAGAGTTTCCTCGTCGACATTGCGGTCGCCCTTCTGGATGACCTGGGCTATCAAACCTTTACAGCCAGTGACGCAAGGCAAGCCCTGGACGTTCTCAAGGCCAATCCAGGCATTGATCTGCTGTTCAGTGATGTTGTCATGCCCGGAGAGTTGGACGGCTACGGCCTGGCGCTGGCTGCGGGGCAGCTCTGTCCGTCACTGCAGGTTTTGCTGACCAGCGGATTTGCCAAGATATCTGAGGAGCATATGAACGGCGGCAATGAGGTTGTCGCCAGGTTGACAGCCAATCGGTTGAGCAAACCCTACACTCTCATCGAACTGGCAACCGCGGTGCGGCGCACGCTGGATGAAGGTGATCAGGGAGCTACGGCTCAATCTTGATTTCAATTGCCTCAATCGCCCTTGCTGCATTGGCTCTTGCCTCTTCGACCGTGTTGCCTGTGGCGAGGATCATGGCGGCGCGGGCGGTGGTGTTCAGGGCCGGGGGGATGATATCGCCGAGGTTGGCGGAGACGACGATGTGGGCGATGCCGGGGAGGTGGCGGGCTTCCTCTACACCGTTGATTTCACGCACTTTTCCGGCTTCGGGGAAGATATAGCGCTGGACCATGGGCTGCTGGAACTGTGGCAACAGGGCGCCTGTGTCGACCGGCTCGCCGAGCGCCAGGCGGATTGTGGTGCCGACGAAGTCCACACCGGTGTTGAGCGGTATCATCAGGGTACAGAAGTAACCGCCGGACAGGCGCGCCGCCAGTTCAATAACATGGGGCTTGCCGCCGGCCAGAGCGATGTCGCCTTTGACGGTGCCGTCCTTAATGCCCATGGCGGCGGCAGCGCGTTCCACCACGTCGCAAACGGCGGCATGGCCGGCGGCGTCAAGACGAGTCGGCAAGTCGCTGCCATTTTCAATAAAGTAGGGCGCGTAGCGCTCAAGGTCTTCGTAATTGCGGTCGGCAAATCCGGAGGTATAACATGTGCCGTCGATGACAAGGCTCTCGGTGGAGATTTGCAGACCGTCAAGCCAGGCCTCGACCATGACGCGGCCTGTGGGGGAGTTTTCTTTTGAGGTCGCAAAGGCCCAGTCCAGATCGCTTGACGGGTCCAGCCGAATGACGCCGCGACTGCCGCGACTATCGACAGGTTTCAGGACCATGTCGGGGCCATGGGCGGCCATGATCTGGCCGAGCTCCGCGGCGGAGGCGACGGGGGCATAAAACGGGATCGGGACGCCGGCAGCGGCGAAGCAATCCTTCATGGCGAGCTTATCGGCGGCGAGCCCGGCCGAGGCCATGGAAATCCCCGGAAGACCGAGCGTTTTTGCGACTTTTGCCACGGTGAGCGGCACGTCGGCGCCGATGCACATGACCCCGTCCAGGGGCCGGACACTCTCATGATAGTGCTTTGCTGCGGCCACAGTCCCGGCAACGTCGTAGGTCGAGGCGATGAGGATGTCGTCAGCGATCTTCATGCCCGGCGCGTCGGCGTTCATGTCCGAGACCACAACATGATGGCCCATGGATTTTGCCAGGGTGATGCCGTGGGTGGCCTCGATGCCGCCGCAGACGATCAAGAGTGTTTTTTTCGTCACGATGTTTTTCTCACGGGCGCTTTGCTTTTCAGGCGTGTCAAACCGCGCATTGAAGGGTATACAGGACAGGTTATACAGGAGAGGGCCTGCAAGGGCGAGGGGTTCGCGACCTGCGTCCATAGTGGACAGCAGCGCTAACAAAAGGGTTAAAGGCCGGTCATGTCTTCAGCTGAGAGTGTTTACGGCGGGTTTGATACCGATGTCACGATTGTCGGCGGCGGGCTTAACGGGCTGTCGATGGCGCTGGCGCTGGCCTCGGCGGATTTCAAGGTCGCGCTGGTCGACGCGCTGGACCCGCAAGAGGCTCTGGCGGCAGGGTTTGACGGGCGGGTCTTTGCCATCGCCTTTGCCTCATGCCGGATGTTCGAGGCGCTTGGGCTGTGGGAGGCGCTTGGGGCAGATGCCCAGCCGATCAACGATATTATGGTGACGGACGGGACGGTGCGTACCGGGGCCTCGCCGCTGTTCCTGCATTTTGATCACCGCGAGATCGGCGAAGAGCCACTGGGACATTTGATGGAAAGCGGCCATATGCGCCGTGTGCTGACAAAGGCTGTGATGGATGCGCCGAACATCGACTTTCGTGCCCCGGCAAAGGTCGTTGATCAGGCCAGCGATGCCTACGGCTTTACGATCACGCTTGAAGACGGCGCGACAATCCGCGCGCCGGTGGCGCTGGCCTCGGACGGACGCGGGAGCCGCTTGCGCAAATGGGCCGGGATCAAGACCGTTGGCTGGTCCTATGATCAGATCGGCATCGTGACGACGGTTGAACACGAAGACGACCATGAAGGCATCGCCCAGGAATTCTTTTTGCCGTCGGGACCTTTCGCGATCCTGCCGATGACCGGGCGGCGTGCCTCGCTGGTGTGGACGGAAAAGACCAGGGCGGCCAAAGCTATTCTGGCGCTGTCGCCGGAACGCTTCATGGAAGAGCTGCGCGCCCGGTTTGGCGATTACCTCGGAGCCATCAAAACCGCAGGACCTGTGTGGTCCTATCCGCTCGATCTCAAACTGGCGCGGGATTACATCGCGCCGCGCCTCGCGCTGATCGGCGATGCGGCGCACGGCATTCACCCTATCGCTGGCCAGGGGCTCAACATGGGGCTGCGCGATGTGGCGATGATGGCACAGGTCCTGACCGATGCGGCGCGGCTCGGCGAAGATACCGGCAGTGCCTTCGTGCTGGAGCGCTATCAGCTCGCCCGGCGCTTCGACAATACGTTCAATTCCTTGGCCATGGACGGGCTTAATCGGCTGTTTTCCAACGATCTCGCCCCGGTGCGCCTTGCCCGCGACCTTGGCCTCGGGTTGGTCAACAGGTTCGGCCCGGCGCGGCGCTTCTTCATGCGTCAGGCGGGCGGCGATGTCGGCGATCTGCCGCGGTTGCTGAAGGGTGAGGGACTTTAGGGTCTACCTTATTGGCTCTTGGCCAAATCAATTTCCAGCACGACAGTTGGCGGCAGTTCCTTGCGCAGGGCCTCGGGGTCTTCGGGCGGCTTGCCAAAATGTGGCCAGCCGGAGTTGGCGATGAAGTGGAAGGTGTCACCGGTGATGACGCCCAGGGTTGGCTCGAGGAAATCGGGGTGGTTTGCGACCAGCACATCGGCGCTGAGGACTTTATCGCCTGTCTCGTTCAAAGTGATGCGCAGGACCCGTTGCGGATTTGTGCCATTCTGGACGGCGATGAGAGCGCCTTTATGAAAGTAAAGCCCGTCGATGCCGTAGGGCGCAAGGTCCGCCGAGGGCGCCAGGGCCAGGACAGTTTTTGTCTCGAGATTGATGCGGAACAGGCCCATGGCGTAGTCGGCGAGATAGAGAAATGCTCCGTCTCCGGATAAAGCGATGCCTTGCGGTGAGGGCCAATCTATATGCGAAACCAGAGCTTCGGGCGCGCCGGCTCCTTGCGGAATTGTGGGGAGCTCGTTTTGCAGGCTATCGGAGATATAGAGGGTGCCATCAGGGCCGGGTACGACATCGCCAAACCAGCGCTGGTTCCCATCGAACTGCCATTTTTTGACAATCGCGCCGGTCTCAAGATCAAAGATATGCACGGCGCTTTTGCCCTGGTCGGCCTCGGTAATTCCAGGCGTTTGCGGGGTGGCGGCAGAGGCGACGACGAGATGGCCGCGTGCCGCATCGACTGTCATACCGGTCGGGCTCCACAGGCCGTGGCTTTGATCGGCGAAGGGGGTGAGGGTGCCGTCCCGTGCGGCGCTGACGATCTTGCGCTCGTAAAGGCTGGAGAGAAAAAAGCGATCGCGCGCGGCGTCATACGCGATGCCCTCGACAAGCAGGAGGGTCTGCGACGCGGTGAAGGTTCTGGTGGCCTCGCCTTGTTGTTCTTGGTTGGCGGTGACCCTTGCGGCGAGGGCGGCAAAGCGCGGGTCAGTGTGCAGCGGGGTTAAGGCGTCGGCGCGGGTAAGGTCTGTCGTCAGGCCAAGGGACGCGTAGCGCTCGAGCCAGCCAAAGGCGGCGTCTGCATCGCCCGTGGCAGCGGTGGTTTGGGCCAGCGCATAGATCAGCCCCGGATGGTTCGGACGCAGGGCCAGGGCCTGTTTGAGTTTTGAGGTTGCTTCCTCGTGGCGGCCCTCCTCATCGGCCTTGTAGCCGTCCCGGGTGAGGATACGGGCTGTTTCCCATGCCCCGGCTGATGTGCCGGGGTCTTCGGCGTGTGCCCTCTGCGGGGCCACGGCTGCTGTCGCCAGGAGCAGGAAGAGGGCAAGGGCCTGACGCATCGGTTTTCCTTCCGAGGGATGGCGGGGCGCACAGGCTCCCCAATGTTCACTGATCACAGTTTGCACGGGGCTTTGGGGCTTTTCCAGAGAAACTTCTCTTGTGTAAAGGGCTTTGCATTGAAAGGCGGGTCCGGCTCCCATCTCTCCTCTAACAAAGGAGGCCAAGGGGCAAGGTGCTCAGGCCAAAGTTAAACAGAGGAGAACGACAATGATCATGATCACCAATTTTTGTGTTGTTGCAATTTCAAGCGGCCTGGTTCTTGGATCCATCCTGCAACTGATCTAGAGCGCAATAAACATTCAGCGAGTATGAGAATGGCGGCCCCGCAAGGTCGCCATTTCTCGTTTGTGCGCGGTTTCCTGTCTGCAAATTTTCTGTGATGGGGATCACACTGCCGATTTAGGGGCAGTTCGGAGCGTCTCTCAAAACGTTTAGCGGGTCCCGAAATGTTCAGAAATCACAACCGCCGTACGGCCGTCACAATCGGTATTCATGCATCTTGAAGGCCGTTCCAGGGGTCCCTAAATACTCATCAACGCCAAACGCTCCTCATTGGGGAGATAGTCCTTCAGACGAATTCAAAATTTAAACACTGGAGAAATATAATGACCACTTTTGCAAACCTCGCTATCGCAGTCGCATCCGGCCTTCTGGTTTTCGGTTCTGTTTTTCAGCTCGTCTAACCAGTCCCTTTAACCCCGAACAAAAGAGGATGGCGGCCATAAAGGCCGCCATTTCTTTTTGTGTTTGGGTCTTTTTGTGTTCAGGTTTTTTCTGCGTCTGAGCCAGACCTACTTTTCTTCGGCAGACAACTCGCGGGCTTCCTCGGGCAACATAATCGGGATGCCGTCGCGGATCGGATAGGCAAGGCCTGCCGCCTTTGAGATCAACTCCCCGGCCTCCCGATCAAAGACCAGTGCGGTTTTGGTCACCGGGCAGACCAGAATTTCAAGCAGTTTGGGATCAATATCCGTTTCAATATCAGCCATGTTTTTTCCTCGAGATGTCGTTTAGTGAACAGGTGTCTGGTCGTCCTGGTCCTGGGCCAGAAGCATTTCAGCAAGGGCAATCATCATGTCTGTGCGATCGGCAAGGGTCCCGGCTTCCAGAAGCGCCTGGCGTTCGCGCACGCCAAAGGGTGAGACCATGCACAGATAGTTTATCAGGCTTTCGTCCGGAGTCTGACGGATCACATCCCAGTTGGCATCCATTTGATTGCGCTCGAGATATTCTTTTACGACGGCCAGCAATTCCTTGCGGTTGATCCGGCCGGCGTCTTCGGAGGGCTTCAGGTCAAAGGCAAATCGGCTATAATCCACTCGTGCGGTGCGAAAGCCGCCTTTGCCGGGCGGTACTTCTTCGAGCAGGTCAAACCGGCAAATTCCCTTCAATGAAATCAGATAGCGATTGTCGGTGGTTTCCTGAAACGAGATGAGGCGCGCCGCGCAACCAACGCTCTGGAGCTGCGGCTCATCGGCTTCGGCGTCACTTTCAAGTGGCTGGATAACCCCGATCACCCGGTCATGGGCCAGCACCTCATCGACCATGGCAAGGTAGCGCGGTTCGAAGATGTTGAGCGGCAGGATCTCGCGGGCGAACACAAGCGCCCCGGGCAGCGGGAACAGCGGCAGGCTTGTCGGCAGCTGCGCCGTGGTCTCGTAGTGCCCCGGGTCCTTCGTGTTATCGTCGGTTGCGGGGCTCTGGCCTGCTTGTTCGCTCACCTGGGTCTCATCTTTCATCTTTGAAAATTAACTGGCCAAATTATCCGGCCAAACCGGGCAACAGCTCAGGAAAACAGAATGGACGACAATTTCCGGCGCGCGGCAAGGGTTAGTTCATGGGTCGGTCCCAGCATATCAAACAGCGTCAGCAATTTCTTGCGCGCAGCTTCGTCGTCCCACATGCGGTCGATCCGGATGCTCTCAAGCAGCGTCTCAACGGCGTCCTCATTGGCCTGCGCGGCAATCTGCGCCTCGGCCAGTTCAAACCGGGCGGCCATATCCTTTGGATTTTTTTCAATGCGCTCAAGGAGGGGACCGGTGTCGACGGTGTTTTTTGCAGCGTCCGCGCCAAGCTCGATAGCGGCGCGCACGGCTGCAACAGCAGGGTCGCTGGCTTTGGCAGGCGGGACAAGCTCCAGCGTTCTGGCGGCGGCTTCAAAATCACCCGCTGCACCATAGCACTTTGCCAACCCGCAAATGGCGGCCAGATTGCCCGGTTCCGCCTCAATGGCAGCGGCAAAGCCCTGCGCGGCGGCTTGCATATCGCCTGAGGCGAAGAGGTCTTCGGCGTTCTCGATCATGGTCTCGGCCGGGGTCGCCCCCAGTGCGCCACTGTGTTTTTCAAAAAACTCCCTGAGCTGGCTTTCCGGCACCGCGCCCTGGAAGCCATCGACGCCGCGGCCATCCTTGAAGGCGAAAACCGTTGGCACCGACTGGATACGCAATTGCGTCGCCAGCTCCGGGTTATCGTCGATGTTGACCTTGACCAGCTTGACCTTGCCGCCGGCGGCCTCAGTGAGTTTTTCCAGCATGGGGGTCAGTTGCTTGCACGGGCCGCACCACGGGGCCCAGAAGTCGACAATGACCGGCACTTGCATGGAGGCCTCGATAACCTCCGCCGCAAAGGTCTCCATTGAGGCATCGACAATCATGGTATCCCCGGTGCTGCCACCGATTTCAGAGTTGGCTCCGGCATCAATCCCTGTCAATTCGCCTGTCATCTTGCGTCTTTCACTCCAATGCCCTGTTACAAGCCCGCCTGGCTATAAGCGGTGCCCGCTTCTCCCCGGATATATAGGCGCAATTGCGGGGTATGCAAAGGGGCATCACGGCCAGTTTGTGCTGCACCTGGCGCTGCCGGAAAAATATGGCGAGCCGGCGGGATGTGATGTAGCCTTCAAAGACGGGGACGCGAAGAGGGGCAGGGGGAGATATGCTGAGATTTAAACGGACCATCATTGCCGGTCTGGCGGTGCTTTGTGCGCCTTCAACAGCTGCGACTGCACAGGTGGCGCCCGCCGGTGAACCGCGCGCGCCGGTTTCACTCGAGCGCCTGACCCGCCACACCGAACTGATCAAAGCCTTCACCGTCGCCAATATCACTGACGTGATTATCGAGCTTGGTTTCACGGCCAGCGTGGCCGCCATCGAGGGCGACTATCCCCTGATCCTGGTGCGCGACGAGCGCGGCGCGGGGTTTGCCCTGCAGCCGATGGTCTGTGATGGCAATAACCCCGATGATGCGTGCCACGGCCTCCTCATGATTGTTGCCTTGCAGGGGCGCCTCGTCTTTCCGGGGATCTCGGTCAATCAGGTCAACCGGTTCAATGATCTTCAGTTTTTTGGCCGCGGACATGTCGTGCGGCAGGGTGGCAGCTCGGGTGCCGGGGAGCCGATGGCGATCCTGTCGCGGCTCATCCTCAGCGACTACGGCACGACGCGCGGCAATCTCGGTGTTGAGCTGACAACCTTTCGGTCAGCCACCTACAATTATGCGCAATACCTGTCGCAGCGGCGGATTGCAGACAATATCGCTGACAGTAGTGATGGCAACGCATTGTCACAGTTCCGGTCGCCGTTACCCTCACGCGGGTTTGTTGCCAGTGGCGCCGCGGCGGTTGCCGCGCCCTCGGCAGACCTTGATGCCGGGCCGGCACGCCTGCCGCATCTGATCGAGCAGTGGGGCCGCACCGGGGTCCTGAAAGAGTTTCAGTTTCCGTCCGAGGCGCTGGCGCTACAGGATTGATCTGCGTCTCCCGACCTCACCCGAACCCAATGATCTCCGGCTCGTGGCCACAGGCGCGCGCGAAAGTCAGGAAGTCCTCCGGGCTGATGGCGGTGGTGGCGGTATTTTCAAGCGGGTGAAAGTTGATCGGATCGTGGGCCATCAGCGCCGCATCGATCAGGAAGCGCACGCGCGGCCCGGATGTTTTGCCTGCCTGGTCATTGATGAGCGCAAAACCGGTGACCGAGCCGGGGGTGACGCCGAGCACCTCTTCAAGCAGCTCCGGCTTGCCAAAGGAAAGCCGCCCGCAGCCGAGCCGCCGGTGCAGGTCTTTGAGCGCGATGGTCGTTTCGGCCAGCGCCGATATCAGGATGAGCGCGCCTTTCTTGTCCTTGAGGAACAGGTTTTTGGTGTGCCCGCCGGGCATGGCGGTCTTGATGCCTTCACTCTCGGCGACGGTAAAGACCGCCGCATGCTCATGGGTCACCACGGCAAGGCCGAGGCGATCGAGAAAAACCATGAGATCCTGCCGGGTTGCGGCCACATCTGCCTCCTGCTGTCAAACCGGGCGCCCGGAGCCCTTATGGCTTCAAGGGCCCGCGCCATCTGTACGCTTCCTGCCGCCCCGTATTGCATTTCCCTGTTGCTTTTGAAAGACCGATGCGCAATAAGGTGGCCCTCGCGCGGAAGGCCTTGATGGAAGGGGACTTCAGCGCCGCAGGATCTGGAATATGCGGGCGTAGCTCAGGGGTAGAGCATAACCTTGCCAAGGTTAGGGTCGTGAGTTC
>CBFDBJ010000062.1:0-22110 GCA_965603015.1 uncultured Alphaproteobacteria bacterium
GATTGGCATGTCTGTCTGTTCCATGATGAAGTCGAGGTCGTAAATCTCTTCAGCAATCATGACCTGCGCAACGGACAGCCACAAGGCTGCATCCGATGCCGGTAGCAGCGGCACGTGAATATCCGCATGGATCGTCGATGCACTGTAGTCAGGATTGACCAGCACCACTTCAGATCCGTTGTAGCGGGCTTCGGTGATAAAATGATACATCGGCGGCGCCGTGTAGGACCAGTTGGTCTGGGAGAAAATCAACAGTTCGGCATCAAACATATTGTCCGATGTCATACCCATGCGCATTTTTCCGAAGACCTGGGAAACACCCTTCAGGTCATCGCCAATCGCGACATTGGTATCAGGACTGATGGCGCCGAGCTGATTGCCAAGCCGGCCCAGACCCGCGGTCGCGACGGATCCGGCATGCAGGTGCGCCGCATCGATGTGGAACCCGGCACTGCCGACCTCCTCGTGGCTATCAAGGATGGCATCGGCAACTTCCGTTAACGCCTGGTCCCAGGAAATTCGCTGCCATTTACCCTCGCCGCGCTCCCCGGCTCTCTTCATGGGATAGCGCAACCGTTCCTCGCTGTAGAGCAAATTGTGAAATGCACATCCCTTCTGACACCCCATGGGATTGAAATCCGGGTACGCGTCATTGGAGGCATCGGATTGGGCATTCTGCTCTTCGCGCCAGACAATGCCGTTACGAGAGTAGACCCGAAAGGAACAGGCGGCCGGAAGACACTGATTATTGTGCGAGCCCCAACTGACTTTATCCCACTGCCATTCCCTGGCGTAGATATCTTCCCACGAGCTGTAGGCGATATTGGCCTTGCCATTGACAAGGTTTGAGATGAATGACGGTGAAGCACATCCGCTCAGGCTGGCCAGTGACAATCCGGCAGCACCGCCGCTCAATTTCAAAAAGTCCCTGCGTGGCAAGGTTGCCGTATCTTCTTTCATTACAGTGCCTCCCGACTGGATTCGTGTTGGAAACTCTGAGGGTCTTTAAGAAACTCGCTCCTCCAACCGCGGCGGACCACAGGCAAGTGAGAACGAGACGCATTCTTATTGATAGTCTTATCAATAAGAGATTGAGCGTAATTGATAGTCTTGTCAATCCTGGATCTGATGGAGTGTGACCGCGGCTACCGCAAGATCCGGCGGCAAGAGCTCACGGATTTTCAAAGACGATCACTTTGTCAATGACTCGGGCGTCCCTACCCCTGACGGGCGAAGAAATCGACCAGTGCTTCATTGACCCTTTCGGGCTGATCGATATTGGCGGCGTGGCCAGCGCCCTGGATTTCGATCTTTTTTGCGCCGGGAATCTTGGCTGCCATATAGTCGCAGGCGGCATGGAAAGGTTTGTCTTCCGACCCAACAATAATCAGTGTCGGCACTTTAATGTTCGGGAGTGATTGTATCACGCGATCATCTTTTTGTTTCAACATGCCCTCGGCTGCACGAATGAGACCTTCGGCTGAACGATGAACACTCGAGGCCATTTCGGGACTGCGGCTCTTGAGGGCCTCCAGTCCATTCTCAATATAATTTTGCTTCGTCCGCTCAGCGGTTTCGTTCCAGGCCGCACGCGCCTGGTCATTCTTGTAGCCGGGACCAGTGTCGAAAATAACCAGGGCTTTGACGCGTTCGGGACAGGCGAGATAAAACGCAAGCGACATGTAGCCGCCGAGGGAGAGCCCGCCGATGACAGCTTCATCGTGCCCGAGATGATCAAGCAGTGCGGCCATATCTCCAACCGTAGCGGCTTCTGAATATTCGGCCTGTTCTTCGGGGTAGTCGCTCTGGCCGTGGCCGCGCATGTCCCAGGTGATCAGGGAATGGGTCCGGGTGATGGTTTCGATCTGCGGGCGCCACATCTGCGATGTCGCCGAATAGCCGTGGCTCATAAGGAACGGCGGGCCTTCACCATGAACTTCATAGTAGAGTTCGACACCATCACGATTGAGCTTCGGCATTTGTTGTCTCCCGGTATTAGTGGCCGGCCACCGAGGCCAACGATTGACTAATCTATCAGGCCTGTCAGGCCCGCGTCCCTAAAAGGTTCCGTGCGATGACCCAGCGATGGACCTCCGACGGGCCATCATAGATCCGCATGTTGCGCACCAGGCTCGCCATCAGGTGCAGGGGCATTTCCTTGGTCATGCCCATGGCACCGAAAGTTTGCATGGCGTTATCGACGATCTCCCAGGCCATCTCGGTCGCATAGACCTTGCACATGGAAATCTCGGACCGCACCGACTGCCCCTGATCGAGTTTCCAGGCGCAATCATAGACCATCAGGCGACAGGCATGGATCTTCATGGCGGCATCAGCGACCCACCATTGAATGGATTGGCGCTCGGAAAGAGGCTTGCCGAAGGTCACGCGCTGCGGCGCAAATTCACAGATCATGTCGAGGGCACGCTGGGCGATACCGATGCACCATGATGCCATTTCAAGGCGCCGGGTCGACAGGCGTACCTGCATGGGCGCAAATCCGTTACCCTCCTCACCAAGAAGCTTCCAGCCCGGGACGCGGCAATCCTCAAGCGCGATCTCGTAGGTTGTGGCGCCGCCGATCATGGGGATCTTTCGAAGGATGTTGAAGCCTGGCGTATCCTTGTCCACCAGGAAGGCGGACATGCCGCTGCGCGCACCCTTCTCCTTGTCTGTGACCGCCATCAGGATTGTGAAGTCGGCTGCTGCCGCCCGGCTCGTCCAGATCTTGCGGCCATTGATGACCCAGTCATCGCCGTCCCTCACCGCGCGCGTGATCATGCCCGCCGGATCTGCACCGGCGCCGGGCTCTGATATACCAATGGCGCTGATCGTCTCACCGCGCACATAGGGCGCCAGATAGGCTTCGCGCTGCCTGTCGTTGACTGCCACCTGCAACATTCGCAGGTTGGGCGAATCAGGCGGCAAGGTATAGGGCGTGACGGTCCGGCCCATCTCTTCATTAACGCCGATCATTGCGACAGCGGGCAAGTCCATGCCGCCGACATCTTCGGGTGCATCGAGTCCCCAAAGGCCCAGTTCCTTAGATTTTGCATCGATCGGGTCCATCTCTTCTTTGGTAAGGTAGATCCCTTCGCCATTGGCATCACGCTCGAGCACGCGGGCCTCAAGCGGCATGAGTTCGTCGTCAACAAAATGGCGGACCAGATCCTTGAGCATGCGATGCTCTTCGATCAGTTCGAAGTCCATATAAAGCGTCTCCCCCACTAACAAGGTTCGAGATGAGTAAAGCGCACGTGACCTCGGCGAGCGCCACCTGCTCTGACTGATACAATATGCCCGCAAAAGAGTGGGCACTATTGATGGCCTTGTCAATAATCCCGTAATAAGGTGATTTTCACGGCAACCCTCGCGGGCCGCGAATCGCAAGCAGGACAAATGAGCAAGAAACAATTCAAGAAGAGACTTCCTCCGGAGGAGAGAAAGAAACAGCTGCTGGAGATCGCTGTGGAGGTCTTTGCTGACCGGGGCATCAGCGTCGCCCGCCATGCCGAAATTGCCGAGCGGGCCGGTGTTTCGGTCGCGACTATTTTCTTTTATTTCCCCACACGGGAGCGGCTGGTCAATGCTATTTTAAGCGAGACCGAACGCGTCTTCAGCGACCTGCCCGAGACAATCGATGTGGATCCGGAAACCCCGGCAATCAGGCGTTTATTGTTGAATTTTATTGCATATATCGAAAAATATCCAAACCACTCACGGATACTTTTTGAGTGGAGCGCCTCAATTCGGGAGGATGTTTGGCCCCGGTTTTTGACCCTGCAGGATCAGTTGATCGAGAGTATGGCAGAGCAAATTGCAGAGGAACGAATCAAACAGCCCACAACAGGCCAGGCGACCCCTGAGGAGATTGCCAGATTGCTCATGGGGGTCGCCTACACACTCTATATTATGAAGTTTGCAGGGAAACCGGATCAGTATATAAGAAAATTTCTTGAAGGATTGGTCGAGACGCTGAGCTAAAGGTGTTCGATTCAATAGTAACAACGCTCGGGCAATACCATGAAACTTCCCTCACTCAATCTCTATCGGCATTTTCTGGATGGCATACCAGTGTATCTGGCTCGTCATTACTGGTGGGCCTATCTGTGGAGCGGTGGTGTCTGGTTATTCGATCACCAGCCCATCATTAACGCCATCCTGTTTGGTCAGTACAGAAAGTTAATGCGGGCAACCATGGCGAGGCTACAGACTGCGCCGGACGGGAGTGTCCTGCAACTGACCTGTGTCTATGGTGAACTGACGCCGAAACTTATTGATGTGGTATCGCCGAGACCGCTCCATATCGCTGATGCGGCACTGGTTCAACTCGAGCTGGCAAAAAGCAAAGCCCCTGAGGAGGGTTCTCTGCTTGCGACAAGAATGAACGCCGAGCAACTGGCCTATCAGGACGACAGTTTCTCAACTGTGGTCTTATTCTTCTTGCTGCATGAATTGCCGCCAGAGGCCCGCATGAAAGTTTTGACGGAATGCATGCGCGTCATACCCGTTGGTGGCACCTTGCTGGTTACAGAATATGCCCCGCTGCCGACAAGACACCTGCTCTATCGCTTTGTCCCAATCCGGTGGGTGACGACCACTCTGGAGCCTTTTCTTGGCAGCTTTTGGAAGGATGACCTCCCTTCCCAGCTGGATGAGTACGGACAAGCATACGCCAAGAGCGTTATCACAGTGTCAGATGAGAGGATTTTCGCTGACTTCTACCGGGTCACAGAATTCAAGGTCGTGCCGGGCGGGGCGTGAGAGACACCGTCTCTGACGACAGGAAACGTCTCTATATCCCTTTCCTGGACTGCGTTTAAGTCTTAATACGCTGTATGCGGATTGCGTCAAGATGTCTTTCCAGGCACTCTTGCATTGGTCTAATTCCGCCGATACGCTTCATGAGACAAGCATTCTTGCTGAAGTGGTTCTAGCGATGAATATAGTCGGCAAAAACTGTAAAACCAATCAGAACGGGGCATCCGACGGATCCCCGGGTGGACTGGAATTGAGCGGGGGCAAATGTGAAATCGTCGCCCGCGAAGATTTTTCTGACGTCACATTCCTCCTGGAGTTCCATCATCCAATGATGGCAAGAGCCGCGAAGCCGGGACAATTCGTCATCGTCATTGCGCACGAGGATGGCGAACGGATCCCGTTGACCATCGCCGACTTCGATGCCGACAAGGGAACCGTCACTCTTGTTATTCAGGCCGTCGGAAAAACCACACGCCAGATGCAAGAAATCTGTCGGGTCGGGACGACTATCCACAGCGTTGCCGGACCGATGGGCGTGCCCAGCGATACCACAGGCGCCAAAAAGGCGATCTGCGTCGGCGGTGGCCTCGGCGTTGCCCCGGTCTATCCGCAAGCGCGGGCCTTTAAGCAAAGCGGCGCCTATGTCATCGGCGTTATCGGCTTCAGATCCAAGGACCTGATGTTTTGGGACGACAAGTTCAAGGCTGTCTGCGACGAGTTCATCGTTTGCACAGACGACGGATCCGAGGGCATCAAGGGGCGCGTGACCGACGGCATTGAATTGGCTCTGAAAGGCCACGACGATATTGATGAACTGGTCGCTATCGGTCCACCGATCATGATGCAGGCCTCTGTTGAGGCAACCAGATCTCGTAATATTAAATCAACTGTCAGCCTTAATCCTATCATGGTGGACGGGACCGGGATGTGCGGCGGGTGCCGCGTGATGGTTGACGGTGAATTGAGGTTTGCCTGTGTTGACGGGCCGGATTTTGACGGACACAAGGTCGATTTTCCTGATTTGATGAATCGTCTGGCGCGCTTCAAGCCCGACGAAAAACAGGCTGTCGAAAATTGGGAGGGCGGTTGACGTTGTTTGACGTTGCGTAGCGCGTTATGGCCAGGAAAACAATTAGAACTATCCCCCAGGACAGAACACCCATTCCGGAGCAAGCTCCGGAGGTTCGTGCGAAGAACTTCGAAGAGGTCACTCTCGGTTATGAGGTGGAACAAGCCCTTAACGAAAGCATGCGCTGCCTGCTTTGCCCCGAGCCGGCCTGCGTGCCGGCCTGCCCTGTCTCCATCGATATCCCCGGCTTCATTGAGAAGATATCCAACAAGGATTACCGCGGCGCTTACGACACGATCAGCCAGACCAGTCTTCTTCCTGCCATTTGCGGACGCGTCTGCCCACAGGAAGACCAATGCGAAATGGTTTGTCCGGTTGGCGAAACTCTCGAGCCGGTTGCCATAGGACGTCTGGAGCGGTGGATCGGCGATCTCGCCATCAAGGAAGGCTGGGCCTCGATACCTTACAGCAAACCCAATACCTTCAAGATTGGCGTCGTTGGCTCCGGACCTGCGGGCATGGCCTGCGCTGCAGACATGGCGAAGGCCGGATGTGATGTCACAATCTTTGAAGCCCTCCACAAGCCGGGCGGGGTCCTGCGCTACGGAATTCCGGAATTCCGTCTTCCCAATAGTGTGGTCGATACCGAGCTTGAAAATCTTGCCAAACTCGGCGTGAAGATCGAGTGCAATGTTCTGATCGGGCGCCTTTTTACCATTGAGGACATGCTTGAGGAAATGGGGTTCGACGCAGTTTTCGTCGGCACTGGTGCCGGCGCACCGAAATTCATGGGCATTCCGGGCGAAACGCTAAACGGTGTTCTTTCGGCAAACGAGCTTCTGACTCGCTGCAATCTCATGGGTGCGGGAGATTTTCCCAGGCACGACACCCCGATGCACCTCGGTAAACGGATTTCTGTGATTGGATCCGGCAACACGGCAATGGACGCCATGCGCGTCTGCCTCAGACTGGGCGCGGAAAATGTCACTTGCGTTTACAGGCGCACAGAGGCCGAAAGCCCGGCGCGACTTGAAGAAATTCATCACGCCAAAGAAGAAGGCATCGAATTTCACTGGCTAACAACCCCGATTGAGATTCTCGACGATGGCGAGGGCAATGTTCGGGCCATGCGCTGCCTCGAAATGGAACTCGGAGAACCCGATGACTCAGGACGGCGCAGACCGGTCCCCGTTGAGGGTAGCGAGTTTGAACTTGAAACTGACATGGTGATCTACGCTATCGGTACAAACCCGAAACCGATCATTGGACAGACCTCCAAGCTTAAACTCAATCAGTGGGGTTACATTGAGGTCGATGAGAACATGGCCGGATCAATTGCCGGCGTTTATGCGGGCGGAGACATCGTCACCGGCGCAGCGACGGTCATACTGGCCATGGGAGCCGGGCGCGACGCCGCCAGATCCATGAAAGCCTACCTCGGTATTCGCGATTCTGAACGAGCCTGCCAGATACAGGATGACGGACAGATGAACCGATTATTTGGAATTGATATTGAAGAAAGGAATTTTGCTCGCATCCGGATAGCTTGAAGCCGGGGCGTTGAATTCTACGGGAGAGTGATCGACCGTGCTGGAGCGGTCGACTAATTGGACAGGAATGGACACTGTGGACAAAGGTGACTGGATGCTCAAGGAGAGGGACGCAGACGATACAGTGTCCTCAGGCGATAGTATCGTGCGGCTCGACGAGCACATAATAGAGATCCTTAGTGATTCTGGCGAAGGCGCACAAAAATGCGCGCAGTCCCTCGCTGCTATCGCCGCAAGGATGGGCAACGGCGTTTGGACCACGGAGATTATTCCAGCCGAAATCCAGCCACCGGCCAGAAGCATCGAAGGCGCCAGTGGCAATCGCATCCGCCTTGCCACCCATGCTATCTCCAATGGCGGGGATCTGACAGACCTCGTCGTCGCCTTTAACGAACAGGTCCTGATCGGCCGCGTGCGCACCGGCGAGCTCAAACCCCACTGCACCATCATCCTTGAGGACAAATGGCGTCATAACAAAGACCCATCGATCGTGGCTTCGTATATCAAGGAGTACGATGAACTCATAAGGGACGGCTACAACGTCTACGAAGTTTCGATGGAGGAAGAATGCCTCAAACTCGTTCCGGACCCGCGCAAGGGCAAGAACATGTTTGTGCTGGGTATGCTGTGCGGCATTTATAGTCTCGACCTGCAAAGGGCGCGGGACCAGATTGCGTTTATCTTCGCCAAGAAGAGCGCTGCTATTATTGACTCAAATGTCAATCTTCTGCTGGCCGGCCACGCCTGGGCCCACGAGCATCTCGACTTCCAATACGAGATTCCGGCGACAAAACCGACCGATCCCATGGTCGTCATCAATGGAAACACAGCCATCGCACTCGGCACCCTGGCGTCGGGCATGCAGATTTGTTCTATGTATCCCATCACGCCCGCCACATCGGTCTCACATTATCTCAGTGACGTCTTTCAGAAGGTTGGCGGCCATGTTCACCAGGCTGAAGATGAAATAGCCGCATGTGCCTTTGCCATTGGATCCTCCTACTCTGGCAACGTTGCACTGACCGTGACGTCGGGGCCCGGTTACTCCCTCAAACAAGAGACTATTGGACTTGCCGTCATGGCAGAGATCCCGCTCGTTGTCGTCAACGTCCAACGCGGCGGGCCGAGCACCGGGCAGCCGACCAAGGTGGAACAGGGTGACCTTCTGACAGCTTGCTTTGGCAGCCACGGGGACGCACCGAAGGTCGTCATGGCACCATCCAATATCGAGGACTGCTTCTACATGATGATTACGGCACGAAAACTTGCCGAAGCCTTCAATATGGTGGTTGTAGTTTTGACCGATGCCTCTCTGGCGACGGCCCAGCAGCCCATACCGCGGCCCTCATTCTCCGGGGACTGGCTCGCTCCACCGATTGATCAGTCACCTGTGCCCGTTGGCACCAACCCCTATGAATGGGACAAACGGACCGGCCTCTCCAGACGCATCATCCCCGGCCAACCCGGCGGAATGCACTGCCTGACCGGCCTTGCCCACGACGAGAAAAGCTGCGTTGCCTACGATGCCACGGTCAATCAGAAAGGCATTAAGTCCCGCAGCCTGAAACTTGCAACCCTGCAGAAATCACTCGCGCCTGTGGAACTTTACGGGGGCAACGAAGGTGATCTTCTGATCGTCGGCTGGGGCAGCACCAGAGGAGCCATCGAGGAAACCGTCGACCGGATGCGCGACACGGGTCACAAGGTTTCCTCCTTGCATCTGAGATTCATCCAGCCGATGCCGCCTGGTATCAAAGATGCCCTGAAACGCTTTGACCAGGTGATCACCGTTGAAAATAGCTGGAGCGACCAGCCGGACGGCGACATCATAGATGATGACAACATGCGCTATTCCAATCTCGCCTTCATGCTACGCGCCCGTTTTCTGGTCGATATCGCATGTTGCAGCGAAGTCATGGGCCGTCCGATCAGCCCATCAACAATTGAAACGTTTGTCACGAATAAACTTGCCGACAAACCCGTGGGGAAATGATGGTCACAACATATTCATCTGTAACCGAACGCCTGCTTCAATCGACCGAAGAGCACCACAAGATTGATGACTTCAAACGCCACATCCCGCGCTGGTGCACCGGTTGCGGCAATGGCGGCATTCTGACGGCGATGCAGAAACTGTGCCGCGATGAGAACCTGCCACGCGAAAATACCGTTTTTGTATCCGGCATCGGCTGCTCAAGTCGATTTCCTCACTACATGAACGCCTACGGATTTCACGGCCTTCACGGCAGGGCCCTGCCCGTCGCCGAAGGCATCAAGATGGCGCGCCCTGACCTGCATGTCTTTGTCAACACAGGCGACGGTGACTGTTGCAGTATCGGCGCGGCTCACTGGATCCACGCCATTCGCTACAACATGGACATGACGGTCATCCTGCATGACAACAACATTTATGGGCTGACCAAGAACCAGGCCTCGCCAACGTCACCAATTGGCCTGTCGACCAACACGACCCCGCGTGGGTCCATTCTCGAGCCACTCAATCCGTTGCTGGTAACGCTCGGTATCCAGAACGCCTCCTTCGTTGCCCAGACCGTCGACTGGATCCCCGAGCTGATGTACGATATTCTATCGAAGGCCTATCATCACAAGGGACTGTCTTTTATCCGCGTTTTGCAGCGCTGTCCCGAGTTTGTGCCTGACA
This sequence comes from uncultured Alphaproteobacteria bacterium, assembly GCA_965603015.1. Taxonomy (GTDB): domain Bacteria; phylum Pseudomonadota; class Alphaproteobacteria; order M2410; family M2410; genus JAUWTJ01. The sequence continues at coordinate 10,043 of CBFDBJ010000062.1, forward strand.
TGTTCCAGGCATGGATGGATGAGCCCGTCACAACGCGGCTGCTGACCCACGAAGACGGCCTCTCGGTTTCTCCGGCACTGTCGCGCACCTACACCAACCAGGAAGTCCACGATCCGTCCGACATGGACCGGGCCCGTGAAATTGCATCGCTCAAGGATCAGGTTCCTGTCGGCATCCTTTATCGAAACGATGAAATTCCTTGCTACGAAGACGTTCGCGAACCCGATCGACTACAAACATCGGGCGGCGTGCGGGATGTCCTTGAGGCCGAGTTCGACAAGTTTACGATCTGGCCAGAGAATTGATCGCAGAGGACATTGCTGTAAAAGACACCAACGAAAGGGCATGGCATTCAAATGAGTACGAATACGCAGGACCTCGTCGCCTTTCGCCTGACTGGCAAACGCCCGGCTCAAGACGGCGATGACGCAAGCGCGGTCGTGGCAACCTCAGCCGACAGTTCCGGCCTCTGCCCTGTCCTCTTCGCAGGCTACTCCGATCTGACGTCTCTGAGGTATGACTTCCCGGTGATACTCATCAACGGACCTCTTCACTCAGCCCCGGTCCTCAGCCTTACAAGTATCATGAATGACGTCATCGATAGCCTGGCACCAAAGGGGAGTGAAGGCGAATTTGACAGAAAGCAGCTGCTGGAGCTTGAACGCCAAATCCGGACGTATGCGGCCAGTGGTGACAAGGGGACCCTGTCCAAGTTCTGGAAGAAGGCACAGGCGGGCCTCATCCGCGGAACGGCAAGCGGTGACCGCAAGGCCTTGAAGGCATGCCTCGATCAGGCGCGCAACCTTGTTGACATTGATGGTGAGATCATCGACTGCAATGAAAAAACTTGCGCGAAGATCACGGAACATCTCTGGGATTTTGAAGTCACCGCGAAAGCCATCCGGTTCCGGAAACGCGTCGGTGCCCTGATACTCCGGCTTGAGAGAATTCTTGAAGCCGATTTTCAAATCTCGGGCGACGCTCAGGATCCTGCCAGCCTCAAGGGGGCCGTTGGCGACACGCTTGCTTCATCGTTTGACTTCAAAGCCCTGTCGGACCTCTTGAAAGGCTCTGATACGCATGATGCACTGCCAGTAACCAGGAAGGACCGCATCGAAAATACTCTCAAGGCGTTAAAGCAGCAGCGCTTCTTTGCCACGTCCTATCTCGACACCGACGAAAGAGCAACTGACGAAGCTGGTTTGAAGGTTCATAAATACATTTTCAACACCTGCACCAAAGCCCATGATGCCTTCCTTGACCGCCTTCCGGAGATGGTCGAACTCATCAAGGCGATCGCAATAGCCGAACTTGAGATCGCCAATGGTTATAAAGACGGCTTCGATGATGACTTTTTCCTGGGATATGATCAGACCTCCCTCATGCCCGAGGACCTCGAACTGTTCCCATCTTATCTTGCTGTTTGCCGCGGGCAACCGTGGAGCACCGCTGAAAAAGGTCGGATCATCGAAACGCTGTCATCCGGACTGCCTATAAAGATAATGGTGCAAACTGACGACATTCTTCCGCCTTCTTCTTATGGAGCCGGGGCTTTTTCCTGGGGGCTGAGCGGCGCGCAACTCGCAGGCCTGGCGGTCGGGCTTGGCAGCGCGTTCGTCCTTCAGAGCACTGCGTCCAATCTCTTTCAGTTGAGAGGTGAGCTTCAGGCTGGTCTCGCAGCTCCAGGCTCTGCACTGTTCAGTTTCTTTTCTGGGACAGGTGACCAGACGAGCGAAAAACAGCGCGCTGGAACAGATCGAAATGGAAGCTATCTTACCGCCGCTGCTGCAATGGAAGCGCGAGCCTTTCCCACCTTCGTTTTCAACCATGAAGCAGGCAGCGATCTGGCTGCGCGCTTTTCCCTCCTCAACAATCCACACTCCGACAGCGACTGGACATCATATTCTCTCGACTGTGAAGATGATGATCTCCAGCGAACAACGCTGGACTTCGCATTCACGATCGCTGACTTCATGGCGACGGATGAACGTTACCGCAATCACTTTGTGAAGGTGGTCAAGTCTGATTGGGTTTCTGACATGGTTTCGGTTGGGGAATATCTTGCGACGCCCGCGAGCGACCTGTCTGACAAGATACCCTATGTTCTGATGATCAGTGAAGCAGGCGAAGCCTCCCGCTATGTCGTCGATGATACAGTCATCCGGGCGACCAAACGCGCACGCGACATCTGGCACGACCTTCAGGAACTCGGCGGCATCAACAACTCTCACGCGCGAAAGCGCCTCGAAGAAGAGCATGAAGTCTGGGAGGCCGAAAAGCAGGACGAACTGGAAAGGTTGCGTGAAGAACTCTCGGCAGCGGTCCCGACGCCGGTGACCGCCTCACCGCCGACAAATGAAGTTCTGCCTCAGGATACACCGCAGGCCGACGTGCCGGATGCGCAAGCGACAGAGGCGGAGGAAACGCCGCCGGCGCCACAGGTCCAGAGCGACGATCCGTGGATCGAAACCGTCAGATGCACCACCTGCAATGAGTGTACCGATCTCAACAGTCAGATCTTTGCCTATGATGATAATATGCAGGCCTATGTGGCCAATCCTGACGGGGGCCCCTTCAAGGACATCGTCGCGGCAGCCGAAAATTGCCAGGTCGCGATCATCCACCCCGGTAAACCGAGGGATTCAAACGAACCCGGCTTGCAGGACCTGATCAAACGTGCAGAGCTTTTTCTGTAATCCCGTCAGAGACTGAGGGCAAGGTCGGCATGTTCGGCGATCGTTCGAACCAGTTCCGGTACGACCTCTTTCGGCAAGTCGTGTCCCATGCCCTCTATCAGTTTGAGTCTGGCATGGGGGATCTTGCGTACTGTATCAACTCCGGCTGAGTAGTGGACCAGCGGGTCCTCTGCGCCGTGAATAACCAGTACGGGGACGTTGATGGAGCGCAGACGATCACTGCGATCACCCGAAGCAACAAGGGCTGCGTGTTGTCGGTTCCGCCCTTCACGACAAAAACACCTCGCAAGCGCCCTCTTCTCACGCTCCGTTATGACCTCTTCGGGGATCGGGTAACGCCGGCCTGTGGTGAGCTTACCGCGCAGCACTCTTTGCTCAAGAACAGCATCCATGTCTTCACTGTCACTCGTCCGCATGAGAGCGGCAAAGAGCTCTGTGTCGGGGCGCGGCAGCTTTGGCGCACCGGACCCTGAATTGATCGTGGTGAGAGAAATACACCGCTCCCCGTGATTGATCGCCATCGCCTGCACGATGATCCCACCCATTGACAAGCCGCAAACATGCGCCTCCTCAATCTCAAGAGCATCCATAAGACCAACAATATCGGCGGCCATATCATCAATTGTATAGGGGATATCCGGATTGCGGCCGGTCTCAAGATCAGTAATCACAGCAGCGGAGTCCGGCACCGGGGACTCATCCATTTTCTGGCTCAATCCGACATCGCGGTTGTCGAACATCACGACATAAAACCCTTGCTGAACCAGCGCCTCAATATAATCCTCCGGCCAGTCGATAAGCTGCGTCCCAAGATCGCGGACCAGAACAAGTGCCTGATCAGTTGCGTCGCCACGGGTCTCATATTCGATTTGAATACTATTTGCGGTGATTTGCGTCATGATCATTTCTCCTGCTCAAAGAAAATCGTTTATGTGGCTCAGACCCTTACTCTGTTTCTACTATTGCTGCTGGCAATGACAAGCATTTGCGAATTAGACGCACCCTATACTGGACTCCGTCCGCATGCGAACTTGCCGACAGGATAACACATTCATTGGGAAGAGTCATTACAGCACAGCCTGCTGTTCGTCCTGATGATTCTGATTGGAGAACAATTCTCTCGGCCTTCAGGCTGACTGCTCGGGAAAAGGCGTTACGTTTGCCGATTCGGATTCTTCAACATTTTCCGTCTCTGTCTCAAACGTTTCTTGCTGTCTTTGACCAAACTGAATTTCAGCCAGATGCGCAAAGATACCATCATTGGCCATGAGCTCTGCGTGGGTCCCCGATTCGACGACGCCCCCCTTGTCAAGAACGATAACCCTGTCAGCCATCTGAATAGTAGACAGACGATGAGCAATCATCAATGTGGTTCGACCATCGATGAGACCGGTGAGCGCTTTTTGAATAGATCGTTCATTTTCCGAATCAAGTGCACTGGTTGCTTCGTCGAGAAGAAGAATTGGAGCTTTGCGCAGAATGGCTCTCGCGATTGCTATGCGCTGTCGCTGTCCACCTGAAAGTGCCACGCCCTTTGGCCCCAGCTGGGTTGTTATCCCGTCTGGCAGTTCCTGGACAAACTCGCCAAGCGATGCGACTTCAAGGGCTTCAATGATTTCCTTGCGGGTGGCATCGGGCCGACCGTAAGCAACATTGGTTTCGAGGGTTCCGCTGAACATGACGGGATCCTGGGGAACGATCGCGAACTGACGTCTGAGATCCTGCGGGGACAGGTCGCACAGGTTGATCCCGTCCAGCCGTATAGAACCGCGAGCCGGATCATAAAACCTCAGAAGAAGCTGAAATATAGTTGACTTGCCCGCCCCCGACGGTCCGACGATGGCCACTTTCTCGCCTGGTTGAATATTCAGATTGAAATCCTGAAGAACGGCCTTGTTGTCCCGTGTCGGGTATCTAAATGCTACATCGGAAAATTCTATTGCCCCTTTGGCCGGCCCTTCAATCTCGCGCGGATCATCGGGGGCCTTAATATCGCTTTGGGTCGTCAACAGTTCGACCAGACGCTCGGCAGCACCGGCAGCCCTTTGCATGTCTCCCCATACCTCGCTGAGAGAACTCAAGGAACCCGCCAGGAAGGTTGCGTAGAGTATGAATTGACCGAGCTGCCCGCCGGTCATGGTTTCGTTGGTGACCAGTCGTGCGCCGGTCCAGAGAATTCCGACAATACTGGAAAAAACAAGAAAAATAATGATCGCTGTCATCACGGCCTGCGACCGAAAACGGCTATGGGCCGCAGAAAATGAACTCTCTCCCGCTTTTTTAAAACGACGCGACTCGTAGCGCTCCTGAGTGAACGACTGAACCGTTTGTATGGCGTCCAGGCTCTCACTGGCGAGGGCACTCGTATCGGCAACTTTCTCCTGTGCCGTTTGAGATTTTCTTCTGACGACCCGGCCAAAGGTCATAAGCGGCAGGACGACAGCTGGCGCCAACACCAGAAAATAGGCGGAAAGACGCGGACTGGTGACAACCAGCATGATAGCAGACCCGGAAAACAAAAGGATATTGCGCAAGGCAACCGATGCACTGGATCCGGCGATAGACTGAATGAGTGTGGTATCTGTTGTCAGACGGGACAGGACCTCACCGGTCTTCTCTGATTCATAAAACCGGGGGCTCAGTGTCATCAGGCGGTCGTAAATTGATTGCCTTATATCGACGACAACCCGCTCGCCAAGCCACATGACAAAGTAGTAACGGCCGGCAGAAGACAGAGCCAGGACACTTGCCAAAAGAAGTACAAAGACGAAGTATCGATCAATCCGATCAGTGTTTTCAGCGGTAAAACCGATGTCCACCATCAAGCGAACCGCGACTGGAATCATCAATGTGGAAAGCGCCGCTGTCGTCAGAAATACCAGTACCATTATCATGCGAAACTTGTAGCGAAGCACGAAGGGAAATATGACTTTCAGGGCCGAGACATTGTGCGATCCGGACCGTGATTGTTGTTCGAGTGTTAAACTACGAGCCATGTTTCTTCTCCGGTGATACACTCATTTTTGTCAATGCTGTGACTGCTGTTCAGCGGGCGGGACTGTCTGTCGGATCAATACAAATCCCCCTACATCCAGATCAACCTTGGACCTCCGCCAAGATTATAGATATTTTAGCGGTCGGCCAGGAGATAAGACAGGGCGTCGTTCGTCGCTGCGACAATTTGCGCTTTGCAAAACCCGCATTAACCAACCCTCCACACCTGCCAAACAGAGCGACCCCAGAGCCCGGCGGGACACGTCCCTGCAGACGAGACTGCACGCTGCGGCGAGGGTCCGACCCCGCCAACAGGAGCAGGTCTTTCCGAGGCAAAAACTGGCAGAACTATGCGACATTTTGTCGAATATCAAGATGCTGGAATTTGTCTAGAATGATCTCGTGGGCGTAATTTGTCGGCGGGGATTTGGCACAATAAGTCAGAGTCAATCGCGCCGTCGACGAACGGGAGACGGGTGATGATTTATACAGATACATTGAAAGATGCACTTGGCAGTTTAAGATCCGAGGGGCGCTATCGCGTATTTGCAGATATAGAACGACATCGCGGGTCATTTCCCTGCGCGACCTTTCATGATGATGATGCGCTGGAAGAAATTGTCGTGTGGTGTAGCAACGACTACCTCTCCATGGGTCAACACCCAAAAGTTATCAGCGCTATGCATGACGCTGTCGATACTGTCGGCGCCGGATCTGGTGGCACTCGCAATATTGCCGGAACGACACATTATCATGTCGAGCTGGAAAGAGAGCTGGCCGGTTTACACAATAAGGAAGCCGCATTACTCTTCACATCAGGCTACATATCCAATGATGCAACACTGAGCACGCTCGGCAAGGTCTTCGATGATCTTGTCATCTTGTCAGACGAGCTCAATCACGCCTCGATGATTGAGGGCATCAAACACGGCGGCGGTCCCAAAAAGATTTGGCGCCACAATGATGTTGAGCATTTGGAAGAGCTGCTCATGGAGATGCCGCTGGATCGTCCCAAACTCATTGCCTTTGAATCTGTCTATTCCATGGATGGTGACGTTGCGCCGATTGAGATGATTTGCGACCTGGCTGACAAATACAATGCCATGACCTACATGGATGAAGTTCATGCGGTCGGCCTCTATGGCCCGCATGGGGCCGGAATCGCCGAACGGGACGGCGTTATGGACCGGGTCGATGTTATTGAAGGAACTCTGGCCAAGGCGTTTGGCGTCATGGGCGGCTATATTGCATCATCGGCTGATCTGATTGATGTCGTGAGATCCTATGCGCCCGGGTTCATTTTCTCGACCTCCCTTGCCCCCTCTCTGGCAGCCGGCGCGCTGGCAAGCGTGAGGCACTTGAAAGAAAGCCAGGTCGAGCGGGACGCCCACCAGGAACGAGCGGCCCGGCTGAAGCAAATGCTGATTGACGCGGACCTGCCCGTAATGCCGTCGGTCAGCCATATTGTGCCTTTGTTTGTTGGTGATCCGGTGCTCTGCAAGCAAGTTTCGGATGAGTTACTCCATGAGTTCAATATCTACGTTCAACCGATTAATTATCCAACCGTTCCAAAGGGAACAGAAAGACTACGGTTCACGCCAGGCCCCCTTCATGACGATGAGAAGATGAAACAACTCGTCGAGGCTCTTCAGGTTATCTGGAAGCAGCTTGATCTTCGACGCGCAGCCTAGAAAACACCCCCAATACCCCAAGGTAATGCCCCGCCGCTCATCAGAGCGACGGGGCTTTTGTGTGAGTATTTCCCTAAACAGAATTCAGCGGAGAGAGACACACCCGCATCAGGCCCTGGTGCCACCTATAAAATCAGGAGCCATCGAGAGCGATCCCGAGATCTGTGGCGGCGGCCAGGATGGCCTGCCGGGACGCTTCCGATGTTGCCACACCAAGAGCACGCTCCAGAGAGGGCTTTGCTCCGGCAGGACCATCGAGTACTGCCTGGGCACGGGCAAGTCGCAGCCATCCCTCTATATCGTCGGGATTCTCCTCAAGACGCCCTGCGAGGCGTTCCACCATCGACCGGATCATTTTCGTTTGCTCGTCTGCTGTCATTTGACTGGCAGCAGCCATGTCCTCGGCCGTTGGACCCGGTATAACGGGCGTGGGTGCAGCAGACGCAGGCCTTGAGGACGGCAGAGTTTTGATCTCACCGACCTCTATGGAGAACTGTTGCGCGGCCTGTTCAATTTGCTGTCGCACTCCCGGAACCCATGGCGCATCAGAGGGCGAGGCTGCCAGAAGGGCCAGCCAGGTATCGATAGCAGCCTGGCCCTGCCCGGCCTGCGCCTCCGCTATGCCAATATAATAGTGATTGCGCGGGTCGTCCGGGTTTTCCTGGCGCAATTGCTCAAAAATCAGCTTCGCTTTTGGCGAAACCATGCCGCCCTGAGCACTGGTCATCGCCTCGGCGTAGGATCCTGCGATATTGACGTCTTCACTCCTGAGCTCAAAAGCACGGCCATAAGCTTCTGCCGCATTACCCAAATCCTTCGAAAACTCGTAGGATCGGGCAAGAAGGACCCAACCCTCAAAGTCATCGGGGTTCTTGTCCAATCGGGCAACAAGGCGGTCGATCGCACTGGTCATATCACTCGATGCATGCTCGGGCGAGGCAGCTGCGGCCTTGACATAAGGTTGCCCCTCCAGCTCTGGCGCGCCCATTTGACTGTAAACGGTAAATGGAGCCACGACAGCAATAACGGCAAGAATTCCGGCAGCGGCCGTGCGAGAATTTGGCGTGAGGCCTTTGTCTGCCGTGCCACTGTCAGGTCCGGAGACAGCCAGCATTCGCCTCGAGATCTCGATCTCATCGAGCGCGGCCTGATCTTTTGAAATCACACCGCGCGCGACGTCACCTTCAATTTCGGAAAGCTGATCACGGTAGACCGCCAATTCCCCTTCGGCCCTGGCGGATGACTTCTTCTCCGCTCGAAACAGGGGCAAGGCAATCCAGACGAAGGCGGTCAGTGCGACGATGATCATAATAAACCAGATCATTTCAGGTCTTCCTTTTTCTTCAAGAGACGTTTCAACTGCTTTTGTTCTTCGGGCGAAAGGGGCTGTTTCGTATCAGCTCCCATCGCTGCATTTTGTGACCGACCGCGGGTGAAAATGACCACAAAGGCAAGAACCGCCAATAATGCAAAAACCACCGGGGCCCACCACAAAGCCAGAGTCCTGCGCTTCACTGGCGGTTTGAGGAGCACGTAGTCACCATAACGACTGACAATGTAGTCGAGGGTTTCTTCCCGGGTGTCACCGGCCATCAGGCGTTCACGCACCTCTCGGCGCAGATCACGGGCAAGGCCAGCGTTTGACTCGTCGATCGACTGATTTTTACACACCAGACAACGCAGCAATTTGCTGATTTCGCGTGCCTCGGTTTCAAGAACAGGATCATCGAGAACTTCCTCTGGCTCCACAGCCTGCGCTGGCGCCATCAGTGGCAAGGCACTCTCAAGAGTGACAAAGGCAAGCACCACCAGGCTCGCTATTGTTAACAGGTTCCTCAGAGTCATTTGTTCAATTCCCTTACAAGCGGCATGATTTCCCCATTGAGAACTTCTAATGTCAAAGGGCCGACGTGCTTGTAAACAATCTGGCCTTGCTGGTTGACAAGGAACGTTTCAGGAAGTCCGTAGACGCCCCAATCAATCCCGGTACGCCCCTCAACGTCCGCACCGATTTCGGCGAATGGATCCCCAAAATCGACCAACCAACGCTTCGCATCGACTTCGGCATCCTTGTAGTTGATGCCATAGACTGGTACGTCACCTGTCTCAGCTAGGTTCATCAGCAGTGGATGTTCAATCCTGCAGGGTCCGCACCATGAGGCAAAGAAATTCACCAGTACCACCCTACCCTCGATCGAGGCAGAACTGACGGCCTGATCCTTGACAAGCAGGGCAGGCAGATCGAACTGTGGTGCCGGTGCCCCGATAAGGGCAGAAGGCAGAAGGTTTGGATCCTTCCCGAGGCCAACGTAAAATAGCGCCGTAAGACCCGCCATGAGAAGGATCGGAACTGCGTAAAGAAATTTTCTCACCTGATCTTGCCCTCGTTACTTTCCTGCGGCCTGGGGTTGTAAATCTTCCAGCCCCTTGCGACGTGATTGTTTTGCCCCGATCTTGAGACGTTGATCGGTCATTGAAATCAAACCTCCGAACGACATCAGAAGAACGCCAGCCCACAACCAGTTTACCATCGGGTTGAAATAAACCCTCAGGGCCCATTCAGTATCCGAACGCGCATCGCCCATGGCGACATAAAGATCGGAAAAGACTGATGCGCGGGTTGCTGATTCTGTCGTCCACATTTGCTGGCTTGGGTAAAAACGCTTTTCGGGTGTGAGGGTGCCAACATCCTTGCCATCCTTGAAAACCTGGATTTGTGCTTCCTGAGATATGTAGTTAGGCCCTTCGGATTCACTAACCGAGTCGAGCCTGAGTTCATAGGCGCCCAGATTAATGCTTTCGCCAAAACCAACCACAGCAATGGCTTCCTCGCGCCAGGCACTGATCGAGACGATGCCGAGCAGCAAGACGCCGAGCCCCAGATGGGCCGTTGTCATACCCCAGGCGGAGCGTGGTAGATAGATGGCCCGTTTTACACTTGCCGCCAGAGAAACCCGAAAGAGCCCTATTCGTTGCCCAAATTCGACAAGGGCGCCGACAATAATCCAGATCGACAAGGCAATACCGAAGAGTGCCGGCAAAGAGGCTGCACCCTTGATGGCGGCCGTGATGGCGGCGATCAAAAGTGCCGCGGCACCAGCCAGCCAGAGGCGCTGCAGGGCTCCTGCGAGATCACCCTTTTTCCAGGGCAAAATGGCACCGACCGGGACTGCTATAAGCAAGGGAATCATCAGCGGGCCGAAGGTCGCGTTGAAATAGGCCGGGCCGACGGAAATTTTTCCCGCATCAAGGACATCCAAAATCAAAGGATAAATTGTGCCAACAAATACCGTCGCGGTGGCCGTGCACAATACCAGATTATTGAGGACCAAAGCGCCCTCGCGGCTGATCGGCGCAAAGGGCGTGCCGGTTTTGAGCGACGGTGCCCGCATCAAAAACAGGCCCAGTGAACCGCCAATCGTCAGGGACAGCAGCGCAAGAATGAAGACACCGCGCGTCGGATCCGTAGCGAAGGCGTGGACCGAGGACAAAATACCGGAACGCACAAGAAAGGTTCCGATGAGGCTCATCGAAAAGGTCAAGATGGCCAGCAGCATGGTCCAGTTTTTCAGGGCACCGCGCTTTTCGACAACGACCAGGGAGTGGAGCAATGCGGTGCCGAGGAGCCATGGCAAAAGCGAAGCATTTTCAACCGGGTCCCAGTACCACCAGCCGCCCCAGCCCAGTTCGTAGTAGGCCCACCAGCTGCCGATGCCGACACCGAGGGTCAGACTGCACCAGGCCAACAAGGTCCAGGGACGAACCCAGCGCGCCCAGGCGGCATCAACCTTGCCCTCAATGAGGGCCGCGATGGCGAAGGAAAAGGCCAGCGAGAAACCGACATATCCGAGATAAAGGAACGGTGGATGAAACGCGAGGCCGGGATCCTGGAGGAGCGGATTCAGATCACGCCCTTCAACCGGAATCTCGACCAAACGAGTAAAAGGATTGGATGTGAAGATGATGAACGACAGGAAGCCCAGACTAATAGCTGCATGAATAGCCAGGGCTCTTGCCCTGAAATAACTCGGGAGAGACTTGCCAAATGTTCCAACACCGGCGCCAAAACCCGCAAGGATCAGAACCCAAAGTAACATCGAGCCTTCGTGGTTACCCCACACACCGCTGATCTTGTAAATCATCGGCTTGGCGGAGTGCGAGTTTTGAGCGACCAGCTGGACAGAAAAGTCAGATGTAACGAAGGCCCAGGTCAGGGCGCACCAAGCCACCAGGATCATCAAAAACTGGACCTGTGCGGCGGGGTCGGCAATGGCCGCGAGGCCGGGACGGTGATAGCGGGTTCCAATCAGGGGGATGATGACCTGGCACACGGCCACAAAAGCCGCGAGGATCAGGCAAAAATGCCCAAGTTCTGTAATCATCGTACGTTACCTTCTCTTATCCCGGTTTCTTATATCGGCGACTGCGGCTCGCACAATGGCAAAGATATACAGCCATGGTGAGATGTCGATTACTTCTGGTTCAACTGGAGACTGTTTTCAGCAGACTATTGCCTCTTAATATAATACCAAGGTTAAGCGATTCTGCGCACTATGGGCATAGGACCAGTTGTCACGGGGAGAGCCACCAAATCCTAATCCTGGCAGGATGTACTGCTCCCTGTATAGGAGCATGGCTTGTGCTCTTCACCATGACAGGACAGGGCGCAACTTCCGGCGCGATGACC
>CBFDBJ010000063.1:0-22062 GCA_965603015.1 uncultured Alphaproteobacteria bacterium
CCGGCAATGTGCTGTGGGACAAAAGCGAACGTGACCGCGAAATTGTCGCCGTGATCGATTGGGAGAATGCCGTGATCGGCGATCCGGTCGAAGACGTCGCCAACGCCCGCATGGAAATCTTCTGGGACTTTGGGGCCGAGGCCATGGAGGTCTTCACGCGGGAATATCAATCCATGTCCAATGCCGACTTCGCCATGCTGCCGTGGTGGGACCTGTGCGCTGCCTTGCGCCCGGCCGGGCGGCTGGCCGACTGGGCCACCGACAAGCCGGAAGAAGACAAAATGCGCGACGGCCATGCGCTTTTTGTCGAGCAGGCTTTGAAGAATATAGCCTGATTTCGGGGCGAGACATTCTGACCGAAGGTGCCGGAAGTCCGGGCTTTTCCGCGTATTCCCCCCCTGTTAACGGACCCTTGATCATTCCCCGATGTAATGAAGATCAGGCCAGACAAAAGCGGCCTGAAGAAAGGGATGGTCAGATGACACATTTTCTCAAATCCGATACCAATCCGGACGGCTCACTGCTTGAGGACATCCTGTCGGAAGTCCGCAAGGATATCCTGAAACGCTGTCTGAAAATTACTGATGATCAGCGCCCCGAAGCGCTGCACGTCCTGGGTAACAATATGAAGGTTCTCAATCTGATTTCAGAGGCCATTGAACTTGCCAAGGACTCAACAACAACCCTCGACAAGGCGTTTGGCAAGAGCACGGCAGAGAGTGGTGGCAGCCCGAGGATCGGCGTCGCCTGAGGTCTGGCTCAAAGCCCCTCCTGGATCTGCTTGACAAAATCCGACAGACCCGTTTGCCTCGAGCGTTTCAGACGTTCCGCATCAAGAATCGCACGCACTTGCGCCTTGGCCTCTTCGAGGTCACGGTTGACGATGATGTAATCATATTCCGCAAAGTGAGAGATTTCATCGTTGGCCTTGGCCATGCGACCCGCAACAACCTCTGCCGAATCCGACGCGCGTTTTTTGAGGCGTGTTTCCAGTTCCTGCTTTGAGGGCGGCAGGATAAAGACCTTGACGAGGTCGTCGCCGCCCGCCTCGGAAAGCTGCTGCGCGCCCTGCCAGTCAATATCAAACAGCACATCGCTGCCAGCGTCGAGCGCCTCCTCGACCGGCTCACGCGGTGTGCCGTAGTAATTATCAAACACCTTGGCGTGCTCAATGAAGGCATCGCGGTTGAGCATCAGCCCGAACTCATCCTGCGACATGAAATGATAGTCCACCGCGTCGACCTCGCCCTCGCGCGCGGGCCGCGTCGTCGCCGAGACCGACATGGACAGATTGTTATCCGAGGCCAAAAGCGAGCGCGCCAGCGTCGACTTGCCAGCGCCCGACGGCGACGACAGGACAAACATGATCCCTCTGCGATGAATTTCTACTGACGGCATGGGGCTGGTGGTCTCCTACGCGATATTTCATATTGTGACGAATTAAGAGTTTATACAGCGAGATTCGAAAAATCCGAATGCAGAGCTACCTTCAATTCATTGTACAAGGCAACAGGCAATCGCCGAACTACTCGAACACTCTTCACACAATCCAGGCGGCTCAACCCCGGCCCCCAGGAATAAAATTTCAACTCAAGCACCCGGTTTCATGATTCACGAAAAAACCCTCTTTTGCATCGACGCCGAAATACCTTACGTCCAAAATTTCGTCGTAATTTGGTGACTGGTCGGATCCGTAGACAATGGATTGGGCCAAATCTATATCCGCGCCGTGAGGATAATAAACTGATAAAGATAAGTCATCATTCCATTTGATAGCCAAATCATACCCATGCGACATGCTAAAGGAAAACTCTTCGAAGTCGATTACTTCGTCTGTCCTCCGCACATTGACTTTCTCAACTTGCCACCCAGCCGCCCCTCCGCCTGAATTGACAAAAAACGTCGCAACATGTTGTTGGCCTGGCGAAGAACATTCAAATTTGGCATAAAAAACTCCACTGTCGCATGCCACCAGTCCCGCCGATGCCACAAGCCACAGTGACCATATTTTGTTTTTCACATCCGCCTCACTGTTCAACAATTGGTTTCTTGTTGTTATAGACAATAGTGTAAACCCTGGTCTATTGCCACCCACAATTGCGGACATTGCGTGCGGAAGCGTTTCCCATTTTGGCGAACAATCGACTGCAAAGTATCTGAAATTGAAACATCTTTAAACGATCAAGACTATTCGATGTTCTGAACCTGCTCGCGCATTTGTTCGACGACACTTTTGAGCTCGAGGCCGATGCGGGTCAGGGTGACGTCGGAGGCCTTGGAGCACAGGGTATTTGATTCGCGGTTGAATTCCTGCGTCAGAAAATCGAGCTTACGGCCGACCGGCTCGCCTGCACCGATGAGTTCCTTCGCGCCCTCACAATGAGCGCGCAGCCGGTCGAGTTCCTCGCGGATATCGGCCTTTGAAACCAGGACGGCGATCTCCTGGGCGAGGCGTTCTTCCGGCAAACCGGAGCCGCCTTTCAGGAGTTCGTCCAGCTGATCCATCAGGCGTGTACGGAGTTTTTCCGGCGTTGTCTGAGCGATGGCGGTGGCATCAGCTGTCAGCGCGGCAATTTGGTCAACCTGACCGACAAGTACCGCCTCCATGGCCGCGCCTTCACTATCGCGCGCTTCAGCCAACGCCTGCACGGTCTCGTCAAAGCCCACCAGAAGCGCCGCCACCTGCCCGGCGCGCTCTTCCTCTGTCTCAAGCGCCTCGACGGTTTCAAGCACACCGCGCAGGGACAGAACCCCATCGAGGGTTGGCGGGTCTGCATCAATTTTTGATTTTACGAGGGTCATGGCCTTGAGGACCTGATCGAGCGCGGCCTCATTGACCACCACCTCGGCAGCCTCGGCGTGGCGCTTGATGTGCAGGTTGACCTGCAGGCTGCCGCGCTTGAACCGGGCGGCGAGGCGCTTCCTGACTTCGGCCTCAAGCTGATCAAAGCCGTTTGGCGTCCGAGCCCGAACATCGAGATTACGCGCATTGACGCTGCGGATTTCCCAGGCGAAGTGAAACTTTTCGTGGTCGCCCTCGCGGCGTGCAAATCCGGTCATGCTGGATAGCGGCATGAGCTCTCCTTTAAGGGATTGAGTCGTTCTTCAGTCTTACTGCGAACCGCGCTCGCGCTCAACCCGTCGCCATTTGGCGACATTGCGCTGGTGCTGCGCATTGGTGCTGGCGAAAACATGGCCGCCTGTGCCGTCAGCAACAAAGAACAGCTCGCCCGACTTTGGCGGATCGAGCACCGCTTCAAGGGCAGCAAGGCCCGGATTGCCGATCGGTGTCGGCGGCAATCCGTTTATGACATAGGTATTGTAAGGCGTCTTGCCGCGCAGCTCGCTCAGGCGAATACCGCGCCCGAGGGGCTCGCCGCCATTGAGCCCGTAAATGATCGTCGGATCTGACTGCAGCCTCATACCCTTGTTGAGCCGGTTGACGAAAACCGCAGCAATGCGCGGGCGCTCCGCAGCGAGGGCGGTTTCCTTCTCGACGATCGAGGCCAGGGTCACCGCGTCTTCCATGGTATCAAACGGCAGTTCATCGGCCCGGTCTTCCCACAGGGGAACAAGGGTTTTGGTCATGGCTTCGGCCATCCGGGTCAGGATTTCATCGCGGCTTGTGCCGCGCTGAAAGAGATAGGTCTCCGGCAGCAGTGTTCCCTCAGCCGGGCTGATCGTGACATCGCCGGTCAGCACCGGATCGGCGCCAAGGAGCCGCACAATTTGCGCCGAGGTCAGACCCTCGGCAATTGTGATCGGGTAGAGGACAGACTTGCCCGATTTCAGGATTTTGGCGACATCGGCCATGCTGGCCGCGGATGGAATGGAAAATTCACCGGCCTTGAGCCGGGCGCTGTCGCCGGACAGGCGCAGGGCAATCTCGAAGATTCGCGCATTGGAGATGACGCCCGCCGCATCAAGTCTGGCCGCAATGGTCTTGAGCCCGGTGCCGCGCGGCAAGACCACAAGGGTTTCCTCGCCAGCTCTGGCACGCGGCCCATCGGCATTGAATTCAGAATTTCCCCAGGCAAAGAGGCCCGCTCCGGAGACCGCGCCGAGCACTGCTACAATCATGCAGAAAACCCCGACAAGCCTCGCCATTCGCCTTAAAGTCTGAATGGTTCTACCCCCACAACTAATACCCCCCAAAACGCCCGGTGCAACGCCCCGAAGCCGTCATGATTCCTCATGCAATGTTGGAGGTCAAGATTAACGAGGCATTGGTGCCGCCAAAGCCGAAGGAATTCGACAGAACCGTGTTGATTTCCTTCTTTGTCGGCTCAATGGGCGAAAGACTGATCGGCGTCTCGATGGACGGGTTTTCAAGGTTGATCGTCGGCGGCGCGATATTGTCACGCATCGCCAGGACGGAGAAAATCGTCTCGACAGCGCCCGCTGCACCAAGCAAATGACCGATGGAGGATTTGGTCGAGGACATGACGAGGTCGCTCGCGCCCTCCTCGCCGAACAGCCGTGCGACAGCCTTGAGCTCGATCTCGTCGCCCATTGGCGTCGAGGTTCCGTGCGCGTTGACGTAGTCGATATCCTTGCCGGTGAGGCCGGCGCGCTTCATCGCAGCCTGCATGCAGCGAAAGCCCCCGTCGCCATCTTCAGCAGGCGAAGTGATGTGATAGGCATCGCCGGAAAGACCGTAGCCAATAATCTCGGCATAAATCTTCGCGCCGCGTGCGCGGGCATGTTCCAGTTCCTCAAGCACGACAACGCCGGCACCCTCACCCATAACAAAACCGTCGCGATCCTTGTCATAGGGCCGTGAGCCACGTTCGGGCTCATCGTTGAAGTTTGTTG
Organism: uncultured Alphaproteobacteria bacterium; assembly: GCA_965603015.1. GTDB lineage: Bacteria > Pseudomonadota > Alphaproteobacteria > M2410 > M2410 > JAUWTJ01. Next base: position 4,816 of record CBFDBJ010000063.1, read on the forward strand.
AAAGCGCGCGGCAGGCGGCAAAGCCCGCGATACCGATGCGGCAGATCGCAGCTTCGGCGCCGCCGGCCACCATGACATCGGCGTCATCAAGCGCGATCAGGCGCGCGGCATCGCCGATGGCATGAGCGCCCGTCGAACAGGCTGTGGCGTTGGCATGGTTGGGCCCCTTCAAACCATATTGAATAGAGACCTGGCCGGACACCAGATTGACCAGCGAGCCCGGTATGAAGAACGGTGAAACCTTGCGCGGGCCTTTTTCGTGCAACAGGATTGATGTTGCCTCAATGCTTGGCAGACCGCCAATACCCGAACCGATAAAAACACCGGAACGATACTGCTGCTCGTCGGTGCCGGCTTTATACCCTGAATCATCAAGCGCCTGGGTGGCTGCTGCCATGCCGTACTGGATGAACCGATCCATGCGGCGCTGTTCCTTCGGAGCGATCCAGTCATCGGCATTGTAAACGCCGCCGTGACCGTCGTTCCAGCGATCCTCGAGCGGCACCTCACAGGCGATCCGCGCGGGCATGTCACTGACATCACAAAGCGAGATCGGCACGGCGCCCGACTTGCCTTCAAGAATTCGTTTCCAGGAGGGCTCAACGCCGCAGCCAAGCGGAGACACCAGACCCAAACCTGTGACAACAACACGTCTCATGCCAGACACTCCTGCTCTTGAAACTCTGCGCCGCCTTTTGCATCAGGCGGCACCGATCGCCAAATAGAACAGGCCGCCGGTGCACCTTCAAAGGCACCCTGACGGCCTGTAGAATTTTCACTCAATAGTATCAAACGTCACCCGTGCGGCGTTGATGGATTTATGAGTTTGAGGTGATGAACTTGATCGCGTCGCCGACCGTCATGATGGACTCAGCTGCATCATCCGGAATTTCGACACCGAATTCTTCTTCGAAGGCCATAACCAGCTCAACAGTGTCGAGGCTGTCTGCGCCAAGGTCATCGATGAAGCTTGCGGCTTCGGCAACCTTGTCGGCTTCCACATCAAGATGCTCGACAACGATTTTTTTTACGCGATCTGCAATATCACTCATTAGTAGGCCCTCAATTCGTTTGTTATTGGATCCGGAAGTGAGCAGCCTCACCCCGACCATTGATCAGAAACTTACCCGCCCCTCCCGTGCATCCCTTGATCTCCATCAAGACATGTCCGGGATCTTAACCGGGATCTTACCTGCTACCTGACGGGTTCCCTAACACACTCTCTCGGACAAGACCAGAACGTGTGCAAGGCGGACAGACAGCAAAACTGACAGGGGCCGCTTTCCTGCAATCGGCAGAAAAAGGCCTCAAAATCAGGCTGCGCTCCGGATAAACGAGATTCCGGGCTTTGAAAAGAAAAAACTGGCCGGGGCGCAAGCTTATGGAAACGCAAGGCTTCACCCGGGGACTTGCCAGGCAGGCGATATCAACTTACCCTCCACTACCAAAGATTGTTTATGTCGCGGGGGTTTTATGTCTTTTCGGATTGCTTTTACTACTGCGGCCGTTCTGCTGTTGACGGCCTGCAGCACGGTTCCACAAGAAAACTGCCTGGAACAGCTTGCCAGCATCCCGAAGCTCGAAGACGGCACCATCCCCATGGACCCGAACGACGCCCGCGTCTTCGGATTTCATTCCTGCATGGCGAGGCAAGGCCATAAACCCGCCATGCTCTGGCTGGGCGAGCAATATGAAAAAGGCAGCCAGCTGGTCACAGCGGATCAGGAAAAGGCATTTGAGTTTTACCTGCAAGCCGCCACCGACGACCCGACGCGCACTTCAATCTACGTCCCCGGCATCGAAGGGCGCGCTGGCACAGTCATGAGCTTTGAAAACCACCGCGCCACACAGGGACTTGCGGAGGCACAGTATCGGGTCGGCCTCATGTATAACGAAGGGCGTGGGGTGCGGCAGTCTCGCAAGCTGGCCGTCAAATGGATGAGGAAAGCTGCCAAGAGAGGTCACAAAGGCGCCAAGAGGTGGCTAAACCCGCCAATGGAAGACGATTATTTCCCGACCCACAGAAGGCCCGAGCCAGACTCGCCGTCTGAACCAATACGCATTGATGAGTTTGAGAGCTCGGATTTATGCAACACTCAAGTCGAGAACTGCGAGGAGACTCATTCCGAGGAATGAGTATTCTTATTTCTGTCATCCTCGGGCGACCGAAGGTCGAGCCGGGGATCTTCTGTCGGTTCAACCTACGCTACAAAGAAGATCCCCGGCTCCGCCTTTCAGGCGGACCGAGGATGACATTGGATTTGATGTTGGCAACACGGTCCTAAACCATCGCCATGCCGCCATTGATGTGCAGCGTCTGCCCTGTGATGTAGCTGGCTTCTTCGCTCGAAAGATAAACCGCGCCTGCGGCGATGTCCTCGCCTGAGCCAAGGCGACCTGCGGGGATATTGGCGAGGAGGAGTTCCTTCTGCGCGTCGGGCAGGTCCTCGGTCATGGCGGTATCAATGAACCCCGGGGCGATGCAGTTGACCGTGATGTTGCGCGAGGCGACTTCCTGGGCGAGCGACTTGGACATGCCGACGAGGCCGGCCTTGGTGGCGGCGTAGTTGCCCTGGCCCGGATTGCCCATGGTGCCGACGACCGAGGTTATGGAGATGATGCGGCCCCAGCGACGTTTCATCATACCGCGCAGCGAAGCGCGGGCGAGACGGAAGCTGGCCGACAGATTGACCTGAATGACGTCATCCCATTCCTCGTCCTTCATGCGCATGAAGAGATTGTCTTTGGTGATACCGGCATTGTTGATCAGGATATCGAGGGAGCCCATGGCCGCCTCAGCCTCCTTGGGGAGTGCTGCAACCGCGGTATTATCACTGAGATTACAAGGGAGTATGTGAGTTCTCTCACCGAGAACTGCAGCGACTTCCTCGAGCTTTTCCTTGCGCGTCCCGGACAGTGTAACGGTTGCGCCCGCGCCGTGCAGCGTCGAGGCAATCGCGCTGCCGATACCGCCCGAGGCACCGGTCACCAATGCGCATTTTCCTGTGAGATCAAACATGTTCTTTTTCCTTTTTCTTGTCATCCCGGGCGCAGCGAAGCGAAGACCCGGGATCTCAGGGCACGGTCAGAGTATACCATCCAGGCCCTGATGATGAGAGAGATCCTGCCCTGAGATCCCGGGTCAAGCCCGGGATGACAAGGCGGTGGAGATTATCCCTTCAATTCGGCGCAGAACGCCTCGATATCTTCCGGTGTCTGGATTGCGGTCGAGGCGAGCGACTTGTCGATACGCTTGACCATCTGGGTGAGCACCTTGCCGGAGCCGAGCTCGACCATTTGCTCGACGCCCTCGCCCGCCATCCACTGGACACTTTCGCGCCAGCGCACCATGCCCGTCACTTGCTCGACCAGCAGCCCGGGAATGAGCGATGCGTCTGTGATCGCCCGAGCGGTCACATTGGCGACCAGCGGCACTGACGGCGCGTTAATGGCTATAGTCGCCAGCGCCTCGGCCATGGCATCGGCGGCAGGGCGCATCAGGGCACAATGGAACGGGGCGCTGACGGTCAGCGGCATGGCCTTTTTGGCCCCGGCTTCCTTTGCCAGGATGCAGGCCCGGTCAATCGCCGCCTTGTCGCCCGAGAGGACGACCTGGCCGACGGCATTGTCATTAGCGGTGGCACAGACGCCGTCTTCGGCGGCCTCCTCGGCCACCTTGCGGGCCGCATCAAAATCAAGCCCGAGCAGAGCCGCCATGGCACCGACACCCACAGGCACCGCCTTTTGCATCGCCTGGCCGCGAATTTTCAGGAGCTTTGCCGTATCGGACAGCGAGATCGCCCCCGATGCCGCCAGCGCCGAATATTCCCCGAGGGAATGCCCGGCGACAAAGCTGGCGTGATCGGCGAGCGCGCAGCCGTTTGCCTCAATCATCCGAACCACGGCGACACTGACGGCCATCAGCGCCGGCTGGGTGTTTTCGGTCAGGGTCAGATCCTCGATCGGGCCCTCAAACATCAGGTGCGAGAGGTTCTGGCTCAAGGCCTCGTCGACCTCCTTGAAGACGTCCGCCGCAACGCTTGAGGCCTCGGCCAGCGCCTTGCCCATACCAACGGCCTGGCTGCCCTGGCCGGGAAACGTAAATGCCCGTTTCATGGATTTCTGCCCTTTATAGAAGAGTGTGTGGAACGCGAGAATCCGCGCCTCAAAATCAGCAATGAGGTAACCGGGGACCTGCAATTGAGTCAACTGGATATCGGATCAGATCGGACTTGACCCTGGCGCAGATTCTGCCACCTTTCGTTGGTTGAGATAATAACAAGTCCCGGCAAAGACCAGGACGAACGATGGGGAACGCATACAATGAACGATATTCTGATCACTTCCGGGTTTATCCAGATGGTCCTGGCCGTCGGGCTCGGCTGGGTCATGACCGGGTTTTACAAGGGCACCGGCAGGTCCGGCCCCTTCCGGAGCGTCAAGCGCGTGTTGCAGGGCCATATCGACAATATCCTGATGGCGCTGCTGCAATTTGGCATCGCCGCTGTGCACCCCGAGGTCCCGGTTGGCGCGGGCGTGCTCCTGCTGATCGGATCGTGGGTCAACCCGCAGCTTTTCCTCATCATCGCAACGTATGAGAACGAGGCAGAGGCCGCCAAAAAACTGCGTCATCTGACAACGACCTCGTTCATGACCCTGACTATCGCTTATCCCTGGTTGCTGATATCCTGGTTGATGCGATAGGCGCAAAGAAGGCAAGGAGGCCCCCGTGAGCAATGTGGACAGGCAGATAAACTATATCGAGCTACCGCTGGAAAACGGGGCCGAGACGAAAGCGTTTTATAGCAAGGCGTTCGGGTGGGAATTTACCGACTGGGGGCCGGACTACCTGAGCTTTGCCGGTGCCGGGATCGATGGCGGCTTTAACGGTGAAGCCTCGGCCAGTGCTGAAGGCGTCGGCGCCCTGGTCGTTCTCTACGCTGACGATCTGGAAGGAACACTGGAAGCGGTTAAAGAGGCTGGTGGCACGATCACCAAACCGGTTTACCCCTTCCCCGGCGGCCGCAGATTTCATTTCCTCGACCCGAACGGTAATGAACTGGCTGTGTGGTCGGAATAGAAACGGAGCGTTTTGTGCTGAAGGGAATTGAAGCCATCATCTGGGATTTCGACGGGGTGTTTAACACTCTGCCGCAACCCATCGGCTGGACCGCAGGCCTGAAGGAACACTGGGACATTGAGCCGGCCACTTTCATCTCGGCGGTTCTGACCCGGGACTTCCTTGCCCATGTCGTCACCGGCAAGCGCGATCTTTTTGAGCATCTCAGAACCACCAACGATGGTTTTTATCCCGACGACAAGGTCGAGGCCTTCGGCGCCTGGTGGTTTGAAACCAGCGTCAAAATGGATCCGGAGCTGCTTGGCTTTTGCGCCGCCCTCGCCGAAGAAGGCTATGCGCCGCACCTTGGCACCAACAACGAGCCGCACCGCGCCAAACATATCTGGGATGTCATCGGCATGAAGGATCATATGGGAGAGCTTTTCACCTCCGGCCATATGGACGCGCGAAAGCCGCACCCCGAATACTTCCGGCAGATCGAGGACCACCTCGCCCTGCCCGCCAGCGCCCTCATTCTCGTCGATGACTACATCGGCAATATCGAAGGCGCCCGTGCCTGCGGCTGGAAGGCGCATCATTATGAGGGCATTGAAGGTCTGAAGGCGGAGCTGGGATATGGGTCAGGATTGTGAGAACGGTTCAATTTTCAATTCTGGGAGTCTGTCTGTTTCTTTGGTCAATCAGATACTTTGTCATCTGGAGAACCCCCAATCACATCTTGTTTGAGAACGGCCTTCGAATGCTGGTCTATGGAGACCTGTTAGTTTCGTCGGCGCTTGGCTTTGCTCTGGCACTTTATATCTCAAGTGCAAAACAGAATTACAGCAGCAAGTGGCTATACCGGAGTTCGCTAACCCTGAGCCTGCTACTGTTTGCAACACCCTTGGTATCACTCGCTGTCATTGTCGGGATATTTGCGTATAGCATAGTGGCTTCAAGTTTCTAAGTTCGCGAGACCCTTTGTCTGAGTCAGCACATGCTCATGTTCGCTCCGCCCCCCCATTAAACGTCACTCCCCCACAATATACCGCGCCACAAGCTCAGGGTCCTGCATCGGGATGAAGTGTGACAACTCGGGCAGATAAACATCGGTGCCATTTTTGAATTCCGCCGCCAGACCCTCCCAGGTTGGTGAGGCGGCAAAGTCCATCACGGCGGCCTTGTTGAAATCACGCATCTTCGCGCGCAGCACGGTCACCGGAACAGCGACGCTGCGGACCATGTCATAAATGTCGGTCCCGGCGCTGGTGACATAGATCGAGCTTTCGATGACCGGCGGACAGGCCAGCTCATAGCCGTCATGTTCACCGTTTTTGGCTTCGCGAGCCACCAGCCCATAGCGGCAATAATCCTCAAGCACATCAGCGCGCCACAGCGAATAGGGATGGCGATCCTTGAAGCGCTCAAACATCTCCTCCCACGAGACCCAGTGATTGCGCCGCTTGGCCACGGGAAAGTCCTCCGGTCGGCCGCGGTCGTTAAAGGCTCCGGGAGTGTAGTGGTTCGGATCCATCATCACCGGATCAATGAGCACGAGCCGGGTGAACCGCTCCGGCAGACGCGCCGCAACCTGCGTTACACAGTGGCCGCCCATGGAATGACCGACACCGATGATGTTTTTCAGATCAAGCCCCTCGACCAGAGCGCTGATGTCGTCGGCGGGCAAATGCCAGTCGGGGATCGGCCCGGTATTCTCGGAGCGCCCGTGGCCGCGTTGATCGACGGCGATGACGCGCATGCCCTCGGGCAGCGCGGCAACGGTCTTGTCCCAGCAGCGGGCATGAAACCCGGTCGCGTGGATCAGCAGGACAACGGGCGCCTCGGGGCCGGCATCCACATTCCATTCAAAGTACGCAAGGCGCACACCGTTGGCCTGAATCTGATGCTCTCCGGGCTCCCCGATCATGGCGATATTTCCTCTTTTTCGTTTCCCTGCATTCTTTTATTGGCCGGGTTGTCGCTCACTCTGGCATTTGGAGCAGCCTCCGTCACCCCTGAAAACGGTCCGGTGTGTGAGCGAGCGTCAGTCCCCGCCTTCAATTTCAACCGTGGTTTGCCGCGACCGGTCGACCACGAGCCTTGTGACATCAGGGCGAGAGTAATGGCCAGCCGGATCGAAGTTCTGGCGCTCCTCGAGTACCAGTCCGTGATCGATATCGACGCAGAAGACCCCTTCCTCGCCGACCACGGGTTCCAGAACAAACTGCCCGTCGGGCGCCGCGATGCAGGAGCCGCCATCGGCGAGCATGTCCGGGCAGGCATTAAGAATGACATCAAGATGCGGCGTCCCATCGGGAAAATCTGCCTTGCGCATCAGCGAGGAGACCGACATCGCAAAGGAGCGCCCCTCCCTTGCCATATGCCGGGTAATATCCTCCGTATTCCTCAAGCTTCCGGGCCAGACCGCAACATGCAGATCCTCGCCCTGGCCCTGAAGCGCGGCGCGGGCGAGCGGCATCCAGTTCTCCCAGCAATTCAAACCACCCACGCGGAAGGCGCCAAGCCTGTGTGTCACAAGACCATGGCCATCGCCCGGCGACCAGACAAGGCGCTCCTCAAACGTCGGCATCAGTTTTCTGTGCACGGACTGTATCGTGCCTGACGCATCAATATAGACCAGCGAACAATAGAGACTGTGACCGCCCCTGTCGGCGGCGCGTTCAATACATCCAAGATAGACCGCGATCGAGCGCTCGGCGCAAAGCCGGGTCAGCTCATCCAGATGGCCCTCTTCAATCACGACGGCCTGGCGCGCATAATGGGCAAAGATCGCCTTCTGCCGCGCACTTTCAAAACGCGCGCCGTCCGTCAGCTCCACCCAGAACGGATAGCCGGGCAACAGCCCCTCGCCAAAGGCAACAAGACCGGCACCCTGCCCGGCGGCCTCTTCCACCGCGGCGAGGATTTTTGCCAGCGTCCCTGCCCGGTCGCCCCAGACGGGCGCAATCTGGGCGGCGGCAATTTTGAGGGCAGGCTGTGAGGTCATGGGGCTTTTCCGGATACTGTGATTAATTCGGGGCATTCCATAGCATGAATCCCTGCCCATGCGCTCGGAACGCCCCATTCCCCTTGCATCCCCCCGGTTTTTCTGATTAAACCTGCGCTTCCTGTGATGGCGGTCCTTTTTCGCCTCGGGTTTTCCTGAGGTTTCGGCGCTTTATGTGCAAGCGGCGAGGAAAAGCGAACCATCGTTTGGGCCGGCGAATGAACGTCTGACCCACGCGCCGCCGTCACTTTGATACCGAAAGGAAGAGCCATGTCTCTTTACGAGCACATCTTTATTGTGCGGCAGGATGTGTCGCAACAAGCGGCAGAAGGTCTCGCTGAAACCTTCAAATCCATCATCACAGAAAACGGCGGCAAGGTCGAAAAGACTGAATACTGGGGTATTCGGACGCTCGCCTACAAGATCCGCAAGAACCGCAAGGGTCATTATATCCTGATGAACATCGACGCGCCGCATGCAGCGGTTGCCGAAATGGAGCGGCAAATGAAATTGAACGAGGACGTGCTGCGACTTCTGACGCTGCGTGTCGATGAGCTGGAAGAAGGCCCCTCGGCTGTTCTGGCCTCACGGGGCCGCGATGATCGCCGCGGTGGACGCGATGATCGCAAGGGCGGCGACCGCCCAAAGCGGGATTTCACGCCTCGTGACGATGCACCACGTGCCAAAGCGCCAGAGCCTGCTCCGGCAGCAGCAAAAGAGGAGGCATAGATCATGACAGACAGAAAACCATCCGAAGGTGATGGCGGCCGCCGTCCCTTCTTCCGCCGCAGAAAGACCTGCCCGTTCTCCGGTATCAATGCACCGAAGATCGATTACAAGGACACGCGTCTGCTGCAGCGTTACATCTCCGAACGTGGCAAGATCGTGCCGAGCCGTATCACCGCTGTTTCTGCAAAGAAGCAACGTGAACTGGCCAAGGCTATCAAGCGCGCCCGGTTCCTGGCACTCCTGCCATATCTTGTGAAATAGGGAGAACAGCCATGGAAATCGTACTTCTCGAACGTGTTGCCAAACTTGGGCAGATGGGCGACGTCGTCAAGGTCAAGGACGGCTACGCGCGTAACTTCCTCCTGCCGCAAGGCAAGGCCCTCAGAGCCAACGAGCGCAACCTGAAAGTCTTTGAAACGCAAAAGGCGCAGATCGAAGCCAAGAACCTTGAAGCCAAAGGTGAAGCTGAAAAGGTCGGCGAAAAGCTTGATGGCCAGACCTTCATCGTCATCCGTCAGGCTGGCGAAACCGGCCACCTGTATGGTTCGGTGTCAACCCGCGACATCGCAGAGTCCGCTACAGACGCCGGCTTCACGATCACCAAGGATCAGGTCGAACTTGCTGCACCGATCAAGACAACCGGTCTTAGCGAAGCCTCCATCCGGCTTCATCCGGAAGTCAGTGTGACAATCACCATGAATGTCGCACGGACCGAAGATGAAGCGGCTCGTCAGGCACGCGGCGAGGACGTCAATATCGAGCTCTCCGACGAAGAGCAGGACGTTCTGGCCATGGCCGAGGAAGTCTTCGAGTCAGAGGAGCTGGCCCAGGAAGCCGCTGCCGATCTTTCCGAAGATGACGCTTCAGACGAAGAAGCCCCGGCCGGGGATGAAGAAAAGTCCAACGCCTGATTTCGGTTCGACAGACACTTTGAAAGGGCGGCTCCAATCGGGCCGCCCTTTTTTGTCGGATGCGCGACTAATTCGGGACAGTATACTTTTTGCAATTCGGTTGGTGCGAAATTTTAAAATCAACCGGCGCAAAAAGTATACTGTCCCGAATTAGACCCGTGAGCTTTTGCGTCCCCTTTTGGCGGGTCTCAGTCGCCTGCCGGTCAAGGCCTCCAGGCGCTCGACGAAGTCGGTATCGCCAACAGGTCTGCCTGTTTGCAAATGCTTCTCCAGCATCTCTCGCGCATCGGGATCCATCCGTTCGGCCAGTATGGCTTGCCAGTCGCCTACTCTTTCAAGCAGCGGACCAGTGGTCACGATGCCGTCGTCGCTTCCGACAAGATGGGCCCGGGCACTCGACCAGGGCCATTCAGTTGGTGATCTGACCATTTTGGCCGCCACAGGATTGAGTTCGATATATCGCGCCGCATGCAACAAATGACTATCGGACATGGGATATGAGTAGAACCGTTCCTGCCAAAGATGTCCCTGCCACTCTTCTCGCCGGTTGATCTCCCGCGCATAAATCCTGTGCGCTTCGGCCAGAGTCCCTCGAAGTCCGTCGGCGTGCGATGGTACGAGAATAAGATGGACATGGTTGGGCATCAGGCAGTAGGCCCAGATGGCGGTATCGGTTTTTCGAGCAAACGTTGACACCAGCCGCAGGTAGGTCCGGTAGTCGTCATCGCCAAAGAAGACATCCATCCGGCGATTGCCCCGTTGCACCACATGATGGGGCACCCCGGGGATCACAACACGGGCCATTCGAGCCATGGCCACCTCCTTCCCTAATTGGGGACAGTATACTTAATTCCAATTGGTTGTATACTACTTCTATGCACTATCAAAAGTGAATTAAGTATACTGTCCCCAATTAGTAACCCAAACTGTCCCCGAAGTTCCCAGGCTGTGGATAAGTCTTTTGTGGGTAGACTGCTAACTGATTCGATTTGAGTATTGTTCCCGACGAATCACACGTAGACAAAGTCCATGACAACAGAATATCCAGACGACGATCTCATCCCTGACGGGCCTCATGCCGGCCTCTCTGACGTGCCGCCCGATGCTTCCTATGGCGGGCCTCATGATATGGGGCCAGGCGAGCCGATTATGCCGCTTGAAGGCCCGATCGTCGGTGACTATGACGCCGCGCCGCAAAACAGCGTTGACAATGGCGGGGACTATGGCGGGCGGATTGCGCCTTGTAACATTGAGGCCGAGCAAGCGGTGCTGGGCGCGCTTTTGCTGCAGAATGAAGCCTATTTTCGCCTCTCCGCCTTTCTCAAGCCTGACCACTTCTATGAACCGCTCCACGCCCGGCTTTACTCCGCCATGGAAGATCTCATTGCCTCGGGCCGGGTCGCCGATCCGGTGACCCTGAAGCCGCGCTTTGAGGACGACGTGGATATGGCCGAGGTCGGCGGGATCGGCTATCTGGCCAATCTGGCGAGCGCCTCGATCAGCCTGATGAACGCGGTTGACTATGGCCGGGCGATCTTCGACATGGCGATCCGCCGCGGCCTCATTCATATCGGCGAAGATATGGTCTCAAACGCCTTTGATGCCAATGCCGACCAGGAGCCCAGGGACCAGATCGAAGCGTCCGAAGCATCGCTCTATTCCCTGGCCGAGGCTGGCCAGGCGGAAGGCGGCTTTGTCGATTTCTCCAAAGCGATCAAGGAAAGCCTCGACATGACCACCGCCGCCTATCAGCGCGGTAGCCGTCTGTCGGGACTGTCCACGGGCCTGCGGGATCTTGATGCCAAACTTGGCGGCCTGCAGTCGTCGGATCTCGTCATCCTTGCTGCGCGTCCTGCCATGGGGAAATCGGCGCTATCGTGTAATATCGCCTTCAATGTCGCCAGAGCCTATCGCCGCGGCCAGAACGAGGATGGCGAGGACGTTGTGACAGACGGCGCCGCGGTTGGCATCTTCTCTCTGGAAATGTCCTCCGAGCAGCTTGCCACCCGTCTGATTGCCGAGGAAAGCGGCGTGCCGTCAAACCAGATCAGGCGCGGCCAGATTGATGAGAGCGAATTCCGACGCATTCAGGAAACCGTGCAGATCATTGAAAGTATTCCGCTTTTCATCGATGACACCGGCGGCATCTCCATCGCCCAGCTCACCGCTCGTGCCCGCCGCCTTAAACGCAACCATGGCATTGGCCTGTTGATAATCGACTATATCCAATTGATTGCCGGATCGGGCAAAGCCACCGACAACCGGGTCCAGGAAATCACCCAGATCACCATGGGCCTGAAGGCCCTTGCCAAGGAGCTGAACATTCCGATCATCGGCCTTGCCCAGCTGTCCCGGCAAGTTGAAAACCGCGAAGACAAGAGGCCTCAGCTGTCTGACCTCAGGGAATCCGGGTCGATCGAGCAAGACGCAGACGTCGTCATGTTCATCTACCGCGAGGAATACTACCGCGAAAGAGATATCGCTGCCGCAACAGCCAGTGGTGATCAACTCAAAATTGATCAGGCGCAGCAACTGGGCGCGGATATTCACAACAAGGCAGAAGTCATTATTGCCAAGCAAAGACATGGCCCGACAGGCACTGTCCATCTTCACTTCCAGGGCGAACTCACCAAATTCTCCGATCTGGCACAAGACGGTCACTACGATCCGAGCAATCTGGAAAGATAGTCAAAAGGATAGCCGCTGCGTGTCACCCTTTTCTCGAGACCTGATTGATCTTCCTGCGAGCGACGGGCGGCCGGTTCTGACCATTGATCTGGCGGCCGTGCAGGCAAACTGGCGCTTGATCCGCAATAGTGCCCACGGCGCCAGGACCGCCGGGGTCGTCAAGGCGGGTGGCTATGGATGTGATGCGATCCACGTTGCCCGGGCGCTGAAGGCCGCCGGATGTGATCTTCTGTTTGTTGCGAGCGCCGACGAGGGACGCGCCTTGCGCCAGGACCCGCAACTGGATGACATCGAAGTGTGCGTCTTCTACGGATGCATGAAAGGTGATGAACTTGACTTCAAAAACAACAGGTTGACACCAGTTCATAACTCTCTGGATGATTATGAGAGGTGGAAGCCTTTCTGGCCTGGTGAGCCCGATCCGGCTCCATTCGCGCTTCATATCGACACTGGCATGAATCGCCTGGGGATGAGCGCCAATGATGCCGCCACCATCGCCGCTGACCCTGATTTCAAATCCGCGCCAATCGTCTTTGCCATGAGCCATCTTGCTTCGGCCAATTCCCCGCAAAGCCTTCAAAACGACGAACAAAGGAAAGCCTTCGCGGCGGCAGCAAGCGGCCTGAAGACGGTTCATCCCGGCCTGCCCCTCAGTCTGGCCAATTCCGCCGGGGTGTTTCTCGGCGCTGATTACTGCCTCGACATAGTTCGGCCCGGTATCGCGCTTTATGGCGGGCAGCCGATTTCGGCAAGACAGTTACCTCTGGAGCCCGTGGTCCACCTCCATGCGCCAATTCTTCAGGTGCACCATGTCGGAGCGGGCGAGACCGTGGGTTATGGCGGGACGCACACGACAGCCCGGAAAAGCCGCATTGCCACCCTGCCCCTTGGCTATGCCGACGGCATTTTGAGAGCCGCCAGCAATCAGGGATCTGGTTTCATAAACGGCGTGAAGGTCCCCATGGTCGGGCGCATTTCCATGGACCTCACAACCGTCGACATCACCGACGTGCCCGAAATCGATGCGCAACCGGGCTCTTATGTCGAAATTCTGGGAAAAAATGTCACAATTGACCAATTAGGCGCAGCTTCAGGTTCATTTGGATATGAGATATTAACCGGTCTGGGCAATAGATACAGGTGGCGACATATAAACCAGCCGGATCGGGGTCCTTCTGCGGGGAGGTAGATATCACACCTGGGTGCGGTCGGCATTTCAGGGGTAAGCCACGAGATGGCAGCGGAGAGAACAACAGAGATTCCCGGGGCAAGATCCCGGATTAATTTCGTCGGCGCGATTGGCGCCGGCTGGATCTATTTGATGGCCCTGATCGGGCGCGTTTCGATCTTTACTCTCAAGTCTGTGAGCCATTGCTTTCGTCCACCCTGGTACCCTTCCCAGATTGCCGCCCAGATCCTGCGGATCGGCTATTTCTCCCTGCCTGTCGTAGCCCTGACGACGGTCTTTACCGGCGGGGCCCTTGCCTTGCAGATTTACCTCGGCGGCGACCGGTTTGGCGCAGAAGGCTTTGTGCCCAATATCGTTGCGCTCGGCATCACGCGGGAGCTCGGGCCAGTGCTCGCCGGCCTCATGGTCGCAGGACGCGTCAGCGCCGCGATCGCGGCTGAACTGGGCACCATGCGGGTCACCGAACAGATTGATGCTCTTTCGACACTGTCGACCAATCCGTTCAAATACCTCATTGCGCCGCGCATTATTGCTGCCGTGCTGACCCTGCCCTTCCTCGTCCTCGTTGGCGATGTCATTGGCATTATGGGCGGCTATCTCGCCGGGGTTTACTCGCTTGGCTTCAACCCCACCGCCTATATCGCCAACACGGTTGATTTTATCACCGTTGGAGATGTGACCTCGGGCCTGTGGAAATCAACTGTCTTCGGCTTCATCGTCGCGGTCATGGGTTGTTACAACGGCTTCTACTCAAAAGGCGGTGCGCTGGGCGTCGGCACGGCGACGACAAATGCTGTGGTGTGGTCTTCGGTCCTGATCCTCACCGCCAATTTCATTCTCACATCCCTCCTGTTTAGCTGAGGGCAAAACGCATCATGACAACCACACCGATGATCGAACTGAAGAATGTCCATAAGAAGTTTGGTGACAAGACTGTCCTGAACGGCCTTGACCTCGTTGTTCCGCGGGGCTCGTCTCTTGTTGTCATCGGCGGGTCCGGCACCGGTAAATCGGTTATGCTGAAGTGCATTCTGGGGCTCATCAAACCCGACCATGGGTCCATCAAGATCGATGGTAAGGAAATCACAGGGCTGGGCAGCACAAAACGTGACGAGCTGATGGCCCGCTTCGGCATGCTGTTTCAGGGGGCGGCTCTGTTCGACAGTGTAAAAGTTTGGGAAAACGTTGCCTTTGGCATTCAGCAAGGTCCCAAGAGTCGGCGCGTCAGCCACAAGCAAGCAAAAGACATCGCCATTGAAAACCTCGCCCGGGTTGGCCTCAGCCCTGAAGTTGGCGAGCTTCATCCGTCCGAGCTTTCCGGCGGCATGCAAAAGCGCGTTGGCCTCGCCCGTGCCATTGCAACCACCCCCGAAATCATCTTCTTTGACGAGCCGACCACGGGCCTTGACCCGATCATGGGCGATGTCATTGATGACCTGATCGTCAAATGTGTCCAGGATCTGGGCGCAACGACCCTTTCGATCACCCATGACATGGCATCCGCTCGCAAGATCGCCG
The DNA here is from genome assembly GCA_965603015.1 of uncultured Alphaproteobacteria bacterium. Lineage (GTDB taxonomy): Bacteria > Pseudomonadota > Alphaproteobacteria > M2410 > M2410 > JAUWTJ01. The sequence goes on from CBFDBJ010000063.1 coordinate 19,917, forward strand.
ATACCATAGCAATGATCTACAAGGGCCGAATTATTTGGACGGGGCCTGCCGACTCAATCGATAATAGCGGTAATGCTATGGTCGATCAGTTTGTGAACGGCCGGGCCGAGGGCCCGATACAAATGGAAATCCTCAGGTCGTAAGCGACCTCTCGAAAAACTGAAGAAGCACAACATGGCCAGGCAATCGGCGGAATATGTCTGTCAGTCCTGCGGCGCGGCTCATGGGCAATGGGCCGGTCGATGCGTAGCCTGTGGTGAATGGAATTCTCTGATTGAGGAAGCCAAGGCGGGCGCCACCCATAAGGGCGCCCTGGGCTCGGTCAAGAGTGGCGGTAAAACCCGCAAGGTTGAACTGACGTCCCTTGATGCCGACCGCGAAGAACTTCCCCGACTGATTTCCGGAATGGCTGAATTTGACCGCGTCACAGGCGGCGGGCTTGTTCCCGGCTCCGCGCTTCTGGTCGGCGGCGATCCCGGAATTGGCAAATCAACGATGTTGCTCCAGACTGCAGCGGCCATCGCCAGTTCAGGGCGTTCGGTCATCTATGTCTCCGGCGAAGAGGCTGTCGCTCAGGTCGGCATGCGGGCAACACGGCTGAACCTGGCCAAAGCGCCGGTCCAACTGGCCGCTGAAACCAATTTGCGCGACATCCTTGCCACGCTCGAAAAGGGCCCGCCGCCCGATGTCCTGATCATCGATTCCATTCAGACCATGTGGTCCGACGCGCTGGATTCTGCCCCTGGAACCGTTGCCCAGGTGCGCGCCTGTTCCCAGGAACTCGTCCGCTTTGCGAAGCGGCGCAACACCTCTGTGATCCTCGTTGGCCACGTCACCAAGGACGGCCAGATTGCCGGGCCCCGCGTGGTTGAACATATGGTCGATGCGGTGCTCTATTTCGAGGGCGAACGCGGACACCAGTACCGAATTCTGCGCGCGGTCAAAAACCGGTTCGGCGCAACTGACGAAATCGGTGTCTTTGAAATGACCGATCGCGGTCTGATGGAAGTCTCAAACCCGTCCGAACTTTTCATAACAGGGCGCGACGAGACCACTTCGGGTGCCGCGATTTTTGCAGGAATTGAAGGAACACGGCCACTGCTGGTCGAGATTCAGGCGCTCGTTGCACCGAGCGCGCTTGGCACGCCGCGCCGCTCCGTCGTTGGTTGGGACAGCGGGCGCCTCTCCATGGTGCTTGCTGTTCTGGAATCGCGATGCGGCGTCAGCCTGGGCGGCAGAGATGTTTATCTCAATGTTGCCGGGGGGTTACGGATCACCGAGCCTGCTGCTGATCTCGCGGTTGCGGCGGCTCTGATCTCGTCGGCCTTTGACCGCCCGCTGCCTCCAAATTGCATAGCGTTTGGCGAAATCTCCCTTTCAGGCGAGATCAGGCCGGTCGGGCAGAGCGACGCCAGGTTGAAGGAGGCGGAAAAACTGGGCTTTCAAACCGCCATCATGCCGCGTAGAGTTAAATCCAAGGCTTCTAAGAAAGCTTCCGGGTTGGGTGTGAATGAGATTGGGACTCTGCTAGATCTAGTCGAGCAGTTTGGCACCAGCGATGCTGCTGACCAACCTGCTGCCGCCAACGAGGGTTAAAATGCCTTTTACTGCTGTTGATGTCATCATCTTCGCCGTCATGCTTTTGTCAGGACTGCTTGCACTCTTGCGAGGTTTTACCCGCGAGGTTGTGACCATATTCACATGGGTCGGATCGGCGTTTGCTGCACTCCATATGCTGGCCTTGCTGGGCCCGCTGATGCACGAGCTGATTACCAAAACATGGCTCGCCGACCTTGTCGCCTTTTCCGTTCCCTTCTTTGTCATGCTGTTTTTGCTGTCATGGGCAGGCAACAAAATGATTGTGAGGGTTTCCGGTAAACAGCCAGGCCCAATCGATGGCACTGCCGGGTTCTTTTTCGGAATCGGTCGCGGTTTCATCATGGTGACAATCGCCTATTTTGTGTTCGACCTCCTGTATGATCCCAAGACCGCACCGGAATGGATGGCAGAAGCGCAGTTTGAACCTGTAATTGCGGACACGACGGAGTTTTACTACTCCCTGTTTCCGGGCCTGAAATCCAAGCCTCCTGCGGGCAAAACTGCCGCGCCAAAGTGATGGCCGCATCAGGGTCAGAGGTCTTGCCCA
>CBFDBJ010000064.1:0-21936 GCA_965603015.1 uncultured Alphaproteobacteria bacterium
CGAAACCCCTGATAGACGCCGCCTGACCAGAGCCGTGACAGATAGGCGCTCATGGCTCCGACCGGTCTTGCGATCGACATGTCGTTATCATTCAGTATAACGATCAGCTTCGAATTCATGGCGCCGGCGTTATTCATTGCCTCATAGGCCATGCCGGCACTCATGGCGCCGTCGCCGATCACGCAGATAACATGATTGTCCCCGTCCTGAAGATCCCTCGCGACCGCCATTCCCAATCCGGCGGAAATCGACGTCGAGGAGTGCGCAGCGCCAAATGGATCGTAGGCGCTTTCCTTGCGTTTGGTGAAGCCGGAAAGCCCGCCACCTTTTCGGATGGTGTGCATTTCGTCGCGGCGTCCGGTCAGAATCTTGTGCGGATAGCACTGGTGGCCCACATCCCAGATCAGGCGGTCATCGGGAGTATCAAAAACATGATGGATAGCGACCGTGAGTTCAACGACGCCGAGGCCCGCACCAAGGTGCCCACCGGTCCTTGATACCGTATGAATAGTGTCCTCGCGCACTTCTCCGGCGAGCTGGACGAGTTGATCCCGTGAAAACTCACGAATGTCACGCGGATACTTCACTGTGTCGAGAAGCGGTGTCTGTGGTCTGCCGGTCACTGATAATTCCCCATAACGCTCTGCAACAATGCACTCAATGTTCGCGCTCCACCGCAAAGGTCGCCAGCGCCCTCAGAAGATCGGCTTTTTCGTCAAACAAATCAAGGTGAGCGACAGCCTGTGCGGCAAGTAGCCCCGCCTGGGCCCTGGCCCGTTCCAGGCCCAAAATAGAAACAAACGTTGCTTTTCCAGCCTTTTCGTCCTTCCCAACAGATTTGCCAAGCCTCTCGGCGTCGCCTTCCACATCGAGAATGTCATCGGTGATCTGAAACGCCAGGCCCAAATCATGGGCATAGCCATTGAGAGCATGAAGGGCGGAGTGCGAGGCGCGTGCCGCAACAGCGCCGGATTCCGCCGCGAAGGCTATCAGCGCGCCGGTTTTCATCCGCTGCATCCGATTGATCGCGGTTATCTCCAGCTCACCGGCTTCGGCGAGCATATCAATCATCTGGCCACCCACCATGCCGTGGAAACCAATCGAGGTCGCGAGCCGTGCGACAAGGTCGCAGCGCACAAAGGGATCCGGGTGTGCATTGACATCTGAAAGAATTTCAAACGCGAAGGTCAGAAGTGCATCACCGACCAACACTGCGGTAGCCTCGTCGTATTCCCGATGGGTCGATGGTTTGCCGTGGCGCATGTCATCGTCATCCATGCAGGGCAGATCATCATGGACGAGCGAATAAGTATGAACGCATTCAACGGCTGCGGCAATTCTGAGCATTGTCTCTTCGTCCATGCCAAAAATACGGCCACTCTGGACAACAAGAAAGGGCCTTATTCTCTTGCCACCGCCCAGACACGCATAGCGCATGGCATCGAGCAGGCTCGCCTCGGGGCCAACCGGCTGCGGCAGGATGCCGTCGAGTACGGCATCTACTTTGGCGGCAACGGATACTAATTCAGTTTCAAAATCGCTCATGGTTTCTCTTCGCCTGGCGGGTGGTCAGACCCTGTCACCCTATTCAAAGCTAGCAGCTTCCGCAGAAATTTTGTCGCCCGTCCCTACGACAATTTTTTCGATCCTGGCCTGGGCATCTTTCAGCTTACTCTCGCAATGAGCCTTGAGCATTTGTCCGCGCGTATAAATCTTGATCGATTCCTCGAGCTCCACCGTCCCGCCTTCAAGCTTTTGCACAATATCTTCAAGATCCGACAAGGCGTCCTCGAAAGAGAGTTTTTCAATCTCCTTCGACATCTTGTCTTTATCTGCCTTTTGGCCTGTCATTGTCTGTCTCCCTCTTTCATACCGGTGAGGCGAAGGTGTTGTGGCCCCATAATCTTTCGCCACCACCCTTGATCTTGATCCAGCCTCTGCGTTTCAGTTCTCGTGCCATCATATGATTGAACCAGCCATGTCCGCAAAGCAGGACATCGCCGTCGCCGTCAGCGGCCAGTTCAATCAGCCTGTCAGCTGCCTCACGGGCGCGCAGCTCCGCTTCATATCTGCTTTCTCCGCCGCCTGCATACCCCAGCCACCAGGTAAAGCGAGCGGTTATGCCCCAGACCACCGGTGACATTTGTATGTATGGCAGGATCCAGGGGGCCGGTAGCGGGGCTTCTGCATAGATCACATCAATAACGATTTCACGATTGGCCGCAAGAGCCCGGGCTGTCTCATGCGCACGCGGGGCCGGGCTGGCGATAATGGCTCCTGCTCGTGCCGCAATCCCTTGAAGGGTTTCAGGCGCTTGATCCGATGCCACCAGACCCACACGGCCGTATTCCGACCACCAGGCGTTGAACTGCGCCCGCGAGAGCCAGCCCCTGGCCGGCAGGTCAGGCTTGCCGTGGCGCGCCAGATGGATACGCCCGGCAAACTCGGTCCCTGAAGATCTTTCCGACAGCTCTGTCCCGGTCATGCTTTCATCAGCTCCCTCACGTGCGCCGCCGCGGCGCTCTTCAGCGCATCAAGATCATAGCCGCCTTCAAGCGTGGAGACGAGACGCCCGCCACACAATTTCCCGGCTTTTTCGACAAGCCGGGCTGTCACCCACGCATAGTCGTCATCGTCAAGCGCCAGCCCCGCAAGCGGATCGTCCTTGTGCCCGTCAAACCCGGCAGAAACAAGGATGAAATTAGGCGCAAATGCATCAAGCGCCGGAAAGATCTTTTGTGACCATTCGTGTCTGAAAACCGCTCCGTCGGCCCCGGCGGGCAGCGGCACATTCAAGATATTACCGCAGCCGGCTTCCTCGGGAAACCCGGTTCCCGGATAGAGCGGCATTTGATGGCTCGAGGCAAGGAAGCACTCCGGCCTGGTTTCAAACATGGCAGCTGTTCCGTTGCCATGGTGAACATCAAAATCCACAACCGCAACCCTGCCAAGACCGTGCGCCGCCAGAGCGTGAAACGCTGCAATAGCAACACTGTTGAAGAGACAAAACCCCATCGGGATTTCCGGCTCGGCATGATGTCCGGGCGGGCGAACCGCGCAAAAGGCATTCTGGATATCGCCGGCCATGACCGCATCCACAGCGGCCACCACAGCGCCGGCGGCACGCAGGGCTGCCTCCCATGATCCATTGCAAATCGAGGTATCGGCATCAAGCCTCACAGGCACCCCGCCGGCTTCGCTCGCCGCGCTTTTGATCCGCGCAATATAAGCTGCAGGGTGAGCCCGTTCGATGGCTTCAAGGTCAGCGCGAGGGGCTTCACAGCGTTCAAGGCCTGCAAATTCCTCTGCGTCCATAGCCTCCAGCACGGCATGCAATCTTGCCACCCGTTCGGGATGCCCCTCAGGGGTCACATGGCCATGGCAGGCAGCGTGGGTGTATAGTGCGGTGGTCATGCGTACCGGTTTGCCCTTGATGCGGGAACCCCGCGTTTTTCCAATCTACTGCGGCCGTTTGGCCTCTCGGAGCCCGTTAAATCGGCCTGACATGGCACCGTCAAGTTTTATCCACCTCTGGTCCAACTCCCCGCGCTGGCCCGGGCACAGTGAGGATCAGGACGTCAAGACACGGCGGGACAAAGAGCCGGACAGGCAAAAGGTCCATTCCTGTCCCCGACGAGACATAAACCTTATAGCCATTTGCGTGATAAAGACCCCGGTCAAACCGGTGCCGGGTCGGGATGATTCGGCGGAAAATGAAAGGTAACCGGATTTGTCCGCCATGGGTGTGGCCGGAGACCGTGAGATCAGCAACCGATCCGTGCGGATAATCGTGCGCCGCATCGGCATTGTGGGCGATCACCAGATGAGGACGCGGCGTGCCCCTGGAGGCCGGGGCTTCATCGGATGGCGCCAGCAAGCCATAGTCAGCGGTTCCCGCATAATGGTCGCGGAGGCCGGTAATTTTCAACTCAACCTCGCCCACCGAAACACAGGTGCTGTCATTTTCAAGAACCTGAACCCCAAAACCGGAAATGGATCTGGTAATCTCGCCAGGCATAATCCAGCCGGGGAGCCCGTAGTCATGATTGCCGAGGACCGCCAGCACCGGCTGCCTGAAGTTCGCGAATTCACCGAAGGTTTCGTCCAGTTCGTCCGGTCTGAGATGATTGGTCAGATCACCGGCGACCAGAACAATATCGACATTTTCGCCATCGATTCTTTTGCGCAATCGTTTGAGCGGCATCACATTGCGAAAAATTCCGTAGTGTGTATCGGAAAAGAGCGCCGCAGAAATCTCGGTCTTTGGACCTTCATATCCCGCTGGTGTGAGATCAATATGCGTGTGTTTGACGGTGAGCCATCGGGGTTCAATGAACCGGCCGTAAAAGCTTATCGCGATCAGGCTGATTGCGATGACAAAGAGCGGGGTCCCCAGAGCGCCGCTTCTCCAATAGGAAACAAGAAGCACCACTGCCGGAAGCCACAAATAGCTCGCATAGAAAAATATGTAGTCGAAGAATGCATTCCACTTGTCATCCTTGAGCTTTCTCGCCATGAATTTATGAATTCCTTACTTCGCGATAAAAGGTTCTAGAGACGAAACTCTGTGCTTTTAAGGTCACCCTTGCGCTGGGTGAAATAGTCGACACCATTTTCATCCCGCTCACGCCGGATCATCTTGCGGCCAACAAGACAATTGAGGTGCGCCAGGGTTTCGCCGGAGGCCAGTCCTATAAGGTCTGGTCCAATCGTCCGTTTAAAGAGCGCCGAGAAGCAATCGACAACGCGTTTTGGTTCTGCAACCGTTTCAAAAAGACGATCCAGACCGCTTTCATGTTCTTCAATGAGGCGCGTCAATCGATTGTGCAGCCCATAAAACGGTTCCTGATGAGATGGCAGGACCAGCAAGTTATCGGGCAGGAGTTCACGCAGCTTGGCGCAGCTGTCGAGCCAGTCCTTGAGCGGATCGCCGTCCGGTTCTGTGGGAAAGACGCTGACATTGGGTGATATGCGCGGCAACACCTGATCGCCGGAAATCAACAGCTTCAGGCCGGGGCAATAAAGGCAAACGTGTTCAGGGGCATGGCCGGAGCCGACAACGACCTGCCAATACCGTCCATTAATCTCGAAGGTTTCACCATCCTGGACGCGGCGAAAACTGTCCGGCAACCGGGAGATCACAGAACCAAAACCGCCAAAGCGTGATTTGTAGGACTCCAGGGACGCTTCATCAAACCCGATGGCGCGGTAAAAATCGATGGCCGCCTTGGGTGCTTCCTTGCCGGTGTCGGAGGCAAGGGTCCGGCACATCAGAAAATCGGTCCGCGACATCCACAGATCGCAATCAGCCTTTCGCGTCAGCCAGCCTGCAAGACCTACATGATCGGGATGCAAATGCGTGACAATAACCCGCTTGATGGGTTTGCCCTGCATGATGCCCTTGATGTGGGTTTCCCAGATTTTGCGCGAGTCAGGCAGATCGACGCAGGTATCCACAATGGTCCAGCCGTCGCCATCCTCAAGCAGATAGAGATTGATGTATTTCAGCGAAAACGGCAGCGGGAACCTGAGCCAATAGACCCCGTCGGCCACTTCCAGCGCCTTGCCCTCATCGGGACCGAAATTCATGCCGTAGGGATAGGTCAACCCCCGCGCCGTGGCTTGTTCCGGAATTGCTTCTGTCATGAGGCTGCTGTCTTGAGACATGAGATCTGTCTTTCCAATGCGAGGCAACTGTCGCCCGCCAGCGACCGGGATGCGCAATGGAGGCGAAGGCACTTGAAACAAGGGTTTGCGCCGTCAGGAGTAGCACTTTGGGGGGGTTCCACAAACCCTTTTCAGAGCCACACGGCAATTGGGAGAACAATTCCAGATTTGCGGTTCAGCAACGAAATACCGGGATCAAGAAAGAAAAAGCCCCGGACCACGGCGGGTCCAGGGCTTCGTCTCTTTCTGTCGAGCCAGACGCTATTTGTTTGCTGCCGCCTCTGCGTTGACCATGCCATGGCCAAAGGTCAGGCGACTGCCAATATTGTCGGCGGTACTGGTCAGAATGCTGACTGCCTGCGCCGGGCTGATGCCAGGGTTTGCGTCCCGGATCAAGGCCAAAACAGCCGAGACATGGGGTGTCGCCATGCTCGTGCCGCCCTTCCAGCCATAACCCAAAGGACAATCTGCTGTGGCTGCACAAGCTGGATCAGCAGCGACAGTCGAGCTGAGAATCAGGTACTCGAACCAATTACCGGGCCGGCTAGCGCCGCAGCCGAGAACCAATCCGCAATCACCGCCGGGGCCGGCAATGGTAACGGGCGCACCAACATTTGAATAGAAGGCAATGATATCGACCGAGTCTTCGCTATAACGGGGCTCGGTTTGAATGCCTGTAGCACTGGTGTTGACGATACCCGGAATGTCACCCGGCACATGGACAATATTGCCGGTCAGATCGAGCCCGGAATTTCCGGCAGAGGCCACCATATTGGTGCCCATCTGATTGACGTAATTAGCAATCCGCTTTTCTGCGGCGACAAATGTGGCGAGACCATCTGTACGTCCAAATCCGTATTGAGCCGTTCCACCGAGGCTCATGGTGATCACTTCATAGCCTTTATCGGCGGCATCAATCATTGCCGACCAGCGCGATGAGGAATAAGCGCATACGCCGCAGCCATCGATGGGCTCGAACACATTGTATGATGCAATGCTGAGTTCTGGCGCAACGCCAACAACAAGGCCGCCATCAAACGCTGCCGCTGCTGTCCCGGCAACGTGCGTGCCGTGATCGCTGTAGCTGGGGTAAGGATTGCAGGCAACTGAAGCAAAGCACTGCATATCCATGACATTGGGAGCCAGATCCGGATGGTTCCAGGCAACGCCAGTGTCTATGACCGCGAGGACCGTACCGTGGGATCCTGTGTGCCCATAGCTCCAGGCCTCAGGTGCGTGTACCCGCTCGATACCCCACAGCAGACCACTATTAAATAATACATCTGCCCCGGTGGGGGCCTCCGGCATTGCTATCTCTTCCATATCGGGCAGGCCATGCACGGCCTCGGGTCCGACCGAGAAAACGCCCCTGATCCCACTGGCCCGGGTGGCAAAATCCGGATCGCTCGAGGCGGCGATAGCGATGCCCACCTGGGGCAAGCTCAATACGACTTGACCGCCTGCACTTGCGATCTTGCCATTGGCATTCGCAGGAATGGCGTTCTTGCTAAACATGATAATGTAACGGGAATCGGAACCTTGCGCGCTAGCTCCGCTGATTGACATAACAACCGCCAACGCCATTGCGCCCAGAATACTAAATAATCTCATGATCGTCCCCACTTGAGTTTAAATATTTCAGGTGAAACATGCCCTCTGCACATCCCTTAGGTTAACGATGTTGACATATGACAACCGCCACATCAAGAGCCCGCTTATGGCAAATTTGGGTACCAAAGCCCACTTCGCAGCGCTGTGTATCGCTGTTACACTCATCTGGTGGATTTATTGAGTTTTGACCCTGGTATCGAGAGAACGGGACGTTGAGTAACCTGCCACAAAAACTCCTGTTATGAGGGTGTACCTCATTTCAAAACCCCTATAGAGGAAGAAAGCCCTGGCCATCCGAACGCTGAAATTTTATCGCGACGAAAGCGTTTTTGAGCTCTTGGCCCGTGGCACAGCGGAGTTCGACACTCTCAAGGCTGCCAGTCATTCCGAGAGGCTCAAATCTGTCATTCTGATTTTTCTGAGCGGCCTTTTCTGGACATTGGCCTTGTTGATGTCGGGTGGTTTGCACGGCATGCGCGATGGGAGCATTACCGTCTGGGTGATGGCGGGTCTTGCAGTTTTTTTGACCTTGCTTGTAATCTTGCGTCTCGTGGTCCGCATTGCAGCGCTCGCCAGCGGCCTGTTTCGTCAGACAACCCCCGTTCTTGTCGACGTCAACGGTGTTCATCAGACCACCGCACGTGGACAAGAGGTGGATCTGAAATGGGAAGATATCCGCCTCATTCAGCATCGCCGCTCGGCTCATCTGGTTAGAGGCCGCGACAAAAAACAAACAATCGAAATATCTACCCGTCTCCAAAATCATGAGACCGCTTCAGCCTTTCTGAAATTTTCCTTTTTGCTGCGCCAGGAAACTGGTTCAGAGTGGCGCGGTCTGCTGACAGAGGTTCGATCAAGGCTGGAAGGTCCCGGGTTTCACTTCCACTATGATGGTGACCGGACAGATACGGTCTATATCAACAGCTTCGGGATCCGGCATTCATCCATCGATGGTATCGAAAGCGAAATGACGTGGGATTTGATGCGCGAGTCGAAACTTGATAAGCAGAAAGACAGGCTACGGTTTCGTCATACCGGATCGAGGACCTCAATTTCCATACCGCGCGGAACTGACTCAGACAAGGTCATCGAAGAATTTATCCGCTGGGCGCTTCACACCGCGCCCGGCTTTTCAGGCCCTGACACTTGATTTATCACCAACCAAAACCCGGGATATTACTCCATGCCTCTCACCATCCGCTCCTTTCTTACCTGCTTCGCGATTGTCAGCAGTCTCACTCTCTCCGCATGCGGTGACGGCAAGGACGACGCCTCGATCCAGGCCGACCCCCAAAGCATAGAAATGGCTGAAACAATGGAAGACCAACATCACCCGGCTATCGAGGCCCGAAGCGCTGAGGCGATCACCGAAGATGTGCACAGCCAGCTGCTCACCATCGACACTCATGTGGATATTCCGGACGATTTTGCGACCGAGGCCGTCGATCCGGGGGGTAATGACAAGTTCCAGGTTGACCTCACAAAGATGGAAGAGGGCAACCTCAGCGCCGTTTTCTTTATTGTCTATGTCGGGCAAACCGAGCGGACCGAGGCGAATTATGCAGAAGCGGTCAGCAAGGCACGCAACAAGTTTGATGCCATTCACAGAATGACCGACGAGCTTTATTCGAACCGCATCGGGCTTGCCACCTCGGCTGACGATATCCTGCGCATTCGCGGCGAAGGCAAACTGGTCGCATTGATCGGCGTCGAGAACGGATTTGCGTTTGGTTCAGATCTTTCGACCGTGGAGGAATATTTCAGTCGCGGCATGCGCTACGCGGGCTTTGCCCATATGGGGCACTCGAACTTTGCTGACAGCTCGCTGGCGCGCGAAGATCTCGGCGATGCGCCCGAAGAACATGGCGGGTTGTCCGAGCTTGGCAAAGGTCTCCTCAAGGAACTCAACCGCCTCGGGGTGATGGCCGATGTTTCCCATGCTTCCAAAGCTGCCACTCTCGATATAGCCCGGCTTTCGACGGCGCCGGTCATTGCCTCGCATTCCGGGGCGCGGGCGGTCTATGATCACTTCCGCAATCTCACGGATGAAGAGATGCTGGCGATCAAGAAGACCGGCGGCGTTGTTCAAATTGTCGGTTTTGATACCTATCTGGCCGCGCCGCCTGAAGAAAAGGTTGCCGCAAAAAAGGCCCTGGCGGAAAAGTACAATTACTCCCGGGCAACCAGGGCCTCCCTTTCACCCGAAACCATCGCCGCATATCGTGGTGACGTCAAGGCACTGGATCAGCATTGGCCCCGCGCAAATGTCAGCATCCTTGCCGACCACATCGACTATGCGGTCAAACTCATCGGTATCGATCATGTCGGAATCAGCTCGGATTTTGACGGCGGTGGCGGGCTTACCGGCTGGATGGATGCCTCGCAGACAGCCAACGTCACGCAGGAGCTTATTTTGCGCGGCTATTCCGTCGGTGATATCAAAAAGATCTGGGGCGGGAATCTTCTGCGGGTGATGCGGGATGTCGAGGCAAAAGCAGGCTGATCAACTTTCGTCGATCGGCACGAACATGGATCGCCAGGCCGCTTCAGCGCGCTGCGGTCCTTCTGAGGAAACTGCAGCAAAAAAGCGGCTGTAAATGGTGCAGAGTTCTGTGGCCTCTTCGTCCGTTTGTGGGCGATAGTTGCCAGACATGAGCCGAATGCCCCTTTCCCCATGATCAAGAGCAATATCAACCTGCGCCTTTCGGATCACAAATTCGCCCAGCTGTTGATCGAACGCCGGGACGCTGGTCGCGGCATTCAGAATGAGATCCTGGGTTCTCTGTTCCACGTTTAGAGGAATTTCCTCGTCCATCCGCAGAGCGATCTCTGCTTCATCAGCCTGCAGGCCAAAAAGAAACGGATAGCACAGTTCCGGATCTGAACTTGCCAGATCTTCAAAGACCTCGCCCTGAAGCTCCATGAGTGCGACCAGATCCTCGCCCCGTGCGCGGGAGAAATAGTCTGCTGTCAGACCTGTGCTCTTTTGCAGGCCAATTCGTTCACCCTCAAACCGTACGCCATCAAGGCCCGCTACCAGATGAGCTGTGATCAGTCTGGCTTCAAGTCCGTGCATGAGATCGGGGTGATCTGCGACGAGACGTGAGAGAAGCGGATCTTCCAGAGCCTCATCGAAGTAAATCGGATCAGGCAGGATGCGCACAAGAGTGGGCACCAGCACTGGCGCCAGATAGGAAGACAAGAAAGCAAGGCCGCTGACGGCACCGATCAGCAGGAAGCCAAAGGATGCCAGCGCCCTGCGCCTGATCCTGAACAGGTTTGTAAAAGTCGCCCATATGATCGCAGCACCGACGGCGCCGATGATCGACGCGATGGCAAGGATTGCAACTTCGACCGGATCAATACCCACTCTCGTCCCCCTCAGGTGGATCAACGGCCAATATCGAGGCGTCTCCACTGTGAGGCGAAGTCTATCACCAAATTCCGACGAGTCAAAAATGCACGCCGCTGCCGCCCCCGGGCTATATCACCGCGCCAGCACCTCCGGCGCCAAAGCAAAGAGGTTGTCAGAACCCGATTTTATGGCTGATTCCAGGCCTTTAGCGGGCATCAGGATATTGTCGCCATAGAACCGCGCGGTCACGATCTTGGCCTTCAGAAAGGCTTCGTCCCCGCCTCCGACTGCCAGTTCGGCTTGTGCGGCGCTGGCCCCGCGCGCCAGGAAATAGCCCCCTGCCAGCGAGCCCATGAGGCGCAGGAAGGGGGTCGCCCCGCCCAGCACGTCTTGCGGTGCTTCCTTCTGGCTTTCCAGCAACCAACGGGTCACCGCTTCTGAAGTCTCAGCAACGCTTGCCAGTTGCCCGCCCAGGCTACCGAGATCAGCATCGCCTGACAGTTCCTTGCCGAGGTCAGAAATTTCTTCAATGAAATTCAGGATCACGCTGCCGCCACCCATATTGAGCTTGCGTGTCGCCAGATCCATCGCCTGAATGCCGTTGGTGCCTTCATAAATTTCAGTGATGCGGGCGTCGCGGACATATTGTGCCACGCCGGTTTCCTCGATGAAACCCATGCCGCCATGCACTTGAACCGCCAGATTAGCCACCAGGCTGCCAACATCGCTCGACCAGGCTTTGGACATCGGAGTTAGCAGTTCTTCGCGGGACTTGGCCGTAACGCGCTCTTCTTCGGTTGAGGCGTGTTTGGCAAGATCTGCCGCGAGCGCATTAGCAAGACACAGGGACCGGGTTGCCTCGACATAGGCGCGCTGGGTCATCAGCATACGGCGCACATCGGCATGCTCGATGATTGGCACCATATCCTTCTGGGCGTGTTGCTTGCCAATCGGCTTGCCCTGCAAGCGTTCCGAGGCATAGGCAACGGACTGCTGATAGGCGCGTTCGGCAACGCCGACGCCCTCAATACCGACATAGAGGCGCTCCATATTCATCATGGTGAACATGGCGGCCATGCCCCTGTTTTCCTCACCAATCAGCCAGCCGATGGCGCCTTCATCCTCGCCAAACTCAAGCACACAGGTCGGACTGGCGTGAATGCCGAGCTTTTCTTCAATCTTCAAGACCTTGACATCGTTACGCTTTCCAAGGCTGCCATCCGAGTTGACCAGAAATTTGGGGACAAGGAACAGCGAGATACCGCGCGTCCCGTCAGGCGCGCCGGGCAGGCGAGCCAGAACGAGATGAATGATGTTCTCGGTCATATCGTGGTCGCCATAGGTGATGAAGATCTTGTTACCGCGGATCCGGTAGGTTCCGTCGCCCGCCGGGTCCGCCTTCGACCGCAAGGCACCAACATCGGACCCGGCGTGGCTTTCGGTCAGGTTCATGGTGCCGTTCCATGTCCCCTCAATCAGTTTTGGCAAATAGAGGTCTTTCAACTCGTCGGAGGCATGGGCTGAAATCGCCTTGATGGCCCCGCCCGTCAGCATCGGCGCCAGGGCAAGCGCGAGATTTGCAGAGTCCCAGATTTCCATGACGGCGGCATCAAGGGTGACCGGCAATCCCTGACCGCCATAGGCCGGATCGTAGGGCAGGCTCATCCAGCCGCCGTCGACAAGCGTGTTATAGGCGGCTTTCACTTCAGGCGGGACGCGGACCACCCCGTTTTCCAGCTGCGCGCCAACCGTATCGCCGATCACATTGGTATCAGCGATCTCTTCCGATGCTATCCGCCCGGCTTCGGTCAGGACCGCTTCGGCCAGCTCCATATTGAAGTCACCGAAGGCTTCCAGCTCACCCAGCTTTTCGATGCCGAGGACAGTCTTGAGGGTGAAGAGGATATCCTTGAGGGGGGCTTGATAGGTCACAGCGCCAGTCCTTCTGCAAATTATAGCCAAAAATATGGTCGTACAGGTTTCGGGCCTATATAGCTGTCACACGCATCCGGGCCAACCCCGTTCATCAGACCGCCTTCTTTTTGGAAGTATAGTAATCTATTATGCCCCTCATGGACGTAAATACCACCATAGAGCTTTCGACCGATGAAGCAGACCTTGCGAAAGGCGCCACGCTCGTCAGCCAGGGCAAGCTGGTCGCCTTTCCGACCGAGACGGTCTATGGGCTGGGGGCCGATGCCGCAAACGGAGAGGCGGTCGCGGCGATTTTTGAAGCCAAGGGGCGCCCGCAGTTCAACCCGCTGATCGTTCATGTGGCGAGCCTTGAGGCGGCAAAGGTTTTTGGAGCTTTTGACGAGATGGCGGAAAAACTGGCCCAAGCGTTCTGGCCGGGACCTTTTACCCTCGTCTTGCCGCGCACGGCTGACTGCCCGGCTTCGCCGCTGGTCAGTGCCGGTCTGGCCACCATCGCCCTGCGCGTCCCAAAGAGCCGCGTCGCCCAAAGGCTGCTTCAATTGTCGGGCTGCGCCATTGCCGCGCCGAGCGCCAATCTGTCCGGTTCGGTCAGTCCAACTACGGCTGCCCATGTGCTTGCCGACCTTGGCGGGCGGATTGATGCCGTGATCGACGGCGGCGCTTGCACAGTCGGGCTTGAGTCCACGGTGGTCGGTTTTCAGGATGGGGAACCGGTCTTGCTGCGCCATGGCGGGATTTCGCGGGAGGAGATTGAAGCGATTGTGGGACCCGTTGCGCTCTTCAGCGATCCTGACCGACCCAGTTCGCCGGGCCAATTGCTCAGCCACTATGCGCCCGATGCGCCGTTGCGGCTGGAGGCGACCGAGCGGCGCGACAATGAAGCTCTGCTTGCCTTTGGTCCCGGCGTCCGTGAGGACGACATGACCCTCAATCTTTCACCGGCCGGGGATCTTCGCGAGGCGGCGTCCAATCTGTTTTCCTTTCTGCGGTTGCTTGACGCCATGGAGAGCGAGACCATCGCCGTGATGCCCATTCCTGAAACCGGCCTCGGGGCGGCGATCAATGATCGTCTGCGCAGGGCGGCCGAACCCAGGAGGACAGCCTCATGACCAGCAACAAGGCGCTTGATGACATCCACCGCATCCTCGGGCCCAAAGGTGTTGTCGCCAGTGAAGGCGCCGGGGTCTATCTGACGGAGTGGCGCGACAAGTTTAAAGGCCGCGCGGCGCTGATCGCAAAACCTGCCAATACGGATGAAGTCTCCCAAATCCTGAAGATCGCAAACGAGGCTGGCATCGGCGTCGTTCCGCAGGGCGGCAACACCGGACTTGTCGGCGGACAGATACCCTCTTTGGACGGAACAGAAATTATCCTCAACCTCTCCCGCATGAACGAGATCCGCAAGATCGATACGCTCAATGACACCATGCTGGTCGAGGCCGGGTGCATTCTGTCCAATGTGCAACAAGCCGCAGAAGACGCCGGGCGCTTTTTTCCGCTCTCGCTGGCCTCCGAAGGCAGCGCGGAAATCGGCGGGCTTCTTTCGACCAATGCCGGCGGTATCAATGTGCTGCGCTACGGCAATGCCCGAGCGCAGGTTTTAGGCCTTGAAGTGGTTTTAGCCAACGGCGAAATCTGGGACGGGCTCAAGGGCCTTCGCAAAGACAACACCGGCTATGATTTGAAGCAGATTTTCATGGGGGCCGAAGGCACGCTGGGTGTTGTTACCGCTGCCATCCTGAAACTCTTTGCCGCGCCGACGGACCGCGCGACAGGTTTTGTTGCCCTCCCCGACCTCGACGCGGTGATCGCGCTCCTCGGCCTTACCCGCGAGATGACCGGAGAGCTTGTCTCGGCCTTTGAGCTGATCCCGGCCATTGGCCTTGAGTTCCTTGCCAAACATAAGGGATTCAAATCACCCCTGAAGAGCACCGCGCCGTGGTATGTTCTCATCGAGCTCACATCGACCGATGCGCCAGGCACATTGAAGAGCGCGCTTGAGCCTCTTCTTGAGGCGGGACTTGAAAAGGGTCTCGTTCTGGACGCGACGATTGCTGCAAACGTGAGCCAGACGGAAGAGTTCTGGCGGCTGCGCGAAACCATGTCAGAAATTCAGAAATTTGAGGGCGGCAGTATCAAGCACGATATTGCAGTTCAGATCTCCGACATTCCGGCGTTTGTAAAACGAGCCGTCGCCGCAGTGACCGCTGCCTGCCCCGGCATCCGGCCCGTAGTCTTCGGCCATGTCGGTGACGGCAATCTGCATTTCAATTTAACCCAGCCAGAAGGCGCCGACAGGGAAAGTTATCTTGGTGGATGGGAAACCCTCTCGCGCCTTGTTCACGACATCGTCGATGACATGGGGGGCTCGATCAGCGCCGAGCATGGTATTGGCCAGCTGAAGCGCGATGATCTGGCGCACTACAAGAGCAATGTGGAGATGGATCTCATGCGACGTCTCAAGAAGGCGTTCGACCCAAACGGGATCATGAACCCCGGCAAGGTTATTTGAGTCCGTCAAGGCCGACCATGAAGCCCGTGCCGTCGCGGTTGAGGATCGGGCGCTTGATCAGAGCCGGATGATCGGCCATCAGCATTTCGGCCTTGGCTTCATCCATGTCGTCTTTCAGTTCATCGGGCAGACCGCGCCAGGTCGTGCCGCGCTTGTTGAGCATGGTTTCCCAGCCGATCTGCACGATCCATTTCCTCAGCAATTCCGGCGGCAGGCCATCGAGGCGCAGATCATGGATCTGCGCCGAGCTGCCACTTTCTTCAAGGATCTTGACGGCCTTGCGCGTGGAATCGCAGTTTTTCAAGCCATAGACTGTGATGGTCATTGATCCTGTCCTCATTGCCGACACTGTTCAGGCAAGACAATGGGGATTTTTGGTGCTATTTTCAATCGCTTTCCTATCTTTTGAGAAGGCCTTTTCATGACATCGCCAAACGCGCTTTCCATTCGCCCCATGCAGGACGGCGAAGAAGACATGGTTATTGATCTCTGGCAATCATCCGGGCTCACACGCGCCTACAACAATCCGCAGCGCGACGTGGCTCTTGCCCGAAAAGGCCCCTCCTCCGACATTCTTGTTGGCCTTGAAGACGGCGCGATCAGAGCGAGTGTCATGGTGGGTCATGACGGCCATCGCGGAAATGTCTATTACGTGTGTACTGACCCCGACGCGCAAGGGAACGGTCTTGGCCGTGCCATGATGAAGGCTGCCGAGGCCTGGCTTCGGGAGCGCGGCGTCTGGAAACTTAATCTGATGGTACGGGCGACAAATGAAAAGGTGCACGGCTTCTACGATGCCCTGGGCTACGAGACGCAGCCCCGCACGGTCTTCACAAAATGGCTTGAGGAGCCGGACGCGCCGCCGGAGGACTGACCCGGTCTCGCGCGCCCCGACCAGACTCTTTTTCAGATTGACTGAACCGCCTGAAATAACCATCGCCCTCATCCTGAAGAGCATCGTCAGATGCGTCTCGAAGGAGGTGTGGCAGATATCCGGGCTCTTCATCCTTCGAGACGATTTCCCAAAAGCCTCTTGGGAAACCCCTCAGGATGATGGATGCAGTTGATTGCGTTTTTCAACCCGAAAAACAGTCTAGAGTATAACCTCAATGAGATGCGGGCCCTTGGTTGCCATGCAGTGAGCGAAGAGGTCATTGAACTCTTCGGTTGTCTCGGCCCGCATGCCCTCGATGCCCATGCCGTTGGCGATTGCGACAAAGTCGAGGTCGGGGTTCGACAGGTCGAACATGGACAGGGTCTTCGGTCCGGCGTTTGCCGCCGCACCAACATTGTGGAGTTCGAGATTGAGGATGGCGTAGGATCGGTTGTTCCAGATCACCGTGGTGACATCGAGCTTCTCGCGCGCGATGGTCCACAGACCCTGGATGGTGTACATGGCAGAGCCATCGGCCTGCAGGTTTACGACCTTGCGATCCGGACAGGCAACGGCGGCGCCAAGGGCCATGGGGATGCCGGCGCCGATCGCACCGCCGGTCAGAGCCAGCCAATCGTGCTTTGGCGCATTGGCGGTGAGCATGAAGGAGGCCATGCCGCTTGTGGTGGACTCGTCGGCGATGATGGCGTTTTCAGGCAGGAGGGCGGCGATTGCATGGCCTGCGGTGCCTGCTGTGACTTTGCCTGACTGCAGTTCCGGACGAATGAGCTTGTTGCGCGGATCTGTTTCCAGTTTGTCGATGGACGGGGCGCCAACTTCATCGGCAAGCGCTTCGAGGGCCGCGACCTGATTGTCAGCCGGGGTCGAGAACTGGAACGGCTCGACGCCTTCGGGCACGCAATCGGACTTCTTGCCCGGATAGGCAAAGAAGGTCACCGGCCTGCCCTGACCAACCAGGATGAGCTCATCGCAGCCGTCCATGGCTTCATAAATCTGGTCCGGGAAGTAAGGAAGCTTCGGGATCTCAACCCGGCCCTCGCCGCGTTCAGCGCGCGGATAGAATGTTGAAAGATAGACCGTGGCACCGGTTTTCTCACGAATGCGCGCCAGCGCTTCGAGGCCTTTTTCCCGGATGGCCGTTCCGTTGACAAGAATGACGGCGCGGCTGGCTTTTTCAAGACGCCTCGCGGCATCGGTGATCCGGTCCGAGGGAACCGCGTGCGGGCCGCTGATGGCAACCTTCTCGGCAATCCTGCCGCCGTCATCCCATGCGGTATTGGCGGGCAGAAGCAAGGTGGCCACGCCGGGCACATCGGATTGCGACGCGGCAATCGCTGCGGCAGCATCCGCGCCGACATCCGCAGCGCTTTCACTGACACGCAGCCACTTTGAAAACGGCTGGGCGTAGCCTTCAATATTGGAGGTCAGCGGCGCTTCATATTGGCGATGGTAGGTCGCATGCTCGCCGACGATATTGACCAGCGGCGTGAAGCCTTTTTGAGCGTTGTGAAGATTGGCGATGGCATTGCCCATGCCTGGCCCGAGATGAAACAGCGTCGAGGCCGGTTTTTCGGCCATACGGGCATAGCCGTCGGCAGCACCGGAGGCGACACCTTCAAACAGGCACAGAATACCGCGCATCTCCGGCACGCTATCGAGCGCCGCCACAAAATGCATTTCTGATGTCCCCGGATTTGAAAAACAAACCTCAACATCCGACTTCACCAGGCTGGCAATAAGGCTTTGTGCACCGTTCACCGCTTCTCTCCCTTTTTTGCTTTTATTTTCTCTATTTGTTGATAGCGACGATATCGACTGCCGGAGGATCTTCATAGAGCTTTTTAACGAGGTGCGCGCGCCGCTCAAGGGTTGCGGACTGGTTGATATAGCCCTTGTCGGTATTTTCTCCGCCATCAAGGCTTGGCGGCTCGATCAGAAGCAGCGCCCTGGCAATCCTCGTGCTCGAGCCCTTGTGGGCCTCATTGTGGATCATGAGGCGCTGGCGGAGCGCTTCGAGGACGGGTGCCGAGGTGCAAATCTCCTCGAGCGTTGCTTGCGGGTCGCCCATGATGTCCCGGCAGGTGTCCGCATTGGGCCAGGCCATAAGTCCGAGTTCATTCTGGCCAAGCCCGGCAATGACCCCGTCGCGAATGATCCCGTCAGCCGAGGCGATAACCTGAAGCCGCAAGGTTCCGGCGCTGACCCATGTGCCGGTGTTGAGTTTGAAATCCTCGACAACGCGGCCATCGAAAACGAGGCCCTTTGACGGGTCATCGGGATCTGCAAAGCGGGCGCCATCGCCGAGGCAATAAAAGCCTTCCTCGTCAAAGGCAGCTTCTGTGAGGTCCGGGCGCTTGTAATATCCTGGCATCACATAATCGCCGCGCACGCGCACTTCATATTTAGTGCCTACCGGTGCCAGCTTGATCTCTGCGCCAGGAACCGGGAGACCGAGAAGCCCCGTCACATCCGTATTCCAGTGCACCCGCATGATCAGCGGCGCGGTTTCCGTTGCACCGTAGCCGGATGAAAACGCCATGCGCGTGCCCGTCGTCGCAATCGAAACTTTTTGCAGGCGATCGGCCAGATCCTGGCTGAGGGCGGCCCCGCCATAGGAGAGGAATTTCAATTTGGCAAAGAATGTCTCGCGCAGCTTCGGGTTTCGCTCCAGCTCGTCGGCGAGAAAACTGTAGGCGACGGGAACCGTCGAAAACGTCGTGGGCGAGACCTCCTCGAGATTGCGCAAGGTCTTCGAGAAGCCGGCGGGGGTCGGTGACCCGTCATCGATATAATAGGTCCCGCCTCCGACCATGACCACATGGAGCCCGGAGTGGGCGCCCATGGCGTGGTTCCAGGGCAGCCAGGAGACCATCACGGGGATTTGCGGATCCGGGTCCTGATTGAGGCTTTTGGCCGAAACACAATTGGTGCACAGCATGCGGTGGGTGTTGATCACTGCCTTGGGCATGCCGGTGGAGCCTGATGTAAACATGAACTTTGCAACCGTGTCGCCGGTGATGGCGGCGAGCGCCTCGTCCACTTCTGTGCCCGGCTCGGTGTCGTAGAGCTCCGAGAGCGCAATGGCATCGATGCCCTGCGGCGCGGAACGCCCGCAAATGACCGTGACGCCTTCGAGGTCAACCGCTGCAAGGGCCCGGCTAAAGGCCGCGCCGTCCTCGACGAAGACGGCCGCCGGCTCAAGCAGGGCGAAGACATGTTTCAATTTGGCAAAGTCTTCCGACTGAAGCGAGTAAGAGGTAGAAATCGGGGCCGCTGGCACGCCTGCCAGAATGGCTCCGAAGGTCACCATGGCGTGGTCAATGGAGTTGCCCGAAAGGATGACGAGCGGTGCGGCCTCTGCGCCGTGACCTTCGAGACCCTGCTTGATGAGCCAGGCGGCGACAGCGCGCACTTTCTTGCGCGTCTCGTTCCAGGTGACCCTCTCCCAACTATCGTCAGCACCGCGCTGGGCAATAAACGTCTGGTCCGGACGCTCGCCCGCCCATTTATCGATGGGCTCGATGAGGTTTGCCGGTGCTTCGGCGCGGACATGCGGCGAGGTCAGGATGATAGAACCATCGTCGCGATACTCCGCATTGACCTTCGCATCAGCCCAATGAGCTTGTCTGTAGGGGGTGTCTTTGTTCATGGGAACTCTATTCTACTTCACCTGTCATCCCCGGGCTTGACCCGGGGATCCAGAACTTCACGCTCTGAGCAAGCGGCTTCTGGATTGCCGGGTCAAGCCCGGCAATGACAAAATAATATCTACCCTAAATCTCAACGACAAGACGGCCACGCACCTGACCGGCGAGGATCTTTGGGGCAACGCCCTGCAGATCACCAAAGCCAATGGTCTCGGTCATGGCATCGAGCTTGTCCGTGTCGAGATCTTCTGCGAGCCTCGCCCAGGCCCGGAGGCGTTTTGCCTTCGGGCACATGACGCTATCCACACCAAGCAGCCTGATACCTCTGAGAATAAAGGGCGCAACGCTGGCTGGCAGGTCCATGCCCGCCGCAAGACCGCAGGCAGCGACCGCGCCGCCGTATTTGATCTGGCCGATAACATTGGCCAGCACATTGGATCCGGCGACATCGACGGCACCGGCCCAGCGTTCCTTGCCAAGGGCGCGCGGTTTGCCCGAAAGGTCTTCACGGGCGACAATCTCTGTCGCGCCGAGGCTTTTCAGATAGTCGGCTTCTTCAGGGCGCCCGGTCGCAGCATGAACCTCAAAGCCGAGCTTTGTCAGCAGCGCGATGGCGACAGAACCGACGCCGCCCGCCGCACCGGTCACAAGGATTGGGCCCTGATCCGGGGTGATACCGGCATCTTCCAGATCCATGACGCAGAGCATGGCGGTGTAGCCTGCCGTGCCGATGGCCATGGCCTGCGCCGGCGTGAATTTGGCGGGCAGCGGCACGAGCCACTCGCCCTTGACCCGGGCCTTTTCGGCGTATGCGCCGTAGTGGGTTTCCGACAACCCGAAACCGTTCTGGATCACTGCATCGCCCGGTTTGATGCCCTCATGAGTGGAGCTCTCCACAGTGCCAACCAGATCAATTCCCGGGATCATCGGCAGGCTGCGGGCGATGGGGGCCGCGCCTGTCAGTGCCAGCCCGTCCTTGTAGTTGACGGTGGAGTGGGAAACCTTGACGACAACGTCGCCGTCCATCAGATCGCCCACGGTCAGCTCTTTCTCGCTAACACTTTGGCCATCATCGGTTTTTTCAATCAGCAGCGCCTTGAATGTATCGCTCATGGGGTGTCCTCACCTTGGTTCTCAGTGGTTTTTGGTTTTTATTGTTGGTCTTTCAATAGCGGGTCCGGTGAATAGTAGTCAATCCATCGGAAAGCAAAAGACACGACCACAATGTTCACACCGGCCATGAGCACCTGGATCACGACCATAAACATCGCAGCTGCAACGTTGGCAAATTCGGTCACGCCCTGCTCGCCAAGGATGACGCTCAGCACACCGAAAAGGAGAGAGAAGGTAAAAAATCCGGCCAGGAACGTCACAATCGATGCAAGCAGTATGACCGCCAAAAGTTGAAACAACGACCCCTTGCCCATTTCGGCGGAGCGGCGAAAGTCAAGGCGTCCGGTGGTCAAGACGACCGGGTAGATCTGCGCCAACAAAATGGCGATGTAAACAAGCGGCACCACAGCGATGACCACCGCCAGCCCGGCGCTGCCTGTCAGGGAAAAAACAATGGCTCCGGGTAGAGCGCCGGCGAGAGCCGTCAACAGACCAGACAGGATCGAAGCCATCCAGGTCAGAACTTCATCGCGGCCAAAGGCGGGCAAGTGGAACCCTTGCGGCACGTCGTTAAAGAGGACCATCCGTCCGATGGCCGCCATCACCACCGCCATTGCAGCGCCGCTGACCAATGAGGCCGGCACAACAGACGTCAAAAGATCAGGCTCCTGCCCCGGGGTAAAAATTCCGAAGAGCTCAAAGGCAGCGATGATCGCCAGAATTGGAATGATCGAAACCCGGAGGATCGGAATGATGTTCGACCCGATGAACGAAAACGATCGTTTCAGTGTTTCAATGACAGGCAGGGGCTGCGGCGCGGCCCCGCCGTTGACGAGTTTGAGGTCTGGACTCATGGATTACTACTCTACTGGTTGATGGTTTCCTGAAACCGGATGGTTTCGCCGGTGGCCGGTGTGACGAGTTGGTCTTCCCACATCACGCGTTTGCCGCGGATGATGGTGCCGATGGGCCAGCCGGTAACCTCGGTCCCATCGAACGCGGTCCAGGCGCATTTGGACGCGATCCAGTCGTTGGTGATGGTGCGTTTGGCCTTGAGGTCGACGATGGTGATGTCGGCGTCATAGCCGACGGCGAGGCGTCCCTTGCCGGCTATGTTAAAGAGCCTGAGGGGACCGTGCGACGTCAAGTCGACAAAGCGCTCCAGAGAGAGACGGCCCGCGTTGACGTGATCGAGCATGAT
>CBFDBJ010000065.1:0-21936 GCA_965603015.1 uncultured Alphaproteobacteria bacterium
ACAAACATCAGCTTCTCAGATCAGGATCGAATGAACAACGTCTTGAGAGGTCACATCTAGAACAGGTTCTGAGCCGCAACCATTGCAAACAGCATCGGGATAGACAGCAAGGTGTTGGTCCGCGAGAACAACATCGCCGTACGACCGGCCTTTGCCTTGGCATCTGCCTCAGCCGGAACCATACCAAGCGCAATCTTTTGATTGGGCCAGATAACAAACCAGACATTGAACCACATGATGATGCCCATCCACATGCCCATGCCGATGGCTGTGCTTTTGGCGAGACCATCGGTGAAGCCAAGGGTCAGTGCGCCGACAAGGTAGCCATTTGCAGCAGCAACAATAAGACCGGTGATGATGGTGGCCATGGCACCCCAGCGGAACCAGAACAAGGCAGCCGGTGCAATCACCTTGCCAATCGCCGGTTTCTGATCATCAGGGATGTTTGGCATGTTGGGGATTTGAACAAAATTGAAATACCACAACAAACCGATCCACATCACCCCGCTGAGAACATGCAGCCAGCGGAAGAAGTAGGCGGCAAACTCGTGAGAGCCAATGGAGACGCCCCAGGAAACAAATAACAACAGCATAAGGACGGTCAGCACAAAACCGGCAATTACTGTTGTTCTCAAATTCGTCAAAATCGCAGCCATGATGGGCTCCTGTAGTTAAGAAAGATTCCAGACAAGTATATAGCACAGATTCGATTGTGTCATTGTTTCAGAGAGTTGATGCGGTTACGGAAAAAGCGCCCCGCATTACCGGGACGCTTTTGTCAGTGGTGACTGTGTGTTTTTTGTCAGGCGGGCGCGACGCTCTTGGCAGCCTCACTCGACCAATCTCGTTTGACGCCGGTCAGGATAAGCATCGGAGCCGCGACAAAGATCGATGAATAGGTCCCGACAACGACACCCCACATCATGGCAAAGGTGAAGCCTCGAATGGCCTCGCCGCCGAATGTGTAAAGAGCACCCAGTGCCAGAAGCGTGGTGACCGATGTCATGGTCGTGCGCGACAGAGTGTCATTAATCGACTGATCGAGAAGGTCTTTCAGCGGCATCTTCTTGTATTTGCGCAAGTTCTCACGAACCCGGTCATAGACGACGACGGTATCATTCATCGAATAGCCGACAATGGTCAGGATTGCCGCAATGATCGACAGATTAAACTCGATGCGGGTGAGTGAGAATATCCCGATTGTCAGAATAACATCGTGGGTCAAAGCAACGACTGCGCCAAGGGAGAACTGCCACTCAAAACGGAACCAGATGTAGACCAGCATCAGCATGACTGCGAGAACGACCGCCATAACCCCGGTTCGAACAAGCTCTCCGGAAACTGTCGGTCCGACAACCTCTGTTCGCAGGTATTCAATGGTTCCTCCTGTGGCTTCATCAAGTGCTGTACGGATTATCGCCACCACTTTCTGCTGAGCCTGTTCCGCGCCAACTGTTTCGCTGGCGTCTTCTGCTTCAACGTCTTCCGGCTTCGTTTCCTGAAGCTCAACACGGATCATAACATGGTCAGGTGAGCCAAACTCCTGGATTTGAACATCACCGAGGCCGAGCCCACCAGCGACACCCCGGATCAACTCAAGATCTGCTGGCCCCTCCGTCTTGATCTCCAGAACTGTCCCACCACGAAAATCGATCCCGTAGTTAAGCCCGAGGGAAAAGAACAGGAAGATAGAGGCGATGGCGGCAACAACAGATCCGATAAAAGCAAAAAAACGCTTGTCGACGAACTTGAAGGTTGTGCCGTGCGGAACGAGACGAAGAAGTTTCATGGGTTGAGCCCTCCTTATATAGGCAGTTCGGAAGGACGAGCCTTGCGAATCCAGGTGGCCACCATGAGACGCGTCAGCGTGAAGGCCGTGAAGACTGACGTCAAAATGCCAATGGCCAGGGTTACCGAGAACCCTTTGACCGGACCGGATCCAATAAGAAAGAGGATCGCAGCGGCAATGAACGTGGTGATATTGGCATCAAGAATGGTGCTCAGAGCCTTTGAATAACCCGACTCAACCGCATTGATCGGCGACTTGCCACCTCTTACCTCCTCGCGCATTCGCTCGAAGATCAGCACATTGGCATCAACCGCCATACCAATTGTCAAAACGATCCCGGCAATACCCGGCAACGTAAGTGTGGCCTGCAACAGGGACAAGGCACCGGCGATAAGCAGCAGATTGGTTACCAGCGCGATGTTTGCATAGATGCCAAAGCGGCCGTACGCCAAGATAATGAAGACGATCACTGCAAGGAAACCTATAACCGCAGCGCTTTTACCGGCCGCTACTGAATCGGCCCCAAGCCCTGCACCGACAGTCCGTTCTTCGAGGATTTGCATGGGCGCCGGCAAGGCGCCGGATCTCAGCAGAATGGCCAGGTTGTTGGCCGACTCAACTGTGAAGCTCCCCGATATCTGACCCGAACCACCCGTAATCGCAGACTGGATGGTTGGCGCGCTGACAACAACACCGTCGAGGACGATGGCGAAGCGTTTTCCGATTGATTCGGTGGTCACACGGCCAAATTTGAGAGAACCGCGATTGTTAAAACGAAAATTCACGACAGGCTGGTTGTCCCGGGAGTCAAACCCCGGAGAGGCGCCAACGAGATCCTCACCCGATACGAGCACTTCGCTGGCGATCAGCAAATAGGGCTCTCTGGCATCCTCGGTCTGCATCAGGACAGCGTCGCGGAAAACCCGGCCATTGAGAGCTTCCTGAATACTGCCGGGGTCATTTGAGTACACCATCTGAAACGTAAGTTTGGCGGTTTGGTTCAGAAGGTCTTTCAACCGTTGAGGATTGGTCTCGCCGGGGACCTGAACAATAATCCGGTTTGAGCCCTGACGTTGAATGATCGGCTCACGGGTTCCCAGTTCATCAATCCGGCGGCGCACGATCTCAATCGATTGAGAAACGGCACTCGACTCAATGGAGTGTTTGGCCGCTTCGGTGAGCGTAAAGGTAATTTCCCCATCCGGTGTCCGAACGAGGTCAAACTCCTTTGCCGCCGTCCCAAGTCCCAGCGGGCCTTGAACCGCTGATGCAAGATCTTTCAACTGTGTCATCGCAAGGTCCGTCTGGGTCGGATCAGTGATCATGACCCGTAGCACATCGCCGGAAACCCGCGTTCCATGTTGAATGCGGATATTTTCTTCCCGGTTGCGCAAGGCGCGCCGAACATCAGATTTCAGGTTTTCGAGCCGCTCGCGGTAAACAACATCGACCTGAACTTCCAGCAGGAGATGTGCTCCGCCCTGCAAGTCCAGCCCGAGATTGATCGTCTTGGTCGGTCCAACATACCAGCTCTTTTCGGTCACTGAGGGCGGCAGAACATTGGGAAGGGCAAAGATCACACCAAGCAGACAGACGCTCAGGATCCACGCGATCTTTGATTTGGAAAAATGGAGCATAGTCATCCCCGAAAAGTCAAAGCGGCCCCCGTTTTAGGACCGCCTTTTCTGTTATATCTCTAGCTGGCGGCCGGCTTGTCGTCTACCGGTTCCGTTTTACTGCGAATATCCTGCAGGGTGGACTTCAGAACCTTGACCTTCACACCCTCGGCGATCTCTACCAGCACTTCGCGATCATCGATAACCTTTGAAACCTTGCCAATCATCCCGCCGGCGGTGATGACCACATCGCCGCGCCGGACTGCCGTTACCATTGCCTGATGGTCCTTGGCCTTCTTTTGCTGCGGACGGATCAGCAGGAAGTAGAAAATCACGATTATGAAGACGAAAGGCAAAAACTGCATAATCGGATTTCCCGTTGCCACTGCGTCCGCGCCCTGGGCAAATGCTGGCGAAATGAACATATATGTCTCCTCAGACCTCTTGAGATGGCTGTTCACGTTGGAATCAGCGCAATCCCCTTGAAAAATCGGGCGGACTATACCCGCCGGTTGCCGGTTTGCAAATCCCCGTGCTACGAGACTTGCGAAAGAAGTTTTATGAGGCCCTGCATGACCCCGCGATCCAACGATCCCTTACTTGAGCCCCTGACCCGAATAGCAGAAGCCCTTGAGCGCCTTGCGCCGCCGGAAGTCCCTGCTTTTAGCCTTGAAAGCGCTGACGCCTTCACCTGGACAGCGAGTACCAGTTCGCTTGAGCCAGTGCCACACGTAAATCGGGTCGCGATGGAACTTTTACAAGGGATTGACCGGGTTCGCGATATCCTGATGGCGAATACACGCCAGTTTGCTGCCGGAAACCCGGCAAATAACGCTCTTCTATGGGGCGCGCGCGGTATGGGCAAAAGCTCTCTGGTGAAGGCGGTTCACGCTGAAATCAACGGTTCGGCGCCCGGAACCCTTGTGCTCATCGAGATCCACCGGGAGGATATCGCCACCCTGCCCCAGCTCATGAAGCTCTTGAGGGGCCAGGTCGGGACCACTGCCAGACGCTGCCTCATCTTCTGCGACGATCTTTCCTTCGATACGGATGATGCCAGCTATAAGTCCCTGAAGGCGGTGCTTGATGGGGGTCTCGAGGGGCGGCCCGAGAACGTGTGCTTTTACGCGACATCCAATCGGCGGCACCTGATGCCGCGCGATATGATGGAAAATGAGCGTTCAACAGCGATCGCCCCCTCTGAGGCAGTCGAGGAAAAGGTTTCGCTGTCCGATCGCTTTGGCTTGTGGCTCGGGTTCCACAATTGCAGCCAGGATGAATTCCTTGCCATGATCGAAGGCTACGCAGAGCATTTCAAGCTCGCTGCGGACCGCGAGACCCTGAAAGTTGAGGCCATTGAATGGGCTGCGACGCGCGGCGCGCGCTCCGGGCGAGTTGCCTGGCAGTTCATTCAAGACCGGCTCGGGAAAGAATCATAAAACAAAGACGGAGTCATCCCGGATGCGGTGCAGCATGAAATGTTGCTCCGCATCCGGGATGACACCGTTTTTGAAGCTACCCCCTAACTGCGGGACTTTTGTTCGTCTTCAATTTCTTCAAGAACCTCTTCGAGAGCTTCTTCTGCGGCGTCAAGGGCTCCGTCTGCAACACCCAGAGCCGCGGCCTCGATCCTGCCGGTTTCTTCCTCAACCTTGCGCTCGGCGATCTCTTCTCGACTTTCTCTGATTTCCTCAAGACCTTCACGGATACCATCACTTGCCTCGGCAAGCTCTTCGTCTGACATGTCCTCGATATCCTCGTCGTGATTGATGTGGATACCGGCAGAAGCCATGGGGGAAAACGCAAAACTGGCAGCAATTACCGCTGCAAAAACTGAAGTCTTGATAATCATGGTCTCATTCCTGATTCTTTGATTGCGATGGGACCATCAAACATCAGGCTGTAAGCCGGGACTGCTAACGAGTTTACATAGACGTGCCTAGGCCATCCGGGAAACGCCGACTCTATTTACCGTCCAGCCAGCCCCGCAAACTCTCAACAATCTCGGGGTTCGGCAGGTCATCGTAGCCCAGGATCAAATAGACAAAATTATCGGCCAACACCTCTTCGGGGTGGATGATGTAGCCGGTGTTGTGGCCGATGGCATCAAGGAAACCGGGGGCTTGGTGAGGCTGCAGGATCACCGGGATACCCTTGTCCGACTGAAGTGGCTTGCAGGTCCCGTCCTTGACAACAACCGGTACGAGGCCAAACCCGATGTGACCCCCAAACCCGCCCTTGACCTCCGGAGCCAGGGCATCGTAGGTCGCATGGAGCCAGGGTATAACCGCGCCAGAGGGACTGCTTTCAAGGTTGAGATAATAGCCGTCTGATGGAACATCAGGATTGGACAGACGCCGTGTCTCCATCCAGGGCGTCTCCTCAAGATCACAGGGCTCAAATCCGACGATCCGGTACAGTGCGTCGCGGCGGCTCTCGTGTTCTGTGGCCTGCTCTCTTGAAAGGATGTGAAACAGTTCATGAAGAAAAAGGTGAGCACCTGCGTTGCTCTCGGACGCTGAAAAAAAGATCGCGTTCTTGCGGGTGTGTGGCAAGGCGCCCTCAACGTGGTCGCTAACCTTCACCAACCAGACAATCTCGGGCAGAAGATTGCTGTAAGCTTCAAGTCTGGATCGCTGGCTGTCGACAACTTTGCGCAGGTTTAAAATTTCCTCTTCTGACCACGCCAGAATTTTGTCGTTGTAATACGCCTTGAGGTCTTCGGCTGTTTTGTCCGGCGTCTCGGATCCCAGTCTAATAGCTATTTCTGCAGTCCCGAGCCCGGCGTACCATTCATCCTCACCGAGAAGAATTTCGCGGCCTTGTGCGATGGAGGCAAATTCGAACTCGGCAGCTGTAGCGGGCGTGGGGAGCGCGGCGACGGTGATCGCCAGAGCTGCCGGGCAATACACGAGCCAGTTTGCGAATTTTCGCATGAGGTCACTTTCCTGACCGGCGCGATTGCCAAGCCTATTTCATATTCAAATACTTTTGCGGGTCGACAGATTTCCGGCCGCGTCTGAGCTCAAAGTGCACCTGGGGTCGATCTGCATCCCCGGAACGTCCGGCGTTGGCGATATGTTGTCCCCGAATGACTGCCTGGCCCTTTTTGACCCAGATATTATTGTTGTGCGCGTAGGCCGTGACCCAGTCGCCGTGGTGGCGAATGAGGATGAGATTGCCATAACCGCCAACTTCATTGCCGACATAGGAGACAGTTCCGTCGTCAGCGGCCAGAACCTGGGCATCCATTTTTACAGCAATGTTGATGCCGTCGTTGCGACGTCCACCGCCTTTTTCACCGAATGTGGAGATGATCGTGCCATGAGACGGCCACAGAAATCTGCCGCCGCCCCTTGGCGTCGCACGGGCAGTGGCTGTGGTTTTTTTGCCAACAAGTTTGTTGCTGGCCTTTTTTCCCTTTGAACCTTTAAATCCCGGACGCCAGCCGGATTTCTTGCTGGCCTTGCTCCTGGCATTGCCGGGAAGCTGAAGCGTGTCACCGATCTTAATTTGATAGGGCGCGCCGAGGCCATTGAGCGAGGCAAGGTCCAGCGGCTCAATACTGTAATCTTTTGAGATGCTGTAAATCGTTTCGCCGCGCACCACTTTATGGGCGCGGGGACCAGGAACACGAAGCACGTCGCCCGGCTTTATATCGTAGGGTGGGTAAAGTCCGTTTTCCGCGGCCAGAGCCTGAAGGTCGATCTGATTGGCCTTTGAAAGGGAGTATAGCGTGTCGCCTTGCACGACCTGGATGGTCCTGCCCAGGGTCTGCTGCACCGGATAGGAATAGGGCTCTGTCCGCCTGCCGTCAGAATTACTGGTCAGAAACCCCGCGCCCGAGATCGTGCAGGACTGAAGGAAAACCGCACAGATCAGGCCAACACACACCTGGGCCAACACTCGCTTTGCATTTTGCGGCCCGTCTCGTCCACTAATCACTTGCCCGTTTCGTCCGCTAATCACTTGAATGTCCCCGTCAGGTTTCTCGTGCAACCCCTTTTAGTAAAGGCACAAATCGAACCGGAAGCAAGTCCTCTTGTTCACTCTGGCCCCCCAGTTTGCGCACCCGTACCAACGTTTGACTATCCCGCGATTCGCCGATGGGCGCGACCAGAATACCGCCCTCCCTGAGTTGATCGATGAGCACCTGAGGAATACTGCCTGCCGCCGCTGTCACGATGATCTTGTCGAAGGGGGCTTGTTCGGGCCAGCCGTTGGTGCCGTCCGCCAGTAGCGTTGTGACATTGTCATATCCGAGGTCATGTAACCTCTTCTCCGCCTGCCTCATCAGCGCCGGATGGCGCTCCATGGTGTAGACCCGCCGACAGAGATGGCTCAGCACCGCCGCCTGATAGCCCGATCCGGTGCCAATCTCCAGCACACGCTCGCGCTCGCCGATCTCAAGCGCGCAGGTCATAAAAGCGACGATATAGGGCTGCGAAATGGTCTGCCCGCAATCGATTGGCAGAGCATTGTCGTCCCACGCCTTCAGTTGATCTTCAGCTTGCACAAAGACTTCGCGCGGGACTTTCTCGATCGCTGACAAGACGCGGGCATCGACAATGCCGTGGCGGCGCAGGGTCATGATCAGTTGAATTTTCTCGGATGACTCATCCATACAAGATGCCCCTCCTCGTGTTGTCAGTCCCTGCCCGGCGGCACAACGCTCACCGACGCCTTCAACGTTTCGACCGCCGAAACTTCTGTCAAATTGAGATGCAATGGCGTGACCGATATCCGGCCATTATAGATGGCACGCAAGTCGGTGCCCTCGGGCGGGTTAGACATCTTGCCCTTAAAGCCAATCCAGAAGTAATCCTCGCTGCGCGGATCGATGCGCTCGTCGATGATGGTAATCGATTGATCGCGGTGCCCTTGATGTGTCACTTCAACATGCTGTATTTCTTCGACAGGATTTCCCGGGAAGTTGATGTTTATAAGCACCTTTTCGGACCAGCCAGCATCCAGAAGCTGACTGATAATGCCCGGCGCGAAGGTCCGGGCCGGTTCCCAGTTGATGTCCG
This sequence comes from uncultured Alphaproteobacteria bacterium, assembly GCA_965603015.1. Taxonomy (GTDB): domain Bacteria; phylum Pseudomonadota; class Alphaproteobacteria; order M2410; family M2410; genus JAUWTJ01. The sequence continues at coordinate 8,436 of CBFDBJ010000065.1, forward strand.
CGCCCGGTGCAAAGGAATAGGTCTGGCTCAGCGCAATGGACGGGATACCCAGGACGGTTCCTTCCATGGCACCGGCAACAGTGCCGGAGTAAGTCACATCATCGGCGATATTGGAACCGCGATTGACGCCGGAAAGAACCAGGTCAAACGGGCGATCCGCGCCATACTTCGGCTGAACGTGCTTGATCGCCATCATGACGCAATCGGTCGGTGTCCCGTGCACACCGAAACGCTTGTCGCCGAGCTGGCGCAGACGCAGCGGCATGTGAAGGGTCAGCGAGTGCGACGCCCCGCTCTGCTCGGCCTCCGGTGCGACGACCCAGATATCATCCGAAAGCGTCCGGGCGATCTCTTCGAGCACTTCAAAGCCGGGGGCATGAATGCCGTCGTCGTTGGTCAGCAGTATTCTGATGTCGCGTTTCGTCACTCGTTTTCCTCATCCTCAATCAAAACACTTGTCGTCCTCGGGCCGCGTTTTGCGCGGAGCCGGGGATCTTCTCTCGACACACTGCCGGACCGCAACAAGATCCCCGGCTCCTCCCTGCGGTCGGCCCGAGGACGACATGTTGCCAAGGAGACCATCATCACTTCACTGCCTCGATGGTTTCAATCCCGCCCATATAGGGCTTGAGCGCGTCGGGGATTGTTACGCTGCCGTCTTCCTGCTGATACGTCTCGAGCACGGCGACCATGGTGCGGCCGACGGCCAGACCGGAGCCGTTCAGCGTATGAACATACTTCGGGCTCTTGTCGTCTTTGGAGCGATAGCGCGCGTTCATGCGCCGCGCCTGGAAATCACCGCACAGCGAACAGCTGGAAATCTCCCGATAGGCGCCCTGCCCGGGCAGCCAGACCTCAAGATCGTAGGTTTTCTGTGCGCCGAAGCCCATATCGCCTGTTGAAAGCACCATGACCCGGTAGTGCAGATCGAGCTTTTTGAGGATCTCTTCGGCGGCGGATGTCAGCCGTTCGTGCTCGTCCTTCGATTTTTCCGGCGTGGTAATCGAGACCATCTCCACTTTGGGGAACTGGTGCATGCGAATGAGGCCGCGCGTGTCGCGCCCGGCGGAGCCTGCCTCCTGGCGGAAACAGGGCGTGAAAGCGGTAAAGCGCAGCGGCAGCTCTTCCTCACTCAAAACGCTTTCGCGCACCAGATTGGTCAGCGGCACCTCGGCCGTTGGCACCAGCCAGTGCTCGGGACCCGCGCTGAACTGGTCGTCGCGGAACTTGGGCAACTGGTTCGTGCCAAACATCGCGTTATCGCGCACCAGCAGCGGCGGCGAGATTTCGGTGTAGCCGAACTGGCTGGTGTGACTATCGATCATGAAGGCCGCCAGCGCCCGCTCCATCCGAGCCAGTTGCCCGCGCAGCACAACGAAGCGCGCGCCGGACATGCGGGCCGCCGCTTCGAAATCCATCAGACCGAGGCCTTCGCCAATGTCGAAATGCTCCGCCGGGGCAAAGTTCAGCTCGCGCTTCTGGCCATGCTGACGGATCTCGACATTGTCGTCCTCGTCCTTGCCGTCAGGCACATCCTCGGCGGGCAGGTTGGGGATCCACGACATGAACTCATGGAGTTCCTGCTCGATAATCCGGGCCTCTTCCTCGCCCTTCTGGACGACCTCTTTAAGGCTGGCGACATCGGCGATGACTTTCGCTGCGAGTTCCTCGTCGCCCGACGCCTTGGCCTTGCCGATCTGCTTGGACGCCTCATTACGCTTCGTCTGGGCCACCTGGGTCTGCGTCAGCACAGCCTTGCGCCGCTCATCGAGCGCGATGGCCTGGGCCGCCTTCGGCTCCACACCCCGGCGTGCAAGGGCCGCGTCGAAGGCATCGGGATTATCGCGGATGGTCTTTAAGTCGTGCATGGCATCAAGGCTCTCGGTTCAGGCAGCGGATACAGGTTTTCCGTGGGATACCACCGGAATCAGGGAAACCCAAGGAATTTGTGGGGTCCCAATCAGCATCGCCCTCGACCCACGCAGCGCGCCACCTTCGACAAAGATGAGAAGGACTAAGCTTTCGCGTCCTCGCCCTCTTTCCGCTTTTTCTCGACCATCTTCACGGTCCAGATCGAGATCTCGTAGAGCAGGATCGTCGGGATGCCCAAACCGAGTTGGCTGATCGGGTCCGGCGGGGTCAGGATGGCGGCCATGGTGATGGCGCCAACGACGGCGAATTTGCGGTTTTTGGCGAGGCCTTCGGAGGTGACGATGCCGACCTTGCCGAGCAGCGTCAGTAGCACCGGCAGCTGAAAACAAAGCCCGAAGGCAAAGATCAGCGTCATAATCAGGCCGAGATATTTTGACACCTGCGGCAGCAATTCGATGGTTGCGGCCTCGTCCGGGCCGACCTGCTGGAAGCCCATGAAGAACTGCATGCCCAGCGGCATGATCAGGAAGTAAACCAGCGACGCCCCGGCGATGAACAGCACCGGCGTTGCCAACAAAAATGGCAGGAAGGCGCTGCGTTCATTGGCATAAAGGCCGGGGGCGGCAAACATCCAGACCTGCGAGGCGATGATGGGGAACGCGAGGAACAGCGCCCCGAACAGCGCCAGCTTCATCTGGGTGAAGAAAAACTCCTGCGGCGCGGTGAAGATCAGCCCGAGACGTTCCTCGCCGGTAATCCCGTTTGCGACCCGCCAGGCATCGTCGGCCTGTTGATAGGGCACCAGCAGGATGTTGAAAATCTCGTCGGCGAAGTAAAAGCAGACGATGAAACAGGCGGCAATGGCCAGCACCGACCAGATCAGGCGCTTGCGCAGCTCGATGAGATGCTCCATCAGCGGCGCGCGGGAGGCTTCGATGTCTTCCTGGCTCATGGCTTCACCGCGCCCGCGTTCTCATGGGTCTCGGTTTCTGCTTCGCTTTCGCGCACCAGGTCTGTCTCTGTCTCGATGTCCTTTTGATCCGCCAGCAGGTCGGCACCGAAATCAACCGGCTCTTCCTCCGGTGCTTTCAGATCGCCTTCGAGGGGCAGCATTTCATCTTTCAGAGACTTATCAAGATCGCGCAGCTCGTCTGTCGGATCGAGCGCCTTCTTGATATCGTCGATCGGATTGAGCGCGCGCAGCTCCTCGACTTCCTTGCGCAGGTCGTCCAGCTCGCTTTCGCGCACAAGGTCATCAAAGCTGCGTTGAAACTCGCGCGCAAGGCTCCTGGCCTTGCCAACCCACTGCCCGAGAATACGCATCAGGCGCGGCAGATCCTTCGGCCCGACGACAATGATCGCGACGGCCGCAATGATCAGGAGTTCCACCCATCCGATGTCGGGAATCATGTTTCAGGCCCAGCATTCATTAATGTGCGCTTCGGGGGCGGACGTTTCAGGAGCCGGTCTTTTTGTCGTCCACCGGCTCGCCGGTTTCATTGTCCAGCGTCTCGCCGTTTTGCTTCAATTCCTCGTTGCCTTCCTTCAATCCCTTGCGGAAGGAGGTAATGCCCTTGGCGACATCGCCCATCAAATCGGAAATCTTGCCGCGGCCAAACAGCATAACCACAACGACGGCGATAATAATTATCTGCCAAATACCAATACTCATCGCGTCTCTCCTAATGTCCGCGAAAATCAAATCACGGGGAATATCTCACATATTGGGCGAGCGGGTCAAAAAAACCGTTAAGTCCCCGTCCCTTGCGGCGATTAGTCCAGTAATCGAGAAATCAGGCCAGGGTCACTCTTCCAGAAGCTGGTCTGCCTCGTCGTCAAATGGCGTGGCGATATCGCCTCCGAACAGATCTTCCTGCTCGTCCTCATCATCGTCGTCTTCCTCGGGAAGTGTATCCTCGGGCAACGGCACCGCAAAGCCGGCTGGCAGGCGCGCATCGAGCAGGCCTGCGGCCTTGAGTTCCTCGAGACCTGGCAGGTCCTTGACCATTTCGAGCCCGAAGTGATCAAGAAAGTCTTCGGTGGTGCCATAGGTCACAGGGCGGCCAGGGACACGGCGACGGCCGCGCAGTTTGACCCAGCCGATCTCCATCAGAACGTCGACAGTGCCTTTTGAGACGCTAACGCCGCGAATGGCTTCAATCTCGGCCCGGGTCACAGGCTGATGATAGGCGATAATGGCAAGGGTCTCGATGGCGGCGCGGGACAGGCGGCGCTGCTCGACGCGTTCCTTTTCCATCATGAAACTGAGGTCAGGCGACGTGCGGAAGGCCCATTTTCCCGCCACGCAGGTGAGATGCACACCGCGTCCCTCATATTGGCCTTTGACGGCCTCGAGTACGGTCGGGATGTGGACGCCTTCAGGCATCCGGTCTTTCAGGGTGGCAAGATTGAGAGGCTCGGCGGCGGCAAAGAGCAGGGCTTCGGCCATGCGGACATGCTCCACGTCGAGCTCGTAGTCACCAGCGCCGTCGTCCTCATCCACGACCTGCAGCTCGCCTTCATCGATGGGCGCATCCTCATCCTCGTCGGGAAGCTCCTCTCCCTCATCAAGGTCATTGGCCACTACGTCGTCTGCCGCCTCGACCTCATTTGTATCGGCGGCATCAATTGTATCCGGGGCATCATGGCCGTCATCATTTGCAGCGTCCGGAGTGGAGGCAACCTCGATTGCCTCATCCTCGACTTTAACTGTTCCGGGCTCATCCATACTCATCAGATTCTTTCTAACTGTCTTTTGGCTAACTGTCTTTTGGCTAACTAAATTTTGGTTTACTCAGTATCGGCTGCAGTGCGCTTGCGAATGTAAATCGGAGCAAAATGGTCCGTCTGGCGCAGTTCAAGGAAACCGTCGCGCGCAAGCTCAAGGCCAGCTGTGAACGTGGATGCTTTCGCAGACCGGCGCATCCTGTTGGCGACAGCTCCATCAATGGATCCCGCCTCGTCCGGTTCAATCCCGAACAGCCGATAGGAGGCCACGCCCGCGGGCAGGAACTCATCAAGCCTCGACCAGTCCGGTATGCGGCCAAGAATACCCTCAAGACGGCGGCGCGCATCCTCGATGGCCAGAACGATGGGTTTGACGACGACATATTCGACTTCCGAGCCGCGAATACGTCCGTCCGAATAGGCTTTGAGCAGTTCGTAAAGTGTCGCGCTGTATTCTGATTTACGAACGATGCGAATACCTTCCGGTGCCCCTCGCGCAAAGACATCCCGGCCCAGTCTGTTGCGAGCAAAAAGCTTGGCGGCGACATTGCGCATGGCCTGAAGGCGTTGCAGCTGGAAGGCCAGTCGGGCAGCCAGCTCCTCGCCGGTCGGCTCGTCCTCATCGCCTTCACCGGGCAAGAGGAGGCGCGATTTCAGGTAGGCCAGCCAGGCCGCCATCACGAGATAATCTGCTGCAAGCTCAAGCCTCAGCGACTTGGCCTTCTCGATAAACTCAAGGAACTGATCCGCCAGCGCCAGGATCGATATTTTGGTGATATCAACCTTTTGGGCCCGCGACAGAGCCAGCAGCATATCAAGCGGGCCTTCATAGCCCTCTACGTCAACAACCAGGGTATCGGCCGAGATCCCACCTTGATCACCGGCAATCAGGGCGTCCATGCCGGCGTCGACCGTGGCACCGCCATTAGGCTCAACGTCGTCGTTGTCGGCCTCAGGCAAAGCGTTTTGCTGATTTATGGTTTCTTCTTCAGTCACTGGTTCAATCACTTGTAATTTCGGGCATTGAGCTAATTTGCCATAACGATCTCTTGTAGCCGATTCCATGCCTCTCGTGGGTCAAAATCGTCCGGCTCGCGCAAGGCCCCGGTTGCCGCCCGTGCCCGCTCCAGCGCCCGGCCCGCCAATTCAGGCGTTTCGGACGCTATAGCCTGCATTTCCGCCATTTTTCCGTTGCAATGCAGCATCATATCACAGCCAGCCTCAAGCGAGGCCCGGGTGCGGGTTTCAAAGTCTCCGTGCAGCGCGCCCATGGACAGATCATCGGTCATCAGGAGCCCGTCAAACCCGATGCGGCCAGCAGCCTTGCTCCGGATCGCCTCATCAACAACGCGCTTTGACAGCGTCGAGGGCACCTTGTTATCAAGGGCGGTGAAGATCAGATGCCCGGTCATGCCGAGCGGCAAGTCATTGAGCGCCCGAAAGGGAACGAAATCGGTTTTCTCCAGCTCCTCAAGCGTTGCATCAACAACAGGTAGTCCGTCGTGACTGTCGATGCTGGAGCGGCCATGTCCGGGCAGATGTTTGATGACCGGCAAAACGCCGCCGGCCAGCACACCTTCCGCTGAAGCGCGGCCCAGGATAGAGACAATTTCGGGATCCTCGGAATAAACCCTGTCGCCGATTACGACATCGTTTGAGCCTGGCACCTTGATATCCAGCATCGGGACGCAGTCGACATTAATGCCGTTGGCCTTCAGTTCATGGGCCAGCAGACGGCTGTTGAGCCAGGTCGCCTCGCGCGCGGTTTCGGGGTCGCGTGCCCAGGCCTCGCCAAAGACAGCGTTTGGCGGTGCATCGCGCCACTGTGGCCCACGAAGACGGGCGACGCGGCCGCCCTCCTGATCGATAAGGATCGGGACATTGTTTCGGCCGGAAAGCTCTCGCAGTTCATCGGTAAGGCTCAGGAGCTGAACCGGCGTCTCAATATTCCGGGCAAAGACAATATAGCCCCAGGGATTGACCTCCCTGAAGAAACTTTTCTCAGCCTCATTGAGGGTCAAGCCCTCAAAGCCGTAAATGACAGCACGTTCGGTCAATCAGATCTCATTTCTTCGGAGGCAGCGTCAGGTCGGGCGAACAAGGCAATCCTGTCGGCGCTCCTTGAGGGCGGTGCAAAGGGCTTGCGCGTCAGCTTTTGTCGCGAAAGGCCCAATGCGCAAGCGATAATAGATGCCCTTGTCCCCGAGGTCGGCGAGTTGAATATCCGGCCTGAGATTGGCAAGCAGATCACCGTTCTTGCGACTAAGAGCTTCCCATCCTCCGGACGCAAGATCTGCACCCCTGAAGGAGCCAATTTGTACGACATAGGCCCCGGAGGTCGCCGAAGGGATGGTGCCGGATGCCCGATTGACCATGCCCTCGTCAACTGAGGCGACAGAATTTCCAATAGGCTCTTCTTCGGCTTCAGGGAGGCTTTTGATGAGATCACCAATGTCCTCAACCTCGTTCACGACTTCAGGTTTCGGAGAAGGCAGGTCCTTGGCAGCTTCACTCACCGCTGCTTTCGGCTTCCACGGCGTCACCGGCTTCGGCAGTCTCCCCGGCAGTGGTATCATTCGCTGTTTCGCTTGACCTCAGGCCAGAAATATCGACCGGCTCTTCGGGCTCCGGCAGAAGACGCTCGACGCGCTCGGGGTCTTCGCCCGAAACACGGTCATAAACTGTCTTGTCTTGATGCGGCACGTCGAGACCACCGGGGTCTTCCGGCTTGATCTTTTCGGGGCCTGCCTCGGCGACAATCACAGGCGGAGCATTACGCCCGCCAGTTCTTACACCTTGCTGAAAAACCACAAAAAGCAGAGCTGCGGCGGCACCGACAAACACGATCGCCAGGAGCAACACCATACGTCCGCGCCCGGCTTCATCGCCGGTTTCTTCATAGGTCATGGGGTCCTCTGGCGGCCCATAGTCGGCTGCATTTGTATTCGGGGTCTCTTCATCTGGATTATTTGGCATTTGTCATCTCAAAAATAGGTTCCACGAAACTGCCTCATCCACCATTTTTCCGGTGCAATGCGCCCAACACACCCCATAACGAACTTATCCGAATCATTATTATAGCCAAATAAGGCTCAAGCCAACATGCCTGTTCACCAATTGCCAAAACGCTTGCTCGCCTCCCGATATAGGACTGTAAATCAGGATTTCCACAGGTTTTGGTCGCCGATCAAACTACGGTGCTCCTCGATGGCAATCCGATCTGTCATGCCGGCAATATAGTCGCAAACGATTGACGCTGTGGCCTGATCTCCGGGCCCATTGGTTCCGTGCTGCCAATCGGGCGGCAGGACTTCCGGTTCATTCATGAAAAGCTCAAACAACTCTTGCACGACCCGCTTGACCTTTGACGTCATGCGGTTAACCCGGTAGTGCCGATACATGTTTTTGTAGAGAAACTCTTTCACCACCCGGTCCTCTTCGGCCATGGCGTCTGAAAAGGTCGCAATGACACCGCCGTGTGCCCTCACTTCGTCCGCAGACCCCACTCCACTCGCCTCCAGCCGCCGACTTGTTTCGGCCAGCACATCATTGACCATGAAGGAAATCATGCGGCGAATGGATTCATGGATCAGGCGGCTGCGCTCCAGACCAGGATATTGTTCCAGAACCTCCCTGAAAATCGACCCGACCAGCGGCAGATCCATAAGATCATCAATCTCGAACAGCCCGGCCCTCAGGCCATCATCAATGTCGTGATTATTATAGGCGATGTCATCTGACAAGGCCGCGACCTGGGCTTCCAGTGACGCCCAGGTGTGTGGCTCAAGGTCATGGACCTTGCAATAATCCCCGATAGGACCACCCACATCACCCAGCGGGCCGTTGTGTTTCACGAGACCCTCAAGGGTTTCCCAACTGAGGTTGAGGCCATCGAAATCTGCGTAACGATGTTCCAGAGCGGTCACAATCCGAAGCGCCTGGGCATTGTGATCAAACCCGCCAAAATCTTCCATCAACTCGGCAAGGATATCTTCGCCCGCATGGCCAAAGGGTGTGTGGCCAAGATCATGGGCCAGCGCCACCGCCTCGGCAAGATCCTCGTCGAGGCCCAGCGCACGGGCAATGGATCGCGCGATCTGGGCGACCTCCAGCGAGTGTGTCAGACGCGTGCGGAAATAGTCACCCTCATGGTAAACAAAAACCTGGGTCTTGTGCATTGTGCGCCGAAACGCCCCGGAATGCACGATCCGGTCCCGGTCTCGCTGAAAACAGGTCCGTGTCGGACTTTCCGCCTCTGCGGTCAGCCGCCCGCGACTGGCTGACGCGTGACACGCGTATGGGGCCAGTTTAGAGTGATTATTAAAAGGAAAGCTGGACATTTGCCCTCTTCACACCACATGTTGATGACACAATTCATTCAAGTGCCCTGAATTCAAGGGTGCAGCAATAGCCGAGAATACGATGGAAAACCAGATGCCTGTAACAGTAAGCGACGCTGCCATAAAGCAGATCGCCGGGATTTTGGCCCGCGAAAAGGAAGGCGCGTTCCTGCGCGTAACAGTTTCCGGTGGCGGCTGCTCGGGTTTTCAATACGGGTTTGGCATCGAGACAAGCCCGGCAGCAGACGATCTTGTCATTCAGAGAGACGGCGCAACCGTGGCGGTCGATCAAATGTCCGTCGAGTTTATGGAAGGTTCGGTGATAGATTATGTGGATGATCTTATTGGCGCCTCCTTCCAGGTAAGAAATCCACTGGCGACCGCCTCGTGTGGCTGTGGCACTTCATTTTCCATCTGACCCTTCGACCTGCGGACCCCTATCCATGAAAATTGCCACGTGGAACGTCAACTCGATCAAGGCGCGACTTGAAAATGCAGAGCGGTGGCTGAAGGAGTTTCAGCCGGATGTTGTATGCATGCAGGAAATCAAATGCATCGATGAAAACTTTCCCTCGCAGGTTTTCGAAGACCTTGGCTACAATGTCGCTGTACACGGACAAAAAACCTATAACGGCGTCGCACTGCTGTCCAAAACACCGATGGAAGACATCCTGATCGGCTTGCCCGGCGACGAGAGCGACGATCACGCCCGCTTCATTGAAGCAACAATTACCACCGAGGGTGCACCCGTGCGGGTCGCCTCGCTTTATCTGCCCAACGGCAATCCGACTGATACGCCCAAATATCCCTACAAGCTTGGCTGGATGGACAGGCTCATCGCCCATGCCGAGGACCTGCTCAAGACCGAAGAGCCCTTTGTGCTCGCCGGAGATTATAATGTGATCCCGACGGACGAAGATGTTTGGGATCCCAAAGCCTGGTGGGGCGACGCGCTCTACCGCCAGGAGAGCCTCGATCAGTACCGCCGTTTGACGAATCTTGGCCTGACAGACGGGTTCAGAACCTGCCATGGCCAAAGCCACCGCTATTCATTCTGGGACTATCAGCGCGGCGCCTGGCAAAAGGACCACGGCATCCGGATTGATCATCTGCTTATGTCACCGCAGGCTGCAGACCGCCTCAAAGGCGCAGATATTGACCGCAGCCCCAGGGGCTGGGAGCGCCCGTCTGACCACACGCCGGTTTGGGTCGAAATCGACTGATCTGCGGTATTTCCCCTCCCGGTGCCCTGAATCGCTGGATAAGTCGGCAAATGTCGAATTTTTTCCAATCAATCTCTTAATTGGGAGGCCCATTCGGGGCCGGTAGTCTCCGGAATTCCCACCACACCGAATATTGATTCAAATTCTACTCAAAGATGAATGCCGCAGCACACTTCTTTGCAATCTTCTCGTCGATACCATGTGCAGGATTGCCGGTTTTTGAAATGAACCGGCGCGGTGACCCACTCTGTCACCATGGTATTGAAGCAGCGAGGTTGTAAAAATGAAACGCAATCGGCTTTCTGAAACCTGCTGGACGACAGCGGGAAAAGGCCGGAACTTCCTTTCCCGGTTCGCATCCAATACGCGTGGCAACGTCGCCATGATCTTTGGTGTCAGTTTGCTCCCTATCATGATCAGTGTAGGGGTCGCCGTGGACCTCAGTCGTTCGCTTGCGGTGCGGGAACGATTGTCTCAGGCCATTGATGCCGCTGCTCTTGCTGCCGGCGCATCGCCGGGGATGACGACAACAGCCAAAACAACATACGTCAAAAACTATCTGACGGCCAACTATGACGCCAGTCAAATTGGCACGCTGGGATCTCTGTCGATATCTGAAGTCGCCAGTGTTGTAACGGTCTCCGCAACGGCAACGATGAATACTGTGTTTTTGGGCATTATCGGGTACTCCAATCTCACATTGAACGTCTCGACACAGGTCACACGAAACACCTCCGGGCTCGAGTTCGTCATGGTGCTGGATAACACAGGTTCGATGTCAGGGTCCAAGATCTCAGACCTCAAGATAGCCGCCAACAAGCTGGTCGATGTTCTGTATGGTGCGCCAGGCAGCACCAGTCCGTTGAAAATTGGGCTGGTTCCATTTTCTGCGGCGGTCAATATCGGAACCGCGGCTCGTGCCGAAGGGTGGATGGACGAAAATGGCGATGCCACGCTGGCCGCGAGTAAAATGGACTACAATCCGGGGCAAACCGTGTGGGACCTTTATGACGCCATCCCCAACTGGGCGTGGAACGGCTGCGTTGAAGCGCGCCAACAACCCTATGATACCACCGACGATGCCCCGGTCAGTGGAGACACGCTCTTTCAGCCCTATTTTGCGCCTGATGAGAGGAGCGCGTCCGGTTACGCCAACGATTATTTGGTCGACGGCATAACCGGAACCACACAGGTGCGTCAGAAGTATGTCGGCAAGTACAACGGGACCAGTGTGTCATCCGGGTCAAGAGGACCGCTGCGAGGATGCACCGTTGATCCGGTCACACGCCTGACCAACGACAGGACGACAATAACCAACGCCATCAATGCGATGGGTGCCAGCGGCTATACACACATTCCCGTCGGCCTGGTTTGGGGCTGGCGTCTGATTTCCCCGGACGCCCCCTTTACAGAAGGCGTCGACTATACGGACACCGACTGGAAAAAGGCCCTGGTCATTCTCACTGACGGTGAGAATACCATCGACACAGAGAGCAATGACAACAAATCGAACTACTCCGCCTACGGCCATCTCGTTGATGGTCGGCTAGGCACCACAAATGCATCGACCTTTAGAAGTCAGCTAAATACCAACACGTCGGTTTTGTGTGATCGTATCAAGACTGAAGGCATTCGGGTCTACTCCATTACTTTCAATGTTTCTTCGAGCACAGTGACAAGTCTCATGAGGGGGTGTGCGTCTGAGCCCGGACTCTATTTCAACTCCCCGTCCGGGGCTGAGCTCACTGCCGCGTTTGAGGCTATCGCGCAAGACCTGAACAATCTGCGGGTTAGTAAATAGAGGAATACAGAATGTCAGATCGTACAATATCACCTCGAAGGCTAATTCGCCGCTTCATCAAAGCCGATGGCGGCGTGGCGGCTGTTGAATTTGCGTTGATTGCTGCGCCGTTCTTTATGTTGCTCTTTGCAATTCTCGAGGTAGCGATGATATTTTTCGCCTCCCTGGTTCTCGAGAATGGTGTCACCTCTGCTGCCAGAACAATTCGTACCGGAGAGTTTCAGAAGACCGGCGGCGGAATCGCTGAATTCAAAACCGAACTGTGTGGATCAATGGCCGCAATCATAAAATGCGGGCCAGACCTCTACTTCGATGTGAAAACGTTTTCCAACTTTGGCTCAACGACTTTTTCGGATCCAATGGCAACGGGTACTTTCGGCGGGGGCTTCGGATATCAGTCCGCCGGTGCCAGCGAGGTCGTCTTGATGCGCGTCTATTACATGAAAAAAATCCATACTCCTGGTCTTCGGGTCTTCTTCGCAAACTCCGGCGGCGACAAGCGCATAATTTCGTGGTCAGCAGCTTTTGAAACCGAGCCGTTTTAGGTGAAAGGGAACAGAATGATTAGCTGGATTCAACTCTTTTGGCGGCAAAAGTCAGGCGTCTCATCTGTCGAGTTCGCTCTTATAGCGCCCTTGATGATTGCCATTTTCCTTGGGATGATCGAGATTTCCGATGGCCTGACCGCCAAGCGAAAGGTCGCGTCGGCGACCAGCACGGCAGCAGATCTGGTCGGCCGGACAAAGGCTGTGAGCAACGCGGACATCGCAGATGTCTATTCGGCCAGCAAGGCTATCCTGGAACCCTACAATACGGCTGCGATTGAAATCCGAATTACGTCTGTGATTGTTAATCTGGATGGCACCACCCAGGTCGCTTGGAGCGATGCACTAAACACCAGCACGCTTGTGGTCGGAGATCCCTACGTCCTGCCCCCGGGTATTGGCTTTCCGGGTGGCAGCGTGATTATCTCTGAAGTAGCGTATGCCCATATGGGACTTGTGGGCAATTTCCTCGGCAGCCCTCATATCTACAGCGACATTTTCTATGTGCAGCCTCGTCGGTCATTGCAGATCCAACACTTATAGTTCGAAAACGGCCGGGGTCTTGCTCTCGCCGCAACATCTATTGTCGGACTATCCTGTAGCCCTCGTTTTCAAGCAATTGGATCACGTTGTTTTTCCCTGCCAGGTGGCCGGCACCAACAGCGACGAAGTATTTGCCATCGCTTTCCAACATTGTTTTTAATGGTCCGATCCAGTTGCGATTGCGCTCGTAGAGCACAGCGCCAATAAGCTCCGGGGTCCTGGCCATTGACGTGTTCAGGATTTCAGCGACAGCTGCGATGTCTCCTTGTGACCAGGCCTCAATCATTTGCCCCGTCATCTGTTCGATGTGTACAAGGTCTTCCATCGACGCCAACAGGATATCGGCCTGAACCGGGTCCGGATGATCGGCAAGGGCGCGAATGCCGGCATCTCCGGTCTCCAGATAGCCCAGAGCCATTGCATTCCTTTCGGCCACGGCAAGGAAGACCT
>CBFDBJ010000066.1:0-21856 GCA_965603015.1 uncultured Alphaproteobacteria bacterium
TAAGGATCAGCCGCCCGGTGTCGGTGGTCTCGCCAATGACCGCGAAATCAAGGCCCCATTTGTCAAATATGGCTTTGGCCTCGGCTTCTCGGCCCGGCTTCAGAACCATGAGCATGCGCTCCTGACTTTCAGAAAGCATCATTTCATAGGCCGTCATGTTCTGTTCGCGTTGCGGCACGACATCAAGGTTCATTGTGATGCCGAGGCCACCCTTGTCCGCCATTTCAATGGAGGAGGAGGTCAGACCTGCTGCGCCCATGTCCTGAATGGCATCGATGGCATCTTCCTGCATCAGCTCAAGACAGGCTTCGAGGAGGAGCTTTTCGGTGAAGGGATCGCCGACCTGTACGGTGGGCCGCTTTTCATCAGAGTCATCGTCGAACTCTGCCGACGCCATGGTCGCGCCGTGAATGCCGTCGCGCCCGGTCTTGGAGCCAACATAAACCACAGGGTTGCCCACGCCAGAGGGAGCCGAGAGGAAAACCTTGTCAGTCCTGACGAGGCCAACGGTCATGGCATTGACGAGGATGTTGCCGTTGTAACCGGCGTGGAAATTGGTTTCGCCGCCGACGGTGGGCACGCCCATGCAATTGCCATATCCGCCGATGCCGGCGACCACGCCGCCGACAAGGTGCTGCGTCTTGGGGTGGTCCGGCTCGCCGAAGCGCAGCGCATTCATATTGGCAACGGGCCGTGCGCCCATGGTGAAGACATCGCGCATGATGCCGCCAACGCCGGTTGCCGCGCCCTGATAGGGCTCGATGTAACTGGGGTGGTTGTGGCTTTCCATCTTGAAAACTGCTGCGTCACCGTCGCCAATGTCAATAATCCCGGCGTTCTCGCCTGGGCCCTGGATGACCTGCGGTCCGGTGGTCGGCAGCTTTGCCAGATGGAAACGCGAGCTTTTGTAGGAACAATGCTCGGACCACATGACCGAAAATATGCCGAGCTCGGTATAATTGGGCGGGCGATTGAGGCGCTGGACAATGACGTCGTATTCTTCCGGTGACAGCCCGTGTTCCTTGACCATCTCGGGTGTAATTTCGGCGGTATCCATTTGTGTCAGTTTACTCATTGGAGCGCCTCCACAAGCGAGGTGAAGAGGGCCTGACCGTCGGTGCCACCAAGGGCATCATCGACGACGCGTTCCGGGTGCGGCATCATTCCCAAAACATTCCCTTTTTCATTCAGGATCCCGGCGATATCGCGCGCCGAGCCATTCGGGTTTTCGGTGTAGCGGAAGGCGATCCGGCCTTCGCCTTCAAGGCGGTCCAGTGTCCCGTTATCGGTAAAGTAATTGCCGTCGTGGTGGGCGATGGGCACATTGATTTTCTGACCAGCCTTGTAGCGCGACGTAAAGATCGTTTCGTTGTTGGCAACTTCAAGACCAACGGTCTTACAGATATAGTGCAGGTTGGCATTGCGCATCAGGGCGCCAGGCAGCAGGCCGGCTTCGGTCAAAACTTGAAAGCCGTTACAGATTCCGATCAGGGCGCGACCTGTCGTGGCATGTTCGACAACCGCCTTCATGACAGGGGATCGTGCCGAAATGGCGCCAGAGCGCAGGTAGTCGCCGTAGGAAAAACCGCCTGGCAGGACAACCAGGTCCACGTCCGGTAGTTCGGCGTTGCCGTGCCAGACCATTTCGGCGGGTTTTCCGGTGGCGCGTTCCAGTGCGACGGCGGCGTCCCGGTCGCAGTTGGAGCCGGGGAACACGATGACTGCCGTTTTCATTTAATCACCAATTTCGATTGTGTAGTTTTCAATGACCGTGTTGGCGAGCAGCTTTTGGCACATCTGCTCGACCGTTTTCTCGGCCTTGTCCGGATCGGTCTCGGAGAGTTCAATCTCCATATATTTGCCCTGGCGGACATCGCCGACGCCGTCGAAGCCCAGAGAGCCCAGTGCGTTTTGAACCGCCTTGCCCTGGGGGTCAAGAACGCCATTTTTCAGTGTAATGTGTATTCTGGCTTTCATTTTTGGACTTTCAATCCTTGTTGTCGCTGACAAGAACAGGACCCTTGTGATCCCTGATTTCAGAATTCTCGTCCTGCAGGAGGCCGAGCCGTTTGGCGACTTCCCTGTAGGCTTCCATGACGCCGCCCAGATCGCGGCGGAACCGGTCCTTGTCGAGCTTTTCGTTGGTCTCGATATCCCAGAGGCGACAGTTGTCCGGGCTGATCTCGTCGGCCAGGACAATCCGCATGAGACCATCCTCAACGAGGCGGCCAAATTCGAGTTTGAAATCCACCAATCTGATGCCGATGCCGGCAAACAGCCCGGTGAGGAAATCGTTGATGCGGAGCGTCATGGCGATCATGTCGTCAAGCTCCGGCGGTGTTGCCCAGCCGAGCGCCGTGACGTGTTCGTCGGACACCAGCGGATCACCCAGAGCGTCATCCTTGTAGCTGAATTCGACGATTGAGCGGGGCAGGGCCATGCCTTCTTCCAGCCCGAGGCGTTTTGCCATGGAGCCGGCCACAACATTGCGCACAATCACTTCAACCGGAATGATCTCCACTTTCTTGACCAACTGCTCGCGCATGTTGATCCGCTTGATGAAGTGAGTCGGCACCCCGATGAGGTCGATTCGCTGCATGAAAAATTCGGAGAAGCGGTTGTTGAGGACACCTTTGCCCTCGAGAACATCGTGCTTCTGGTTGTTGAAGGCGGTGGCATCATCCTTGAAAAACTGAATGATTGTCCCGGCTTCGGGCCCTTCATAAAGGATTTTGGCCTTACCTTCGTAGATCTTGGTCCGTTTGTTCATTTGGAGTGAAATCCGTTTTCTTGAACCTGTGCCGATATCGGGCACGGGTTCGTTCGGCGGGGTAAAATGGTCCCCGTCAGCGACCGCAAGCTATCTTAAGCGATGCCGTGACACAATCCGGATTTCGGGTCAATAAAAGGATTCCGGCGTGCGGCCCACAAGTGTTGATTTGCCTCGCGTCAGTAGTTAAATACAGGTAAGAAACAGTCTCGGAATGAGCTCAAGGGAGTAGCACTGCAATGACGACGTTCGACAAGCGCGAAGAAGGCCTCGAAAACAGGTTCGCTCACGATGAGGGGCTGAAATTCAAGGCTACCGCGCGCCGGGACCGGGCTTTTGGCCTTTTTATTGCCGACCTTCTGGGTAAATCGGGCGACGAGGCAACCGCCTATGCGGACGACGTCATTAAATCCAACCTGGCAAAGCCCGGGGACGAGGACATGTTCGAGAAAGTTCGCGCCGACCTTGACGCCGGATCCGTTGATTTTTCTGATCATTTGATGCGCAAAAAAGCCGAAGAGCTAATGGCCGGTGCCGTCGAAGCGATCGACAAGGGCGAGTAGCGCCCTTCTAACCTTCGAAATACTTGCGATATTTCTCCGCACCGGCTTCCAGGGTCGTCAGGTGGTCGTCGTGGCGTGCGGTGTTATAGGCCGTGATATTGACGCCGCGAACCAGCTTGCGCACCACATCTCCGGTCTCCGGATGAGTGTCGACATCAATGATGTTGAGACAACAGGTGTTCTGCTCAAAGCTTGAGAAGCAGTCCAGCCCTGATCCCAGGGCCCAACCCAGCAGGATCCGGTTGACGCCGCCGTGAAGCACCAGGGCGAGGCTTTGCCAGTCCGGGGTTGCGAGAAGGGTGTTGAGGCCGGTCAGAACTCTCGCTTCGAAATCTGCGAAGGTTTCACCGCCGCGATAGGTCGCGCCGGGCTCATGGGCCTTTGCGAAGGCGTAGGCAGCATCAAGGAGGGTCGCCGGCATCTTTGCCCGGTCGTTGCTCGACTGGATTTCTTCCATCTCGGGGATATGAACCGGTTCCAGGTCTCTTTCTTTGAGAATGCCTGCAGACGTCTGGACAGTTCTGAGGAGACCGGAACAGGCGGCATGATCAAAATGGACATGGGACATGAAGTCACCCATCTCGCTGGCCTGTTCGTGGCCCCAATCGGTCAGCGGAACAAGCCGAGGATCGGGCACGCGTTCGCCGTCCTCAGTGACATAGGAAACGTCCCCGTGGCGAAACAGATGGATGCGGCGCCGGATAGAACCGTCGGTCGCGAAGCGAAGTTCAGCCATAATGGTTTACTCTCCGAAGACGCGCTTGAAGATCGTGTCGACCTGTTTGGTGTGATAGTCGAGGTTGAACTTTGAGGCGATCTCCTTGTCGCTCAGATATTTGCCGACTTCCTCATCGCCCTGCAGCAGATCAAGAAAGTTGCCTTCGCCGCGCCAGACCGGCATGGCATTGCGTTGTACGAGGCGGTAGGCATCCTCGCGCGAGCAGCCCGCCTGAGTGAGGGCCAGAAGGACACGCTGGGAGTGAACAAGGCCACCAAGGCGGTCGAGGTTTTTCTGCATGTTTTCAGGATAAACCAGCAGGTTCTTGATCACGCCGGTGAGCCGGGCGAGGGCAAAGTCGAGGGTGACCGTTGCATCCGGGCCAATGCCGCGCTCGACAGACGAATGCGAAATGTCCCGCTCGTGCCACAGGGCGACGTTTTCCATCGCCGGGATCGCTGTCATGCGGACAAGGCGGGCAAGGCCCGTAAGGTTTTCCGTCAGGATCGGGTTACGCTTGTGCGGCATGGCCGAGGAGCCTTTTTGGCCCTCGGAGAAAAACTCCTCGACTTCAAGCACTTCTGTGCGCTGAAGATGGCGGATTTCGGTGGCAACCCGCTCAATGGAACTTGCAATGACGCCGAGCGTGGCAAAGAACATGGCATGACGGTCGCGCGGAATAACTTGTGTCGAGACCGGCTCGGCCTCCAACCCAAGAGCTTTGGCAACATGTTCTTCAACGCGCGGGTCGATATTGGCGAAGGTGCCGACGGCGCCGGAAATTGCGCAGGTCGCAATGTCCTTGCGGGCGGCGAGGAGCCTGATTTTGTTGCGTTCGAATTCGGCGTAGGCCTGGGCCATCTTGAGACCAAAGGTTGTGGGCTCGGCGTGGATGCCGTGGCTGCGACCGATGCAAACCGTGTCCTTGTGTGCCATCGCCTGGGTCTTGATGGCGGCAAGCAGCTCATCCAGATCAGCCAGAAGGATGTCGGAGGCGCGCACCAACTGAACATTGAAACAGGTATCGAGCACGTCCGACGAGGTCATGCCCTGGTGGACAAAGCGGGCCTCATCGCCGACGTGTTCGGC
This sequence comes from uncultured Alphaproteobacteria bacterium, assembly GCA_965603015.1. Taxonomy (GTDB): domain Bacteria; phylum Pseudomonadota; class Alphaproteobacteria; order M2410; family M2410; genus JAUWTJ01. The sequence continues at coordinate 5,141 of CBFDBJ010000066.1, forward strand.
GAGACTTGTCAGGAAGGCGATGACATCGTGTTTGACCTCGCGTTCGATCTCGTCAATCCGGTCGACCTCAAAGCCGCCGCGTTCCCAGACGGCTTTGGCGGCCTCTTTGGGGACAACGCCAAGCTCGGCCTGGGCATCCATTGCGTGGGCTTCAATTTCAAACCAGATCTGAAATCGGCTCTGGGGTTCCCAAAGGGCGGCCATTTCCGGCCGTGTATAGCGAGGAATCATGGGGTGTCGGTCTCCAACAATCTTGTTATGGAATTATGGCGCTGGTGTAACGCAAGGGTCCCGGGAAGGCAAGGGGATGGGCGTTCCTTCGGGACTTGTCGCCCCGGCCTGCGAGCCGGGGTCTCAGGGCGCCATCGTGCTTCTCATCCCTATATCAATTGGTTCCCACATTGTGCCTGCAGGTCCCGGCTCTCCACTTCGTTGCGGCCGGGACGACATCACGTTGGTTTAAAGTGACGGTAATGACCAGTTTATAAACTCACCCGAACACCCATTGCAAAGAAGCGCTCCTCGCCGGGGAAGTAGCGATGGCTGCCAAACCCGAAGTCGGCTCTGTCTGCATACGCTGTATCGGCGAGATTGAGGATACGGCCATAGACCGAGAAGTTATCATTCAACTTGTAGCTGGCTCTCAGATTAAAGAGGTCGTGGCCTTCATATTTGTTGAGGTTGGCTTCATCGGTGAAGTACTCGTCCATGTGAACCCACTCAAGTTCGGTGCGAAGCGCTTCGACAGGGGTCCAGCCAAGACGCAGATTGGCGAGAAACTTTGGAGCGGTGTCGATGTCGTTGCCGTCCTGGATATTCAGATTGGAAAACGCGTAGGTGTGCTGTGCGTAAGAAAGAGCACCGCCCAGGTCGATGGTTTTATGCAGGCCGGCAAGGAAGCTAAGCTCGATGCCAGCGTGTTCGGTTTTGCCATCGTCGACATTGAACCCGTTTGAATCACGGAAGAAGAAATTTTCCTTGCGCATGACGTAACCGGTCAGTTCAAATTGAGTAGGTCCCTGGGAGCCGCGCAGTCCGATTTCAAGGCTATCCATGAGTTCGGGATCGGCGTCACCGGCAATTTGTCTGGATTGGATGCGGTAGAGGTCTGTTGTCTGCGGTGCGCGTTGACCTCTTGCATAGAGACCAAAGAGAGTCAGGTCCTCGGTCAGTTGATGAGTAATACCGAGTTTCGGTGTGGCGGTGGTGAAATCGTCGGTTCGGTCGGGGGCACGCTGAAAGCGTCCAACCGTGTTTGAAAGGGTCTTATTGTCATAGTCGTAGCTGGTGAAATCGACACGGAGGCCAGCGGTGAGCCGGGTCGCTTCGCCGAGCGCCCATTCAGTGTGAACGTAGGGAGAGGCGGTGACTGCCTCGACTTCATAGTCGTAGTGCGTTCCGGTCACGAAGCTGAACAGATCCGGCTCATCCTGAACCTCGCTCAGGAAACCGTCGGTGTATTCGAGATCCAGTCCTGCGATAATGATATTCTCGCCACTCTCCTTGTAGAGACGCGACTGGACACCGAAACTCTTGTGGCCGTTCTGCTCAAGTGACTTTGCCGGCAGGAAGTGCATCATGAAATCCATGTCGGTCTTGCGGGCATAGGGCGTGATGGTCAAGGTCATGTCGTCTGACAGCTGACGGTCCCAGCGCAAGTAGGTGCGGATCGATTTTGCGTCGCGGAAGGCTTCCGGGTTAGGGTTTGTCTTGGCTATGGCCTCGTCCTTGTAGACCTCGAAACCCTGAACATATCCGGCGGTTTCCTGGTTCAGGTTGCTGAAGGAGGCAACGAAGGTAAAACTGTTCGGCCCGGTTCCCCAGTCGCTGCGCAGGGTTGCCTTTTGCTGATCGTAACCTGACGTCTCGCGATAACCGCCGTCATGTTTCAGGGTGAGAGCAAGGACGCCGTTGTGGGTCTCGCCGGGAAAATGTGCGGCAAGCTTGCCGCTGACCTGGGCGTGCGAGCCCCAGGCAAGATCGAGTGTCGAGCCCTCAAGGCCCCCCGGTGCGAGGGTCAGAACGTTGATGAGGCCATGGACCGCATTGGATCCGTAGAGTGCGCTGCCGGGCCCGCGGATAACCTCGATACGTCCAGCCTGTTCGGGATGGGCTTCGAAGAGCCCGTTGACATTGGCAAAGCCAGATGAGCGCAGCGGGATGCCGTCTTCCAGATAGAGGAACGATCCGGCTCCTGCGCCTGCTGTCAGAACGGGCGAGCGGATGGATGTCAGGTGCTCCTGGCCATTGCCGTGCTGGATGTTGACGCCGGGCAGGCGGTTGAGGATGTCGGAGATATGGTCCGCCGCAATAAAGTTCACATCGACAATCGAAGCTGCATTGCCGGCGTGCTCGCTGAGGGGCGCGGCCCTGTGGGTTGCCGTGATTATGATCTCTTCAATCTGGTCTGCTGCATTAACGGACACAGGCATGAGCGACAGGCAAAGGCCTGTCGTTGCCATTGCGAGATATCGTGTAGTCTTTTTATTTTTGTTGATCGACATTTGGCACATCACTTTTCGGTTTTTGTTATTTTCCAGATCCGACCCTTCATGGAGTCGGACACGTAGAGCGCGCCGTCCGGTCCTTCGGCGACGCCAATGGGGCGGTACACTGCTTCGCGCGAGTCAGCCAGTTCCTCGTCGCCGCTGAAGCCGGTGGCGATATCGATCGACGGGCCATTGATTTCACCTGCCTTGAACGGGACAAAGACGACGCGGTAACCCTGCTGAGGCCTTGGTGCCCGGTTCCATGACCCGTGGAAGGCGATAAAGGCGCCGCCCTTCATGGTCGGGCTGAAGGCGCCTGACTTGTAGAAGATGAGATCATTCGGTGCCCAGTGTGCCGGGAAGGCACGGATCGGCTTTTGGTATTTGTTTTTCGGAGCTTTGGTCTTGCCGTCGCCGCCATATTCGGGGCCTTGCATGCGCTTCTTTTTCATCGGATCGAAATAGGTGAAAGGCCAGCCGAGATTGGCACCGTCGTGCACGTAATGAAACTCTTCGGCTGGCAATTCCGCATTGTCATCGACGGTAAAGTGATCGGCCCAGAGGGTGCCGAGCTGGTCGCGGCCATGTTGTACCAGGTGGAGGCCGCCGCCCGGATGCCAGTCGATGGCCATGGCGTTGCGCAGGCCCGTCACATAGCGATGGCCGTCTGCTTCCTGGGTCTGACCGGTTCGGTCTGCATCAAAGCGCCAAACGCCTGCCTGACGGTCGAGTTGAGGGCAGGGGTCTTGCCCCGGCGAGCCGGCAGAACGCGGTTGCACCTGACAGGCATTCGACGGCGCGCCGACATTGACATAGATGTGGCCGTCGTCGTCAAAGGTGAATGTCTTGGACGCGTGCTGGCGTTGCTTGATAAAGCCGGAGATGACGCTTTCAATATCGCCGGTTGGCAGAAGCGCGCCGTCCGAGAGCTTTGCCCGGAAGACTTCAACATTGCTTGAGAAGTAAAGATAACCGTCATGGATATCGACTTCGGTTTCCGCTTCGGAGGGAAACTCTTCCATGACATCTGATGTGCCGTCGCCGTCGGTGTCCCGCAACGCCACGATACCCTGATCGCCGCGCATGGCGACGTAGACATCGCCGTTGTCCCTGACGGTGAGATGGCGCGCGCGGCCAAGGTTGTCTGCGAAGATGGTTGCAGCATAACCGTCAGCCAGTGAGATGCCGAGGTCGGGTCGTTCGACCATCTTCGGTTCAGCTGGAACCTCCATGTCTGGTAGAGTGCAGGCTGACAAAGAAAAAGTGCCAACCATGGCGCCGGCAAGCGCGGCTATCTTCAACATATTGATTTCCCCAATTGTTTTTCTTCTAGATCAAACCCAATGACTTGAAACTGACGTGCTCGCCCATCCCGATCACCAGATGATCATGGACTGATACGCCGACCGGCTGCCCCGCGTCCAGTATTTTGCGGGTCATTTGAATGTCGGCCTTTGACGGGGTCGGGTCGCCGCTGGGATGGTTGTGCACCAGAATGATGGCCGACGCGCCCAGCTCGAGGGCGCGTTTGACGACTTCGCGCGGATAGACCGGCGTGTGGTCGATGGTGCCTTCCTGCTGAACCTCGTCAGCAATGATCTTGTTCTTGCGATCGAGGAAGAGGATCCGGAAGATCTCTTTTTCGTTGTGGGCCATGCTGGCCTGGCAATAATCCAGCAGCGCCGTCCAGTTTGAAATCGCCGGGCGGTCCATCATCTTGCCCTGGGCGAGTTTGATGGATGCGGCCTGAACGACCTTCAATTCAAGCGCGACCTTGTCGCTGACGCCGGGGACCTCCATCAAGCGCTGGTTCGGGGCGCTGATGACACCGGCGAACGAGCCGAAGCGCTCAATCAGATCCTTTGCCAGAGGTTTGACGTCGCGCCTCGGAATGGCGCGAAACAGCACCAGCTCCAGAAGCTCGTAATCGTGCAGGCCGTCGCTGCCTGATTTGGCAAACCTCTGCCGCAACCGGTCACGGTGGCCGACATGGTGGGGTTCAGGGGTCTTCGCCGATGCCGTCACGTGCCAGATCCCCGTTGTTGTGATGCACTCTAGCCTTCGAAGGCAGGCTTGTGGAGACCAGCGGGGGAGGTGGTGAAGATTTCCACGCCGTCCCGTGTGACGCCGATAGAATGTTCAAACTGGGCGGTGAGGGAGCGGTCGCGCGTCACGGCTGTCCAGCCATCGCTCTTCATGCGCACGGCTGATTTGCCAAGATTGATCATCGGCTCGACGGTGAAAAACATGCCTTCCTTGAGCAGTGTGCCGTGGCCGCGCTGTCCAAAATGCATGATGTTCGGGGTGTCATGGAAGATCCGGCCGATGCCATGGCCACAAAAATCGCGGACAACGGAATAACGCAGGGCTTCGGCATATTCCTGGATCGCCGCGCCAATGTCGCCGGTGGTCGCGCCCGGTTTGATCTCGGCAAGGCCCAGCATCATGGCCTCATAGGTCGCATTGACCAGCTTGCGCGCCTTGAGCGGGACATCGCCGACGAGGAAGGTGCGGCTTGAATCGCCGTGCCAGCCATCGACGATATAGGTGACATCGATATTGATGATATCGCCTGACTTGAGAGGCTTGTCATTGGGGATGCCGTGGCAGACCACATGGTTGATCGAGGTGCAGATCGATTTGGTATAGCCGCGATAGTCAAGCGTCGCGCTGAGCGCGCCGAGGTCCATGCCATGCTGGTAACAAAACCGGTCGAGCTCGTTGGTGGTGACGCCCGGTTTGACGAGCGGCGTCACAGCATCAAGGGTCAGCGCGGCGACCCGGCCGGCCTTGCGCATGCCTTCAAAGTCTTCCGGCTCGTGGATCTTGATCCGGCCATTGTTCACCAGCGGCGAGGCGGCGGCTTCGATATAGGTCATGGATGCGCGGGCTTTCCTGTCTGCGAAGATAAAACGGCACTATAGTGCGATTTCCAGAGGTTGGTTTAGAGTTATGTGTTCCAGCGTAATATTGCAATCCCAACATATCACCTCGACGCCCTCTGCTACCACTTTGGCGAGGGTTTCTGCGTAGAGCGGGTCGATATCCGACGCAAATCCGAGGCGGTTACAGTCGGTGCGCTGGACCAGATAGAACATCACGGCCCGGTGGCCCTGTTGCACCATAGTGGCCAGTTCGCGCAGATGTTTGGTTCCGCGCGCCGTCACGGAATCGGGAAACTCGGCAAATCCCTTGTCGCGCATCAGGTGGACATTCTTGATTTCCACGTAGCAGGGCGGCTTTGCCTCGCTTTCCAGCAGAAGGTCGATGCGGCTGTTTTCGCCGTATTTGACTTCGCGGCGGATGGTCTCATACGTATCGAGACCAGGGACCTCGCCGGCGCGCAGGGCCGCCTCGACGATCCGGTTGGGGTGCGCGGTGTTGATTCCGACAAGCCCGCCGTCGACCTCCAGAAGCTCAAGGGAATGGCTGAGCTTACGTTTTGGATTGTCACTCTTTGACAGGTAAGCTGTAAGCCCGGGCTCTTTCAGGCCCGTCATGGCCCCGGGATTGGCGCAGTGGGCCGTGATCATCTCACCGTTTTCAAGCTCGATATCGGCCAGAAAGCGCTTGTAGCGCTTCAGCAATGTGCCTTTGGTCAGCGGGCGGTCGGGCAGGCCGGGCCAATCCATGAGTTTCTCCTGTTTCCTTGTCTACCGTTTCAGGTGTTAAATGGATTCGCAGGCCCAAAGGCAACAAGAACAACAGGGCGCAATCCGGGAGAGAGCTTTTGTCCGACGAGAAAAAATCTGTAACCGCAGCCATCCTCATCATTGGCGACGAAATCCTCTCCGGGCGCACAAAGGACACCAACACTTCGACCATTGCGCTGTTCCTCGGGGAGCGCGGTATCGAGGTGCGCGAGACCCGCACGGTTCCCGACGTCGAGGAGGTGATTGTCGGGGCAGTGAACGATTTTCGCGGCCGTTTTGACTATGTCTTCACCACAGGCGGCATCGGCCCGACCCACGATGACATTACCGCTGATAGTATGGCGAAGGCCTTTGGCGTTGGTATCGACTACCATCCCGAAGTTCTCGAACTGTTCAACAAACACTACCCCGAGGGGCAGCTCAACGAGGCCCGCATGCGCATGGCCCGGATCCCTGATGGAGCCAGCCTGATCGATAATCCGATCTCCAAGGCGCCAGGGTTTAATCTCGAAAACGTGTTTGTTATGGCGGGGATACCGGTGATTGTTGAAGCAATGCTTGATAGCATCGGGCCGCAATTGACCGGCGGGGCCAGGATGCTGTCCGTGACCATTGCCGGCCATATCACCGAAGGTCAGATCGCGGGTCCGCTGGCGGCGCTGGAAGAAAAATACACCGGGGTCAAAGCCGGCTCCTATCCCTTTTACCGCGGCAATCGCTACGGCGTCTCCATGGTCCTGCGCTCGACCGAGCGTGCAGAGCTTGAAGCTGCCGCCGAAGAAGCCGCCGCTTTCGTCAGAGGCTTTGACGTCGAGCCGGACGTTGTCTGGCAGGAATGATTACCATGTTTTATCCATATGGTGCCTGACACCATTTGAGTAAAACATGGTATCGACAAAGCCCTGGCAACGAACCGGCAAATCAGGCAAAAGGAGCGGCACTCGTGCGTCTTTTGGTGCCTCAAGCGGACATGGCGGAATTGGTATACGCAACAGACTTAAAATCTGTCCCTCGTAAGAGGATGGGGGTTCAAGTCCCCCTGTCCGCACCACCCTGCGCCCTTGCGGGCTTCGGGTGGCAGGCCACGTCTCCTGAAACCGCAAGGGCGCAGGGTGGCCACCTGAAACCGCTAGAGGGCAGGAGTGTCGCCCGAAGCTTTAGCGTAGGGTGGCGATCAGCACGCAAGCACTAACGAGAACACACCTATGGAAATCACCAGCACTTTCGACGGCGGCAATATCATTTGCCGCGATGCGTCCGACCCCTCGAACGTCGAGCTTGAGATCAGGGTCGATAACGGCGCGGCGTTTTATCAGTGGTTCTACTTCCGGGTGACCGGGGCGGCGGGACAAGAGTGCTCGTTTCGCATCGTCAATGCGGGCGGCGCTGCCTATACCGAGGGCTGGGCTGATTACCGGGCGGTGGCCTCCTATGATCGGCAGAACTGGTTTCGGGTTGATACCGAGTTTGACGGCGAGGTGCTGAGCATCCATCACATGCCCGAGGTTGGCTCGGTCTATTACGCCTATTTTGCGCCCTATACGGTGGAGCGCCACGCCGATCTCATCGCGCATCTGCAGCTGTCGCCGATTGCCCGCCATCAGATGCTCGGCAAGACCCTCGACGGCCAGGACATGGATCTGCTGAAGATCGGCTTTGATGATGAGGACAAACAGACTTGCTGGATCATCGCGCGGCAACATCCGGGCGAGACCATGGCCGAGTGGTGGATGGAGGGCTTTCTGCACCGTCTGACCGATCCGGATGATCCGGTGGCGCGCGAGTTGCTTGAGCGGGCGGTTTTCTATGTGGTGCCCAATATGAACCCGGATGGCTCAAAGCGCGGGCACCTCAGGACCAATGCTGTGGGGTCCAATCTCAACCGCGAATGGGTCGACGCCTCGCCCGAAAAGAGCCCGGAAGTTCTTTATGTGCGCGAAATGATGGCGCAGACCGGTGTCGATTTCTGTCTCGATGTTCACGGCGACGAGGCGCTGCCCTATAATTTCATCGCCGGTGCGGAAGGCGTGCCGGGCTGGACGGATCGTCTCGACGCGTTGCAGGACAGGTTTTGCACCGAGCTCGTCGCTCTTAACCCGGACTTCCAGACCGGCGAGGGCTATGAGGTGGACGCGCCCGGCGAGGGCAATCTCACCATGTGCACAAATTATGTGGCCCAGACCCATGACTGCCTCGCCATGACCCTTGAGATGCCGTTCAAGGACACGGTGGAGACGCCGAACGATATCACCGGCTGGTCGCCGGAGCGGGCTCGCAAACTGGGCGAAGCCTGTCTTGGGGCGCTTTACCGGGTGGTTGACGATCTGCGGAAATAGGGCTTCACTCGGGGTTATTTGAACCAAGAGGTCGGGGTGCCATGAAAGTTTTTATCAGCGTTGATATGGAAGGCATATCCGGGCTTGTTCGGTGGGCGGATGTTGTCTCGCAGGGCATAGACTACCCGTTGAACAGATCTCTTATGACGGCGGATGCCAATGCAGCGATTGACGGGGCGTTTGAAGCCGGTGCCACCGAGGTTATCGTTGAAGAAAACCACGGTATTGAAGATCTCTGCAACCTCTTGATGGATGAGATTGATCCGCGCGCGCAGGTCATTCGCGGGGCGGGCAGACCAGGAGCAACCACGATGGCAGGGCTGGACGCGTCCATCGGCGTTGTCTTGCTGGTGGGTCATCACGGGCGCGCCGGCTCGTTTCCGGGGATCATGGCGCATACCATTTCCTACGGGTGGTTCAAGCTCGTGAGGCTGCAAGGCGAGCCCATTGGCGAGGCCGATTTCTTTGCCATCAGGGCCGGGGAGCTCGGTGTGCCGATTGGCATGGTCAGCGGCGATCAGGTGGTGGCGCAGCAGGTGACGGAGATCTGTCCGTGGGCGGAGACAGTCGAGGTAAAACAAGCCTTTGGCAATCAGTCTGCCATGTGTATCCCGCCGGCACGGGCAAGGCCGCTGATCCGTGAGGGTGCACAACGCGCTGTGGCCCGTGCGATGGCAGGAGAGCTTCAGACTTACACGGCAATTCGCAGCCCGTATGAGTTTGAAGTGGAGCTCGCCAAACCTGTCACCGAGGCCATGCGCGACAACATCACCGCGCAGGACAATTTTGAAATCCTCGACGAGAGACGCATTCTGGTCACCGCCCCTGACATGGATCTCGGCTTTCGCCGCGTTGCCTATATCAGCTATGCCGAGAAGGCTGGCGTTACGCGCTATTGAGCGAGTTAGAGGGCGGCAGGGATGATCTTGGGTTTGTTCTACTCCCTGCGGAGGACTGTGTGGGGCGTGACCCTAAGTATCTTTTTTCGGCCCTGAGCAGATATTCGCAAATACCATAGTTGGCGAGTCTGAATAAGGTTGCTTTGGATCAAATCGCCGCGATTGACCTATTCCAGCGTCCACTCCAGATGGATATCGTACGGCTCCAAGGCAATGAGAGCGGGGTTGAGGTCAATGGCTAATCGACATCCAAGAGATTGATAGAAACGAACTGTGTTCTCCGAAGGTGCCGAAGAAATATACAGTTTTCGGGCGCTCAAGCTCTTTGCTCTTTCTGCAGCCAACATGAACAATTTTCGCCCCAACCCTTTTCCGCGGCCTTTACGGCTAACATGAAGAAATTTGAGCTGCAGTTGGTCTCTCGACAATCCAATAAACCGGCTTTCCATTACGCACACGCCTACAAGATCGGACTTGTCGTAAGCCCCGACAAAAAAGCCTTCGTGATCAAAACAATCAAGCAACATTGATGTGTTGTGCTCAATTTCATCCGGCGGCCAACCGCTAATTTTCATGGGCTCGTCCACCAGAACGAGTTTTCCTTGCTCAAGGAGATAGACCCTCTCAATAAACTCTGAACGGTCTATAGACCAGATATCGGACACGTTTTCGCGTTCGAGGTTTCTGAATTGCAGCTGCATCGATGGATTCCCAAGCTGGAGTTATCTTGATATCCTGGTATCAAACAAGAACTATACTTCGTCACCTGATAATCCCGAGGCGGCGGATTGCCAACATTGTATATCCTGCCAACTGGTCTGTACCCTTACTTCCCTTGAAGATCATCCTTGATCTCGACCGCCATTGCTTTGTCCTGGCCTAATATTTCGATCTCGACCAGCCAATCTTCAGCGACCTTTCTTACATCGTATCGCCCACCGGTCGCTGTATTGGTGTAGTTATGATCACCAAACGCAAAGACATGAACGGAATTGTTGGTCTTGCCTTCCTTTATCAGCTCCTCCAGTCTCTCAAGCGATGGATATACGGGAATGACGTCGTCACGCAGCCCAAAGAGCCAGAGAGTTGGAACTTCCAGTTTCCCGAGGATGGGAGCAGGATCAAATCCATGATCGCCGTGAAATTCTCTCAATGCTGCGTCAGCTACTTCAATCCTTATTCGGTTCCATCCTTCGCCATCGCCGCCAACCCGGCCGTGAACGGCTTCCTCGCCTGCGCTGACTGTTGCGCCTTCTCCGACAATAATGAATTTGACCAGAGGCTCACGCGATGCCGCCAATGGCATGATCCAGCCCGCCTGGCTGCCACCAAACAAGCCAATGCGGCTGGTATCGATGTCGGGTTGACCAGCCAGCCATTGAACCGCATGAACGATATCCATGGCCAGAGCGTCAAACACTTCCTCGCTACTCTCTACCGAGAACTTCGTGTATGTGCCGGTTGATTCGCCAGTTCCGCGCTTGTCAAACGACAGGACCGCAAAGCCCATCTGCAAGGCTCTATAGGTGTAATATCCTACCTCATCTCGGGTTGTTGGCGCCGAGCCGTGAGCCGTAACGATTGCCGGTATGTCATTCGAAGAGCCTTTCGGCCTGAAGAGTGTCGCACCAAGCGTTATATCGCCTGCAGAAATCATCACTCTTTGTTTGTGCGCATCTTCCAGCACATCCGAGAATGCGGGCGTTGTGACGGCGATCAAAAATCCTGCAAAAAGCCATCTGCCGGATATCTGCTTTAGGCTTGAAGCCACCGCAGATGCAAATTGAAGTTTTGCAAGCATTTGTAAAGATACCTTTTAATTTGCGGGCTTTTCAGGCAGAGCGCCCGTCAACATGATCGTTGTGATTTCATCCATCAGGGTGGAGGTGTTGGGCAGGTAGAAGCCGTTGCTCAGGATCACGACGAATAGATCCTCCTCAGGTATGATACCAAAGGCCCCTTGAGAACCTGGCGTAAGACCGCTGTGCCAGATTTGCCGCTTGCCATGCAGTTCTGCCACATTAAACCCCAGGCCATATTTCGTCGCTGAACCGTCCGGCAGCGGTGCCGCTGTCCAGGCTTCAGCCAACGCGGCTTCGCTGATGAGCTTTTCGCTGGTCAACAAATGTGCCCAATGTGCCATGTCTTTCGTTGAAGACATAAGGGCGCCTGCAGCGCTGACATGGGACAAGTCAATGTCAGCGGCATTCTGGACCTTCCCGTCTTTCTCATCATAGAATTCAGCGCGGCGCGGGATGATGGCATTGTGCCAGTCGTAGTGGGAGTTCGACATGTTCAAGCTGGCAAACCAGTCGTTTATGAATTCAACAAAGGTCCGACCAGTCACCTTTTCGATAACATTGGCGACAACAACGTAATTGAAGTTCACATAGTTGTATTCTTCACCTGGAGGAAAATCGACAGCAATGTCCTTCTGCAATTCGATGACTTTGTCAGTTGTCATTGGTTGCCAAATGAACTCAAGCAATGCCGGATTCCATGCATGCTCGGCGAGACCAGAGCGATGGCTCATCAATTGTCTCATTGTAACGGCACCGATTTGAGGTGGCAGGTCGGGCGCATAGGTCACAATTGCCACATCAAGATCGATCATGCCCTGTTCAACGAGCTGCAAGACGGCGACGGCCGTCAAGGTCTTGGAGATCGACCCAAGTCGAAATACCGTGTCATCTGTCAGCGCAATATCCCATTCCATGTCGGCGCGGCCCACAGCCCTGGAAACCAGTGTTCTGCCCTTGTGGACAACCAGATAGGCAGCTCCGGGCTTATCCCTGTCATAGGTGTTCGCGATATGCGCCGTCACCTTTCTCGCCCGCATTTCCATCACCGAGCGCGATGCAGCATCCGCTGCGTTGGATGACATTCCTGAAAGATTGAGGCAGCCCGCCAAAAGGATCGCGATGGCTAAACTATTCCTGGTCATACCAGATCTCCTGCTACTAGCTGTTCTTCATAGTTGGGAAATTCCCGGCAAAGACGTTCGGTCAGGGACGTTCTGGAAAGGCCTCGCTCCATCGCCTTTAAACCCGCTTCCAGATCCACACCGATTTCTTGCCAAAGAGCGTCATAGACTTTTTCAAAATCGAGCATGATCGAGAGAACACGAGCAACAATCGGGCGTGCGTCGTCAGAAAAATCGTAGATCCGCCGCCGTGAATCCTTTGGGTCAATTGCGGAAACAAAAAAGCCGGCTGCCACACTGGACTTGAGCCTGGATTCGATGACTTGTCTGGAGTGCCCGATGCGCCGGGACAGCTCCGTGGATGTAAGCGGTCCGTGTTGATTTAGTGCCAAAATGATTGAAATCTTACCAGCACCGACGCCAACACCCAGATCGTCAAAGACGCGGTCTCCTTGATGGGCAATGAGTTCTGAAGCTCGAAAAAGGACGGCGCCAAACTGCGGGGAACGAGGTAATGACATGACAGACTCCATTTACGCGTTAGTTTGCGCAAAATATTGCGTAATGTCAAATCCTTTACGCAGTCGAAACCTGCATGCGCGTAAATCGCGGAATCCTGTGGTCTGACACGGCACTACCGGTGGGGCGTAAATTGCCAATCGAGCCGCCTCCGATAGGTCACCGGCTCTTGCCCTATACTGACAATGTCTCCTCGTGGCTATGAACCGCCTGTTTCGAGGCAAGGCGATCATGTCCGTTTTCGGGGTCGCAACAGACCTGGAGGGCCAATAGATCGCTGGAGGGGGCAGCCCGTCAGGGAACGCCACACGCGGTTTGTCGAGCGGGGCCCCTGGACCGGATTTGTGATTTTTCTTTATGGTGGCCTGCTGTTATGGCATGATTGGTGTCAATAGGCGTGTCGTGGTGAGCGGTCTTGCCGGGAGGGTCGCGCGGAAATGGAGGCTGGTTCCGCGCGCCTGTAGAGGGTTAGTATAGAAAAACAAAAACAGCCGAATCGCTTGAGGGAGGCCCATCGTGCCGAATTTTTCCAGGATAGTTGTAGCCAGCGTTCTAGTATGCGGTCTTGCGGGACTTGTTGCGTGTTCAGAGGAAAACAAACCGGCAGAGGACGCCGCTGAACTGGAAGTCGCTTCGGTGGACAGTCATGCAGAGGCGGCGACCTCGAGCGCTGACGATGCCGAAACACCTGCCGAGACGCCCAACATCATTACCGGCCCGCAATCCAGCGACCCGCGCGATCCGGCCAACGCTGCAGCGCGGCGCTTCGTTAATATCAAGCTGGATATGCCGGCGGACGTCCTTGTCGGCAACCCGGCGGCCAATGCGCAGCGGAACGCCTATTTCGGCGACCTTCACGTTCACACAACCTATTCCTTTGATGCCTTTGCCTTTGGCACTATGGCAACGCCCTATGATGCCTATCGCTACGCAAAAGGCGAAGCCATCAAGCATCCTGGCGGGTTTGACGTGCAGCTGCGCGAGCCACTGGACTTTTATGCGGTAACGGATCACGCCATGTTTCTTGGTCTGGTCAAGGAGGCGGCAGATACCTCAACCGAATTTTCCAAATTGCCCCATGTCCAGTACCTTCATAATTTGAATGCACCGGAAAATTTGAACATTGGGACGCTTCCCACACGGATCAAGGCGTTTACAACGTTTCTGGTAGAAACGCTGTTCGGTCTGGATGACGGGGTGCTCGATCAGGAGATGGTCAACGGCGTTATCAAAAATGCCTGGGCCGATACGATCAAGGCTGCAGAAGAGTTTAACAAGCCGGGCGAGTTCACGACTTTCGTGGCCTATGAATATACCTCGTCCTCGCTGGACCGCGGCAATCTTCACCGCAATGTCATCTTTCGCGGCACTGACAAGCTGCCCGCCATGCCGTTCTCGAGGTTCCACAGCACCAATCCGGAAGGGCTTTGGGACTGGATGGATGGACTGCGTGAGCAGGGGATAGAGACCCTTGCTATTCCGCACAACTCGAACGGCTCCAACGGTCAGATGTTCAAGCTGGTGGACTGGGCTGAAAATCCGATGGACGACGCCTATGCAGATCGGCGCATGCGCAACGAGCCGCTCATAGAAATCACGCAGGTCAAAGGCACGTCGGAGACCCATCCCGTCCTTTCTGACTCAGATGAGTGGGCCAACTTTGAGATCATGCCCTATCGCGTTGCCACAACATTGCCAAGTGAGCCCCACGGGTCCTACGCGCGTGAGGCTCTCCTCAACGGTCTTGCCTTTGAAGACAGGGGAACCGCAAACCCCTACAAGTTTGGCTTCATCGGGTCCTCAGACACCCACACCGGCGCGATTTCTGATGATGAGTCGGATTATTTTGCAAAAGTTGGCTTGCTTGACGCGACCAGCGACCTGCGGGGGTCATCGCCGCTGTCTGACAAAATGGCGGATCTTGTCCGCTCATCCGGCAGAGTTGGCGTTAAGGAGGTGGACGGTAAATCCTGGACGTCCGGCGCCTATGAGACCTTCGGCGCGTCGGGACTGGCCGCAGTCTGGGCCGAGGAAAACACGCGCGAGGCGATCTATGATGCCTTCCGCCGCAAGGAAACCTTTGCCACCTCGGGCCCGCGCATGCGGGTGCGGTTCTTTGGCGGGTATGGCTTTGAAGACGCCATGCTCGGTGCTCCGAATTTTGTGACACGCGCCTATGCAGAAGGGGTCTCGATGGGGTCAGATCTTCTGACCGCCGGCGACCAGGCCCCGAGCTTTATTGCCTGGGCGACGCGGGATGCTCGCTCCGTTGGCCTGCAACGTCTGCAGATTATCAAGGGCTGGACTACCGGGGGCGAGCACCATGAAAAGGTCTATGATGTAGCCTGTTCCGACGGTGGCCGCGTCGACCCGGCGACAAACCGTTGCCCGGACAATGGCGCCCGTGTTGATGTTTCGGATTGTTCGGTTACGACAGGTGTCGGTGACCCGGAATTGAAAACGGTCTGGAAGGACCCTGATTTTGATCCGGCTCTCAGGGCTTTCTACTACGTCCGTGTGCTGGAAAACCCGACGTGCCGCTGGTCAACCTGGGATGCGATCAAAGCCGGCGTTGCGCCGCGTTCGGATCTCCAGCTTACCATTCAGGAACGTGCGTGGTCGTCACCGATCTGGGTTGTGCCGCAGGGTTAGACCAGCAAGGTTTAGAGCAACGCGCAGTAGCCCATAATTGGACAGGAAGAAACAATGAACAACAGCATCAAACTGCCATTTATCGCCTTCGGACTTCTTGCTCTCGTTGCATGCGGAGAAGAGGAAAGCGGCCAAATCGAGACCACGCAATCTGCGACGACACCCGTGGAGAGCACCGCCTCCGAGACCGGTACAAAGGCAGATAGCTCGCCCACGAATGTCTATTTCGGCGACACCCACTTGCATACCAAATGGTCTCTTGATGCCTTCCTGATGCAAAATCGCAGCGTTGACCCGGATACGGCCTACCGATTTGCCAAGGGGCTGCCGACTGTGCATCCCTACCACCGGGCGCGGGTTCAGCTACAAAGGCCACTCGACTTTCTGGCGGTGACCGACCACGCCGAATATCTCGGCGTGTTCCCCAAGATCGGCGAAGGCGATCCTGTCGCTGTTGCCTCCGCTGCGGGCAAGCTTTTGAAAGAAGACATTGATGCAGGTCGCGAGTTCATGGCCTTTGGCAAGATCTTAGGTGGAGTTGGCGGACTAACACAAGACAAGGCTCTGGATCAGATTATCTCCTCGGTCTGGGGGGACCTGATTGATGCGGCAGAGCGTCACAATGAACCAGGCACGTTCACGACTTTTCTCGGATGGGAATGGTCGTCAATCTATCAGGGCGCCAATCTTCACCGTATCGTCTTGATGAAAGACGGGCGAGACAAGGCCGAGCAAATCGTGCCTTACGGTTTTCTTGAAGATGGCCCGGACCCGAGAAACCTTTGGTCCTGGCTTGACACGACGTCAGAGCGGACAGGGGCGACGTTCATCTCTATCCCGCACAACTCCAATATCAGCAAGGGAATGATGTTCTCGCGGTATGACATTAACGGAAATCCGATCACGTCCGAGCATGCCAAAATCAGTGCCAAATGGGAGCCGATTGTCGAGGTTACGCAGGTCAAGGGCGATTCAGAATCCCATCCCGTACTGTCTCCGAACGACGAATTTTCCGACTTTGAGATTTATGAAAATCTGATGTCCATGACCGATGAAAAGGCCGAGGTTCAGCCCGGCGACTTTGTCCGCAACGGTCTTATGGTTGGACTGGAATTGAAGGAGAGCCTTGGCGCCAATCCCTTCAAGTACGGTATGATCGGGTCGACAGATGCGCATACCGGCCTGTCCAATGCCGAAGAAGCCAACTTCACGGGCAAATACCCGACGGATTCAGTCCCGGAAAAC
>CBFDBJ010000067.1:0-21692 GCA_965603015.1 uncultured Alphaproteobacteria bacterium
ATCTGAAGCTAATCGTCGACGACGCCGCCTTTGCCGCCAGGAGAAGACTCCTGATAAACTGGAATCTACGATGTCTAAAATTCTATTAGTCGACGATGACGACCTTATCCAGATCACTTTCCAGGATGTTCTCGAGTCAAGAGGACACTGCGTAACTGTTGCCAACAATGGAAGTGACGCCCTTAGAAAACTGTCTGACGCCGCCCCCGAGATCCTGATTACTGATCTCATTATGCCGGACAAGGACGGAATAGAACTAATTCTCGAAGTAAAACAACTTCACCCGAACATCAAGATCGTTGCAATTTCCGGAGGTGGCCGGATGCAGAAGACCGAACTTCTCACTACCGCACAAAAGCTCGGCGCAGATTTCTGCCTCAAAAAGCCGATCTCACCCAAAGAGCTTTTAGCAATAATCGACCAGCTGGCCGCCTGACACCTCGTTCAGCTAAAAAGGACTTTATGACAGACGTGCTAGATCCTCAGGAACAACTCAAGCAGCTGATGGCTGGAGGCCGGCTTTTGTCGGCGGGTAAGATGCAAGTCCTCGGCATGGACGACGTGAAAGCCCGATTTGGCGCCAGTTGGCCCAAGGTTGCAACTCGCGTTAGAGATTTATCACAATATATTATTGAGAAAAGACTCGGTCCAAATGACCTGTCTGTGGAGCTGGGTGACATTGGATATATTCTGGTCTTCCCTGACCTGAGCAGAGGCGAGGCTCAGGTGAAGAGCCTCAATATTGCCAAAGAAATCGCCATGAAACTATTTGGCGTCGGCGCTGGTGATAGTGATAATGTCTCTATACGGACTGTGGTAGGACAGGTTGACGGAACCGTTGTTATGGAGCATGTCGACTTGACCAAAGCTCTCTCCGGCACTCTCGAAGATACAGGGCATGAGTATTTTGTCGATGTGGACGGCGGCGTTCAGGACAACGGATCACTCAAGGTTGTCGATTTTTCAGAGGTCGAATCGGGCCAGCTGGACTTCCTGTCGTTTAGATACAGACCAATATGGGATGTAAAACGTGAAGCAATCATCACCTACAATTGCGTTCCTCGCGATGGTGGCGAGAGCATGGCAGCCAAAGGCTTGTCTGCCGAGAACCTCCTGAAACTGGATATAATGTGTCTGCAGGAGTGCTGCAAACAATTGATGAGGCTTCATAAAAAAGGCCGCAAACTTATCCTCAGCTGCCCGATCCACTTCGACACCCTTTCAACATCCAAGGCAATGCAGGAATTTATGCGCCATTGTCGACCTATTCCGGAACAGTTCAGACAAAGTATCATTTTCGAGACAATAGGCCTGCCATTGGGCGTTCCACAAGCGCGGCTGGCGCTGGTGTTGCCGCCACTGAAAGCATTTTCCAGGGAAGTCATCTGCAAGGTTGATATTCAGGAAGACAGTATCGGGAAATACACATCAACAGGCGTGCAAGCCCTCGGAGTCGACCTCGAAGGTCATTTCGGAAGCGAAGAGAGTATCATGGAACTTCTCAACAAATTCAGCCAAAAATGTGAAGCCAGGGGGCTGGCTTGCTATGTGAGCAACGTGGCGTCAACAAGTCTGGCAACATCCGTCTTCTCCGCCGGTTTTCGATACGTGAGCGGGGATGCAATTCGGGAGACCTGCGCAGCTCCTGACCAGGCTTTTGCCTTTGAACCGCTAAATTTATACAACCCGCGAAAACTGACAGTATAACAACACCATGGACAACCGCTTGAGGCTTGCGACGAAAATGGCACCCGATACCAATAGCACCCGATCCAGAACGACGGTGCAGCAATATGTGTTGATTGCTCTCTGCATTATTCTCGCTACTCTTGTTCTATGGGCGCTCGGCGGTTTTGCTCTGTACACCACTCATGAAAAAGTGGAACGCGCCTGGGCCGATGTCGAACGCGACATTGCAAACAAACACGAGATTGAGAGACAGCGTAAACTCTACTACGCTTCATCTGAAGCAATTGATGAAGGGGTCCGTATCAATGACCGGGAGGCACAGCAGACCCTTGGCGGCATTCATGACCAGATTGGAGATCAGAAACAGCTCGTGACCGCGAACGTCGAAGCGGCGATGCAAAGAGAACGCTATACAATATTGGCGATTTTGAACCTCGCGATCCCCAGCATCCTCGGGCTCCTCTTCGGGGTTGCTACCGCCTGGAGACTGTTTGCGGCAAGGGCTGGACAAAGCGATACTATGCAGCACATGATGGATAGCATTCCGGACGGGTCCGTGCTTACAGGACCCGACGGTCTCCTCGTGAGCGTAAACGCGGCTGCGTGCGAAATGTTCGGCTACTCCAAAGAGGAAATCATCGGTCGACAACCCTCTGAATTCTTGACTGCTCGTTCAGACAAAATTCGCCTCGAGCGCCGCAAAAATTTAATGGACACATCCAGGTTGGCCTCAAAATCAAGCGAAACCGGGACACCGCGAGTGGCTTTGTATGAGATTGAAGGTATAAGAAAAGACGGCAGTAGAGTACCTATCGAGCTGAGGCAGACAACCAGCATGATGGACGGGCACCAGTATGTTGCCTCAACTCTACGCGATATTAGTGACCGGAGGGCCCTCGAGGACGAACTCGACAATCAAATAAGCTTCCACGAAGCTGTTCTGAATACCATGACTGATGCAGTCATGGTATTCAATGAATCCGGTGAAATTCTCGATTGCAGCGAAAGAGTTCTGAATGTTTTCGGTTATCACAAGAGTGGGTTGATTGGCCAAAATGTGAAGATCCTGATGTCGAAATCCATCTCCGAACAACACGGCCACCACTTTGAGAATTACCTGAGCGGACAAAATGGAGCACTCACTGAAGGGGCCCCCCGCGAATTGATGGGCCGAAGCAAAGATGGTGATCTCTTGGATCTCGAACTGTTGCTCAGCGAAACCCAAATGCTGGGACAACGAATTTTCGTTGGTGCCGTACGAGACATTTCAAGTCGGAAAATTCTTGAGGCGGAGGTCCAGAAATCTCAGAAGCTGAAGGCCCTCGGCGGACTTGCAGCTGGTATCGCCCATAACTTCAATAATATCCTCACCCCCGTCCTGGCGCTCAGCGAGATGGCGCTTGAGGACGAAAGCATCAACGAACGAACGCGAAAGCGAATAGGCGTCATTCATGAGGCCTCCCTGCGAGGCCAGGATCTGGTTTCAGAGATCATGAAATTCGGTGATGATGACACGTCGGAGCAGGGAATCCTGGATCTCTGGATGGAAGTCCACGAAACAATCGCTCTCATCAGCCACGGCTTGCCCGGCAACATCAAGATTGAGACATACATTGATGCCGGCCCGTTTGCCGTTGTCGGCGAACCTGCCGCTATACAGTCGATCTTTTTGAATATCCTGGGCAATGCCGTCGATGCCATCGGGTCCGATGCAGGAGACATCTGTGTATCATCTTTCACATACTCAGCTTCGGAATTGGAGCGAAAGGGCGTATTTGAAATCGAAGCGGGTGAATACATCTGTATAGAGATTTCTGATTCTGGCCCGGGTATGGATAAAGATGTCATTGACAGAATTTTCGAACCATTTTTCACCACGAAGGCACCTGGCGACGGAACGGGTCTTGGATTGTCGACTTCGGTATCCGTTATCGAGGCTCACGGCGGAGCGATCGAAGTGATTTCAGAACCGGGCGAAGGCACAACATTTACGATCCTCTTCCCTTGTGCCGACACGCATCTTATGGGGCCAGCGGAACCCAAACCTCTTGAAGAAAAGGCGGCCGAACTCGAGTTCGTAAAAACCGCATTCGGATAATAAGGACCGGAGAGACATAGATGAACAATTCATTTAGCAATCTGCAGGCGCTGGTCGATCTGGCAAAAGAGAAATCAAGTGAAAAACGGCGAAAGCTTCTCCGCGAAGTCACCGACCTGTTCCTGGAACACCCTGAAAGCTACTCGGCTGGAGAACTCGCAAGTTTCGACGATACACTTTGTTCAATCACAGATGAAGTGAATGTTGATGAACGAGTCGAGCTTGCCACTCGGATGTCCGATAATCACCATGCCCCCCGAAAATTGATTGGAAAACTTGCACATGATGTTATTCCGGTTGCGGAGCCTGTGCTGGAGCATAGTCCCGTGTTGACCGATGAGGATCTGCTGTCAGTTATCAAGCGGTCCGGACAGCAGCATATGCGCTCCATTACCAAACGCCGGTCGATTTCAGCGAAAATTTCCGATGCGATTGTCGACAACGGGGACGACCCGGTCGTTGCAGACCTGCTCAGGAACGAAGGTGCTGAAACAACACGGCAAACTCTGGAGAAAGTCGTTGTGAGAGCCGTTTCAAGTAAAATTCTGCAAGAGCCCGCTGTAATGCGCAAGGATATGCCGCTGGATCTTTTGAGCGATATGTTCTTCAGTGTTGACCAATCTTGCAAGCAAACGATCCTGGACAAAACGGGTGCGGCAACCGATGAAGAAATCGAAGACCTTGAAAAACAATGGTCGACGGGGCAAGGGGACCAGCCCGCCCCCTCTCATGCACTGTCGCAGGCGCAGAACTTCATTCTTGAAAAGGAAAAATCCGGGGAATTGACCGAACACTTTCTGACCGATCTGTTGGAACAAGGCAGACACAAGGAGTTTCTGCACGGTTTTGCTTGTATCGCCGAACTGGATATCACCGCTGCAAAAAGGATTGTATCTGATCCGCCCTTCGAGTCCCTCGCAGTCGCCTGCAAGGCCTGTGGATTTGAGAGAAGCACATATTCCACAATAGTGCTGCTTCTTGATGACGGGAAACGGCTTGCCACAGACGAAATGCTGATGCTTCTGGATCTTTATGATGAGCTTGAAGGCGAAACCGCAAATCGTACCATGCGGTTCTGGCGTATCAGAAAAGCAGCGATGACAACGGCAGGAAATAGCAGTTCGGCAGATGCCGCCTGAAGCTATGGCGACAGGAGTGGCCCCCCACCAACAATCGCAAAACATTATCAATAACGCCGTCATGCTTGCCGTCAAATCCCGGAATCGCGCCAACTTTGCTGCCAGATCCCACAGGCGAGCGAATTGACAGCCGGAGAACCAGCTGACATGATTTGCTTCGACATTGAACTTCAATGATCACAGCGGGGCAAAGCCTCCAACAAAACCAGGGCACACCAGAATGCCCGGAAGAGGGAGTAAAAAGTGGTTCAGCATTTTGACGTTTTGATTGTGGGTGCAGGAATTTCCGGCATCAGCGCCGCATACCATCTCCAGGATCAGTGTCCGGACAAGACTTATGCTATCCTTGAAAATCAGGAAAGTTTCGGCGGGACATGGGCGACACACACCTACCCCGGCATCCGCTCGGACAGCGATCTCTACACCTTCGGCTACAAGTTCAAACCATGGACCAGCGCCCCCATCGCCTCCGCCGATGAAATCCTCAAATACATGAATGAAGTCATTGAAGAAAATGGCATCGACAAAAACATCCGCTATCAACACCAGATAAAGAGCGCCAGCTGGTCGAGCGAGGCCAAACTGTGGACGCTTACGGCGCTGCAAAAGGACACCGGCGAGACCGTCGAGATCACATGCAATTTTCTGTGGATGTGTCAGGGCTATTACCGGCACGACAAAGGCTATACGCCGGACTTCAAGGGCATGGATCAATTCAAGGGTGACATTGTCCACCCCCAGACCTGGCCAGAGAATTTCGACTACAAAGACAAGAAGGTGTTGGTCATTGGCTCGGGAGCCACAGCGGCAACGATCATTCCTGCCATGGCGGAAGACTGCGAGCACATCACCATGCTGCAGCGCTCGCCGACTTACTTTATTCCGGCGGAAAATCGCAACGAGGTGGCGGACATGCTCCGCGAGCTCGACATCCCCGAGGAATGGGTCCACGAGATTGTTCGCAAAAAGATTCTGCACGATCAAAATGTTCTCGTTCAACGCACCTATGATGAACCCGATGCGGTGAAAGAGGAGCTGATAGCGGCCGCCCGCGAACATCTCGGACCGGACTTCGACGTGGAGCAGCACTTCACACCAAGCTACCGGCCCTGGAGCCAGCGCGTCGCGTTTGTACCCGATGGCGATCTCTTTAAAGGCATCTCGTCGGGCAAGGCCTCGGTAGTCACCGACCAGATCGAGACCTTCACCGAGAAAGGTATCCTGCTGCAGTCCGGCAAGGAACTTGAAGCCGATATCATCATAACGGCGACGGGCTTCAATCTGTGTGTCCTTGGCGATATCGCGTTCACCATCGATGACAAACCGGTCGACTTTGCCGATACCTGGACATACCAGGGTGTCATGTTTTCCGGCATACCGAACATGGCCTGGGTGTTTGGCTATCTCAGAACCAGCTGGACCATGCGGGCTGATATGATTTCCACGTTCGTGTCCCGCCTTCTGAACCACATGGATGCCAGGGGTGCCAGCGTATGCACACCCGAGCTCCGCACCGAAGACCAGGATATGCCCGCCCTGCCCTTCTTTGATACCGATGACTTCAATCCTGGCTACATCATGCGCGGCGTGGATCTTATGCCCAAAAAGGGCGACCATGCGCCGTGGATCCACACCCAGGACTATAACGTTGATAAAGATGCCTTGCCCGCCATGGACCTGGATGACGGCACACTCACCTTCTCCTGATCGGGATCGCTCAGTGCTGTCGATCCAGGTTGACAGACGCGGGCCGCAGTCAGACACTTCAACTTAACAAAAATCAACAATGAGGACGCCAAAGATGTCAGATGCCGACCAAAGTCTATTCAACCTGGCAATGTCAGAAAAATCACAGCCGCTGATGTACGCGGTAAAAGAGCACATTGAAAAGAATGTGGCGCCGATAACCGAAGAATTCTATGCGCTCAATGCCGAAAAGGAAGATCGCTGGTCCTGGCATCCGCGGCAACTGGAATTGCTCGACGGCGCAAAGGCAAAGGCCAAGGAGAGCGGGTTGTGGAACTTTTTCCTGCCGGATTCAGAAATCGGCGACGGCCTGACCAACCTCGATTACGCCTATATCGCGGCCGAGCTTGGCAAATACTCGCTCGCCTCCGAGACCTTGAACTGTAGTGCGCCCGATACCGGCAACATGGAAGTGCTGGAGCGTGTCGGCACGCCGGAGCAAAAGGAAAAATGGCTCAAGCCCCTCCTCAATGGCGAGATCCGCTCCGCCTATGCCATGACCGAGCCCAATGTGGCCTCATCCGATGCCAAGAACATCGGGACGATCGCCGTGCTGGAAGGCGATGAATGGGTTATCAATGGCGAGAAATATTATATTTCAGGTGCCGGGGACCCGCGCTGCAAGATCATGATCACCATGGTCAAGACCAGTCCGGATGCTCCGTCCTCAAAGCAGCAATCGCAGATCCTGGTTCCCATCGACACCCCCGGCGTGAAAATTCTCGAGGGCATGCAGGTCTTCGGCGAGGACCACGCGCCGCGCGGCCACATGCATATCAAATTCGACAATGTGCGCGTGCCCAAAGACAATATGCTGCTCGGCGAAGGGCGCGGCTTTGAGATCTCCCAGGTCCGCCTCGGCCCAGGCCGTATTCACCATTGCATGCGGTCGCTCGGTCAAGGCGAACAGGCGCTGGAATTGATGGTCAAGCGCGCCGGCAGCCGTGAAGCCTTCGGCAAAACCATCCTCAAGCTGGGCAAGAACGTCGAAGTGATCGCGCGCGCGCGCATCGAACTCGATGCCATGCGCCTGATGGTGCTGCAAGCCGCCAAGGCCATGGACGTGCTCGGCAACAAGGAAGCCCGGGTTTACGTCAGCGCTGTGAAGGCCATGGTACCAGAGAAAGTCTGCCAGATCATCGATCAGGCCATCCAGATCCACGGCGCCACCGGCATCTCGCAATGGTCACCGCTGGCTGGCATGTACGCCCACCAGCGCCACCTGCGCTTCGCCGATGGTCCCGATGAAGTCCACCACATGGTCGTCGGACGCGCCGAGGCTCAAAAGCACGGCATGTGGTAGGAAAACCGATCTGCATTAGAATGGCCCTTACTTTTCTGACTTGAAGGCGGGGCCATTTCTATAACGGGTGGCAATTCATGTCCCCGCAGATACAGAAAGATAGTTCAAGACCGGTGCTCCGTGAAAGCCACGGCGAAGTCTCCTGCGTATGTGGTCGGGTGTGGTGGCCTGTCTAATGATGGATGGCTCTTGAGGTGGTGCTGGCTGATTAGCCGTTAGCCTGGATTGCGCACCTTGCCACAAGTATCGTAAACTATAAGTCAGGCAGTTGATTCGAACCTGAAATGTCACCCGCCCAAGATTAAGGTCATGACGGAAAACACAGTGGACTCTGCAAGAGATCTCTTCCGCAACTTTTATCTGGGGATTACCCTCGCAATCAGCTTTTGCGCCTTCTTCGGTTTTTCCTTCACCTATTTCCGCCCCATCTTCGCGGCCCGCTATCCGGAAGTCGCACCGATTGTGCACTTACACGGATGGACCTTCTTCCTGTGGTATCTGCTCTTTCCGTTGCAGGCTGGCCTGATTGGACGAAAGAATTATAAGCAACACATGGCACTGGGCAGGGCCAGCCTCGCTCTTGCGGTAGTCATGGTCTTCAGCGGCATGGTGGTCATCTCTGCCCGGGTTTCAAAGTCTTTCGAGTTCGTCGAACCCACTTATTGGTCCATTCACGGCATACAAATCCTGAGCACACTGGTTCTATTCGGTTATTTCTATACACGCGGATTCCTCAATCGCGGTCAGGGAGAGCTGCACAAGCGCTTTATGGTACTGGCAAGCGTCTCAGCGCTTGGGGCAGCCATGTTCAGAATACTGATGGGGCTTCTCGGCCCTGTTGAGTATGCCACCTGGGCAGGTATTCTTCTCACCAACATTTTCATTCTTGTTGGTATGGCCTGGGATTACAAGGTGCTCGGACGCATTCATCCCGTCTATATAAAGGGTCTTGCAATTATTCTGACGTTGGAAGGTGGCTCCATGCTGTTGGGTGGAACAGACGAAATCATATACGTCAATCAGGTCATAGCCTGGTTTTTCGGGATACTGCATCCCTTTTATTGACTATTCACCAAATTGACGCCACCTGCGCTTTTCTGTCTAGAATGACATGTGATTGTTGATTCGAGGAGGACGTCAGAGATGGAACAAGACCAAACGGACAATTCCGCTTATTGGAAAGCAAACCTGAAACTGGTCTGCGGGCTCATGGCTGTCTGGTTTCTGGTGTCCTTCGGCGCGGGCATCCTGTTTGTTGACGCCCTCAACACCATCCAGATCGGCGGGTTCAAGCTCGGGTTCTGGTTTGCCCAGCAAGGCTCCATCTTCGTCTTCATCGCGCTCATCTTCATCTATGTCTTCGCCATGCACCGGCTCGACCTGAAATATGGTCTTGATGACAAGGGCGAACCGGACAGCTATGACGTGATGGATAGCCAGGAAAACGGGGGGAGCGAGTGATGGAAACGCAGACCTTGATCTATCTTTTCGTCGGCCTCTCGTTCGCGCTCTACATCGGTATCGCCATCTGGTCACGCGCCAGCTCCACCAAAGAGTTCTATGTTGCAGGCGGACACGTTCCCCCGCTGCTCAACGGCATGGCAACCGCCGCCGACTGGATGAGCGCCGCGTCGTTCATCTCCATGGCCGGGATCATCGCCTTCTCCGGCTATGACGGCTCGGTCTATCTGATGGGCTGGACCGGCGGCTATGTCATGCTCGCCCTCCTCCTTGCGCCATACCTCAGGAAATTCGGCCAGTTCACGGTGCCGGACTTTGTCGGCGAGCGCTATTATTCAAAGACTGCACGGGTCATTGCCGTGATCTGCCTGATCGTGATTTCCTTTACCTATGTGGCGGGACAGATGCGCGGCGTCGGGATTGTGTTCTCGCGTTTTCTTGAGGTCGATATCAACACAGGCGTCTTTATCGGCATGGGGATCGTCTTCTTCTACGCCGTGATGGGCGGCATGAAGGGCATCACCTATACGCAAGTAGCGCAATATTGCGTGCTGATCTTCGCCTATCTGGTGCCCGCGATCTTTATCTCCATGATGATCACCGGCAACCCGATCCCGCAGCTCGGCTTTGGCAGCAAGCTGGCCGATGGCTCCGGGGTTCACCTGCTTGAGAGGCTCGATGGCACCCTGACAGAGCTTGGCTTCGCCGCCTTTACCGACGGCACCAAGTCAAAGATCGATGTCTTTGCCATCACGGCGGCGCTAATGATCGGCACGGCGGGTCTGCCCCATGTGATCGTACGCTTCTTCACCGTGCCCCATGTCTCGGACGCAAGAAAGTCAGCGGGCTACGCGCTCATCTTCATCGCCATCCTCTACACAACCGCCCCGGCGGTCGCCGCCTTCGCGCGCTACAATTTCATCGATACGGTTCAGGATACAGAGTATCAGGCGACGCCTGCATGGTTCAAAAACTGGGAAGATATCGGTCTCATCGCATGGCGCGACAAAAATGGCGACGGCAAAATCCAGTATGCCGCCGGAGCGCCCTTTGTCGGCGGTCCGAGCTTCAACGGTGACGCGGGCGCCTCTGGAGAGCGCGTGCTGACCAATGGTGCGACTGACAATACCAATGAGATCTATGTCGACCGGGACATCATGGTACTGGCCAATCCGGAAATTGCCGGACTGCCCGGCTGGGTCATTGCGCTGGTCGCCGCCGGCGGCCTGGCGGCAGCGCTCTCGACGGCGGCGGGGCTTCTTCTCGTTATCTCGTCATCGGTCAGCCACGATCTCATCAAGAAAACCTTCGCCAATGAGACCACCGAGAAACAGGAACTGCGATACGCGCGGTTTGCGGCGGCAACAGCCGTCCTGATCGCGGGCTATTTCGGCATCAACCCGCCAGGCTTTGTCGCCCAGGTGGTGGCCTTTGCCTTTGGCCTTGCCGCCTCATCGATCTTCCCGGCCCTGTTCTTTGGCATCTTCTTCAAACGCATGAACAAGGAAGGCGCGATCTCCGGCATGATGACAGGGCTCATCTTCACCTTTGCCTATATCGTCTGGTTCAAGTTCATCGTGCCGGATATGAACAACGCCGCCCACTGGCTCATGGGGATCTCGCCGGAAGGCATCGGCTTTATCGGCATGATCCTCAACATGGCGATCGCCCTCACCGTCTCCCACTTCACCGCCCCGCCGCCGGACCATATTCAGCATCTCGTGGAAGACATCCGCCTGCCGGTGACGCGGTAGGCCTACAATAACCATTGTCGTCCTCGGCGGTGCGCTAGCACCGGCCGGGGATCTTCTGGCATTAGACCTCTTACGTCAGAAGATCCCCGACTCCACGCCCAAAGTGTTGGGCGCGGCTAGAGGATGACAGTATTGGGGATAGTTACTCTGCCAGAAACTCAATCACCGCCTGGCGGTAAACCTTGTCGCCAACGGTATTGAGATGATCCCGCCGCGGCACGACGACCGCGCGGCCTCCTTCAAAACATGCTGCCAGCTCTGCCGGATTTCCAACCAGTTCGTCTTTTTCTCCCGCGACCACAAGTACAGGCAGATTCAGATCGGCGAAGTCTGACACCTCGAAGCTCGGGCGTCCCGCCTGCATATAGGTCGCCAGCGCCTTCAGGTCAGCCCCGCTGGCTTCTGCAAAAGTTCTGAAACCCTTTGCGGCGAGGTCCTTGATATCGTCGGCGCTCTCGGCCAGCAGCGCATTGGCGATGGCGGACCCGTCGCCGCGCCCTGCATTGAGCATGGAACCGCCAACCCCGGCCAGAATGACCTTCCTGATCCGCTCCTCATGGTGCTGAACAAGCCGCGCCGCAATCATCCCGCCCATGGAATAGCCCATCAGGAAGGCCGTCTTAAGCCCCAGATGATCCATCAGATTGATAACATCGCCCGGCATTGTGAGGCCGGTGTAATCTTCAACATCGTAAAGCTTCGCGCTCTTGCCATGGCCGCGGCAATCAAGTGCGATAACGCGGTATCCTGCCTCTGTCAGCCAGCCCATCCAGCCGACATCTTTCCAGTTCCGCCTCAGATCCGAGGCAAAACCATGCACCAGAATGATCGGCTCTCCCTCCCCGAAAACCTCGTAATAGATCTCGACACCATCAGATGAAAATGTGCTCATGAGCCGCCTCCTCGATTTGTTATCCATTTAACCCTGTCATACCTTCCGCTTCACGCGCAAGCCAGACCACCTGCGACCCTGGCGCATTTGTCTTCGCCGCACCGCTATGGTATTGGCAGCCGCATTAAACCCTCACTGAGCCAGATCGAAATGCCCGAAAAACCTCACAAATCCGAGCTTCTCATGCCCGCAGGCAGCCTCGCAAAGTTGCGCATGGCGGTGCTTTATGGCGCCGATGCGGTTTATCACGGCACGCCGGATATGTCGCTGCGCACCAAGTCGGACTTTACGCTCGAGGATGTTGTCGAGGGGATCGAGTTCGCTCATGCCCACGGCAAAAAGGTTTACCTCACGCTCAACCTCTTCTCCCACAACAAGGACATCGACAAGCTGCCGCACTATGTCGAGACCGTGCGCAAGGTAAAGCCGGACGGGCTGATCGTCGCCGACCCCGGCGTTTTCATGTTTGTCAAACAGGCCGCCCCCGAGATCGAGCTGCATGTCTCCACTCAGGCCAATGTCTGTTCCTGGCAGTCGGTCAAGTTCTGGCAGGACCAGGGCGCGAAGCTTTGCGTGCTTGGCCGCGAGGTTTCCTATGAGGAGCTGGCCGAGATCCGCGACAAGTGCCCCGACATCAAACTCGAGGCCTTCGTCCACGGCACCATGTGCATGACCTATTCAGGCCGCTGCCTGCTTTCGAATTTCATGGCCGAGCGCGGCGCCAATCAGGGAGCCTGCGCCAACTCGTGCCGCTGGGCCTACAAGGTGCACCTGCGCCTCAACGACGGCACCATCAAGGAACTGGAAATCAACGAGGAGAACCAGGGTCTGTTTGAATGGGTGCTGGAAGAAGGCTATCGCCCCGGCGAGCTGATGCCCATCGAGGAAGACGAGCGCGGCTCCTATATCCTGAATTCCAAAGACCTGTGCATCATGCCCAAGCTTGAGGACTATCTGAAGATCGGCATCGACAGCCTCAAGGTCGAGGGCCGCGGCAAGAGCCCCTATTATGTCGCCACCGTGGCGCGCGCCTACCGCATGGCCATCGATGACTGGTACGCCGACCCGGACGGCTGGTCGTTCGAACCCTATATGGACGAACTCAACAAGGTCGCCAATCGCGGCTATACCTATGCCTTCCACGAGGGCCGCCTGACCAACCACGCGCACGGCTATGACCACACCGGCACGCTCGCCGACTGGGAATTTGCCGGGACGATCCTCGAGGTCACCGACGACGCTTTCCTGATGGAAGTGAAGAACAAGCTGGTCGCAGGCGAGGTGCTGGAATTTGTCCCCCCCAAACGCCGCGAGACCATGCTGCTCAGGCTTTATGATTATGAAGACATCACCACCGGCAAGGTAACGACGAGCGTCAATGCCGGGCCCAAGCCGATCATCCGCATCCCCTTCGCCCTGTTCGATCAGGAAGACGTGGAAAGCCTCAAACGCGACTTCCCGCCCCTGACCGTCATTCGCAAGGAAAAGGCGCTGACGGAAGAAGAATGGGCACGGCTAAAAGCCGACACGGCGGAGCATCGCATTGAGCTGGGCGTTGGAGATGAAGGCAACTACGCCCGCGCCCGCGAAAAACTTCAAGATGCGCTCGACGCCACAGAAGAAAAACGCCTCAGCTACAAATCCCCCCGCTTCGGCGTCGAAGGCTGCTGCGGCAAGGGCTGCAACGGCTGCCTCGTCTTCTGGCACGACCCGGCCTATGAAAAGGCGCGGGAGATCCTTGCGAAGAAGAAGCAGGGCGAGAAGCTGGAAGCGGACGGGGTTGAAGTCCCTGTTGAGGCGGCGGAGTAGAGTCAGCCCCTGCCCCACCCGGCCTGGAGGCCTCTCCCTGCAAGTGTAAAACAGTTTACAAACCCGACGGACCCGCTCAAGTAGAACGTCAACAGAAGATCCTTGATTTAAAAGGCAGTCACCTTGACCATCGAACAAACGGCTTCCTACACCCGGCGGGACATCCATGCACTCGAAGACCTGTTGCTGGTCATCGGGGTCCTCGTTGGAGTAAAACAATCTCTGCTCCCCCACACGCAGCTCTATGCCGGACCTGCCTCAACGCTCAGCGCCATGATCGTCGGGACAATCCTCCTGAAGTTTCGCGGATTGTCCTGGGGTGAACTGGGCCTGCGCCGACCGGACAGCATCTGGAAACTTGTGCTCCTGACAGCCCTGACAATGGCCTTGATGATAGGCGCTATGGGCGGGGGTGGATGGATAGCAGACCAGATCTTTGAAGATATCGGAACCAGCGGCCGTTTCGATCATGTGGAAGGAAACCTGATTGCATACCTCGGGGTTATGGCCCTTGTCTGGACTCACGCAGCGTTCTTCGAGGAATTACTCTTTCGAGCTTTCATCATCTCCCGTGGCAGCACATTTCTTGGAGGTGGTCTCAGGGCAGATCTGCTTGCCGTTCTGTTTGCTGGTCTCTTCTTTGGATACCGGCACTACTACTACCAGGGATTAAACGGCGCTCTCACAATCACCTTTGTCGGCTGGGTTCTCGGGCTGCTGTATCTATGGTTCGGGCGACGCAATTTGTTCCCGCTCATCCTTGCACATGGGCTCATTAATTCCCTCGGCATGACAAGTCGGTTTCTCGGCATTGAGGGTTAGGAGAAGACCTGGGACCAGAAGGTCTGGAGACATGCAGAGCCGGTTTTTGACAGCAAACGGATCTCGGACTTGACGATTAGATCAGTGACATAGTTGTTGTTGCAAAGTCCTTATGCTATCAACGTCCCAACAGATCAGGTGTAGGGGGACTAGCAATGACTTGGGCTCGTAGAGTCTTTTGGGGAGCGGGCTTGTTTACCTGCATCATGCTCACAGGCGCGGTACTCGTCCTTACCTTGGCGGGACGTAATCTTCCTTCAGTTCTCACTCCACCTGCCCTCGACAAAGGCACATACGTGTTCAGGAACGTACAGATCGTTCCAATGACAGGGGTTGCGGACGTAATAGAGAAAGGATCGGTTGTTGTTGTCGATGATCGCATCGTCGCGGTCGGAAATACGGATGACATTAAAGATCCACAGGACGCCGTCGTGATCGACGGAGCTGGGCAGACGCTCCTTCCTGGACTCATTGACATGCATATTCATATCTTCGACGAAGTCGATTTCGCCGCTTACCTTTCTCATGGCGTAACGACCGTCCGGAATATGGGGGGGCTCCCCTTTCACCTCGCACTCGGACAGAAGGTAGAAAGCGGGCGCCTCATTGGTCCACGTTTTTTCACCACTGGACCAATTCTCAATCAAGTTGGCGGTCGCAACAGCAACATTCTCCAAACCCTGGTAGACGGCCCTGACGAAGCGCGCTCTGAAGTCCGCAAACAGTTCAAGGATGGATACAGAGAGATCAAAGTCTACTCCAATCTCTCAGACGAGGCATACGCCGCCATCCTGGATGAGGCAAAGTTATTGGGAATGGCGGTTACCGGTCACCCCGTCGAAGGAATGCCGCCGCCTGAAGCACCCTACGACAAACCTCTCCCCTTTGATGAGGTTCTCGACGACGGCCTGTCGACCCTCGAACATATGGAAAGCATCATCTGGCATGCTCTCGATGACGAGACAAATGAAGCCGCTGCTCGTGGCCTCGCGCGGAGGATTTTCGACGCTGGCGTGGTTGTCAGCCCGACCTTGATTGTCCACGACAACTTGACCATGCAAGTCGAAACGCGCGGCGACCATTTGAGACGGGAAGAGATGGAGCGCTTCAGCCCTCTGGTCAAACTCATTGAAGCAGGAAACTTCGACTTCTGGGCCCATTATGAAGGAGAAGAACGTGCACGGCTCAACAACTTCTATCAGAAGACCACGGGGATATTTCATGAAGAAGGTGTTACTCTTGTAGCAGGGTCCGATGCTGGTGTGATGATGACGCTGCCCGGAAGTTCCATCGCACGAGAATTAGAGCTCCTGGAAGAGTCAGGCCTCTCGCCGTATGAGGCACTGGAGTGCGCAACAATCAATCCCGCCATAGTTCTGGGACTTGAGAACGATATTGGGCAAATTCGCCCCGGTTTCAAAGCTGATCTGATCCTTGTAGCCGGAAACCCTCTCAAAGACATCGGAACTGTTGAACATCCCAAAGGGGTTATGAGGGAGGGTGTCTGGTTTGATGAGGAAGGTGTACAAGAATTACATGAGGCCGCGTTTGAGGTATCGCTTATGCGAAGCCTTCGCCACACACTGATGCTCCTCATTACGAAGTAGAACTTTCTCTGTGCCACTGAGGAAAAACGCCTCTACTACAAATCCCCTCGCTTCGGCGTCGAAGGCCACTGCGGCAAGGGCTGCAACGGCTGCCTCGTCTTCTGGCACGACCCGGCGTATGGGAAAGCGCGGGAAATCCTGGCGAAGAAAAAGCAGGGTGAGAAGCTGGACGTGGATGGAGTTGAGATAGAGGCGGCGGAGTGACGCTCCCATCCCCCGTGTTGTCATACCTGGGCTTGACCCGGGTATCCAGAATGGGCCGCACTGGATTGCCGGATCAAGTCCGGCAATGACAGAGTGAAAGAGTTCAATTGTCCCCCTACTCCGTCCCGTCGAGCCGTGCTTTCAGCCCCCGGTCGATTTCGTCCAGCACCCTTGCCGCGATATCGTTCTTCTGGATTTTTGCCCAATAGGCCGCAACCTTGTCATTACCCTCGATCGGGTTGGGGACGTCGAGATTGGGGACGGTGTTCTGGCACATCCACAGCGCCGGGACCAGAGTGCAGTCGGCGATGGTCATTGTATCGCCCGCGGCGAAGTCGCCTTCAGCGATGTGAGCTTCGAGCGCGCCCATGCCGCGGGTGACCTGGGCCATCAGCATGTCGCGGATAGCATCAACGCGGTGCTTGCGGTTGATCTGGGGCAGCGCCAGGAAGATGTTGTTGAGCAGATAGATGTCGGCGATGCGGGAAATTGTGCGCACCTCGGCACGGTGCCTGACGCCGACACCGAGCAGCGATGGCTCGGGGTAGACCTCCTCGAGATATTCGCAGATGACTTCTGACTCGGGGATGATGTCACCCGCCTCCCCCTCTTTGGCGACATCAAGCGCCGGGATGCGGCCGAGCGGCGAGACTTCCGAAAATTTACCCTTGCGGAACGACGGATCAAGATCAAACTCGATATCCGTGATGCCTTTTGCATAGATCACCATACGGACTTTTGCCGCATAGGGGCTGAGGTCGGCGGTGTGGAGTATCATGGTATTTCTCCTTGTCCTGTTTCTTGTCCTTGCGGTTAGTCTCGTCTTCTCATCAATAATAAAGACTGTCATCCTCGGGCTTGACCCGAGGATCCAGAGAGACACGCGCTGGATACCCGGGTCAAGCCCGGGTATGACAGAAGGATGGAGTGGAGCTTGGCCCCACGCCGCCCCTCCTCCCCATCAGTTGAACTCATAATCCGCCGGATCCGGCGCCTTGGTCAGGGTCCAGTATTCGAGCAGGGTTCCGGGCCAGTTCTGGGTGACGCGGCCCTTGTCGTTCTTGTACCAACTGTCGACCCCGGGTACGCCCCAGGCCATCTGCCTGTTGCCCTCGTCGATCTTTTCATTATAGGCGTCATGGACGCTTTCCCTTGGCGCCATGGCCTTGTCATCGCCCTCGACGAGCAGCTTGAGACAGCCCAGGATGTAGCGCATCTCGCATTCGGAGAAGAAGATGATCGAGCCGTTGACCACGATGTTGGTGTTGGGCCCGTACATGACAAAGAGATTGGGGAACTTCGGCATGGCGATGCCGAGATAGGCGCGCGGATCGCCGTCCCAGTGTTCGCGGAGCGAAAGGCCGCCCTCTCCGTAGAAGTCCATCGGCCAGAGGAACTTGTCTGCCTTGAAACCGGTGCCATAGATCAAAACATCGAACTCGTGCAGTGCGCCGCTCTTCGTCCTGATACCCTCGGGCACGATCTCGACAATCGGATCGGTCTCAATATGGACATGCGGCTCTGTCAGCGTCCTGAGCCATGTGCCGTCATCTCGCAGGGATCTCTTCCCGCCAAGGGGATATTGCGGAATGATCTTGGCGATCAGTTCTTCATCGTCGCCGACAGTCTCCTTGATATAAGCGGTGAACATCTCGCGCATGAAGAGATTCATATCGCTGGTCGCCAGCGACAGGTCGTTCCAGCTCGGGTCAACACGCACACCGTCGAGGAGACCTTCCGCCGTCGTCCAGAACATGGAGAAGCGGAACCATTTTTCATAGAAGGGATAATTGTTGAGCAGCCAGTGTTTTCCTGGCTCGATGTAATCGTGGTATTCCGGCGTCGGGAAGAGCCACGGCGGCGTGCGCTGGAAAATCCTGATATCTTCGGCTTCCTGCGCCACGTGGGGCACAAACTGGAAGACCGAGGCGCCGGTGCCGATGACACCGACACGCTTGCCCTTGAGATCAACGCTGTGATCCCAGGTCGCCGAGTGGAAGGCCGGACCCTTGAAGGTATCGACGCCCTTGATATCCGGCATCTTGGGCCGGCTGAGCTGGCCGACGGCGGAGATCACTGCATTGGCTTCCAGCACTTCTTCCGAACCGTCCGCGTTTTTCACCGTCACTTGCCAGACCTTGCGCGCCTCGTCATAGCGCGAATGTTGCACCTCGGTGTTAAAGCGAATGTTGCCGCGCACCCCGAACTTGTCGGCGCACTCTTCAAAGTAATCCCACAGGACTTTCCGGTCCGAGAAGTGCTGCGGCCAGTCCTTCTGGGCAAAAGAATAGGAATAATTGTGGTTCGGGCTGTCGACCCGGCAGCCGGGATAGTCGTTCTCATACCAGGTGCCGCCAACGGTCTCGTTCTTTTCGATCACAATGTAAGGCAGCCCCTCTTCCTTCAGCTTGATCGCCGCCAGAATGCCGGACATGCCCGCGCCGATGATCAGCGTATGAAACCCTTCCTTCTTTTCCGGCGCGTCAGGCGCGACAGGCGCGTGGTAATAGGCATCCTCGCCGTGCAGAGAAAGTTCCTGCATCAGAAACGGTACGTATTCCTCCGGCAGATCCTCGCGGCCGGTCAGAAAGCGCACCATCTCCAGCACTTCCGCGTCGCTCGGCGGCGGCGGCAGGGTCGCGCCCCGGTCACGGTAATCGATCAGCGCCTGGAGCGCTTGGTCAGCGATCTCCTTTTGAGCGTCCTCGGTAATTCCCATCTGCGGATCAAGCACTGCCTCAAAGTCCGGCTTGATGTCGCCGCGAATAACTGACAGATCGCCGGTCAAATGGACAATCGCCATCATCAGCGAAATCGTATTGGCGTCTTTCAGCGCGGCGGCGATTTCTTCGTTTGTGGCGGTAAGTGCAGCGCTTTTGTCGTTCATATTTCTCTCCCTGGGACTCTTTTTCTTTTCTTACTCGGTCACGCGCAACATGTGCTTTGCGGCAGCAAGGCGCGTTTCTTCTGACAGATAGGCTTGCGGCGGCATTTCCGGATAGCCTTCGCGAACCTTGTAGGGCTCGGCGATATAGGCGGCGATGCCTTCCGGATCATCTGCATAGGCCTCCTGAATTTCATCCACCGACGGCCCGACAAGATGATTGCCGTGAGCGTGACAGCCGGTACAAACGGCAAAATAGGCCCGCTCGCCGACAATGCGCTCATAGTCCTCGGCATTTTCCGCCTCGATCTTGAAGGCCGGGGCCGGCTCATCAAGGGTCATGGTGCGGATCTTCGCTGTGGTGAGTTCCGCCTGATTGCAGGGACTGAAATCACCAAGCCCAAACGTGCGATACCGCCCGCCATTATGGATGCAGCGATCAACGCCGCCGCCAACAGCAATGATATCCGGTCCGCGGCTGGAAAACTGCGTCGCCATTGCGGCCTTGATGACAGCTGGCGGATTGTTGCCGTTCGAATGCATGACATTATCGAGAATGACAGTCCGGTCCGCATTGGGCTCGGCGCCCTTGTCCGTGTGGCCGCCTGACCCGTTTTCAAAATCGACGATCGCAATCCCGTAAGCGTCGTTGCCCGAGATGATGTTATTTTCAATCACCACATCGTCCGCCGCCATCAACATGACGCCCGTTCCCGAAGGAACGCCGGCGACGACAGAGCCCGGGATGGCAAAGTTTTCGTGGTTGTTATTGACGACAAAATTGTTGCGGATGATCGTGTCATAGCTGGTCTTGATCGGCAGGCCCTGCGAGATAAAGACCAGGATACCGCCGGCATTGTCATAGACATAGTTGCCTTCGGCGAGGCCATGACGCGAGTTTTCAAACTCGATCCCGGCGACATTGCCATAGACCTCGTTGTGGATCACATCGACATTATCGCTCATGCCTATATAGATTGCCGCATCTGCAATACCGGTGATGATATTGTGCTCGACGATACCGTTCTTGCCAAACTCGGGAAAAATTCCGTACACCCCCGCATCCATGATCCAGTTGTTGCGGATAATAAAATTATTCCCCGCCTGGCCCATGACACCATTGCCCTTGTAGTTGACGATTTTGAAGTTCTCGATAACGATATTGTTGCCGGAATAAAGGAACGCATCGTTGAGCTTTTTCTCGCCGTCAAGGGTTGGCCATTTACCTCCAACGACAACGCCTGTCATGACGATGCTGTCCTTGTCGATATAGACCGTCTCGTTGTAAGTGCCGGGATGGACCTCGATCACATCGCCGGGGCTGGCCGCAGCGACGGCCTCCTGGATCGACATGCCATCGGTAACGACGTGCCGCATCCCGGTCATCGCTGCGCTTGAAAACGAACCGCCCGCGCCGCTTGCGCCTTCACCACCCCGCAGTAGCGGATTGGAATTGACCACCTGTTCGCGCGGCGGACCGTCTCCGGCAAAGAGGAATCCGATCAGAATGCCGACGAGAACGGCGACAACAGGAACGATCCATTTTGCATGTTTGGCCATGGGGTTACTTTCCTCTTTGGTGCTATTCCGGTTGATGTGAAGAGTTGATGATCGCGGCGGTCTTTGCAACCCCTTCATCCGGCGCTGCTTTCCTGCCGCCTGGAGCGAGCCCCGATGGCACGCGGACCGGGATCCGGGGCATGAAGCTTTCATCGGTCAGGGCGCCAAGGAAATCGACAAGCCGGTCGAGCTCATCATCCGTCAGCTTCGGCTCCCAGATGTGCCAGTGGATATTCAGTTTCTCGCCCTCGGGCACCGCGTGGCCGCGCCCTTTGGTGTAGAACTCTACAGTTTCGCGCAAAGTCCCGAATCGGCCCGAATGCATATAGGGTGCAGTCTTTGCGATGTTTCTGAGGGATGGCACCTTGAAGCCGCCGCGCAGGCCTTCGTTGTCAAAGGGCTCGGCTGCGCCGATATCGCGCGGCATGCCCTCAGGCTCAGGCGTCCCCAGGACGGCGATCTGCTGGTTGGTGAAGAGCGGCGGCGTATGACATTCCGAACAGCGCGCAACGAACGAGCGGAAGATATTGAGCCCCTCGATCTCTTGCGCGCTCAAGGCATCATGATAGCCGTGGGCATAGTGATCATAGCGCGAGTTGAGCGATATCAGGCTGGCTTCAAAACCGGCCAGGCCCGTATAGATCTCGTCCAGGGTAATGTCCCCCTCGGTCCTGTTGAAGGCCTCGGCGAAAAGCTTTTGCCACGCGGGCAATCCATTCAGGGT
>CBFDBJ010000068.1:0-21462 GCA_965603015.1 uncultured Alphaproteobacteria bacterium
CTTCGCGCCGTGCTTGATGAGACCGCCATATTCCTGCGAGGTCCCGGGCAGAAAGCCAGGCACATCAACAAAGGTCCCGATCGGAATGTTGAAACAATCGCAGAAGCGCACAAAACGGGCCCCTTTACGGCTGGCATCTGAATCCAGAACCCCGGCCAGCACCATCGGCTGATTGGCCACAAACCCGACCGTCTGTCCGTCGATCCGTCCAAAACCGGTTACGATATTCTTGGCGAAGTCTTCCTGAATCTCAAAGAAATCTGCGTCATCAATGCTCTTGAGGATGACTTCCTTGATATCGTACGGCTTGTTTGGATTGTCGGGGATCAGCGTATCAAGCGCCATTTCGATCCGGTCAATCGGGTCTGATGTCGCCAGTGGGGGAGCAGGCTCACGGTTGGACAGCGGCAGGAAATTGATGAGATGGCGCACCTGTGTCAGCGCCTGCAGATCATCGTCATAGGCGCCGTCCGCGATGGAAGACTTTGTCGTATGAACTTTTGCGCCGCCAAGTTCTTCCGGCGTCACTTCCTCATGGGTCACGGTTTTCACGACGTCAGGCCCGGTCACAAACATATAGGATCTGTTTTTGACCATAAAAATGAAATCGGTCATCGCAGGTGAATAAACATCACCGCCCGCACATGGCCCCATGATCACTGAAATCTGCGGGATAACCCCCGAGGCCTTAATGTTGCGCCGGAACACTTCACCATAGCCGCCGAGCGCCGCGACGCCTTCCTGGATCCGCGCCCCGCCTGCATCAAACAGGCCAACGATGGGCGCGCCCATCTTGAGCGCCATATCCTGGATCTTGCAAATTTTCTGCGCGTGGGTCTCGGACAGAGATCCGCCAAACACTGTAAAATCCTTGGCAAACACATAGACCAGACGGCCATTGACCGTGCCCCAGCCGGTGACGACCCCGTCACCCGGCGTCGTCTGCTCCTCCATGCCGAAGTCGTGGCTACGGTGCTCGACAAACATGTCGAACTCCTCGAACGATCCCTCATCAAGCAGGATCTCGATCCGCTCGCGCGCCGTCAGTTTACCCTTGGCGTGTTGTGCCTCGATCCGGCGTTCGCCGCCACCAGCCCGGGCTTCCGCCCTCTTCTCTTCGAGTTGCCGAAGAATATCGTACATATCCTGCCCCGATTATTATTACTATTGTAGTGGGAGCCCGGTCCGGAAAGCCTGAAGCCTGCCCCGCCGAACGAGAGAAATCTGTCATTTTCATAGCAGCCAATCTCACAAATGCCAAACAGGCAATGCAATTGAGCAATCATATATTCCGGATGGCTGATTGCCCCACAAAATCGGGACTTTTCAGCAGGTCCCGTGACAAGTCAGGCAGCACTGTCCTGGCGAAAACAACCGAGGAAATGCTCCAAATCGTGCAGATCCCTTGCCAGCAACGCCCGCCTTGCTGCGGCTTCAGCGTCTTCGCCCCATTGCTCCACCTGCCACAGTTCGTCGAGCAGCGACAATGACAGCGCTCTTTGTGACCCTATATGCCCGCACTGCAGCGCAAGACCAAGCACCAGCGAACCAAGCAGCGCCGTAGCGGGCGCAAGGCCTGCCAGCTCAAAGTCACTCAGGGTCTCAACTCGGGCCCTCAGCGCCGCAAGAGATGCAGGCGGCTGTTCGACGATCATCAGCGCCGTTCTGACCTCAAGATGTGCGCCAAGTTCCTGCGCCGCCCAGTCCAGCGCCGGTTGCCATTCGGCGCTCTGAAGTTTTACCAGCGGGTCCGGATCGGTTGCCCGGTAGCATAGAAGATCTGAATTCGAAAAATTCATGATCTCGTCGATCATCCGGTCTCGGCCGTGGCCAGCACTGTCAACAGCGCGCTGCGCCAGGCGGGTCAGCGGCATGGCGTCCAGATCAATCTCTTCGCTCTGCCCCTCCCATTCAGCCGCAATCGCCTCTGCAAGCGATCGCACCGGGACAACGAGGGTCTTTCTCTGCGGGGTTTTTATCGACCGACCATCGAGCTCGACCCGAAACCCGTCCGGCACATCACCAATTGTGACGTCCTTATAGAACCGTTTTGAACGAGCCGGTGTCGGGGGCTGGGACATGGAGCCTCTGTCTGCGAAAAGAAATTCGGGGTAACGGCGCTATTGAACCTGGGTCAGGCTGTAGATGCGAGAACGCCCTTTGGGCACGACCTTTTGCCCGGTGAGGGCGACAATGCAAGAATTATTATCGGTGACGCTGCGGTCGATCAGGGGCAAAAGCCCCTTGCTGTCACGCCGCGCCTGGGCAAACCGTCCAAGGGATCCTGCTATACCCTTCGAAATATTGCCCCGATCAACGCGAAACTGCGGCGCAATGAAGGAACCGGTGACCCGCAAGTCTGCGGCAGAGTCCAGATAGGCCGGATTCTTGGGGCGCGGAGCAAACCGAAGATCAATCGTCTCGGTCTTGAAGTTGATAGACCCCTTGCCGGTTGTCACGCTATCACTTGTTTGCACAAGGAAAGCGCCGCTGCGGGCAACCCCGCCTGCCACATCAAATCGGCTGACCAGACACTTCAGATCAATCACATCCTCGCCGCTTGCCTTGGCCTCCACAGGTGTCAGCCCGGCAACATCACGACCGCCAAACAGACCGGCGACTTCTGCACCAAGACGCCCCTCTCCCATAACCAGATCGGCTTCACCTGTTGCGCCGGCAAACATCGCTGCGATGGTCTGGCCTTCACCCTCAAGCTGAGCCCCGAAATGCAAATGGGCTTCAAAGGGATCCGTCATCTTTGCCGCCGTCAGGAACCGGCCCAGATCGAAATTGACCAGACTTGCCGATGCCTTGAAACCCGGTGTATCGCGCGCGTAAAGGACAATGGAACCATCCAGAAGTCCATCCTCAAAGGTCACCGCGACGGGGTTGATCGCCAACACGCCGTCCGAGGCAATCATCGAAACCTTGCCATCAACCAACCGGGCGTTGGCGAGCAGGATGGTTTTGGCATTGAGCCTGACTTCACCTTCAAGCTGGCGAATGAAATCAACCGGCAAAGCGGTATCCGGGAAAAGCTTCTCCGGCGGATGCAACAGATGGCCACCTTCAAAAGCCTCCAGATCGAGGAAATCAGACGTGAGGTCTCCCTCAATCTCAATTCGCTCGCCACGACCGATTTCAAACCAGCCCGAAAGATCACCGCGGCCAAATTTAAGATCAAGATCCTTGATCGAAAAACGGGTTGTTGTCGCCATGACGTGAGCAGACACACTCATCACCGACGTTCGCTTGAGATCGCCAAGACCCGCAAGCACCGTCACATCGCCAAGATTTTCTGCGCCGCCGCGCACCAACAGCTCAATGCCGTGAGTGGAGGGATCGCCTATCGATCCGTTAATGGCAAGGTGTGCACTTTCAGATTTGATTGTGCCGTCAAGGTAAACCCGGTGCCCGCTCAGCAGAGCCGCCCACGGACCGCTCGTGCCCTCAAAAACCACATCCCGGCCCTCGATCCTGCCCTTGAGAGACAGCGCAAGACCGACCTCGCCAGGCTCGGCCGAGAAGTTGCTGATCGGAAAGGCAAACACCTCCCGGCCTTCGTCCACCACGCCCATGAATGATTGATTGATCTGCAAACGGCGAAATCCTGCCAGCGTCCATTTGCCCCTGGAATTGGCTTGAGCCTCCGACGAACTCACGCCCAGGTTCTGCGGCAACTCCCTGAAAGCCTCCTCGAGAGAGGCGCCGTTCTCGGCCAGGAACCTGCCACCGGTAACCTCCATCAGCTCTGTCAGAATTTCGCGGCGCAGCAAGGGCGCCAGGGCAACCTTGATGCGGACCTTTTCAGCAGTCGCAGAATAGGCCACAGCCCCGGCTGCAGACCCCGCCTCGGAACTGTCTGGCTTGATCGTGATGTCCTCAAGAGAAAACCACACGGCATCATCAAGGCCGACCGCGATGCGGATCGGCCCCTCAATTGTTACCTGCTGCCCGGATTGTGCTGAAAGCCGGTCGCTCAGGTCAGGCACAAAGCGGCTCAAGTCCTGGGTCAGCACATATCCTGCAAGTCCCACAACAAAGGTCGCCGCTGCCGCGCCGCTGATCGCCAGTCCCTTTTTCAAGGTCACTCGCCCCAAATTGATTTTTCCAATACCCAACTTTACAAAACCGTATACGTGGATCATGGGGTCCAAACCTCGCCAAGAGCGTCTGGCACCTCAAGAAAGGACCCGATGAGCCGATCTGCCCCCGCAGCCTCAAGCTCGTCGGCGCCATGATAACCCCATTTCACGCCAATAGCACCTGCTCCGGCATTTTTCGCCAGTTCAATATCAAAAGAGGTATCGCCGATGACTACCGTACGCGAGGGTTCAGCCTTCATTTCGGTCATCGCATCCACGAGGATCTGTGGATGTGGCTTTCCAGGACCATCGTCAGAAGTCTTGATCGATGCAAACAGGTGCCGCAATCCGTGCCTTTCGAGCACATATTCGGCGCCGCGCCGCGATTTTCCGGTCGCCATCCCGATTGTCACCCCGGCGTCCGAAAGCTGCTGCAGCACGTCGGAGACATGATCAAAAATAGGCTCATGAAAGTCGCCCGACTGGCGGATCTCGAAGAAGTGGGCCTTATAGGCCTCTGCCATGTCGTCAAAGCTCGCCCCCTGCGGTGCTTCACCGACAAGGACTTCGATCGCTTCGGGCAAATGAAGCCCGATAATCCGGCGGATAGCCGCGCGTTCCATGGGGGCGAGGCCAAAGTCTGCAAACATCAGGTTCATGGTTTGAGCGATAACGAACTGGCTGTCGACCAGCGTTCCATCGCAGTCAAAGACCGCAAATTTGATTGGTTCGCCTGTATTTTGGACGTTAACTCGTACCATCTTCGAACGGATCCTCTTCCAGGACCTCATCAAAGCAAAAAAGACGCCACGTCTTCTTCATGTGCGGCGGGAGCCCCGCAACAAGGTTAACGCGGTGGCCGTCGGGATGTGGAATGGAAAGCGAATAAGCATGAAGATGCATACGGTTTTCAATCTCACCGCCGATGACGGCTTTCTCCTCACCATACTTCACGTCCCCG
The DNA here is from genome assembly GCA_965603015.1 of uncultured Alphaproteobacteria bacterium. Lineage (GTDB taxonomy): Bacteria > Pseudomonadota > Alphaproteobacteria > M2410 > M2410 > JAUWTJ01. The sequence goes on from CBFDBJ010000068.1 coordinate 5,047, forward strand.
GCGATGGGATGACCGATCGCTGCCGCATGGGCACGCAGCTGATGGGTCCGTCCGGTCTCGGGCCAGAACACCACAAACGAAGCCCGCTGGCCCGCTTCCTCGATAACCGCATAGTTGGTCACCGCCTGTTTGGCATCGGCCAGCAGCGCCGGGTCCTCTTCATCGTTGTAGACCGGCATCGCCCGCTCGCCATATTTGCCGCCGCCCTGTTTGGCCAGCGCCAGATTGATCGTTCCCTTGCGCGGCCTTGGCACTCCGGCGACCAGCGCCCAATAGAGTTTCCTGGCCTCTTTGCCTCTGAACTTATCTGTAAGGAATTTTGCCGACTTCGCTGTTTTTGCTAACAAAAGAACGCCTGAGGTATCCTTGTCCAACCGATGAACCAGCTTTGGTCGATCGCCATTGTTTGGCACCAGTCCCTCGAGCATCCCGTCCACATGGCGCTCCGTACCGGTACCCCCCTGGACAGCCAGGCCGGCCGGTTTGTTGATCGCGATCATGTCGTCGTCTTCGTAGATCACAAGGCTCCGGATGAAGCCACGATCCTTGTCTGACACCTTGAGCGCGGGCCTTTTGCCGGTGGTTTCAATCGGCGGGACCCGAATAATCTGTCCCTCCTCGATCCTGGCACTGGACTTCACCCGCTTGCCGTCGAGGCGGATCTGCCCGGTCCGCAGCAGCTTTTCCAGCCGCGAGCGCGGCAGGTCCGGATAACGATCCTTGAACCAGCGATCGATCCGCCGTCCGTCGAAGGCGGCGTCTACTTCCTGTTTGGTAACCCCGCTCATACCAGCACCTGACGCATCAGGGCGAGACCAAGAAACAGGCCCGCCACCGAGGCCACCACGGATCCCGATACATAGAAGAATGCAGGCATCATCTCTCCTCGTTCAAAAAGCGTCACAGCGTCCAGAGAGAACGTTGAGAAAGTCGTGAACCCGCCGAGCAACCCGACAAACACAAAGGCGCGCATCTCCAGCGACATCGACAGCTTCAGCGCGGCCAGTTCAATCAGGACGCCCATCAGGAAGGAGCCCGCAACATTCACAAACACAGTACCCCAGGGGAACCCGGTCCCGAGCAAATGGACGGAGGCGCGCGACACAACATGCCGCCCCGATGCGCCAAGGGCCCCGCCCGCAGCGACGGCAAGAATAACACTCACAGATGAAGGCACGCGCAGTTCCGACGGTTCAGGAAAACCCTGTTCTGGCGGCAGCAGCGCCGCTTGTCAACACTACCATGTTTCTCAAGATGGGGTCAGACACTAAACGCCGCATCCATGGCACCATGATTGTGACAAATGGTGTCTGACCCCATCTTGAGAAACATGGTATCAGTCTTTGGGGCGCAGTTTTGACCAGTAGGCAAGTCGCTTGGCGATCTCCCGTTCAAAGCCCCGCTCGACCGGCGTGTAGAAAGTTCTGCGGGGGCCCATTTCCTCGGGAAAGTAATTCTGCCCGGAAAAGCCTTCCTGCGTATCATGATCGTACTCATAGCCGGTGCCATATCCCAGACCCTCCATCAGCTTTGTCGGCGCATTGAGGATCTGCTTCGGCGGCATCAGCGAACCGCTCTCGCGCGCCGCCTGCATGGAAGCCTTCGCGGCCTTGTAGAGGGCATTCGACTTCGGCGCCGTGGCGGCATAGACAACCGCCTGCGCAATGGCAAGCTCGCCTTCAGGGCTGCCGAGGAACAGGTAGGCATCCCTGGCCGCCAGCGCCTGTGTCAGCGCCTGCGGGTCCGCCAGACCAATATCCTCCGACGTTGCCCGCACCAGCCGGCGCAGAATGAACAGAGGGTCCTCGCCGCCGGCCAGCATCCGCGCCAGATAGTACAGCGCCGCATCAGGGTCTGATCCCCGTATCGTCTTGTGAAACGCGCTGATCAGATTGTAGTGCCCCTCCTGCCCCTTGTCGTAGAGAGGCGCGCGTTTTTGCAGCAGCTTCGTCAGCGCCTCGATATCAAGCGGCGCGTCCGTTTCCAGATTGAGCAGTTCTTCGGCAAGGTTGAGACAGTACCGCCCGTCCCCGTCTGCCATCGCCTTGAGGGCCTCGCGCGCCTCGTCCGTCAACGGCAAGGCACGGTCCTGCAACGTCTCGGCGCGCTGCAACAAGATTTCAAGCGCTTCATTTTCAAACCGGTTCAGGACCAGAACCTGCGCCCGGGACAGCACAGCTGGATTGAGCTCAAACGACGGGTTCTCGGTCGTCGCTCCGACCAGGATAATGGTGCCATCTTCCATATTGGGAAGAAACCCGTCCTGCTGGGCCCGATTGAACCGGTGGATCTCGTCGACAAACAGCAGCGTTCCCTGCCCGGCCAGCCGCCGCGCTTTTGCCGTCTCAAAAACCTTGCGCAGGTCCGCCACCCCGGAAAAAATCGCCGAGATCTGCTCAAACTGAAGCCCGACGCGGGTCGCAATCAGCCGCGCAATGGTCGTCTTGCCGGTCCCCGGCGGCCCCCAAAGGATGATTGACGCCAACCGCCCCTCGGCGACCATGCGGCCAATCGGCCCATCAGGCCCGACAATATGATCCTGCCCGATAACCTCCTCGAGCGAACGCGGGCGCAGACGCTCGGCAAGCGGCGTCGGCGCTTCTCGTTCCATCCCGGCTGCTTCAAAGAGTGAGGTCATTGGCTAAACTTGTACCTGTTCTGGATTTGGATTACCCGCGCATGCGTACGCGCAGGATCCGGCCGCCGCGCTCTACCGCGAGATCCCATCGCCTTTGTGGCTCGGCCGTTGCGCCGATGACATCCTCGACAGTGTCGATCTGGACATCATTGATCTGCAATACGACATCCCCCGGCCTGAGACCAACACGGTTTGCCGGAGAACGGCCTGAAACGCCAACAACAATGACGCCCTCCTTCATCGTATCAAACCCCTTGGCTTCGTTGAAGGCGGGCGAGAGATTGGCGACCGTCACCCCCAGCATCACCGATGCCGTTTCAATGGTCGTCTCGTGCGCCGCCGGCTCATGCGGCGGTGCCTTGAGCGTCAAACCGACCTTGCGTTCCTTGCCGCCCCGAACAATGATCACGTCAGCCTGGCCGCCAACTTCCAGCGTCGCAAGACGGTAGCGCGCCGACTGCATATCATTGACCTCAAATCCGTCGATCCGCAGGATCACATCGCCAACGTCAATGCCCGCCTTGTCAGCCGGACCACCGGGATGGAGCTTGTTAAGGAGCACCCCGGTCGGGCGATCAAGACCCAGTGTCGAGGCCAGATCGCCGGTCACCGTTTGACCGCTCGCCCCGAGCCATGGACGGTTGATCTTGCCGCCGTTTACAGCGGATGCCACAACAAGACGCACCATATTGGCCGGGATCGCAAAACCTATCCCGACCGAACCACCGGAGCGCGACACAATCATGGTATTAACACCGACCAGCTTGCCGTTCATGGCAACCAGCGCGCCGCCTGAATTTCCAGGATTAATCGCCGCATCCGTCTGTATGAAGAACTGATAGTCAGACACACCAACGTGGGTTCGGGCAAGCGCTGATATGATCCCTGATGTCACAGTCTGCCCGACACCGAACGGATTACCGATCGCCAGCACAAGATCGCCAACCTCTGCTTCATCTGAGTCAAAGAACTCAAGCGTGGGGAAAACTTCTCCGTTGGCTTTCAATTTCAGAACCGCAAGATCCGTGCGCTCATCCTGCAAAATGAGCTCTGCATCAAATTCACGCCGGTCTGCCAGCACCACCTTGAACTCGGTACCCTGCTCAATCACATGATTGTTGGTCACAACAATACCGTTCGAGCGCACAATAACACCGGACCCGAGCGAGCTTTGCACCCGGTCGCGTGTTCGTCCGCCGAACTGATCGCCAAAGAACCGCTCAAACAAGGGATCACCGGCAAACGGAGACCGCGTATTGCGCCCCTTGACCACTTTGCGCGTAAAGACATTGACCACCGCAGGCGCAACGTCCTTCACCACCGGGGCGTAGGACAGATTAACCTGCAACGCAGTCTCGGGTACCTGCTTGTCTGCCCAGGCACCACCAGCCTGGATCAACAGCATGATCGGAAAAACAAGACCAATTCGAATACGCTTACTGGATTTCATGGAAAGTTCCTGTTGTCGTATATTGAACCTGAATGAGCGTCTTGCAGCTAGCCGCCCCTGCCACTGCAGCACACCTTTCGATCCTATCAAATCTCGCCCGCAGACGAAGAAATTTATTTGTATGAGGTTTTGAATGAAATCACAATTTACTCCCCAAACCAGGACACTCAGGCCCCCGGTCGCAACCGATGGGAGCCCGCAAGGAAAAGGTCGAAGATTAGCCGGATCGCTATCGGCAGCTAAGCAACTAATTCCACTCTCAAAGACCTGGTTTTGTGTTCATTGATGTTTGCAGCGATGACCGAAGCATCCCTGCCGGCGGCACACGTCTGTTGATAAAACGACGGACGTCTTCAGCTGGTATCATTAAACAGACATCCTGATTTTACATCGCCGACAGACCGTGGCAGTATGCTTATCACTGAAGGCTTTCCGGCTTTAGAACAGATGAAGGGAACTGGTTATGCGAATTCTTGCGAACGGTGCTCTCGTTGGCGTCATTGTTTCATGTCTGGGATTTTTGGCATCGCCGGCATCTGCCGATGAAGCGGCACAATTGCAGAGGTTTGATGACTGGACGTATGAATGCGGCGATGGGGGCTGCAGTATTCGCCAGGGCCTCTCAAATCCGGAAAATCCGACCATCGTCTATGGCATCGTCGTTAGCAAGGTTCAGAACAATCCAAGTCCAATTATGCGGCTCAACTTCCCGCTGGGTGTCTATCTTCCGAGCGGTATTGGACTTGCCGTCGGAGACATGAAACTGGACATCCCTATGACTGTTTGCCTGCCAAAAGGTTGCAGCGCAATTGCCGTTGTCACGGACGAACTAAGCGCCAGGCTCGTTTCTGAAGACACGATCAAAGTCAGGTTTTATATCGCTGACAGAACCCCTCGGGAAATCAGCTATCCGCTCTCTGGATTCATTCCAGCATACGCGGAGCTTATCGGAAACAAGTGACCTGCGCGATCACCACCATCGCTCAACTCTGCCAGGCAGGGTGTCAGAATTCTTTACAGTTTCTCACGACATATTTGCCCGCGCACCTGCGAAAAGCGTTAACACCTGGTTTATATTGCTGTTTTTAAAGAATTCCCAAGTGGTACGAATTATGCATTAACCCTGTCAAGTTCCATTGTCATCAATGGAGCGGCAATTGTCAGTTATCCGGACTATGGCTTGTCCGGACTTACAGGAGGGTTGAATATGAGAAGGATACTACCTGGTATTGTGTTGGCCGGGGCTTTTGCCATTGGCGCCAGCTTTTCGGCTTTTGCTGATGCCATCATCTACGACGGCAATGTGGGCCTCGGCGTCAAAGACCTTGGCCAATTGAACGTCTCGGGCGGCGTGGCCTCCGTGTCGGGTGAAACCCGGGTCGGCGCACGTTATCTGCCGGCTACCGGCGGTGAATACGAAGTTACATCACACGGTTGTGAGTGCGAAGGTTGGGGCGTCAGCGGATCCGGAGTTTCAGGATACGCAAACAACTCATCTGGGACCAGCGGTCTCGTGAGTGACTCTTTTGTCTCCGATGCAACAACAGCAACGTCTGTCACCAGTTTGACAGGCGGGAGCCTGACTGTCTCCCACAGTTTTGCGCTGTCAACAGCAACAGACAACCTCTATGAAGTTGTCGTGACCATTACCGCGAATGCAGATGTTACAGACGTGGTCTATCGCCGCACAATGGATTGGGACACTGACCCGACGCCGTTTAACGAATACGTCACGATTGGAGGAACTGCGGCAGCGGCTCTTCTGAGCAGTAGCGACGACGGTTTCTGTTCGTCCAATCCGCTTTCCTCATGTACCGGCATACTCGAAGGCTCCGGCGACTTCACAGCCTCTGGCCCGGATGATCACGGCGCGAACTTTGACTTCGGCTTTGGCGACTTGTTGCAGGGTGAATCCGTCACCTTCTCGATTTTCTACGGTGGGGCTGACAATCTGACAGATGCTCTTGCAACAATGATTGCAGCGGGCATAGAAGTCTACTCCCTCGGATGGTCGGGAGACGATGCAAATCAGGATGGTTTCAGTGATGCATCAGGCGCAGTAACCCCGACATTCATCTTTGGCTTCAAAGGTGTGGGTGGCACTGTTGTCGGACGTGTCCCCGAACCTGGCATCCTTTTCCTGATGGGATTTGGTTTGATGGGAATGGGCATTGCACGGCGCAAAGCCCGGCGCGCATAGAGACCTCGCTCTCGCACAGCGCAGAGCAGAGCAGTAAATGACAAATCGGCGATATCTCTTTTGAGGTGTCGCCGATTTTTTTGTCTACCGTTTACAGGCCACAAGCAAAAAAAGGCGGTCCCGAAGAACCGCCCTTTTCAAATTTCAAAATCAGGATCGCGCTATTCGTCATCAGCCTCGACATTGACCGGTCCCGAGTCCAGACCCTTGGCAGCCGGGTCCCGGTCAACCAGTTCGATGACCGCCATCGGAGCCGCATCGCCGTACCGGTAACCAGCCTTGACCACGCGCGTGTACCCCCCGGGACGCTCTTCGTAGCGTGGCCCAAGCGTATCAAACAATTTCCTGACCTGATCCTTGTCACGCACCTTGGAGATGGCCTGACGACGGGCGTGAAGGTCACCGCGTTTACCGAGGCTCACGAGCTTGTCCATGATAGGTTTCAGCTCTTTTGCCTTGGGCAAGGTCGTTGTGATTTGCTCGTGTTTAATGAGCGCAGCCGCCATGTTCGCAAACATCGCTTTACGATGGCTTGCGGTCTTGTTCAATTTGCGGTGAGCGATACCGTGTCGCATCGTTCTTTCCTTACTTCTTTACTGGCTACTCACGTAGCACTTGTCAAAATCTAGTACTGATCTTCAAACTTCTTGGCCAGGTCTTCAATGTGATCCGGTGGCCAGTTAGGAACTTCCATACCAAGATGGAGGCCCATTTGCGCCAGAACTTCCTTAATTTCATTCAGAGACTTACGACCAAAGTTCGGCGTACGAAGCATTTCTGATTCGGTCTTCTGAATGAGGTCGCCGATATAAACAATATTGTCGTTCTTGAGACAGTTTGCCGAACGAACGGACAGCTCAAGCTCATCGACCTTCTTGAGAAGCGCCGGATTGAATTCAAGCTCCGGTGCAGTTTCCTCTGCCATCTTGCTTTGAGGCTCTTCAAAGTTGATGAAGATCTGCAGCTGATCCTGAAGTGTGCGAGCCGCGTAGGCGACGCAATCTTCCGGAGAGATTGTACCGTCGGTTTCAATGTCCATGGTCAGCATATCGTAGTCGAGAATCTGACCTGAACGTGTGTTTTCGACCTTGTAGGAGACACGTTTGACCGGGCTGAAAAGCGAGTCGACCGGAATAAGACCAATCGGCGCATCTTCGGGACGGTTGGCGCTTGACTGAACATAGCCTTTGCCAATGTTGACCGTAAATTCGATGCGCACTTCACTGCCCTCATCAAGTGTCATCAGAACAAGATCCTTGTTCATGATCTCGATGTCAGCGGTTTCTTCAATGGAAGCTGCTGTCACCTCGCCTGGCCCCTTGGCATGCAGGACAAGGCGGCGAGGCCCCTCGACATGCATCCGCAGCGCCAGAAGCTTGATGTTGAGGATCACATCGGTAACGTCCTCGCGAACGCCCGGAATGGATGAAAATTCGTGCAGAACGCCATCAATATGAACAGCTGTCACAGCGGCGCCCTGAAGCGACGACAGCATGACACGGCGCATCGCATTGCCAAGCGTCAAACCAAATCCACGCTCCAGCGGCTCCGCGACAATAGTCGCTTCACGCATTGGATCATGGCCCGGCTTGATGTCGAGCTTGTTTGGCTTGATGAGTTCCTGCCAATTCTTTTGAATCACGGGCAAACCTCGTTTCGAAATCTTCTAATGTTTCTCATGACAAGAGCCTTAAACTACGAGCACCTTGCCGCTCCTGGAAATCCTCTGAAGGAATGGGCCTTCGACCGGATCTCCTTATCCCCTGCTGATCCTTAAACCAACATCACACTCTGCGACGCTTCGGAGGGCGACAGCCATTGTGTGGAATAGGCGTCACATCGCGAATTGTCGTAACCGTCAAACCAAGCGCCTGCAAAGCACGTAAAGCCGACTCTCGCCCGGACCCTGGCCCACACACATTGACTTCCAAAGTCTTCATGCCATGTTCCATCGCCTTCTTGCCAGCATCCTCAGCTGCCATCTGTGCAGCATAAGGCGTCGACTTCCTCGAACCTTTAAATCCCATCGTTCCGGCAGACGACCAGGAGATCGCATTTCCCTGCGCGTCAGCAATGGTAATCTTCGTGTTGTTGAACGAGGCACTTACATGCGCAACACCGGAAGAAATATTCTTCTTCTCCTTGCGACGAACCCGCGTCTTTTCTTTAGCCATTAGTCAGTTCCCGTTTCCAGCACCACAATAGAGGCGCATGTTATTTCTTCTTGCCTGCAATCGCCTTTGCCGGACCCTTGCGCGTACGTGCATTGGTGTGCGTGCGCTGGCCGCGAACCGGAAGACCGCGACGGTGGCGCAGGCCACGGTAACAACCCAAATCCATCAGGCGCTTGATATTCATCGCAACTTCGCGACGAAGATCACCCTCCACATGGTAGTCACGATCTATGACTTCCCGGATCTGAATCACCTCGGCGTCGCTCAATTCCATCACTCGGCGCTCAGCCGGAATCCCGACTTTCGCAATGATTTCCTCAGCGTGTGTATCTCCAATTCCGTGAATATAGGTCAACGCGATCGGTACGCGCTTGTTCGTCGGAATATTTACCCCAGCAATACGGGCCACGTGTTATCTCCTGCTCAAATACCAAATACACACAAGTTCCAGTCCTGCCGCAGCTTCTCCCGCTGCACATTTCCAAAGCTCATGTCCAATCTGTAAAAAACCGTCAAACTGCGCCGATTTAACGCGCTCTTTTGCGCCACTCTCGACAAGAAGTCAACCTCTGAGGTCACTTTCCCTGATACCCTGTTTGAGGGTCTTTTACCCATCTCCTTATATTGCGCCAGAAAGCGCAGTTTTCAGCCATATTCTCAGGCGTTCAGCGCCTTTTTGATCTCTTCGGACACGGCATCGATGGACAACATGCCATCCACGACCTTCAACCTGTTCTGCGCCTCATAATAGGGCAACAATGGAGCCGTTTGGTCATGATAGACTGTGAGGCGTTTCTTCAGGGTTTCGGCATTGTCATCACTGCGCTCACCGCCCGATTCCCTGGCCCTGCCCTCAATCCGCGAAATAAGAATTTGATCATCGACACGAATTTCAAGAACCGCATCAAGGGTCAGTTTCTTTTCCGCCAGCATGACATCGAGAGCCTTCGCCTGCGCCGTATTACGGGGAAACCCGTCGAGGATAAATCCATTCTTGCAATCGGGTTCTTCAATCCGGTCGGCGATAATACCAACAACAATCTCATCCGGAACCAGATCTCCCCGATCCATAATGACTTTTGCCTGTCTGCCAACGTCAGACCCTGCTGCAACCGCGGCCCGCAACATGTCACCGGTGGACAATTGAACAAGCCCGAGATCAGCAACCATACGCTCTGCCTGCGTGCCCTTGCCTGCACCGGGAGGCCCTAACAAAATCAAATTCATGTTCTGTTGCCCCGCAATTTGGACTTCTTGATAAGCCCTTCATATTGATGCGCCAGCAAATGGCTTTGAACCTGTGCCACAGTGTCGAGAGTTACACTCACAACGATAAGCAATGATGTGCCGCCGAACGTAAACGCCAGGCCCATCCGGCTGCGTGCAATCTCCGGGATCAGACAGACCAGCGTCAGATAGAGCGCCCCGACCACAGTCAGACGCGTCAGAACATAATCAAGATATTCCGCAGTGCGCTTTCCCGGTCGAATACCCGGGATGAACCCGCCATATTTCTTCAAATTATCAGCTGTATCATCCGGATTGAAGACAATCGCCGTGTAGAAGAAACAGAAGAAAATTATCAGAGACGCATAGAAGACAAAGTAGAGCGGCTGTCCCGCACCAAGCCAGGACGTAACAAACCCAAGCCATTCCGGCCCGCCTGTCGCCAGAAACCCGGCAATCGTCAACGGAAGGATCAACAAAGACGAGGCAAAAATCGGCGGAATAACGCCGGCCGTGTTGAGCTTGAGCGGCATATGCGAGGTCTCGCCGCCAAACATGCGATTACCCTGTTGACGCTTGGGATATTGAATAAGCAGGCGCCGCTGGGCGCGCTCGACAAAAACGATCACAGCCAGAATGACCGCCAGTCCAACAAAGGTCAGAACCAGCACCGGAGCGCTGAGGGCTCCCTGCTTGCCAAGCTGCAGCATCTGGTAGAGTGCCCGCGGGAATTCAGCCACAATCCCCGTGAAAATAATCAGTGAAATACCGTTACCAACGCCCCGTGCCGTCACCTGCTCGCCGAGCCACATCAGGAAGACCGTTCCGCCAACCAGCGTTACAACAACCGAAAAGATAAAGAAAAAGCCCGGGTTCATGGCCACGTTCGCGGCCTGAAGGCTTTGAGCAATGGCAAAGCCCTGCCCTGTCGCCAGTAAAACTGTCAAATAGCGAGTGTACTGATTGATCTGTTTACGGCCCGCTTCCCCGTCCTTCTTGAGCTGCTCAAGATGAGGTACCACCGACGTCATCAACTGAATAATAATCGATGACGAAATATAGGGCATGATGTTGAGTGCGAAAATCGACATCCGCTCAACCGCACCGCCGGCAAAAGTATTAAAAATACCCATGACGCCGCCGGATTGCTGTTCGAACAGCGCTTCCCATCTGACAAAATCGATACCGGGAAGTGGAATATAGGTGCCGATCCGATAGATAATCAGAGCACCAAGCGTGAACCAGATGCGCTTCTTGAGTTCTTCAGCCTTCGAAAAGGCAGAAAAATTCAAATTTGCCGCAAGTTGTTCCGCCGCCGATGCCATTATCTATCCTGTCGTCACGCCTGTTAATCTACGCGTCAGCTGCGGTTTCTTTTTCCGGCGCCGGTTTCGAACTCTTGATATTGACCTTGCCACCCGCCTTTTCAATGGCTTCGACTGCGCATTTGCTTGCGCCGGCAACATCAAGTGTCAGCCCGGTCTTGATATCACCCTGGCCAAGAACGCGAACGCCATCAAGGACACGGCGAATAATGCCAGCCTCGACAAGAAGCTCGGCAGTCACAGCCACCTTGGCGTCGAGCTTGCCCGCATCGACAGCCGCCTGCAATCGGCCAACATTGACTTCAGCGAACTTCAGGCGATTCGGCTTGTTAAAGCCCCGCTTCGGCAAACGCATATGGATAGGCATCTGCCCACCCTCAAAGCCCTTGATCGCTACACCGGACCGGGATTTTTGACCTTTGACGCCGCGACCGGCTGTTTTGCCTTTACCGCTACCAATACCGCGGCCGACACGCAGGCGCGTCTTGCGGGCACCGGGATTATCTGAAAGCTCATTCAGCTTCATGGTTTCAAACCTTTTTCACTCAGTCATCTTCGATCAATCGTCCCGATCAATCCTCGACGATTTCTACCATATGCGCAATTTTCGCGACCATGCCACGAACAGACGGCGTGTCTTCGAGCACGCGCGTACGCCCAACCTTGTTCAATCCGAGACCAACCAGCGTCGCTCGCTGATCTTTCGGGCGACGGATCGGGCTCGCTGTTTGCCGAACCGTAATTGTCTTCTTCTTCGCCATCGTCACAGACCCTTTTTAACCTTTATCACGCAATCCCCGAAAGGACTCTATTCAACCGTGCCGCCGGTATCATTCCGTCGAGAAACAATATCACCGACCTTCTTGTTACGCTTCGCCGCAACCATACGGGGGCTCACCTCGCGTGCGAGCGCATCAAATGTAGCGCGCACCATATTATACGGGTTTGACGATCCGATCGACTTGGCAACAACATCCTGCACACCAAGCGTTTCAAAAACTGCCCGCATTGGCCCGCCGGCGATAATACCGGTTCCAGGAGGTGCCGAGCGCAGATAGACCTTGCCCGCACCATGACGACCTTTGGTATCATGGTGCAGTGTCCGGCCTTCACGCAGGGGAACACGGATCATCGTGCGCTTTGCCGAATCCGTTGCCTTGCGAATCGCTTCCGGAACTTCGCGGGCCTTGCCGTGGCCAAAGCCGACCCGGCCCTGTTGATCACCAACCACGACGAGAGCGGCAAAGCCAAATCTCTTACCGCCTTTGACAACCTTGGCCACACGATTGATGTGGACCAGCTTGTCAACAAATTCATTATCTTGTTCTTGTTCGCGTGCCATCTGGTGTCACCTTTAAAATTTAAGTCCGCCTTCACGAGCAGCCTCGGCAAGAGCCTTGATCCGACCATGAAAGAGATAACTGCCCCGATCGAAACCGACATCTTCAACGCCAGCTTTCTTCGCGCGGTCAGCAATGAGTTTCCCGACTTGTTCGGCGGCAGACTTGTTACCACCATTGCCGAGTTTATCGCGCAGATCCTTTTCCATTGTCGATGCAGCAGCAAGCGTCTTGCCGTTCGCATCATCAATGACCTGCGCATAGATTTGCTTGTTGGAGCGATAGACCGAAAGGCGTGGACGGCCATTCGCTGCGCTCTTGATCGCGCGGCGGACACGTTGCCTGCGTTTTTCGGTTGTGTTGTTCGACCTGGTCATCATCGCCTCTATTTCTTCTTACCTTCCTTGCGGAAAATATATTCATCTTTGTACTTCACGCCCTTGCCCTTGTAGGGCTCCGGCGGTCTGAAGCTGCGAATTTCAGCTGCTATCTGGCCAACACGCTGTTTATTGATACCGGAAATAACCAGCTCAGTTGGCTTTGGACATGCAATTACAATGTCATCAGGAACCGGGAAGTCGACATCATGACTAAAACCCAGCTGCAATTGCAGGACTTTGCCTTTCAAAGCGGCACGATACCCGACCCCGTTGATTTCAAGTTCCTTCTCGAAACCTTTGTCAACGCCGGTAAGCAAATTAGCAATCAATGTCCGATGCAAGCCCCACATCGACATGGCGCGCTTGCTGTCACTGACAGGACTAACCTTGACAGTATCTTCCACCATCTCGACTGAAACGTCATCAAGCGCTGTCAAACTCAGCTCGCCTTTAGGTCCCTTGGCCGTTACGACTTGACCCTTTACGGTCACAGTCACGCCCTTCGGCACACTTACAGGTAATTTTCCAATTCGTGACATGGTCACTTTCCCGTCTGCATTTTCGTTTCAGGCTCCCTGAACTTCAGAGAACCCCATAATCAATCGTCAGATCAATAAACCTGACACAATACTTCACCGCCAATATTGGCTTCACGCGCCCGGCTGTCCGACATGACACCTTTGGGTGTCGAAACAATCGAAATCCCAAGACCGTTGCGCACATTCGGCAGTTCAGTTGCACCTTTATACACTCGGCGCCCTGGCGTCGAAATGCGCCTGATCTCGCTGATCACAGGCTCACCTTCGTAATATTTCAATTCGATCTCAAAGGACGGGAAATCTCCCTCCTTTTCAACCCGCGCATAGCCGCGAATGTAGCCTTCATCAGCAAGAACATCCAGAACCCAACCACGCAGCTTCGAAGCCGGTGTTGCAACTATCGATTTGCCACGCATTTGTGCATTGCGAATTCGAGTGAGCATATCGCCCAGTGGGTCACTCATTGTCATGACGCCGTCTCCTTACCAACTTGACTTGACCATGCCCGGAACTTCCCCACGCAGGGAAAGTTCGCGCAGCGCGATCCGTGACATACGTAACTTGCGGTAATAACCGCGCGGACGGCCTGTAAGCTCACACCGATTGCGAATGCGAGTCTTGGAGGAATTACGAGGCAATTCCGCAAGCACCAGAGAAGCCTTGAACCGCTCATCCGCGGGTTTTGACTTGTCACTGACGATTGCTTTCAACACCGCACGTTTGCCTTCAAACTTTGCGCTCAGTTTCCGGCGCTTCTTATCGCGCTCGAGCATGCTTTTCTTAGCCATTCATGTCCTCCAGGACCAAAATCTTCCTTCAAATTCCCGTTTTACAAAATCTGAAACGGAAACTGAAACTGTGTTAGCAGGTACTTTGCTTGCTCATCACTCGTTGCCGTAGTGCAAACGATGATGTCCATACCCCAAATAGTGTCGACCTTATCGTATTCAATTTCAGGGAATACGATATGCTCCTTAAGACCCATCGCAAAATTACCGTGCCCGTCAAAGCTCTTGTGATTCAAACCGCGAAAATCTCGAACCCGCGGCAGAGCCACTGTGATCAAACGATCAACAAACTCGTACATACGGTCGCCGCGAAGTGTAACTTTACAACCGACCGGCATTTCTTCGCGCAGCTTAAACGTCGCAATCGACTTCCGAGCCTTGGTAATCACCACCTTCTGACCAGCAATCAATTCAAGATCTGCAGCAGCAGATTTGATCTTCTTACTATCTGCAACGGCCTCACCAACACCCATGTTAAGCACGACTTTATCCAGACGAGGTATCATCATCTCGTTGGCATATTTAAACTGCTCAGATATCTGACCTCGAATAACGTCGTTATATTTGGTCTTCAATCTCGGCGTATAAGTTGCTGTATCAGACATCGATAACCTCACCGGATTTCTTGGCAAAACGAACCTTGCGGCCGTCTTCCAGATTCTTGAACCCGACACGGGTCGGCTCACCGGTTTTCGGGTCGGCAACGGCAAGGTTTGACAGCGCTATTGGCAGTTCCTTGCGATTGATCCCGCCAGGATCCGTCTGTGTCGGTTTGGTGTGGCGCTGAGCAACATTGACGCCGCTCACCACTGCACGTTCTTCGGCCACCAGGACGCGCAAAACCTCGCCCTTTTTGCCTTTGTCACGACCGGTCAATACAACCACCTGGTCGCCCTTTTTAATCTTGGCTGCCATTATCAGATAACCTCCGGCGCGAGAGACACAATTTTCATGTGCCCCCTTGAACGCAATTCGCGGGTAACCGGCCCAAAAATCCGAGTGCCGATCGGCTCACTCTGGTTGTTGACCAGAACAGCTGCATTGGTGTCGAAACGGATCGAAGATCCATCGGGACGACGAATTTCCTTGGCAGTCCGAACGATTACGGCCTTGAGCACGTCACCCTTCTTCACCTTGCCACGAGGAATCGCCTCTTTGACACTCACGACGATAATATCACCAACCGAGGCATATTTTCGTTTCGAGCCGCCCAGCACCTTAATGCACTGAACCCGACGCGCGCCTGAATTGTCGGCGACTTCGAGATTTGACTGCATTTGAATCATTGTACAGATCCACTCACTTCATTTGGTCTTCAAACAGATTACCACAAACTATTTCAGGCATCCGATTCAATGACTTGCCACGTTTTTGTCTTCGAGAGCGGGCGACATTCCACGATGCGGACAGCATCACCCATCTTAAATTTATTCTCCGGATCATGAGCGTGATAACGCTTGGTCTTCCGGATCGTCTTCTTCATCACAGGATGCGTAAACCGACGTTCGACAAGAACAACAACTGTCTTATCACCTTTGTCGCTAACGACTTGTCCTTGTAGAATTCGCTTCGGCACTTCGTTCTCCTTCAACCAACAACCTGTCAGGCAGCGGTCATCTTTTCCTTCAAAATGGTCTTGATCCGCGCGACGTCGCGGCGGATTTCCCGAACCCGAACTGTATTTTCCAACTGGCCGGACGCCCCCTGGAATCGCAGGTTGAATGCTTCACGCTTGAGCTCAACGAGCTTTGCGTCCAGCTGATCCGGGGTCAGATCTCTTACTTCACTGGCTTTCATATCCCTGAACCTTCCAAATCCTTAAACGTCGGTACCAACACGGGCCACAATCTTGCATTTCACCGGCAACTTCGCCGCGCCAAGCTCAAGAGCTGTCTTTGCAACTTCGGCCGACACACCATCAATCTCAAACATCACCCGACCGGGCTTTACCTTG
The DNA here is from genome assembly GCA_965603015.1 of uncultured Alphaproteobacteria bacterium. GTDB lineage: Bacteria > Pseudomonadota > Alphaproteobacteria > M2410 > M2410 > JAUWTJ01. Next base: position 21,062 of record CBFDBJ010000068.1, read on the forward strand.
GCTACCCAAAACTCCGGAGAGCCTTTACCTTTACCCATCCGGACTTCAACCGGCTTTTTAGAAACCGGAACGTCTGGAAAAATTCTTATCCACACCCGACCGGCCCGCTTCATATGACGCGTGATCGCGCGTCTTGCAGCTTCAATCTGCCTCGAGGTAATACGCTCGGCATCCATAGTCTTCAGACCAAAGGACCCGAAATTGATATCGGTCCCGCCCTTGGCATTGCCCTTGATCCGGCCCTTGTGAGCCTTGCGAAATTTTGTGCGCTTTGGCTGCAGCATTATCGTATTCCTCTAACTCGCGTCTCTTCGCCCATAGTCGGACTTTGATTTACGCTCTATCGTTTCTTGGGCCCCGCGGAGGACGTCCACCACCGGGACGGCGGCTGCCCGCGCCCT
>CBFDBJ010000069.1:0-21156 GCA_965603015.1 uncultured Alphaproteobacteria bacterium
GAGGCTGACGCCCTTGCCGTGGAAGAAGCCGGAGCCTTCGCGGTCGTTCTGGAAGGCATGGCCGAGCCGCTGGCCCAAAAGGTCACAGAAATGCTCAAGATCCCGACCATTGGCATCGGGGCTTCGGCTGCCTGTGACGGCCAGATTCTGGTGATCGACGATATGTTGGGCATGTCCGAGCGCACGCCAGGTTTCGTCAAACAGTATGGCCATCTCGCCATTGATATTTCCAGCGCCATCGAAGCCTATGCAAACGACGTGCGCACCCGCGCTTTTCCGGGGCCAGAGCACACTTATGCCATGAAAAAGGAAACGTAGGCCTCCTGGACCGCGAACAGCGATCGTGATCAGATGATGCTTCTTGATGGTTCTGGCGGGGGTCTCGAGGCTGACACGGAGCCGGAAACTATAAGCTATTCATTTGTTTGCCAATTTTGGCACTCCCCTGTATGGTCGCGGCGCATTTGGGGGTGATGACATTTCCATGAAATCCGGTCCGTTCAGCGTATTCCACAGGAGACTATAATTGTCTGATATCTTTCACGAAATCGAAGAAGACCTTCAGCGGGAAAAGTGGGATCAGATCTGGAAGGACTATGGATCCTGGATCATGATTGGTCTGGGGACTTTCGTGATCGGGGTTGCGGCGTATCTGTGGTGGGGCGAGGCGACAGAGCGACGCAATGCTGCATTGTCTGACGAATATATGGCGGCAAATGAACTTCTGGCGGCTGGCGACGAAGAAGCCGGACTGGCCGCACTGGAAGAGATCATTGCCAACCGCGACGGTGGTTATGTGATTCTGGCCAGTATGCAAAAGGCGGCGAAGCTTGCCGCGGAAGGTAAATCGGACGAGGCAATTCGCGCTTACGACACGATCCGTTCCTCCAACAAGACAGGCGACGTTCTGGGTCAACTGGCGGCGATAAAGGCTGGCTGGCTGCTTGTCGAAACAGAGGACTTCGACACCATGAAAGCGCGTCTTGGCGATATAGCCTTTGCTGAAGACGAGGGCCCCTGGGCGGCGGGCGCGACGGAGATCCTCGCCTATAGTGCCGTGCGTGCGGGAGATTTTGAAGAGGCTGAAATGCTCTATCTCAAGATTCGCTCCATGCAGTCTGCGACATTGGGTATTGTAGGGCGGAGTGCAGAAATGCTCTCGATCATACAGCCGCAAATCATGCGGCCAGCGTTGATCACGGAGCCGAAACTTGAGCCGACTGCAGACCCGGCAACCGAAGCGGCATCTGGAACCGAATCGGCCGCACCGGATGATCACGCAGAAACGGACGAGATTACAGGTAGCATCACATCAACACCGCCTGAAGGCGAATAGGGAGCTTTCGGGTATGAAGCGAGTAACAGGTGTTCTGACACATTCAGGTTTGCCGGCAAGTTTACCAGCAAGTTTACCAGCGGTTTTGTCGGCAGCTCTGCGGGTATCGGTTGCCCTTCTGGTGACATCCGTCTTGATTACCGGGTGTGCCGGCGACAAGAAAAGAAAGATTCCCAAGGAATTTGTCACCGGCGAGCGCATCTCAATCATGACTGCAGGGGAGAGCCTCAGGCCGGACCCGGAACTGGCATCGACGACCGTGCGATTACCTGAAGCACAGGCCGTTCCGGAGTGGCCGCAGCCAGGCGGCAATGCCAACAATGTGCTGCACCATGTCATGGCGAAAGCTGATCTCAAAAAGATCTGGAAAACATCTGTTGGCAAGGGCGGTTCTGCCAGCGCACGGGTAACAGCAAGCCCGATTGTTGCGGATGGAAAAGTCTTTGCCATGGACGCAAAAGCTCAAGTCAGCGCACTTGATGCCAAGACCGGTAAACGCCTCTGGCGTGTCTCTCTTGCGCCAAAGGGGGAAAAAGGCACCGCCGGATTTGGTGGCGGTCTCAGCTACGACATGGAGCGCCTCTTTGTCGCCAACGGCTTTGGTCACGTCCTGGCCCTCGACCCCGATACGGGCGCACAGATCTGGAAGCGCGAGTTTGGGGTTCCTTTTCACTTTGCTCCGACGGTCTCATCAGGCCGTGTTTTTGTCACCACAGTGGATAGCCAGCTGCACGCCGTCTCAAGTTTTGATGGAGCCCTGCTTTGGTCCTATAGAGGGATATCCGAACCGGCAGGCATTTTGTCCGATACCAACCCTGCTGTGCTGAACGATATGGTCATCGCCCCGTTTCCCTCGGGCGAAATTGCGGCCCTGCGCACCCAAAACGGCCAGCAGGCCTGGACAGATCAGTTGACAAAATCAGGGCGCCAGACTGCGATCTCCAATATTTCGTCGATTGCCGGGCGGCCAGCGGTAAGTGGAGGGCAGATCATTGTGGTTTCCCACAGCGGGCGCATGGTTGCGATTGATCTTCGATCCGGCGAACGGATCTGGACGCGCAATATTGGCGGAACGCAAACCCCGTGGATATCGGGCGAGTATGTCTATGTTGTCAACTCCGACGCCCAGGTCTTGTGCATGACGCGTCGCGACGGGCGCGTTCGCTGGATGGCCAAGCTGCAGCAGTTTGATGATCGCGGCGAAAAAAAGCGTATCCAGTGGAACGGACCTGTTATGGCCGGTAACCAGCTGGTGTTGTTCTCCTCCTACGGACGGTTCGTTGCGCTTTCTCCCTACACGGGCGCGGTCCTTCAAACAGGAAAGTCTGGTGGCGGCGTCAACACAGCGCCAGTGGTTGCTGACGGGATATTCTACGTTTTGAATGAAGATGCAGAAATCGTCGCATTCGAAGGGACCCGGGAACTGTCACCACAGGATTCTGCCACACCGCCAAAGCAGGTCGATGCCAATGGTGTGATTGACGCTTCTGGTGATTCAGGCGGGAGTTTCCCCTGGTTTGGAAACTGATATAGCCAATAATAGATCTGGCAAAACTGATTTTGCCATAGCCAATAGAGCTGAGCCATGAAATTCAAAGTAGCCATCGTTGGTCGACCCAATGTCGGCAAGTCGACGCTGTTCAACCGTCTGGTTGGCAAGCGGCTTGCCCTTGTCGATGATTTACCAGGTGTAACCCGCGATCGCCGTGACGGCGACGGGCGGATCGGTGACATCAGGTTCACTGTGATTGACACCGCCGGTCTGGAAGAAGCCAAAGGGGACAAGCTTGAAGCACGCATGCGGGTGCAAACAGATATAGCAATCGAAGAAGCAGACCTTTGCCTGTTGATGGTCGACGGGCGTGCCGGAATTGTGCCGCTGGATCAGCATTTCGCCGACGTTATGCGCGCTCAGGACAAGCCGGTTGTTCTGCTGGTCAACAAGTGCGAGGGCAAACAAGGCGATGATGGTTTTTATGATGCCTTCAGTCTTGGTCTTGGCGAGCCCATCGGGATTTCTGCAGAGCACGGCGAAGGCATGAGCGACATCTACGAAGCCATGCGGCCGTTTTCCGATGCGTTCGATGAGCTGAGCGAGGAGGATGAGGAGTACGACCCCGAAAAGCCGCTCCGCATGGCCATCGTCGGACGTCCCAATGTTGGCAAGTCGACCCTCGTTAATGCACTGCTTGGTGAGGACCGGATGCTGACTGGCCCCGAGGCTGGCATAACGCGCGATGCCATCTCCGTTGAGCTCAACTGGCAGGGAAAAAAGGTCAAATTGTTCGACACCGCCGGCATGCGCAAGCGCGCCAAGGTGAACGAAAAACTTGAACGGCTTTCTGTCGCCGACAGTCTTCGCGCCATCAGGTTTGCTGAAGTCGTTGTCCTGATGGTGGATGCGACGTCGCCGCTTGAAAAGCAGGATATTCAGATTGCGGATCTTGTTGTCAACGAAGGACGCGGGCTTGTCATCGGCGTCAACAAGTGGGATCTGATCGAAGACCGTGACGCGCTGTTACGCCTGATGCGCGAACGTCTGGAAATTGCCTTGCCGCAAGTCAAGGGCCTGCCGCTGGTAGTGTTCTCGGGCTTGACCGGTCGGGGCATCGACCGGATGATGCCGAAGGTCCTCGAGGTCCACGAAAAGTGGAACGCACGGGTCTCGACCGCCGCGCTCAACAAATGGCTTGCCAGGGCCACCGAGCGCCATCCGCCGCCGGCCGTTTCCGGCCGCCGGATTTCCATTCGCTATATGACCCAGGTGAAATCGCGCCCGCCGACCTTCGCGCTGTTTTCCTCGCGCGCTGATGCGTTGCCCGAGAGTTATCAGCGCTATCTGGTCAACTCCATTCGCGAACAGTTCGATATTCCCTCGGTCCCCATTCGTCTCTTCACCCGCCAGCGCAAGAACCCCTTCGCCAAAAGCTGATACCATGTTTTCATAAAATGGGGTCAGACACCGTTCGCCCATATCATGGCACCATGTATTGGCATCCTAGTGCCTGACCCCATAACATGGTATGCTTGATTTTGATCGAGGGAAGGTGTCTGGTGGGTCCTGAATTTCCTGTCTTTCTGCGGAGTTTTCATCATGAGTGAACAAGATCCTGTCGTCATCGTCGGAGCGGCCCGAACCCCCATGGGCAGCTTTCAGGGCTCCCTTTCCGGCAAGACCGGGCCTGAGCTCGGCGCCGTGGCTGTCGCGGCCTCGCTTGAGCGCGCTGGCCTGAAGGGTGAGGACATTGACGAAGCCATTATGGGCTGCGTCCTGTCCGCCGGCTTGGGGCAGGCACCGGCCCGTCAGGCAATCCTCAGAGCCGGTCTTCCGCAGGACATACCGTGTACCACTGTCAACAAGATGTGTGGCTCGGGCATGCGCGCCGTGATGAGCGCCAGCGACACTCTGGCGCTTGGCCATGCTGATATCATGATCGCCGGCGGTCTGGAAAGCATGACCAACGCCCCCTACATTTTGCCAAAGGCACGCAGCGGTTTGCGTCTCGGCCATGGCGAGGTGAAAGACCACATGTTCCTTGATGGTCTGGAAGACGCCTACGAAGGCAGTCTGATGGGGGTCTATGCCGAGGCCACAGCACAACACTTCCAGTTCACCCGCGATGCGCAGGACGACTATGCCATCGAATCCCTGAGACGAGCCAAAACAGCGACCGAAGATGGATCCTTCGCCGGGGAAATTACGGCTGTTACAGTTAAAACCCGCAAGGGCGAGGTCACGGTTGCGCAGGACGAGCAGCCCATGTCGGCTGACCCCTCTAAAATTCCAGGCCTGCGCCCCGCCTTTGCCAAAGATGGAACCGTCACTGCAGCCAATTCCAGCTCGATTTCCGACGGGGCGGCGGCGCTCGTTCTGGCCCGGCTTTCGGTGGCGGAAAAGCGCGGCCTGACCCCGCTTGCCAGGATCGTCGGCCAGTCGAGCCACGCCCGCGCGCCGCAGTGGTTTACCACGGCTCCGGTTGGCGCCCTTGAGACGCTTTTTGCCAGGACCGGGTGGGACAAGGACGAGGTCGATCTTTACGAGGTCAATGAGGCTTTCGCGGTTGTTGCCATGGCAGCCATGAAAGAAATTGGCTTGCCGCATGAAAAGGTCAATGTGCACGGCGGTGCCTGCGCGCTTGGTCACCCCATTGGCGCTTCGGGCGCGCGCATCATTGTGACGCTTCTTGCGGCTCTGGAAAAAAACAACTTGAAAAAGGGCGTGGCCAGCCTGTGCATTGGCGGCGGAGAGGCAACAGCGATTGCGATCGAACGCATGTGAGGAAATACAATGGTATCTGAATATTTCTCGTCAGATTATAACGAGGCACGCGACAAGTTTCTCCGCGTTGCGGGGGAGGCCGGAGCAAGCATTGAGAACCGGTTAAACCCGAACGCGACAGGACCCGGTGGCGAAGCGCTTTATACGGATGTTGCCCGTTTTGGTCCCGACGACGCAAAAAACGCACTGGTGATCATTTCGGGTACTCATGGCAATGAGGGATTTTGTGGCTCGGGTTGTCAGATCGGATATCTGAAACAAGGCCTGCATCAAAACCGTAGCGACGAAACGGCGCTTATTTTCGTCCATGCGATGAACCCCTATGGTTTCGCCAACGTGCGCCGTGTGACTGAAGACAATGTCGATCTCAACAGGAACTTTGTTGATCACAGCAAACCTTATCCTGTGAATGCCGCCTACGAGGAGATCCACCAGTTTGCCGTTCCGAAGGTCTGGGCCGGCGGTGGTCTGGAGGAGGCCAATCGGGGTCTCGCCGCCTATGCGCAAAAGAATGGCGCCATGGCCTTGCAGGGCGCCGTTTCCGGTGGACAACACACCCATCCCGACGGCGTCTTCTTCGCGGGCACGGCTCCGACATGGTCGAACACGGCGCTGCGGTCAATAATTTCAGATCACATCAGCGACGTTGATCATGTGGCTCTCATTGATTTCCATACCGGTCTCGGGCCCAATGGTCACGGCGAACTGATTCTCAACGGGGATTTCCACGGCTCTTATGAGCGCGCTCAGAACTGGTACAACAGTGAAGTGACGAGTTTTGAAGATGGATCATCAACATCAGCGAAACTCACCGGTATGATGTGCTTTGCATTCCTCGACGTGTTTGCTCCCGAACAGTTGACCGGGATTGCAGTTGAATACGGTACCTATGACGTGAACACAGTCCTGACAGCCATGCGCTTCGACAACTGGATCAACCTTTATGAAACCCCTGGCAGCGATCTGTGGAACGAGGGCAAAAAGGCCATTCGCGACGCGCTTTATTGTGATAATGACGAGTGGAAGGCCATGGTCTATGAGCGCGCGACCTGGGTGCTGGATCATGCCTATCAAGGGTTAAAGACAGTCTGATTTATTCTGGAAGAGGCGACTTATGGCGGTCCTGAAATCACTGGTGAATCCCAGGTCTGACAGCTGGCAGGAGAACACCGAGGCCATGGCGGCTCTGGAGGGCGATCTCCAGGCAAAGGTGGAGGCGGCCGCTCTTGGCGGCAATGAACGATCACGTGATCGTCATGTATCGCGCGGCAAGCTGTTACCGCGCGACCGGGTGCATCATCTGCTCGATCCGGGGACGCCGTTCCTTGAATTCTCTCAGCTTGCTGCGGGTGGCATGTATGACGACGATATTAATGGTGCGTCGATTATCACAGGTATTGGCAGAGTATCGGACCGCGACTGCGTCATCGTCTGTAACGACGCGACGATCAAGGGCGGCACCTATTATCCGATTACCGTGAAGAAGCACTTGCGGGCTCAGGAGATAGCACTTGAGAACAATCTGCCATGCATCTACCTGGTTGACTCAGGCGGAGCGAACCTTCCCAATCAGGCGGAGATCTTTCCGGATAAAGAGCATTTCGGCCGGATCTTTTTTAATCAGGCAAACCTGTCCGCCAAAGGCATTCCCCAGATAGCGGCGGTGATGGGCTCCTGTACGGCAGGCGGGGCCTATGTTCCGGCGATGTGCGATGAAACGGTGATTGTGCGCAATCAGGGCACGATCTTCCTGGCTGGCCCGCCGCTTGTCAAAGCCGCAACGGGCGAGATTGTGACGGCTGAGGATCTTGGCGGCGGTGATGTGCACGCGCGCCAGAGCGGCGTCGTTGATCACATGGCCGAGGATGACGCCCACGCCCTTGCCATTGTGCGCAACATTGTGAAGGGCCTCAACAGACCGAAGCCGCAAACCGTTGAACTTCGAGCGCCGCAAGCACCACTCTTCGACACCGAGGAGCTCAACGGCGTCGTTCCGGCAGCGCTCACAACGCAGTATGACGCTCGTGAAGTGATCGCGCGGCTTGTCGATGGCAGCGAATTTGATGAATTCAAGAAACTCTACGGCACCACCATCGTGACCGGCTTCGCGCATATCGAGGGTATCCCGGTCGGCATTATCGCCAACAACGGCATTCTCTTTTCGGAGTCAGCGCAAAAGGCGGCGCACTTCATTGAGCTGTGTTGTCAGCGAAAAATCCCGCTGCTTTTTCTGCAGAATATCACCGGCTTCATGGTGGGTTCGAAATACGAGGCTGGCGGGATTGCCAAGGACGGCGCCAAAATGGTCACCGCTGTGGCCTGCGCCCAGGTGCCGAAGATCACGCTGGTCATTGGTGGCTCCTATGGCGCCGGGAACTATGGCATGTGTGGCCGAGCCTATTCACCGCGCTTCCTCTACACTTGGCCAAACGCGCGCATCTCCGTTATGGGCGGCGAGCAGGCCGCATCCGTGCTGGCAACCGTGCGCGGCGACAGCCTGGCCTCGCAGGGCAAGAGCTGGAGCGACGAGGAGGCCGAAGCCTTCAAACAACCGATCCGAGAGCGCTATGAGGAAGAGGGCCATCCTTATTTTGCCACGGCTCGGCTGTGGGATGACGGGATCATCACCCCGCGTGAAACAAGGCGGGTTCTGGCCTTGAGTTTTTCCGCCGCGCTGAATGCCCCCATTGGCGAAACCAAATTCGGCGTGTTCCGTATGTAGTGAAGTGGAGACAGACTATGAGTGAAAATGACCAATCAGTAATTTTTGATGCGACCCAGGCAGGCGTAGCCTTTATCCGTCTCAATCGTCCCGAGGTGCACAATGCCCTCAATGCGGATCTCCTTGCACGGATGAACGATATCCTGGATGAACTGCGCGGCGCCGACGGTGTGCGCGTCGTCTTCATTGAGGGGGTAGGCAAAAGCTTCTCGGCCGGGGCAGACCTCGCAACCATGCGCAAGGCGGCGGACATGACCCACGCCGATAACCTGATGGATGCCGAGCGCTTTGCTGAGTGTTTCCACCGGATCGCGACCTTGCCGATGCCGACGGTTGCGCTGGTCAATGGCCCGGCCATGGGCGGCGGCGTTGGACTTGTCGCAGCCTGCGACATTGCGGTGGCCTCGAAAGCGGCGTTTTTCTCCTTGTCAGAAGTGCGTCTCGGGCTTATCCCGGCGACAATTTCGCCCTATGTGGTCGAGGCGATCGGGCCAAGACAGGCGAAGCGTTATTTCACCACTGCCGAGCGGTTTGATGCCGAGGAAGCCAGGCGCATCGGCCTTCTCCACATCGTCGTCGAGAACAAGGACGCGCTGCAAAATGAAGCAGAGCGCCTTGCCAAAGAGATTCTGCAAAATGGTCCGAAAGCTGTCCATGCCGCCAAGGACTTGATTGATGCGGTGATGTGGCGCGAGATCGATCACCATCTGCGGCACGATACGGCAAAGCGCATCGCCGATATTCGAGCCACCGATGAAGGCAAGGAGGGCACGCAAGCGTTCCTCGACAAACGCAATCCAAAATGGGCGGAGTAGTAGAAGACCTATGATTTCATCCGTCCTCATTGCCAATCGCGGCGAAATCGCCTGCCGGATCATACGCACGGCGAAGCGCATGGGCATTCGCACAATTGCGGTTTATTCCGAGGTCGAACCTCACGCTGCCCATGTCGAACTGGCTGATGAGGCGTATCTCATCGGCGCGGCTCCGGCGGCGCAAAGCTATCTCGATGCCGACAAACTGCTCGAGGTCGCAAAGGCATCCGGCGCGGAAGCGGTTCACCCGGGCTATGGATTTATGTCGGAGAACGCAAAATTCGCCGCGCAAATTGAAGCGGCGGGACTGACCTGGATCGGGCCGCCGCCTTCAGCCATCGAGGCCATGGGGCTGAAAGACGCCGCCAAGGCACTGATGGAAAAGGCCAGTGTCCCGGTGGTGCCCGGCTATCACGGCGACAACCAGGATGACGAGTTTCTCGGAAAAAAAGCCGGTGAAATCGGCTATCCGGTGCTCATCAAGGCGGTCGCCGGTGGCGGTGGCAAGGGCATGCGCAAGGTCGAGGATCCGGCGCGCTTTGGCAAGGAGTTGAAGGCGGCAAGGCGCGAGGCCAAGTCCGCCTTTGGCGATGACAATGTTCTGGTTGAGAAATTTGTCTCCTCGCCGCGCCACATTGAAATTCAGGTTTTTGCCGACGCTCATGGCAACGCGGTCCACCTGTTTGAACGCGATTGCTCTATTCAAAGGCGCCATCAAAAAGTCGTCGAAGAAGCTCCCGCGCCGGGCATGACCGACGAGATGCGCGCCGCCATGGGCAGCGCCGCAACCGACGCCGCCAAAGCCATCGGCTATGAGGGGGCAGGGACCGTCGAGTTTATTGTTGATGCCTCTAACGGGCTGAAAGCTGACGGCTTCTATTTCATGGAAATGAACACCCGCCTCCAGGTCGAGCATCCGGTCACCGAAATGATCACCGGTCAGGACCTGGTTGAATGGCAGTTCCGGGTCGCATCAGGTGAGCCATTGCCCAAACTGCAGGATGAGCTTGCCATTAATGGCCACGCGGTTGAGGTTCGGCTCTATGCAGAAGATCCCGCCAAGGGGTTTTTCCCGTCCCCCGGTGTGCTGCACCATTTGAGACTGCCCGCCGCCTCCGGTCATGTGCGCATTGATACAGGCGTGCGCTCCGGCGACGAAGTTACCATGTTCTACGACCCGATGATCGCCAAGGTCATCGCCTGGGGCAGCGACAGAGCGGATGCTATCCGGCACCTGTCGCGCGCTATCACGGATATTGAAGTTATTGGGCTCAAGACCAACGCCGCCTTCCTCGGCGAGGTTGCGAGGCACCCGGCGTTTGCGGCCGGTGAACTGGATACCGCCTTTATCGAACGGCATCAGGACGACCTCGTGCCCCAGGTTGAGGCCATTGACTCCGAAGTGCTGGCCCTGACAGCGCTTTATACGTTGCTTGTCGAGAGCGCGGAACGCAGCGAAAGCCACGACCCCTTTGCAGCAACCGACGGCTGGCGTCTCAATGCGCCGAAACCCGTCCTGACCCACCCCATGGCCTTTGAAAGCACGGACGGGCGGCACGGCGTGCTTGTCGGCTTCTCGAAAGGCGGCATTGTTGTTGAGGCAGAAGGTGAAACCCTGAGCCTGAGCGGGCAATTGCTGGATGGTGGCAACACGCTGTCGGCGCTGATCGGCGACAAGCGTCTTGATGTTGCTGTGCGAACCTTTGGGCCCGCGATCCATCTTTTCCGCGACGGGCGGCTTTATGAACTCGAACGCATCGATCCCGTCGATGTGACAGCCGAGGACGAGACCGGCTCCGGCGATCTCACCGCTCCCATGACCGGCCGGATCACCGCCGTCAACACCGAAGCCGGCGCCCGCGTCCGCAAGGGCGACGCCCTCGTCGTGCTCGAAGCCATGAAAATGGAACACACCCTCGTGGCACCGTCCGACCAGACGGTGTTTGAGGTCCTCGTCGAGGAGGGCAATCAGGTGGGCGAGGGCAGTGTGGTTGTCGTTTTTGACAAGGACGACGAAGAATAGTCTGAACGTGTTGCAAAGAGGAAGCTACGAAAATGGATGCACAATCTCTAAAAGGCAAGACTGCAGCGGTCACCGGGGCATCAAGTGGTATCGGTCAGGTCATCGCCGAAACCCTTGGCAAGGCGGGCGCTCATGTCTTTATGTGTGGACGAGCAACCGAAGCCATGGAGGCGTCAAAGGCCGCCATAGAGGGAGCCGGCGGCGGAGCGACTCTGTCAGCGTTTGACATGCGTGACATTGCAGCGGTTGATGGTTTTGTTCGGGCCGCCGCCGCTCACGCAGGGCGCCTCGATATCATGGTCAATAATGCCGGACTTGGACGCGGCACACCGATAACCGAAGATGACCCGGAAGAATGGCGTGAAATGCTTGAGGTCAATGTGCTGGGGCTTCTTGTCGGCTGTCAGTCGGCCATCCGGGAAATGCGCGCAACAGGCTCAGAGGGGCAAATCATCAATATTTCCAGCACGGCCACCCTGCGACGTGATTCCGGGGTCTACGGAGCAACGAAATATGCGGTCAACTGCATAAACTCCAGCCTTCGGTCCGAGCTTGAAGATGACACGATCCGTGTTACAGCCATCAAGCCGGGTGTTTTCGCCACCAACTTTGTGCGCAACTTTGATCCGGCCGTGGTCGAGGGCATGATGGCCGCCGTCGGTATGCAGGGGGTCAGCCCCGGCAACGACGGGAAATTACCCCGGAGCGTCATAGCAGAGTTACAGTCAAAAATGAGCGCAGTGGTCGGTGACCCGCAGGAGATAGCCAAAACCGTCCTTTATCTGGTCAACCAACCCATCGATATCAACATCGAGGAACTGGTCATCCGTCCTGCAAAGAGCCTGGATATCTAATGTTCCTGCCTGACCATGCTCTCATGCCATTTCCGCAAGAGCACATATTCCAGTGCCGACAGCAGAAGGAAGATGGTGATCCCGAGCAGCGACAGGAGGAGGAGGGCGGCGAACATTTTCGGGATGTCGAGGCGGTTGCCCGCTTCTACGATGCGCCAGGCGAGGCCGGTTGCGGTGCCAGACCCGGCGACGAACTCCGCGACGACGGCGCCGATGAGCGCGAGGCCGCCGGAGGTTTTCATTCCTGTCAGGAGCAACGGCAGGGTCGAGGGCAGTTCCAGTTTGATCAGGGTTTGCCAGCGGCTTGCGCCGTAAAGCCGGAACAGATCGCGCAACCCGTGATCGACGGATTTAAGGCCGAGCGTGGTCGCCGACAGGATCGGGAAGAAGGCCACAATGGTGGCAAGGATGAGGAGCGCCAGCTCGATCCGTTCATAGCCGACCCAGATAAGGATCAGCGGGGCAATCGCCACCACCGGGGTCACCTGGAGTGCGACCGCATAGGGGTAGACCATCAGTTCAACGAGGCGGCTGCGCGAGAACAGGATTGCCAGACCGACACCGGTAATGAGCGCGACGAAGAACGCGGCAAGTGTGATGGTCAGGGTCGCCCACGCCGACGCCATCAGCGATCCGAAGTTTGTCACCAGGGCCTCACAGATAACCAGCGGCCCGGGCAGAACAAAGACCGCCACGTCGAGGGCGCGCACCATGACTTCCCAGAAAACCAGAAGACCAATGCCGAGCATGATCGGGCTAAGGAGGCGGAGCGTTGTTCTAGACATTGGAGCCTCCGACAACAGCCTGAACCGCCGCTGAAACCTTGCCGCACATCTCGGCATAGTCCGGGGTCAGGCGCCAGGCCTGATCGCGGTCCGCCGGGCCCGCGGGTTCAAACTCTGCAACGGGCCTGCCAGGGCGCGGCGCCATGACAACAACCCGGTCGGCGAGATAAACCGATTCAAAGACGCTGTGGGTGACAAAAATGATAGTCAGTTTTTCTTCTGCCGCAATGCGAATGAGATCATCATTGAGCCGGTTGCGGGTGATCTCATCAAGCGCCGCGAAGGGCTCATCAAGAAGCAGGACTTCCGGCTTTGAGGCCAGCGCCCGGGCAAGCGAGACCCGCATTTTCATGCCCCCCGACAGCGCGCGCGGATAAGCACCCGCGAAATCTGCAAGACCGACCAGCTTCAGCGCCGTTGCCACCCGTTCCGTAGTTTCGGTTTCATCAACACCCATGAGATCGAGCGGCATGGCGATATTGCGCGCCACATCGGCCCATGGCATCAGCGTCGCATCCTGAAACACATAGCCCATGTGGCCGCGCCCGGGGAAGCTCGCGGTAATGCTGCCGGCGCTCGGACTGATTAGCCCGGCAATAAGCTTCAGGAGCGTGCTCTTGCCGCAGCCGGAGGGTCCGAGCAGCGCGGTGAAGCTGCCAGGTGCAATCGACAGCGTCACATCCCTGAGCGCTTCGGTGCCGCCTTCAAAGGTCTTTGAGACGTTTTCAATCTGGACAACGGGATCAGCGCTCATCGGTCCGGCTTATAACCCCGACTTTATGTCAAGGCCATGGCCTTTGTTGATGAACTGAAGCGTATAGGCCTTTTTGAAATCAAGCGCCGGGTCATAGACGCCGTTCTGCGCCATAACATCAAAGAACGTCTGCCAGCGTTCGTCGGTCATGGCGCCGATGCCAAGCGCGAGACTGTCGCCGGAGTCCGCAATGCCGTAGGCGCGCATCTTTTCTATTGCCTGAGCGAGAAGCGCGTCGGTGATCTCCGGATTGTCCTGTTTGATCAGATCATTGGCCGGCACCGGATCGCCGTAGAGATAGGAATACCAGCCTTCGATGCTCGCCTCGACAAAGGCGCGCACTTCATCAGGTTTTTCGGCAATCCGGTCATCGCGCGCCAGAACAAAGGTTGCATAGCCTGGATATCCGTAGTCGGACAATAAAAAAACTTGCGGCTCAACATGGCCCTGCGCCGCAATCGACCATGGCTCGGAGGTCACATAGCCCTGCTGGATTGCGCCCTCGTCGACAAGAAAGGGCGCAAGGTTGAAGGTGTATTTGCGGATCTGGGTATCCTCAAATCCAAAGGTTGCCCTGAGCCAGACCCAGAAGGCGCTGATCGTGGCATCCGACACCATGATCGGATGACCCTTCATGTCGGCCAGCGATTTGATATCGTCGCGCGGGTGGGTGATGAGGACCTGCGGGTCTTTTTGAAAGGAGGCCATGACGGCTTTTACCGGCGCACCGGCCTCGACCATATTGAGCGGAATAAAGCTGTTCGATCCCATGCCATAGTCGATGGCACCCGCGGCCATCAGCTGGGGAATATTAATCCCCGGGCCGCCCTGGCGAATAGTCACCTTGAGGCCGCGCTTCTCATAGAGCCCGAGGGCAACCGCCTGATAAAACCCGCCATGTTCGGCCTGCGCCTTCCAGTCCGTAGCGAAACTCACTGGGGTCAATGCGGCTGTGCCCGCCGGGGGCTGCGGCTTGCGATTTGCATAGAGCATGCCGACGAGCGCCAGTGCCATGACGAAGATGGCAAGATAGATCAGGCTGCGATTGGACATTGGTGGCCTCTTTGGCTGCGGTGGCTCCAGCGGTGTGCGATTCACCTTCTATCATGCCCCGCAGAAACCGGGGCGTCAAAGGCCTGTGCTGGGGCCGAGCGGGGATAGTCCGGGGCTCAGCGCGGGTGTGAGGATAGACTATTGCTTCTGAGGTTGCGCCAAAATCCCCAAACCATTAGGAAAGGGTATGTTTTGGCTAATTTGCGGCAGAAGTGCCGCGCCGCGAAGTCGTCACCGGCAACAGGGTGACGACTTAATTCTGGACGGGTTTTGATGATGACAGATTTCCGCGCAGTAAGGCGTTGTCGGCGTTTGGTAATGATAACTTTGGCGCTGGCTCTTACCGGTTGCGGAACGCTGGATTTCTCCAGTCGGCCGTTCAGCGGTGCTCGCCAGGCAGTCTGGATTGACAACGCCGCATCCGGGTCGCGTTTCGAGGAGTTTCTCGTCTGGTCGGATCGGCGCGAGATTGACAAAGCCGCATGGGCGGCAGCGGGTTCGGACACGTCCCATGCGGAAGTCAGCTGGTCAAATCCTGTAACAGGATCAAGCGGCTCTGTGCGGTCGGGTGTGGTTTATCTGGTCGGTTTCAATGCCGGTGTGGAAATGCAGGCGCCGGTTCGCCTTGATGTCAGTGTGCTTCTCGAGCCCACCGCCGGTGACTACCTTACCAATGCCAATGCCAATGTTCGCCTCTCCCCCCAAGTGGACGGTGAAAAGGTCACGCTGCTGCGCCGAGGCAACCGCGTCAAGGCCATCGCACACGAACCGGCCCAGGGCTGGTACCTGGTCACATCGGGAGACCGGGTCATTGGCTACGTCTTCGCCGATCTTCTCGACAAGGCCGATGGCGGCGACCTGCTTCTTGTTGGCGGCGATATCCAGTATCCCAAACTGTGCCGTGAACTCACCTACAAGATGGCGTTCAGCTCCGGCAAATCAGATGAATGGCTCAACGGCGTCTGCCGCGAAAAAAATCGGCGCTGGTCCGTCGTTGGTGGCCGGTCGCTTGAGGCAGCCGGGTAGGGCGTTTGCACCGGGAGCGCCGGGTCACTTGGGCTGCGCGGCATACTGGGTGCGGGTCAGGATCTTGTTTCTCAGCCTGGCTTCCATAAAAATGCCGAGCTTCATGAAACTGTGGTCGCTTTCCGGGGCGATATACATCAAGTCGCCAAAGTTCTGCAGGTAGTCGTAAATGTACATTCCGTCCCTGCCATAATATTGGCTGGCAAAGGCATTGCCGGCGTCATTCAGATCGGTATCGCTGAGGCGGCCGCTACAGTATTGGAACAGGAACCCGGTTGCCGAAAGGGTCCCGTCAACAACGCCCTGGACCTCTGCGGGCCGTTGTTGGACATGGATCGGTCCGGCCCACTTCTTGGCGAAACAATACCTCATAAACAAGGCGATGTGCGTTCCGCCGTAGAGCTGTGGTGAGGTGGCGGGAAAGTCGCCGTTGTAGTGGACTGCTGCATCATCATAAATCATTGATCTAACTCAGCGCTTCTCGCATGGCCTCAATCTCGAGCCATTCTTCTTCGGCATTGTGGAGCTCATCGCGGGCCTCATCAAGCTCCTTTGCCACGCGGTTGAACTTTTCCGGGTCCCGGGCATAGAGAGTATCACTGGCGAGGGTCGCCTCCAACTCGGGAATTGTGTTCTCAAGAGTGGCAATGAGTTTTGTCAGTTGTTCCAGACGGCGCTCATGCTTGTAGCTCAGCTTTGCGGTTGATCCGGCCCCGGAACCGCTCTCCTGTTTGATCACTTGCGGTTTTCTCGGTGTGGCCCCGTTTGACGAGGAGGCGGTCCTTGTCTGCGGTCCGTTTGCTTTCTGCACCAGGTAATCGCTATAGCCGCCGGCATATTCGGTTGCTGTGCCGTCGCCTTCAAGGGCGATGGTCGAGGTCACGATCCGGTCGAGGAAGTCGCGGTCATGGCTGACCAGGAGGACAGTGCCATCAAAGTTTGTCAGCAATTCCTGCAACAGGTCGAGAGTTTCCATGTCGAGGTCGTTGGTCGGTTCATCCAGGATCATGAAGTTCGAGGGCTGCAGAAATGCTTTAGCCAGCATAAGGCGATTGCGTTCGCCGCCCGACAGCGAGCGCACCGGCTGGTGGATTTGAGTGTCTGTGAAGAGAAAATCTTTCAGATAGGGGATGATGTGGCGCTCGCGCCCCTGGACCACGACGTGGCTGGTGCTGGTCAACGTCTCGCGCAGATTGAGAGTCGGATCAAGGCTTTCGCGCTTCTGATCGATGATCAGCGGCGTCAGGTTCGTGCCATGGCGCACCGTGCCGCTATCCGGTTCGATCTCTTTTGTCAGGAGTTTCAGGAGCGTCGTCTTGCCCGCACCATTCGGCCCAATGAGCCCGACCTTGTCGCCGCGCAGAATACGAACCGAAAAATCCTCGACGATCGGGCGGCCAAGTCCCGGGAAGGTCTTGAAAATATGCTTTGCAACAATCACCTGTTTGCCGGATATCTCGCCGCGCTCGGTCTCAAGCGCAGCATTGCCCATTTGCTTGACGAGGTTTGCTCGGTCGCCCCGCATGGCGTGCAGATTGCGCAGCCGCCCCTGGTTGCGCGTCCGCCTCGCGCTGATCCCTTTATGGGACCACTCGGTTTCCTGGGCGATCACCTTGTCGAGCTTGGCCAGCGCCACTTCTTCCTGGCGCAATATTTCGTCGGTCCATGAATTAAACTTGCTAAAACGATCATCAAGACGGCGGATCTTGCCGCGGTCGAGCCACAGGCAGGCGGTCGACAGGCGCTTCAAGAAAGTGCGGTCGTGTGAGATCAGAATGAAGGCGCCGCGGAACTTTTCCAGAAAGTCCTCAAGCCATTCGATGGTCGGCAAATCAAGGTGATTGGTCGGCTCGTCAAGCAGCAGAATATCCGGCTCGCCGATAAGCGTGGCACCAAGCGCCGCGCGCCGCGCCTCGCCGCCCGAAAGCGTCCCGGGGTCCGTGTCACCGTCGAGCGACATCGCGTCCAGCATGGCGTCCACCCGCCAGGTCTCGTCTTGTTCAGTGTCTGGCAGGCCCGCCTGGATGTACGCCCGCACATTGGGAACGCCGGTGAAGTCAGGCTCCTGGGGCAACAGACCGATCCGCTTGCCCTGCTGCACCGTGCGTTCGCCGCTATCGGGCTCCACCAGCCCCGCAATCACTTTAAAGAGGGTGGTCTTGCCGGTTCCGTTCCGCCCGATCAGGCACAGCCGGTCCTGCGGCTGCAGGACAAGCGTCACCTCCTTGAAGAGGATCTCCTTGCCAAGGCCAAGGGTCAGGTCATTTAGGGCCAAAAGTGGCGGCACGTTGGGGCTCCGGGTTACAATTCAATCCGACAGGTCCTAACGGTTTGGCGACGAAGACGCAAATGAGATTTCAGGCCAGTTCAAACAAGCTCGATTGCGAAGATCTCCGTATCGTGGCTATGGCCCTTCAGGGCGATGCTGCCGAGGGGTTCGGCCTTGATCGTGTCGGGAAGCTGAAGCCGCTCGATCAGGGCGCCGGAGGCGAGACACTTGCGGCCCATATCCTTGGCATGGTGCTCGAGCCGAGCCGCGGTGTTGGGGGTATCACCGATATGGACAATCGAGAGTTTGCTATCGCCGCATTCGCCAACCACCACCTCACCGACAAGAAAGCCCGCCCAGAATTCCGGCATCACACCATAGGTCTCCCGGTAGTGATCGACACGCGCTTCAAGGGCTGTGACAATGTCCCGATAGCAGGTCAGGCAGCGGCTGTCCTTGAGACCGCGACCCTCCCGCCACGAGGCCACGAGCTCATCGCCATTGTAGCTCAGAACCTCGCCGCGATATTCCGACACAAGACGATCGGCGAGAAAGAAAACATCGCTGATCAGCGCGTGGGTTTTCTCATCGCCAAGGCGTTCGGCCAGCGCAGTGGAGTCCTTGATATCGAGAAACATATAGATGCGCCGCTCTGTGCGCGGGCGATGATACCGACCGGTGATCATATTCCACATAACGCCTTCGCCAACGAGACGGCGAAGTTGCATGATAAAGGTAATCAGGAGGAAGGCCGCAACCGCCATCAACAGGTCGATCAGGAGGTCGGTTTTGAAATATTCGGTGACGGTGTTGAAACCCGGCCAGAGCACTGCAGAAATAGCGCGTTGCACAGCAATGCCGGAGATAATGACCCCGACCGAGATGAATTCCAGCACCAGCCATCCCTTGACGAACCCCATGCGGCGAAAGATCTCCCCCGGAGTATCATAGACAATGAAGGTCATGAACCACCCGAGACAGAACCCGACAAATCCGGCCGTTCGCGCTGCATTTTCGAATTCAGGAAAATTGGCCGGCATGGCGCCGCCCAGCATGCGCAGTCCGACATAGGACAGTCCGACGCCGACGGCGGTCAGCGTAATCAGACCGACTTGCCGCCATTTCTTCCGATCTCGATAGGAAAGGGCCATATTTACCTCTTTGGGTTCTCAAGAATCAGATCTGGCGACAAAACACTCTAATGCAAGTATACCATCGTCACCAATCAACCGTTCAGACCCACAGAGTCAGTATGAAGGTCCTTTTTTCTGGCTGGCCTCAAGGTTGCCTTTGGCGGAAATTTCTCCCGTAAGGCCAATTCAGTTTAACAGTTGTTAAACTCTGATAGTTAAGTCTATAAACGAGAAGGGGTTGGGTTACTTCCATGATCTTGAGGGGTCGAGATCAAACCTATTGATAGGGGAGTGCCTTGCGGCACTGTGCGACAATGACCAAAATACTCCTGATTGACGACGATCAAGCTATGCGAGAGACATTGGCGGACTGCCTCGACAGTGCAGGCCACAACGTATCGCAGGCAAAGAATGGAAAGAAGGCTCTGCAACTCCTGGAAAAGACAACCTATGATCTGATTATTACGGATGTTTTCATGCCCGAGCTCGATGGCATTGAGCTTATTCGAATTCTCGGTGAGAGGGATGATCAGCCGCCAATTATTACCATTTCCGGTGGCGGAGGTATTCTGCCGCCCGGTTGGTCGACCAAACTCACCGATGTTTATAATGTTGCATCTTCCATGACCAAACCCATCAATATGGACTTTTTTCTCGGCAAAGTCGAACAGACCCTGCTGGTGTAGAACAGGATCGTCATGAGCGCACAGTGTGTGTCGATTGATGAGTTCGCAACAGGAAAACCAGTTTGTTAGCGGTCTCCCCCCCGTCAACTTAAACAACTGGCCTGTGGTCCAGGTGAGACTTATTTCAAAGGTATCCGATGGTGTTGCTGGATCAAACCTATCTGGAAATACGTTCCAGAATTTGTGACGCGTTCCTTATTTGCCTCGCTATATTGACGGCTCCAACATTGGCAGCCTCGCTCTATCGGGCTTTGGACATCGGTTGGCAACCGGTCATGACGTTGCAAATCCTTGTAGCGACCGGCATCTGGACCCTCGCGATACTCCGCAGGTTTTTGCCCTATCATGTTCGTTCTATCTCCCTCATAACCGTGTTTATCATCGTTGGTCTGGCGGGACTCTGGTCGTTTGGCCTCATGGCTGGCAGCATCGTCTGGTTCGTCGTAGCCCCTGTCCTTGGGACTATTTTCTTTGGCATGCGGACAGGTCTTGCAATTCTCTTCGGCGTGATTGTGGCGACCGGCATGATTGGTGTCAGTACGGTGCAGGAGCACCGATTACCTCCTTTCGAACTGGCAGCTTACCTGATGAGTGCCCCTGCATGGGCACTGGCTGAAATCAGCTGGATAACCGTCAGCGGAAGTCTGGTGATCGCCGTCGGCATTCTGAACAGATTTCTTGTTGAATCGATGGAAAAGTCCCGGCGAGACACCTCCGCACTGCAGGAAAGAGAGCGCGACTATCGCAGCATCCTCGATAATATGGTGGACACGTTCTACCGCGCCGATCAGGACGGGCGCATTGTTATGGTTTCACCCTCGGTCGTGGACATTAGCGGACATTCGTCCGACGAGTTGATTGGGAAAAAACTTGATCAGTTCTACGTGGACGAAAACAAGAGACAGGAATTTCTTGAACTCCTCAAGGAGAGGGGAGGAAAGGTCAGCAAATTTCAGACTGAAACCCGCAACAAGGATGGCAGCACCGGGTGGGTCTCTACCAGTGCGCGCTATTGGACGGGGTCCGATGGCGAAATTTTGGGGGTCGAGGGAACCATCCGTAACATCACCGAAAACAGGAAAGCTGAGGAGACGCTTCGTCGCTCCCAGAAAATGGAAGCATTGGGGCAACTGACCGGCGGCATTGCGCACGACTACAACAATATGCTTGGCGTTATTATCGGGAATATTCAGCTCGTCCAGGGTGCTGCCAGCCTTGATGATAAATCTGCGACTAGACTGGATAAGGCCCTTGCTGCAGCAAACCGGAATGCCGATCTAACGGATAAGTTACTGGGGTTTTCTCGTACACGTGTGCGTGGAACACGGCTCACCTCGGCGAATGCCTTTATCGCAAACTTGAAGGATATTATTACTTCATCGGCGGCGACTTTCATTGAAGTTGATGCCAGCCTGGCAGAC
>CBFDBJ010000070.1:0-21002 GCA_965603015.1 uncultured Alphaproteobacteria bacterium
GACCTTGATATCTCTGAACTTGAAACCAACGCGGGCCAGGCGACGGCGTTTTTGAAGGCTTTGTCGCATCCAAAGCGTCTCCTGGTTCTGTGCAATCTGGTTGATGGCGAGGTGACCTCCGGCGAGCTTGCCGAGCGCCTCGACATCAGTCATCCGAATCTGTCGCAGCACCTTAGCCGGCTGAAAGCTGAAAAGCTGGTTGAGACGCGTCGGACCGCGACGACGATCTACTACCGGATCTCTGATCCGCGGATCAGCAAAATTATCAATGTGCTGTTTGAAATGTTCTGTGCGCCCGAAGCAATGGGCGTTGCAGAACCGGTAACCCAAACTGAAAAGGAGTAAACCAAATGTCTCTTGATCGTATGATCTTTGTCTTTGCCGGCTTTGTTGTTTTGACCGGCCTCATTCTTTCACAAATCCACTCCGCCTGGTGGCTGCTTCTGCCGGCCTTTGCGGGTGTCAATATGATCCAGGCGGCCTTCACGGGTTTTTGTCCGGCCGCCATCGTCTTCAAGAAGCTTGGTGCGAAACCCGGCAAGGCTTTCGACTAAACATTACCCAACGACCTGAAGCGCAAGAGGAAAGATAATGTTGCAAAAAATTTCAGCGATTGGCCTCGACAGGCCAAAGACAGTGATGAGCGTGGCGGCGGCATTGAGCGTTCTGTTCATCGCGCTCGTTACCCTGCCGACACTGAGACCAGAAGCTGTGCCTTTCCTTAATGCGCTCCAGATTGATACGGACCCGGAGAATATGCTGCCGGCGGACGAGCCGGTCCGGGTTTTCCACAACGAACAAAAGCGTGACTTTTCGCTCTACGATATGGTTGTCGTTGGCATCGTCAATGAGGTGGATCCGGCAGGCGTTTTCAATCCTGAAACTCTCGGGCGCATCTTTGATCTTACTGAATATGCCAAAACCCTGACCTGGGAAGGTGAGGGCGGGGAGGCGCACGGTGTCATCGGTGTTGATATCATGGCGCCCTCAACCGTTGATAAGATCGAGCAGGCCGGGCTCGGCTCGGTGTCCTTTGACTGGCTCATGGCGGCCCCGCCGAAGACGGCAGAAGAAGCTGCTCTTATTGCCAAAACCGCCCGTAATCTACCAATGCTGAACGGTACGCTGGTCTCCGATGACGGCAAGGCGATTGCTCTTTACCTGCCGATTCGATCGAAGGCAGACAGCTTCGATGTGGCGGCGAAACTCGAAGACTACGCAGCAAAATTCGACGGCGACGATGCGGTCTACATCACCGGCATGCCTGTGGCCCAGGATCGTTTTGGTGGTGAAATGTTTGTGCAGATGGCGATTTCTGCCCCTGCGGCCATGATCCTCATCTTCGTTCTGATGTGGATCTTCTTTCGTCAGGTCAACTTGATCGTCGCGCCGATGCTTGTCGCCATGGCCTCGGTCATTCTCACCATGGGCCTTCTCGTGACGACCGGCAACACCGTTCACATCATGTCGTCGATGATCCCGATTTTCATCATGCCCATTGCGGTTCTGGATGCGGTTCATATTCTATCAGACTTCTTTGATCGCTACCAGGAGACGCGTGATCGCCGCAAGACTCTCGAAGCGGTCATGGAAGAACTGTCAGCACCAATGTTTTTTACCTCACTGACAACCTTTGCAGGCTTTGGTTCCCTCGCTCTGACACCTATCCCGCCGGTTCAGGTCTTCGGTACATTCGTGGCGTTCGGTGTTCTTGCCGCGTGGTTCCTTACCATTACCATGGTACCCGCCTATATCATGTTGATGAAGGAAGAAAGTCTTGAAGGTTTTGGCATGGTTTCAAAAGGCAGCGAAGAGAGCAATCTTCTTGTCAGAGGGCTGCAAGGCCTTGGCCGCGTTACCTTCGCTCACGCGCGCCTTGTCATTCTTGGAACCTTTGCCCTCGGCGCGCTTGCAATATATGGCATCGGACAAATCCAGATCAACGACAATCCGGTGCGCTGGTTTGCCCCGGATCACGACATTCGCATTGCGGACCGCGCCATGAACGAGCGCTTTGCGGGAACCTATATGGCTTATCTCGTTCTGGAAGGCGACGATGCGGAAACCAGCCTTGTGGACTATGCATCGGGTCTCGCCGATGAAATGAAGGCTCACAAGTTGACTTCCTTGCAGGACCTGGCCGGGGATGTCGCGAGCATTGCCGTCACTGTTGGCGATCAGGCCGCGCTTGTTGCAGCCCTGTCAGAGGAAGCGACGCGCCGCCTTGATGCCGCAGAAGGCGATGACTGGATCGTCTGGGATGATGCTGTCTTGTGGCTTGGGTCGCTCAGTCAGCGGGATGAGATTTTCAAGTCTCCGGATGTGCTGGGCTGGCTTGAAGGTCTTCAGGCCCATCTGCACGGGCTTGAGACGGTCGGCAAGTCGAGTTCTGTCGTGGATGTTATAAAAACCGTTCACCGCGAACTCTTTGAGGGCAATGCAGAAGCCTTCCGTATTCCCGACACGCGCGGCGCAGTGGCCCAGACCCTGCTGACCTATCAGAACTCCCACCGCCCCGAGGACCTGTGGCACTTTGTGACACCGGACTATCGCAAGGCCAATTTCTGGATCCAGCTGAAGAGTGGCGACAATCGCGATATGTCGGCGGTACAGGACTCTGTCGCCAGCTACATCAGCGACAACCCTCCGCCACAAGCCATCAGCGCGGACTGGTTTGGTCTGACCCATATCAATGTGGTGTGGCAAGACAAAATGGTCTCGGGCATGGCCAAGGCCTTTATCTCGAGCTTCATTGTTGTCCTTATCCTGATGATGATCCTGTTCCGTTCGGTGCTATGGGGGCTGCTCGCCATGATCCCGCTAACGGTGACGATTGCCTTTATCTATGGGCTCATTGGCCTTGTCGGCAAGGACTACGATATGCCGGTCGCGGTGCTGTCCTCGTTGTCGCTTGGTCTTGCGGTTGACTATGCCATCCACTTCCTGGCCCGCAGTCGTTATCAACGCGCAAAAAATCCCGACTGGAAATCGAGCGTTCCTGCTGTCTTTGGCGAACCGGCTCGTGCGATTACGCGTAATGTTATCGTGCTGGGCGTCGGCTTCCTGCCGCTGCTGGCCGCGTCCCTTGTGCCCTACAACACGGTCGGTTTTTTCATCTCGGCCATATTGTTCTTTGCCGGATTGGCAACGCTGGTTATCTTGCCCGCCCTTATCCGGCTCCTCGAGCGCTGGCTTTTTCCCCAGACCGCCGCGCCTGTCCCCTCAAAGTAAGGAGTAATTCCCATGTTGAAGAAACCCGGTTTAATCGTCGCCAGCCTTGCTCTTGCCGCCCTTGTCGGCGGATCAGCCGCTGCACTTGAAGTCGACGAGATTGTCGCCAAAGCCAATGCCACCGCCTACTACCAGGGCGACGATGGCCGCGCCAAGGTGAATATGACCATCACCGACAATCAGGGGCGCGAGCGGGCCCGCGCCTTCACTATTTTGCGCAAGGACAAGGACGTCGATGCGACGAGTGGTGATCAGCTGTTCTATGTTCACTTTGTCAAGCCGGCAGATGTCAACAAGACATCTTTCCTTGTGTGGAAACATATCGGGACGGATGATGATCGCTGGCTCTATCTGCCGGCGCTTGACCTCGTCAAGCGCATCGCGGCGTCGGACAAGCGCTCAAGCTTCGTTGGGTCGCATTTCTTCTACGAGGATGTCTCCGGCCGCAATCCGGATCTCGATAGCCATGAACTGGCCGAAGAGAGCGACACCTATTATGTCTTGACGAGCACGCCGAAGGATGCCGGCAGCGTCGAATTCGCCTCCTACAAGAGTTGGATCCACAAGACGACGTTCCTTGCGGTCAAAATTGAGTATCAGGACAAGCAGGGCGAAGTTTACCGGACCTATGAAGCGCTCGGTGTCGAGATGATTGATGGTCACCCGACGGTGACATCCTCCCGCATGTCCGACAACAAGCAGGGCGGTGCAACTTCCATGACCTATGAAGATGTGCGCTACGATACCGGTCTTGCCGAGGATATCTTCTCGGAGCGCTACCTGCGCAATCCGCCGCGCAAATTGCTGCGCTAGCAGCGGGAAGGGTTTTCCATGAAAAATCTCGTCAGATTTACCCTCTCGGTGGGCGCGGTTCTTTGTCTTGCCTCGGCGGCAGCTGCAAGCGAGCCCGCCTTGCCGGCCGGCCTGGGCGGGGCACCTGCGAAATCGGAAGAACCTTCCTTGCCTGCCGGTCTCGGCGGACTTGGCGGCCTTGAGACGACACGAGATCAGCAGAAGGAGACTGCGGCATCACCATGGGATGCCCTTGATGTCGGCGGGTTCTATGAACTGCGATATGGTCACCGTCTGTCCGGGATAGGAAACTATAAAGACACCACACTTGGCGAGGCGCGGTTTCAGATTGAGGCCGCCTGGTCGGGCGATTGGGCCACCCTTAATCTTACGACGGATTTTGTTGCCGATCAGGTTCTTGAAGACGGCACGGTGGACCTGGAAAGCGGTGAGGGCTGGATCGATCTGAGAGAAGCTTCTGTTCTGCTTCGCCCCCTCGATACACTTGATCTCAAAATCGGACGGCAAATCCTCACCTGGGGCACCGGCGATCTTGTTTTTATCAACGACCTCTTTCCCAAGGACTGGAACGCTTTGTTTATCGGCCGCGATGATGAATATCTCAAAGCGCCATCGGATGCGATCAAGGCTTCGGTCTATGTTGGCGACATCACCCTGGACGCTGTCCTGACGCCGCGCTTTGACCCAGACCGATTCATTGATGGCAGGCGGCTTACGTTCTTTGATCCGCTTGTCGGAGCTGTGAAGACGGACCCTTCGCCCATCAACGTTCTCGTCCTCGATGAATATGGAGACGATTGGGAAGGGGCTTTCCGTGCGAGCGGGCAGGTGAAGTCTTTTGAATGGGCCGGCTATCTTTATCGCGGCTATTGGAAGAGCCCGATGGGCTTTGATCCGGTGGCTGGTCTGAACACATTTCCGGAGCTGAATGTCTATGGTGCAAGCCTGCGCGGCCCTCTGGGCGGCGGTATCGCCCATGGGGAAATTGGCTATTATGATGCGAGGGACGATGGCGCGGCGAGCGACCCCTTCGTGCCGAATTCCGAATGGCGCTTTCTGGCGGGCTTTGAGCGGGAGATTATCCCCGACCTCACTGGCGGCGTCCAGGTTTACGTCGAACACATGTCTGACCATGACGATTATCTGGCAACACTCCCGATAGGTATGCGGCCCAAAGACGAGACCCGCCAGATCATCACGGCGCGCCTCACGCAGATGCTGATGAGCCAGAACCT
This sequence comes from uncultured Alphaproteobacteria bacterium, assembly GCA_965603015.1. Classification (GTDB taxonomy): domain Bacteria; phylum Pseudomonadota; class Alphaproteobacteria; order M2410; family M2410; genus JAUWTJ01. Next base: position 5,280 of record CBFDBJ010000070.1, read on the forward strand.
GATGCTTTCGGCTTTCAACTTCTGGTCGCCGACTGACGAGGATGGCTATCTGCGCCTCAAGGCCAACTACAAGGTCTCGGATGCATGGCAGGTTGAGGCCGGTGCAAATGTCTTCTATGGGACGGAAATAGCCAGCTTCTTCGGACAGTTTGAAGATAACTCGAATGTCTTTGTGTCGGCCCGTATGAGCTTTTGAGCGCATAAAACTGGCAAGTCCCGCCAGTCAGGGTGGGCGCCTGCAGAGCCCGATGACATAGCTATTGAATGCCTCAACCAACACGCTAGTATCCTTCGCAAAGCGCTTCGCCTTATCGGCAAGGCAATAAGATCCCGACCAAAACGGGAAACCGGAGGAAAAACCTATGCAAGATGATATGAATTTTGACCTGCCAAAAGGTCTGTCCGATTATCTCAGAGTGCTTGACGATTTCATCGAGAAAGTAATCAAGCCGCTGGAAAATAAAGACGACAATATCCGCTTCTTTGATCACCGGCGCGAGGATGCGCGCACCGACTGGGATCGTCAGGGTCTGCCGAACGAGGAATGGGAAGCGCTGCTCCAGGAAGCTAAACGTCTCGCTGATGACGCCGGGCACTTCCGCTATCCTTTTCCGAAGGAATATGGCGGGCAGGATGGCACCAACCTTGGCATGGCGGTGATCCGTGAACATCTCGCTGCAAAAGGGCTTGGCCTCCACAATGATCTGCAGAATGAGCACTCCATTGTCGGTAACAATGTAGGCCTGATGCTGATGCTGAATTACGGCACCGAGGCGCAAAAGGGTGAATGGGTCGACGATCTTTTGAACCGACGGCGCGGCTTTGCCTTCGGTATCACCGAACCGGATCACGGGTCCGATGCGACGCATATGGAAACAGTGGCTGTGCGCGACGGCGATGACTGGATCATCAACGGTGAGAAGACCTGGAACACCGGCATCCACAAGGCAAGCCACGACTTGATCTTTGCGCGCACCAGCGGCGAGGCCGGCTCCGGGCTCGGGATTTCCTGTTTCCTCGTGCCGTCCAATGCGGAGGGCTTCAAGGTTGAGGAGTATCTTTGGACCTTCAATATGCCGACCGACCATGCCCATGTCTCGCTCAAGGATGTCCGCGTGCCGGACAGTGCAATCTTCGGCGGCGAGGGGCAGGGCCTTCAGGTCGTGCAGCACTTCTTCAACGAAAACCGTATTCGGCAGGCCGCTTCCAGCCTCGGCGCGGCGCAGTTCTGTGTCAATGAAGCGGTTCGGTATGCCGGAGAGCGCAAACCCTTTGGAAAGCCGCTTTCGACCAACCAGGGTATCCAGTTCCCGCTTGTGGAACTTCAGTCGACATGTGAAATGCTCCGTGCCCTGATACAGAAAACCGCGTGGCAAATGGATAAATACGGCGCGTTCAGTGTTTCCGACAAGGTCTCCATGTGTAACTACCAGGCCAATCGTCTGTGCTGCGATGCGGCCGACCGGGCGATGCAGGTGTTTGGTGGCATGGGGTATTCGCGCTATCAACCGTTTGAGCATATCTATCGTCATCACCGCCGCTACCGGATTACCGAAGGCGCGGAGGAGATCCAGATGCGCCGGGTTGCAGGCTATATGTTCGGTTACATGAGCCAGAAGGCACCCAAGGGTGTGAAGGAGTAAACCTGCTGGAGGGATATGACCGATGGAAGCCACCACAGGAACCTTCGAGGAAAAACTCGCACGCGTGCTTGAAAAGCACATTCCGGATTGCCGCTCGCTGAAATCCTGCGATCGGCTGTCCGGCGGTGCAAGTCAGGAAACGTACCGGCTCATTGTCGAAACGGATGAGGGTGAACGACCGCTGGCCATGCGGCGGGCACCGGGCGGGATTGTTGATGAAACGGTTGGCGCGCGGCCGGGCCTTGCGGCGGAGGCCGCGCTCTTCCGTCTGGCCAGGGAGGCAGGTGTGCCGGAGCCGGAGGTCTACTATGTTCTGGAAGAGGCTGATGGGCTTGGGCATGGCTTCATCATGGAATGGCTCGAAGGCGAGGCGCTGGGGGCGAAAATTGCGCGCGCGCCCGAGTTTGAAAAAATCCGCCCGAAGCTTGCTTTTCAATGCGGCGAAATTCTTGCTCGTATTCACACAATCGACGTGAAGGCTCCTGGTCTTGGCGGTCGGCTGCACGAGATGACACCGGCGCAGTTTGTGACCCAGACCTGGGACAATTACAAAGCCTTTGATACAGCTCAGCCAATGATTGATTTCACCGGTCGCTGGCTCATGGAACATCTGCCGCAAGTTGGCGAGATGTGCCTCGTGCACAATGATTTCCGCAACGGCAATTTTATGGTCATGCCGGACAAGGGTGTGACCGCTGTGCTTGATTGGGAGATTGCCCATATCGGCGATCCCATGCGGGATCTGGGCTGGCTGTGTACCAATTCATGGCGCTTCGGGAAGACTGAACTGCCGGTCGGCGGCTTTGGTACGCGAGAGGATCTTTTCGCGGGATATGAATCCGTTAGCGGGCGAAAAGTCGATCCGGCGCATGTGAAATTCTGGGAGGTCTTTGGCTCCTTCTGGTGGGCTGCCAGCAGCCTCGGCATGGCGGAGCACTACCGCCACGGGCCTGATGCCTCTGTTGAGCGTCCGGCCATCGGGCGGCGCTCATCGGAATGTCAGGTCGATTGCGTCAATCTCCTGATCCCGGGGCCGGTTGAAAAGCCGGAACCCGTCACCATGACGCTGTCGTCCAATATGCCGCGTTCGAACGAATTGCTGGCCAGCGTACGTGATTTTCTGCGCGGGGATGTCATGAGTGAGACAAGCGGCAGGACCAACTTCCTTGCCCGCGTGGCATCGAATTCGGTCGATATCGTGCTGCGTGAGCTGGAGCTCGGGCCAGCGCATAAGGCTTATCAGAAAAAGGCTCTGGAAGGGTTGTTCGGCAAAAAGGCCGATCTGGAGGCCCTGCAATGGGAGTTGACCCATGCCCTGCGTGACGGTTCCATGGCGCTTGACCTGCCGGGTCTTACCGCCTTCCTGCGCCAGAGCGTGGTTACGCAAATCGCTATTGATCAGCCCAAATACTCGGGCTATCGCACGGCGCTTGAGCAGAGCGGCGTTACCCCTTCCTGAGCGAGGAAGCAGGCTTTACCACGCCAGCCGAATACATCTGTGGGGGAATGTCAGGAAACATATTCAACAAAGTCGTGTGGCCCCTACACCCTTAGATTTCGTTCATATATGTACTTTATACTCTTAACATTGTCGTTGAAATCGAAGGGGTCGATGTATGAAACAGTCAGGGTATGCCCTCTCTCAGCCCGGGAGCAGTGCTGATACGGAAAGTGGCGAGTCTGACTTCGCTTCCATCCTGGAGGCTGTCGCGCCCGATGTTTCTGCCATCGCCAAGCCAATCGTCGACAATGTAATCGACAGTATCGTGCTGATTAGCAAGAGAGGCATCATCTACTACGTCAATCCGGCGACAGTGAAGATGTTTGGTTACCAATCCAGTGAGATGGTGGGTCGGAACGTTCTCATGCTGATGGGCGAGCCCTATCGCAGCGAGCACGATCAATATCTTGCAAATTATTTTGAAACCGGGGTTGCCAAAATCATGGGTACCGGACGTCAGGTCAGTGCCATGACGAAATCCGGCCATGAATTCCCCATTGAACTTTCCGTTGTTGAGACTTTTGTACAAGGCGAGACCTATTTTGTTGGCGTCGTGCGCGATATATCGGAGCGCGTGGAGGCCGAGAGGCGGATGAAGATGAATGTGCGAGTCCACAGGGCGATCTCTCATTCCCTGGACGGATTTATTTCATCGAATTTATGGAGCAAACGCGATGTGTTTGACTCTACTCTTGAAAGTTTGCTTGACCTGACTGCAAGTGAGTATGGGTTTATTGGTGAAATCATGACGACAGCAGAAGGGCTGCCTTACCTGAAAACCCACGCCATCACAGATATCTCGTGGAATGCGGAAACAAGGGCCCTCTACCGCGATAACGCACGGGATGGTCTGGAGTTCTTCAATCTTGAAACGCTATTTGGCGTGACAATCCGAACCGGTGAGCCGGTCATTTCCAATGATCCGACAAATGACCCGCGTAGCGGTGGGTTGCCGGGCGGTCATCCGGCAATGAATTCCTATTTGGGGCTGCCGATCTATGCGGGGAACAAATTCCTCGGCATGGCTGGTATTGCCAACAGAAAAGGTGGTTATGACGAAGAACTGATGGATGAAATCAGACCCTTCATGGGCACGATCGGCAGCGTGATCGCGGGATTTCAGAATTTGCGCTCGCGCCATGAAGCCGAACAGGAGCTTTACCGTGCCCAACAGAAGCTGCGCCAGATGGCAACCCATGATCAGCTGACACAGATCATGAACCGCGGGTCAATTCTCGAATCGATTGAGAACGGACTGGCAGCATCTGACAGGCTGTCTTCGCCTGTCAGTCTTTTGTTCATCGATGTTGATCATTTCAAGCTCATCAATGATACCCATGGACACGATGCAGGCGACCAGGTGCTGAAAGAAATAACTGCGACGATCGCAGAGGTCATGCGGCCATCAGATTCGTTGGGTCGTTATGGAGGCGAGGAATTTCTTATACATCTGCAAAATTGCCCCGAGACTATGGCGATGGACGTTGCGGAGCGAATTCGAAACCAGGTCGAGAGTCACACGTTCCTTACGCCGGATCGGGAAACGGAGCTTAATGTTACCGTGAGCACCGGTGTGGCGTCTACCGAGCGAGGTTCTTACGACGTTGATCAATTGATCAAATTGGCCGATCAGGCAGTTTACCAGGCGAAGGCAGAGGGGCGAAACCGGGTTGTTTGCGCGCCACGGGTGGATGCCCCGAGCAGGGAAACGACACCGAAGTCCTGAACCTGGTTGGTCAGGGCCCTTTCGTCAGCGCATTATCTGACTCCGACCTCACGAATTGAGATAGTTGAGCGGCTTGCCGCCGCGCGGCCAGTGTGCCTTGACGACCCGTCCTGTCCCCGACAGTGTAATATAGGCCGTCTTCAGGCCGGGGCCTCCAAAACAGATGTTGGTGGTCATCAGGTCGCCGGTTTCGAAAAAGTCCAGTGATTTTCCCTCGGGTGACACTGTTCGAATGCCTGCAGTGACAAGTGAGGCTACGGCAATGTTACCTTCAGCATCAATGGCAAGGGAATCGTATATCTCGTAGCCGCCAGGAGCCGTGTAGAGCAGGCGGTCAAGGCCAAGCCCAACCTGTGGTGCAATTTTGCCCGGTGCGATGATTGAGTATTTCCAGATGCGGCCAGAAAGGGTCTCGGCCACATAGAGGGTGTTCTCATCGGGCGACAGGCCGAGCCCGTTTGGTCCGTGCAGCGGGAAAATCGGTTCGGAGATAAACGAACCATCGGCTTTCGCGTAATAAACGCCCGTGATGTCTTCCTGCCTCTCGCTTGATTTGCCATGGTCGGTAAACCAGAAGCCGCCGTGTTTGTCGAAGACAAGGTCATTGGGACCTCGGAGCGGGCGACCATTGCAGGAGGTATAAAGGGTCTCAACCTTGCGGGTTTCAAGATCGACAACTTCGATACGGCCACCGGTGTAGCTACCGGGAGTGCCGACGGGGATAAGAAGTCCGGAGGATTCGTCCCAGTTGAACCCGCCGTTGTTACAGACATAGACTCGGCCATCAGGTCCCAGGGCTGCGCCATTGGGGCCGCCGCCCAGGTGCACAAGGCGCTCGATGTTTCCCTCAGGATCGATGCGGGTCAGATGTCCGGACTCGATCTCGACAAGGATCAGGCTGCCATCTGGCATGGCGATGGGCCCCTCGGGGAAGCGCAAACCCGAGGCAACCTCCGTGAACCTGGCTGCGTCATCTGCGAGTGCACTCGTTCCCGCCATGCTGATTGCGGTCATCGCCGCAACGCTCGTGCCCAGTAGTCCCAGAATATCCCGTCTTGCCCAGTTCATGGCGGCTCTCCCTTTATGTCTGTCTTGCTATTTCTTCCACGGAATTATTTCTTCGATCATTGTCGTCGAGGGGCCGGAATAGGGTGGTCGTCCGAAAGCATCTGCGGCCGCCGTGTCCAGATGGAAAACAGACCGGGCATGAGAAAATTGCAAAAATCCTTCATGTCCGTGATGACAGCCCATGCCGCTGTTACCGATGCCGCCAAAGGGAAGCGCCGGGTGTGCGGCTTGCATAATAGCTGCGTTCACGCTGGCTCCGCCGGAGATGGTCCGGGAGAGGATATTTTCGGCGAGCTCAGGCGTGTTGGTAAAGATGTAGAGTGCCAGTGGCCTGTGACCGGCGTTGACGAAGTCAATGACCTGATCAATTTCCCGATAGGTTTTGACAGGAAGAATGGGGCCGAAAATTTCGTTCTGCATGACCGCTGTATCATTGCCTGGATTGATTGCCAGAGTGAGCGGGAACTTGCGCGTTTCAGGATTGGCCGTTTCACCGGAAGGATTGAGCTCAATCAGGTCGACGCCCTTGGCTCTGGCATCCTCCAGATAGCCCGTCAACCTTTCGAAGTGGCGCATGTTAATGATGCCGGTGGCTTCCGGGCTCTCCACGAACGTAGGGAACATTTCGGCCCAGATTTCCTGCATCAGAGCGATAGACTCCTCAAGCCGCTCTTCCGGGATGAAAACGTAGTCGGTGGTAATGCAGACCTGGCCGCTCTTGGCGGCCTTGGCAGCCAAAATGTCGGAAAACGTCTCCCTGGTGATTGCATCGTCGACAACAATGGCCGGTGTCTTGCCGCCAAGTTCGAGAGTAACGGGTGTGAGATTTTCAGCTGCGGCTCTCATAACCTGCCTTGCGATTTCCGGACCGCCGGTGAACAACAGATGGTCAAAGGGCACAGAGGCAAAGGCTTTGGATAATTCCATGCCGCCAGTGACAACCCCTACAAGGTCTTCCGGAAACTGACGATTGACGTAGGACCTGATCACTTCGCCGGCATGAGGATTAAGGTCTGACGGTTTTATGATGCAACGGTTGCCGGCGGCCAGAATATCCACAAGTGGCCCCAGTGAAATATCGCCGGGAAAATTCCACGGCACCATATTGCCAATGACGCCCTTGGGCTGATACCGCACTTCGGCGTAGGCGCCTTCCTGCGGCGCGCTGAGCTCGCGTGGAGAGTGTTTCATCCAACTGGCAAGATTGGCCCGGACGTGCTCAATGCGGCCAATGACACCACCGAGTTCCCAGATTGCGGTGATGGACCGGTTCTGGTGATGAAAATCCGCCTCGAGGGCATCCGCCAGATCCTCCTTGATCGACAGCGTGATGTCCAAAAGGGTGTCCAGCGCATCCATCCGCTCCGCAAGGCTCGGGTAGATGTTGGCGGCAAAAGCCACCTTCTGGGCATTAAAGAGAGAATAAAGCTCGTCTGTGGATGTAGTGGAAAAAGTATTGGATGAATTTGCCATTGAGCGCCCCTTTTTTGGGCATAATACTAAGACGTTGCCTGGCGGGGTCAACAGCAATTCTTGATTACAGGTTTTCGCGCATGGTCTCGCCGGACGAAGCCTGAACGCTGAGGGCTGTCGGTTCTCGTCGCGGTAGCGTAATCGAGACAAGGGTTCCGGTGCCTTCTTCGCTTTCGATGGTCAGGATACCCTCCATCAAATCGATCAGCGACATGGAAATGGCAATGCCGAGACCGGAGCCGGCGTGGCGCTTTTCCTTGTGGTTCTCGAACTGAAGGAAGGGGGTGCCGAGTTTTTCAAGGTCACCTTCGGCGATGCCGATGCCATTGTCGCGGATCGAAACTGTGACAGTCTCAAGGTCTGCGGCGCTGGATATGGAGACGTGCCCACCGCGTGTATTAAACTTTACTGCGTTGGACATGACATTCATCAGGACATGTTTGAAGGCGCCCCGGTCGGCGTATACTTCCGGGACGAGATCAATTGTATTGTCGATCTCGATTTCCTTTTCGGCGGCGCGCGCTTCGATGATCCTGAGGCAATCGTCGATCATTTCGCCGGTCTTGAGTTCTTCGCATTCAACCTGATACTTGCCGCTTTCAATGCGTGACATGTCGAGAATGTCATTGATCAGTTCCAGAAGGTTACGGCCGGATTTGCGGATATCGCCGGCATATTCATTGTAGCGATCATCGCCCAGTGGGCCGAACATGCCGGTTTCCATGATCTCCGAGAAGCCGATGATAGCGTTGAGCGGTGTCCTGAGTTCATGGCTCATATTGGCGAGAAATTCGGTTTTGGACCGGTTGGCTTCCTCTGCGCGTCTCTTTTCTTCTTCAAATTTCTCCGCCAGAACACGCAAATGGGAACGCGAGGTTCTCAGGTCCTTGATTGTATCGTTAAGCGCGCTGCGACTTTCCTCAAGGGCTGTGTTCTTCATCTTGAAGTCTGTGATGTCGCGGGCGAGGGTGACCACGCCGCCGCCCGAGATCCGGTTGCTCTTGAGCTGAATCCATCGGCCGTCCGGCTGTTCAATCTCCTGATCTTCGTCCAGAGCTTGCCATGCGGTTTGTGCGTTGAACGGCTTCCAGTCCTCAAATTTCGAATTGGAGAGAACCTGAGACTGGTCGGGACCCCATAGCACAAAGGCGTCGGAAATACTTTCAACGGCGCTCTGGAGATTTGTCTTTGCCTGCTCCTCCCGCGCCGTCGCCATCAACTCATCGGTCATGTCGATCATAATGCCGAAAAAGCGCCTCGTGTCCTTTTCGGAGCTGTTCTGGCTTTGGGCGACCTTGACCTCACCGCGTGCTCGCATCCACAGGAAGTGGCCGTCGGCGTGTTTGAGGCGGAATTTTGTATCGAACTCGGCCTGGCCATTGCGCATGCTCGTTTCGACGCGGCGCAAGTATTTGCGATCAGACGGATGCACCAGGTTGAGGGCCTGATTGAAGGTCAGGCTGGCCCCCCGGCTGTCGAAACCCAGAAGCTGCATGATCGAGCTCGACCAGAACATCTCCTCCTTGTCGAGGCTCCAGTTCCACAAACCACATTTGGCACTGGTCGCCGCCAGCTCGAAGAGCATCTCGCTTTGCTCGAGTAGATGATCAGTGTTTTCAACGCGGTGTACTTGTCTGGTCAGGAAAGAGGCGAAGGCAAGTGCAAACAATATAGCTACCGCAGCAAAGCCCGCCAGGAACGGCCAGGATTGCCGTAGATTTGCCATGGCATCGGTCATGGGAACAAGGACGACAATGTCTGCTCCGTAACCGGTGGCGCGTCGGGCGAAGAGAAAGGATCCGCTGGACAGGTCGATATAGTTTAGCGTTTCGCTACCGGGTTTCGAGCGGGCAATGACATCCTCCAGGGCAATGATCTGGCTGCCTGAGAGTGTTTGTGGATGGACCGAGTGGATTTTGCCTTCCGAAGAGACAAGACTGATAGTTCCGGCGCGTCCGGGAAGGGATGTCAGTGCTGATGACGTCAGGAAGGTGGTGACCGCCTGGCGTGAGATCAGCGCAATTGCAAAGCGTTCTGCTCCGTCTGTTCCGGCCAGTTTTGTCGACAATGAGAAGTAGGCGCCTTGTCCGCTTGACGCCGGGTCGAGTAATGATGGAAAAACGGCCTGCGCTGGTGCCTTGCGCTTCGACCAATTGCTTGTGGTTGCCGCATTAAGCGCACGGGTTTCAGCCGGCGAAAGGGGGGCCATGCCGCCGTTGAGCACCCTGCCCATTGGATCAACGATAAGGATGCGGTGGATGTTGGCGCTTGATGCCGCCGCCTGTTCTGCCAGTTCGGCAAGCTCGCGGGTTGACATGGTCTGCGAGGATCGATCGATCAATTCAAGCAGCGACGCCGTGCCGCCAAACAGGGTACCCAGATTTGCCCCGGTCAGTGTTCCGACTGATTGTGTGGTCTCTTCGGCATGGCGTAGTGCCACGTAGTAGTCGCTCTTGAACTTCGTCCAAAGCAATCCGAAAAACATGATCAGAAACAGGCTGGTAATGAGCAAAGTGAAATGGGAAACTGAAGAGCGCAGGAAGTCGAAGTGTCCGAGATTGCCAGGAAGCCGCCCGGCCATCGCCTGCACTTTTGTCAGAACTTTTGACAAATGATGTCCTGGTCCACGATTCAGTGAATCGATGCCGAGGTCACCTATCTGATGAGCACTGAGCTTCACCATTCTTCTTTCCAGCCCCTTCAAAAGCCCTGCCGGGTTACGCATGTTACACGCCGACGAATCATCTCCAGATCAGGTCAGACTGATTCGTTGATTCAAAAGGTTACCCATTGGTTAACGGGTTGTCATCATAAGATTCACGTTCCGAATCAATAACTTGTCTTGATAATCCGTAGGCGTTGGTTTCACGACTCTGAAGCCGGAAAATTGGCGTGGATGAAAGGCCGCCCGGGATGAGTGGGGGCGATTTGTCGAATAAGGTGAAAATCGAGGCTGGTCCGGAAAGAGTAGACAGGACTTGTAATGCAGGGTTATAGTAACCTGATCAACTATTAGGTTGGAGTTATCGCCGGGGGGCGGGTGAGGGCAGATGGACAAGGCATCTACAGACAGGCACGAAGACATCATGCTGGAAGCCACCCTCGGGTGGCTGTTTCAGGATGTGCACGCGCAAATGACGCGCAATTTCGACAAGCGAACGCGAAGAATCGGGCTGACGCGGTCGCAGTGGCGGGTGATCAGCCCGCTTATGAAACAGCAGGGCATCACCCAGACGGCGCTGGCGGAAATCGTCGAGATTGAGAAAGCCCCGCTCGGGCGGACGCTGGACAAGCTTGAGGAAAATGGCTGGATACGGCGCGAGCACGATCCGTCTGACCGGCGCGCGCGGCGGGTCTATCTGACCGACAAGATCACACCTCATGTCGATGCGGTGACCGAGACTGTCCGGGGCACCTTTGGCGAGGCCCTGCATGGGCTGAAAGCCGAAGAGGTGGCAGATCTCATGCGGTACCTCATGACGATCAAGGCCAATTTGCATTCTGCCGCAGCAAAGCCTTGATCAAACCGGAATTATCAAGGCACAATAAGCTCAAATAAAAACAAGCCGCCCGGAGCGCTCAAAAGAGCCTTGAGGGCGGCGTATAAAGGGAGGCGATGAAGTCGCATGAACTTCGATTTTTCAGAAGACCAGAAGTTTTTGAAGGAACAGGCAAACAAGTTCCTGACCGAGCAGTGTGAGACGGCAGTGTTCCGCGCCGTGCTCAATGATCCGAAGAAAACCCATTCAAAAGAGCTGTGGAAGGCCATTGTCGAAATGGGCTGGACCGGCACGACCATTCCGGAAGAATTTGGTGGACTGGGCCTTGGATATCTTGAACTGTGCGTGATTGCCGAGGAACTCGGGCGGGCGATTGCGCCGGTGCCGTTTTCTTCCAGCGTTTACCTCGCGACAGAAGGACTTCTGCTGGCTGGCAGTCAGACGCAAAAGGAAAAATACCTGCCGCGCCTTGCAACAGGCGAGATCATCGGCACCCTGGCCATGGCGGAGGGGCCGCGCCAGGCTTTGCCCAAGAACATGGACGTCACTTTCAAGGACGGCAAGCTGTCCGGCGTGAAGTTGCCGGTGCCTGATGGTTCGATTGCAGATTTTGCACTGGTTGTTGCCAAGACAGGCGATGGCAAGACGGAAAACGACGTTGGACTGGTGCTTGTTGATCTTAATGGTGACGGCGTGACGCGCGAGACGGTTGAGACGCTCGACCCGTCGCGGGATCATGCGCGGCTCAGTTTTGACAATGCAGCGGGCGAACTCATCGGCGGCGCCGATGAAGGCTGGTCCCTGACGAAGCAGATCCTTGACCGGGCTGCGGTGCTGATTGCCTTTGAACAGGTTGGCGGCGCGGAAAAGGCGCTTGAGGTTGCGCGCGACTACGCCATGGAGCGACGCGCCTTTGGCCGCCAGATCGCAACCTATCAGGCGATCAAGCACAAGCTGGCCGACGCCTATATTGCCAATGTGCTGGCGCGCTCGAATGCCTATTATGGTGCCTGGGCGCTGTCGACCAATGCGCCGGACCTGGCGCAGGCGGCGGCAACCGCGCGCATCAGCGCCACTGACGCCTTCCACTACGCCTCCAAGGAGTGCGTCCAGGTGCACGGCGGTATTGGTTATACCTGGGAAGTCGACTGCCATCTTTACTACAGGCGCTCGAAGCTTCTTGCCCTGACCCTCGGCGGGCCTCCGGTCTGGAAAAACCGTCTGGTCAGTCAACTCGAACAAAGCAATGCGGCTTGAAAGCCCAATAAGAATTCTCAGGGAGATAAAAAATGGATTTCAATGACAGCCCGGAAGAGGCCGCCTACCGCAAAAAAGTTCAGGACTTTTTGAAGGCTAACGCGACCCCGAAAGAGGCGACGACGGCAAGCCGGTCCCGCAATCGGCCCGAAGCCGAGGTCCTTGTCGAGGCCAAGGCCTGGCAAAAGAAGAAGATGCAAAACGGGTTCGCCCAAATCACCTGGCCCAAGGAGTGGGGCGGGGCTGGCGGCACGCCGATGCAGCAGGTGATCTATGGCCAGGAAGAGTCCGGCTACGATGTCGATGGCAGTTTCTTCGGGATCGGTCTTGGCATGTGTGTGCCGACCGTGATGGCCTATGCCGATGATGAAACCTGCAAGCGCTTTGTCGGCCCGGCGCTGCAGGGCGACGAGATCTGGTGTCAGCTGTTCTCCGAACCGGCCGCGGGCTCCGATGTCGCCGGTCTCATCACCAAAGCCGTCAAGGACGGCGACGAGTGGGTCATCAACGGCCAGAAGGTGTGGACCTCGGGCGCACACTATTGCGATTTTGGCATTGTGCTGGTGCGGACCGACCCCGGGGTCGCCAAGCACAAGGGGTTGACCATGTTCTGGGTCGATATGAAAGACCCGGGTATTGATGTGCGGCCCCTGCACCAGATGTCAGGCGGCTCGAACTTCAATGAAGTTTACTTCACCGATGTGCGGGTCAAGGATACCCAGCGGCTCGGCGAGGTCGGGCAGGGCTGGAAGGTTGCGCTGACAACGCTGATGAACGAGCGCCTTGCGGTCGGTCAGGCGGGCGGCGCGGACTTCAAGGATCTCATTGAACTTGCCAAATCGACCGAGCTTGAAAATGGCCCGGCGATCAAGGACGGTGCCGTGCGCGAAAAAATCGCCGACTGGTATGCCAAGGCGCAAGGCCTGAAGTACACCCGCTACCGGACCGTCTCGGCCATGAGCCAGGGCGAAACCCCGGGGCCGGAAAACTCGATCACCAAGGTCGTCTCCGCTTCACGGCTGCAGGACCTGACAAGTTTCGCCATGGACCTCATGGATATGGGCGGCATTATGGTGAACGCGGACGATGTCGGTTATGAAGCCGCGTTCCAGGAAGGCTACATGTGGGCGCCGGGCATCCGCATCGCCGGCGGCACCGACGAGATCCTGCGCAACATCATCGCCGAGCGGGTTTTGGGCATGCCGCAGGATGTGCGTGTCGACAAAGGCGTGCCGTTTAACGAGATCCCGAAGTAGGACCTTCATGAAGACCTGATTGCACAAAGGCCTCCTCTCGAATGAAAGGAGGCCTTTTTATTGCTACTTTCTGACAGCGGGCAGGCTCAGTGCCCGGACAAATTAGAGCCGCAGCGCTGATACATCCCGGAAATTGCCAATTTCTCCCTTGATAAAGGTATTGAAGGCAATGGAGTATCTTGGCTGATCCGACGTATTTTCGTGAACAAAATGTTGCAAGCTTGATGAAAACAGAAAGAGGTCATTCTTTTCGGGAATGAGAATGTTCTGGTTCGTATTGAATATGTTCACTTTGCCTTTTTCGGGATGGAGTTCGATTTGCTGGTATGTCCGATGTCTTTCAAACAACATGCCTGCTGGAGGAGATGGCATATCGGCGTAGTATAGAGATCCCGACACAATGGAATTGGAATGGGTGTGGCCATGCATGCCAACGCCGGGCGGATTAATCAGCGACCAGGATTGCGTAACGTAGAGCTTTTGACTGATGCCCATGACGTCTTTTGCGAAAATGTCGAGCGCCTCATGGACCGCCTTTTTCAGACTTCGCAGCTCTTTTTCCTCGAAAATGTAAAGATTGTCCGAAATCAGATTGGTCTGATTTTCGTTCATCTTCAAACCCTTGAGGTAGGCTATTTGATCTTCGCTGATTGCATGGCCAATTTTAGCTCTGAAATATGGTTCGACAAATAGTGGTTGTACTTGATGTTCCGTGATTGCCATTGTTAGAAAAGCCCCCGATTTCCTGTGAATATTTGCCGAGCAATATGCACCACATGACAGAACTGTGTAAAGCCGTTTGCAATTGAATGGTTTACGCTCGAAAATCCAGCGTTTTCTGAGCTCTGATCCGGGGAATTTCGGGCCTGGACAGGATGCTTTATGCTGCCAGGGTGCCCAGAATAATCTCCACACCCTTGAAAAGCTCCGCCTCGGACATCGCAGCCAGCCCCTTGTCGATGCGGCCTTCGGCCTGGAGCCGGTCGCGTTGTTCGGTGAGGTAGGGGATGTGGATGAAACCGGCGCGGGCGGGGCGGGTGCCTCGAGCGAGGCGCATGGTTTTATAAAAGAGATGATTGCAGACATAGGCACCGGCGCTGTCGGAGTATTCCAGCGGCAGTCCGTCGGCGGCGAGGGCGTGATGGATGTCTTCCACGGGCAGTCCGGTGGGCAGGACGAGCGGCGCGGCTTGTTCAATAGTGCCGCCATCGCTGCGGTAACCGGAATTGTCCGGGGTTGCGGCGGTGATCTCGTTGCGGGCGATGCATTCGAGCGTAAAGCCTTGCGCCTTTGCTGACAGGCCAAACTGGACAATGACATCAGGCTTGATCGCGTCGAGGTTTTCGCGAAAGACGTGCCACGAGGCTTCAAATTCGGTCGGCAGCAGCACCGGCTTCAGCACCACACCGTCCGGTGCCTTGAACAGGCCAGACAGGGCGGCCTCGATTAGGACATTGGTCGGGTTTTCCGGTGCGCCGGGGAAGGGCGTGAAGCCCGTCATGAGGATGGTCTTTGACATTGGTGTGTGGTTCCCCTTTTCCCGTCATCCCGGATGCTCCGCAGCACGAAGTGATGTGGTGCTGGTCCGGGATCCAGATCTCGACATTTAGGCCCCGGACCAGCAAAGCGGTACTGTGCACCGCATTGCATCCGGGGTGACGGCCGCTGGAAAACCTATTTAATCAGAAGCGGCTTGTGCGAGTCATCCGGTAAGGCCTTGGGTTTGCCGTCGTCCGCAGGCTTTTTCTTTTTCCGCACGCGCGGTACCGGCTGGATGATTTCAAAGTCGAGCAAACCGTTGTCACCAACAATAACTTTTACCGTGCCGCCCTTGATCAGTTTGCCGAAGAGGATTTCGTCGGCGAGCGGTTTCTTGATGTTGTCCTGAATGACACGGCCGAGTGGTCGTGCACCGAACTTGTCGTCATAGCCGCGCTTGGCAAGCCAGTCGGTTGCCTCGTCGGTGAGTTCGAACGTGATGTTACGATCGTCGAGCTGGGCTTCAAGTTCGAGAACAAACTTCTGCACGACTTTGGAAATCACTTCGCGAGTCAGGCTGCTGAAGGCAATCGTCGCGTCGAGGCGATTGCGGAACTCCGGCGTAAACAGCCGGTTGATGGCTTCTTCGTCCTCACCTTCCTTCGTGCCGCGGCCAAAGCCGATGGCTTCCTTTTGCATTTCAGACGCGCCGGCATTTGAGGTCATGATCAGGATCACGTTGCGGAAGTCGATCTTCTTGCCGGAATGATCCGTCAGCGTGCCGTGGTCCATGACCTGAAGGAGAATGTTGAAGAGGTCC
>CBFDBJ010000071.1:0-19151 GCA_965603015.1 uncultured Alphaproteobacteria bacterium
CCGATCTCTGGCAGTTCGCCAATGACCTGCGGCCTGTTCATGGCCTGGTGCCTTGCGATTTTGTGTTCTTCGAGACCGACTTCGAGGTGTTCGGTCAGACAGGTGTTCTGCCGGATCTGTGCCCATTGTGTCGCTTCATTCACACACATTTGACGCTGTCACCCATTAAGCCCTTGATTTTAATAAGTTGGATTGTGCGTCGAGCCTCTTCTTCCACGTGTGCAATTATGGTAAATTGTCATGCAAATCGCCGCGAATCCGGCTGAGCTGGTTCGGTGACGGGCGATGAGAGGGCAGGGGCAAGTGGTCTATCAGGATCAAGGTGACAGAAATCGCGCCTGGGAGGCGGCGAACGATACGCGGGGCGGACAGCCCGTGCGGCCGCCCGGTGATGCCCGCCAGATCAACACCCGGGCGCTCAATGTCATCATGAAATTTCAACCTGTGAGCCTCGAGGCTTGCAAGGTCATCAATGGCCACGCGATCGGTTTCGGTCATCGCAGTCGGAAGATCAAGGACGGCCACAGGATCACGCGCGAGGATGCTCACCTGCTCCTGTATGAGGATCTCGAAAAGATAGAGCGGAAAGTCGAAAAATGGGTCAAGGCCGATCTGAGTGATAATCAGTATGGCGCACTTGTTTCTCTTGCCTTCGATATTGGTCTGAGACAGTTCCGCAAGTCCGAGCTTCGCAAGCATCTCAATCGGGGAGATTTCCTCGCCGCGGCGCGGGAGTTTGATAGCTGGATCAAGGTGGATGGCGAACTCAAGCGCGACAAGGCCTGGAGGCGGCTGACCGAACAGGATCTCTTTTTGTGTCCCGATGAGGAAACGCTTGCGGGCCGCGGTATTGGTCAGGTGACGGAGCAGGTCGTGGTCAAGGATCTTGAAGTGGACGCGATCCCGATGCAATACCGCAAGCGCCGGGAAAATCTCATGCGCGAGAGCCGCACAGTGCACGGCGCGGGCGTGGCAGGCGTCACCAGCCTTGTCGGTTTGCTTGGCAGCCTGGACCAGGTGATCGAGTTTGACGATCTGCAATGGATGTTCCTCGATGTAGGGAAGGGAAAGGGAGAGCGAGGTCTGCCCTTTATCCTGAAGACCCTCGACTATTTTCAGGACAAGGGCTTTGCCGTGGCCGGCTGGCTCGGGGAATTGGCCCGAAATCTTTCGGGCAGCGGTGTGCGCGAGGATATCGCCGGGGTGATCATCGTGATCTGCTTCCTCCTCGTTATGCGGGCGCGTGTCGCTGATCACAAGAAAGAGCGCCGATGACAAATGTAAAGCGAGAGGAAGGTATCAACTGGCTTGCGGTGGATGTTATCGGCAAGAGCGATCCGGGGCTCACCAGTCTGAAGATGGCCGACACCCTGAAGGAGCTCCCCGATGAGGCGCGCCCTTTGCGGGCCTTGATCATGAGCCCGGCGGCCGAGACTATTGTCGAGGAGAGGATCGAGGCGTCAAAGACCGCAGACAAATGTCAGAAGTCATACAAGTTCTGGGGTCGGCTAGCGGTCCTGGCCACCCTCATTGGCGCATCTGTCGGTATTGTCTGGGTCATTCAGGACGCCTTTACCGGGTTTAAGGCTGAAGGCTGGCAGTGGCTGTTTTTCTTTGAAGCGGCGATTGCCCTTTTCGGTGTCACAGTGACCAAGCGCCTTACCCGGGGGAATTTCCATATGCGGTGGATGCGCGCGCGCGTGACCTCCGAGCAGACCCGGCGGCAGTTCTTTGATTACATCTGCCTCAGCCCGCAGCTTGCAGACTTTGATACCAGCCAAAGGTTTCGGGTAGACCTGTTGAGTTTGCAGCTGGAGTATTTCCGGCGTTATCAGCTCGACCTTCAGTATAATTACTTTTGCCTCAAGGCGAGGACCCATCGCCGCATCACGCGTTTCTTCAAGACCTATGGGTTGTTAGCCGGTTCTGTCGGACTTGTAGCCATGGGCGCTGCCTTCCCGGAGCAACTGGACGATGAGAAGGTCCTGATGTTCTTTGACAAGGAGGCGTTCCTTGCCGGTGTTGACCAGATCGACCGGATTGTCTGGTTGGTGATTGCGATGATCCTGCCGTTCTTCCAGACGGCAATGATTGATCTGGGCTCTCTCGACAATAATGTGAAGAACGCTACCCGCTACAAGCTTATGAAGCAGCATCTTGAGGGCTATCGCGGCCGGCTGGACGAAGTGCGCCGCGCGGCGGCGGCGGGCCGGGCCGATGTGGTTGCCGCCTATATCACCGAAATCAACGATCTGCTCTCGCATGAGAATGCCGAGTGGTCAGAAGTGCACCAAAGCGGACGCCGACCACAATTTGACGCCATGTACAGGCGCCACGAAAAACACCTGCCGGCAAAATGGAAACAGGGTTTGCGCATGGTTGGGCAACTCGGACGCAAGAGCCGCGATTTTGGCGAGCGTCAAAGCGAGGGGTGGATGTAGGCGGTCATGAACCTTTCAGAGCAACAGATCCAGACCATCAAGGCTATTGTCCGTGTCTTTGAGACTAACAAGCCGGCGGATGGTTACGGCGTGCCCAGCCGGGCAAAAGGGGATCGCGGGGTCCTGAGCTTTGGTGTTATCCAGTATACCCTTTCGGGCGGCTCGCTCAGCCAACTCGTCCAGCTCTATTGCCGGACTGCCGGTGCGAAGCTGGCCGAGCGGTTTGCACCCTTTCTTGACCCGCTTGAACAGAAGTCGCCAGCACTCAGGGATGAGCCGGAGCTCGGCGCCGCGCTCATCGAGGCTGCCTCCGACCCGGCGATGCAATATGCGCAGGATTATCTCGAGCATAATGTCTATCTGAAGACAGCAATCCGGGAGGCCGAGAAGCTTGGCGCGCAGTCGGCGCTGATGGTTGCGATCTGCCACGATGTGATTGTGCACGGATGGACGACGGAATGGGACAAGCTGGCTGGCAAGGTCAATCAGGCGCACGGGACGCTGCAGAGCCTCGGGGAGATCCGCTGGATCGCCCGCTATCTGGAGGAGCGGGCAAAATCCCTGCGCTCCGCCGGAGGCCTTCTGGCAAAGACGGTCTATCGTCCGCAAACTTTTGCCAATCTTCTGCAGGCCAATAATCTGGATCTGCGCCTGCCTTTCAAGGTGCATGGTCAGCAGTTGACCGACCGTGACCTGCCTGTCTTTCATCAGGCGCCGGTTGACAGCGGCGACGGGGCTGACGATCTCCTCTTTGTCTGCAAGTACGGAATTCCGGCGATTCGCGGCGAGAATGTCCGCCAGGTTCAGCTCGCACTCCAGGGGCAGGGCTATGATATCGGCCGTGCCGGGGCCGACGGAGACTACGGCAACGGGACCTGCACTGCGGTGCGCCAGTTCCAGGCGGCACAGGGGCTGAAGGCCCACGGCGCCGTCGATCGCGCGACTCGGGCCCGGTTGCTCGGGGCAGGGCAGTCTTCAGGCGCCGGCATGCCGACACAGCAGCCTGCCAATCCGATGGCGGATTATGCCTTTCGGGGTGCCGGTGGAAACCCGGGAGCACCGACATCAATATCGCCTGCGACTGACCTCTTTCCCGGCAATGACAATCCGGGTCTTGATGCCGCGGCGACATGGGCCCGGGACGAAGGACGCCCGGTCCGTCCACCGACGGCTCAAAGGCAGATTAATGACCTTGGGCTCGACATCATCCTCAAATACCACATCGCCAGTCCGACGCCGTACCGGGTGGCTGATCAGCGCTTTGCCATCGGTTTTGGCCACAAGACGAATGTGGATCCGGACCTCAGGATCGGCCGCGCCGAGGCCTATGAGTTTCTCTATGAAGACCTTGATCAGGTCGAGAGGATTGTCGAGAGTGCGGTCGGTATGGATCTGACCGACAACGAATTCAGTGCTCTCGTTTCCTTTGCTTTTGACCTTGAGCCAAAGCGCTTTCGCCTTTCTCCCGTGGTGCAGCAGCTTCGCTATGGCGGGGTTGCCCATGCGTTGATTGAGCTCAAGAAATTCACCCGCTATGGCGGCGATATGGACCAAACGCTGATGCGCCGCCGAACCGAGGAGGCTACGCTCTTCCTGACACCGGATCACCAAGTGCCGCTATCGGCGGAACATCATCTGATCGCCGAGACGCCGGAGCACCGCAAGGAAGTTCTTTCCGGGCTCACGCGGCGCAACAAGAAGAAAGAAAAGACACTGGTGAAGAGCCGGACGATGGTCGGCGCGGGGGCAGGCGTCACGGGTGCCAGCGGGCTCATTCTCGGCGACCCGGACAGTGTGGTGCCACCGGCAGCGGAGACAGGGGCGACTGAAGACGTTGCAAAAGAGACTGGCGAGGGGTTGATGGGTTTGTTGGAGCAGGCGAGAGCATGGGCCATGGATCTTGATTTTTCGTGGGGTGCCTTCGAGGCGTGGCTGTCCCAGCCGATGACGCGCATGTTCATTGGTCTGCTGATCACCGTTTCGGTCGCGCTCATTCTTTATGCCCGCTACGACGACTGGAAGAACGAGCGGCGGTAGACAGGAAGATGCCGGGGAGTGTGTAGATGATTGACAGGGATCAAGTAAAGTACAAATACCGCGCCTTCATTTCCTATTCGCGGGGTGACCGGCGTATTGGCGAGCGGTTTCAGCGTGAGCTTGAGAAGGCCAAGATCCCGAAAAAAATCCGGGGGCGCAACGAATTTGGCCGGGTGCCTAAGCGGCTTGCGGGGTTGACGTTCAGGGATCAAACCGATGCCGAGCCTCACGGCGATGCGCGCGAGCGCTTTGTTGAGGCGCTGGAGCAGTCGGCATACCTGATTGTCCTGTGCAGTCCGCGCTCGGCGGATCGCGAGTGGGTCAATTTCGAGATCGAGACCTTCAAGCGCATGGGCCGGGGCGACCGGATCATCGCCGTGGTGGTCGAGGGCGAGCCGCTCGAATACCCGCAAGGTGTCTTTCCGCCAGCGCTGGTGCGCAAGGCGCACCCGCAAGAGGGTCTGACTGACGAGATCGACACCATCCCCCTCGCCGCAAGCCTCAAACCCCTCGACAAGGGCGGCGACGGCTGGGACTCGGCACTAAAGAAAGTCCTCGCCCGCCTCTGCGGCGTCTCGCTTTCGGAATATACGCAGCGTGCAGACGAAGCAAGGCGGTTTGACAGGCGAATTACACAGAGCGTGATTGCTTCTCTTTCCGTGCTGGCGATCGCGGCAAGTGGGCTCGGTATTTTTTCTCTCAACCAGCTCGAGGATTCACTGGACTCTCAATCGACCTATTTGGACAGCCTGGCTCAACGGGATCTCGACGCCTGGTACGAAGGCGACGGGGAAAGCGCTGACAGCATATTTCGCGCCCTTCTTTTGTCTCTTGAAGGAGCGGCGGTCAGCGGTGGGTTGACGGGGCGCGCTCTGGTGGCCGACCAAAATCCGGCCTTTCATACGGTTCTTGAAACCGGGACGGAAAATCGTGCAGTCGCTCGCCTCTCTGATTTGAGGTCCCCGGCGACAATGACCGACTTTGATCCTGTAGATGGTCGATACCTTTACAGTGTGCATGCCGATGGCGCCCTGCGTCTTTGGGATCTTGAGGATACCGGGAACCGCATGCCGACCGTGTTGTCAGGACACACGAATGAAATTTACGCCGCACGATTCAGTGCTGATCGCCATTACCTTGCGACTGGCTCACTCGACGGGCGCACAATTGTCTACGACTTGCAGGATCTGACTCGGGTACCGGTAGTACTGCAATCGCCGGACAATATAGGGGATCTCGAGCACGCTATTGTGGACGTCCAGTTCAGCCCTGACGGTCTCTCTCTTGCTACAGCCTCCTGGGATGGTTGTCTCCGAGTCTGGGACTTTCAAGCATCGGAAGACAAGAGACTTACTAACTCCGTTTGTCCGGGTATGTCGGTCAACAATGCCAGTTTCAGCAATGACGGACGCTACATTGTGACGGGAGCCTTGCCGCCCGGGGTCTGGATTTGGGACCTGGAGCAATCCATGCCAGATGCGGCACGTCTGCTGCAAGGTTCTGAACAAGCCAGCGGGAACATAGATGCCTTGTTCAGCCCAGATGGCAAATTTGTAGTGTCTGTTTCGTCCGGAGAAACTCGCATTTGGGATATGCTGAAGATAAAGGAGTATGACGGGTATGAGGGGTATGTGCTGACCACCGAAGATCTTTGGTCATCACCTGTGTTTGATCCGAAATCGATGAAGATTGCGGCCGCGACCGGTGAAGGTACAGTTATAATTTGGACCCTGCTTGGTGGCACATTTGTGAAGGCAGATGAACTGCATGTTCCGAATGTTCAGGCGTCCACAGTGGATTTCAGTCCTGATGGAGAATATCTTGTTGCCAGCTATCGCGATGGACGCGCGCGTGTTTGGGCTCTTGGCTCAGAAGAGGCAGCTGTACCAACACTCGTGTTCGGCCGTCATGGAGAAGTGGAAGCGGATGGACAAGGCCTTGTTGATGCAAGATTTGATGCATCGGGAAATTTCCTTCTGACGCTTGCCCCCGAAGGATCTGTCATGATCTGGCGGTTGAATAACAGCCAAGACCTAGTCAGGTCGTTGAGCGGCCACAATACGCCTATCAGAAAAGTTCAATTTTCAGATGACGGTGAGAAAGTCGTCGCTGCCTCAGCATCTGGCAAGATCCTGATGTGGGACTTGTCTGATGCGGCGAGCATTGAGCCGGCTGTGTTGGGCGACTGGGACGATCCGGTTGGGAATTTTGAATTGAGCAAAGATGCGCAACGATTGTTAGTTAGCACCAGCAAACGCCTGTTTGTGACCGAGACCTCAAGTGGTGGAGGGGCAACAGTCCTGTTAAACGAACATGGTGATGACAGGGCCAGCTTCAACAGCGCCGGTACTCATGTTTTGGGAAAGGGGCGCAACCGAGGTCTGCTCTTGTGGGATTTGGAGGCGAACGATCCAGTAGTGCCTGCACGTGTCTTGCGCGACTCGGAGCGGCTTCCGGACAATTACGGTGCCACGCCGCGATTCAGTCCCGACGACAATTACGCCATGTCGCGTTTTGAAGATCTTGTTTTCGTGTGGGACTTGTCAAAGCCTCCTGGAAGCAACGCGCGCGTCCTGACCGGGCATGGCGGCAATGTCTGGGATTCACATTTTGACAGCACCAGCCGCCGGGTGGTCGGGGCGGGCAACAACAGAACAATTCTCGTGTGGGATTTGACGCGGGAAAGCAATGAACCCCTCTATATCCTAAAAAATGTCGATACCTGGTACGCCGACGTCCGGTTTCATCCCCGTGATAGCCGTTATTTGCTCGCCATCAGCAGCACTGAGCAGAGACTTGATATATGGGACCTTGAGGCGGAAGGCGAGCAAAGAGTGCGGACTTTGCGGCTCGAAGATGGGGGGGGCAATTCGGGATGCTATGGCCCTGAAGGGAATTTCATCGGAGTGCTGAATGGGCGCAATAGCAGCGTTGCCCTGTGGGATCTGCGAGAAGGGGCGGAGGCCGTCGCCAGACGACTTGGCTTCAATCGCCACGTAGTGAGCTATGCCTTTAGTCCAGACGAAGAACATCTCGTGACTGGATCGGATGATGGAACCGTGTTGGTTTGGCCAATTGATCCTAGTTATGACAATGTCAAACAGATATGTCAGTCGCTTCGCGGGCCCTACAACTCCCTGAACCAGTCCGAAAACAGGCGCTACGGGATCACGGATCGATCTCAGACATCATGCGAACGCCTCTTCGACGGCTTTGGCAATCGTCTTTATAGTTCCTTTTCCACTGCTCTGCAGGGTGAAGATACAGGGGGAGGCAGTCGGCCTTGAGCGCAGAACACGCGCCGGCTTGCCCGCATCGCACTACAGTCCCTGCGATTGACCTGGTCCGCTCAGCTCACAGTATTGACGGGATCTTGGTTTCGATGTTCCCAAGAAGACGCATGCGCGATGAGTGGACATTTCACGCTGATACTGCGACTATAAAAGGCAACTGACATAATCGGTAAGGTGCTATGGTGATCGCCAGCCTCACAGGCCATAACCCCACAGAACTCTTTATCGCTTTCCATCCCGACAGTGAGGGCGCGCGCGAGCTTGCGCATGCGCTTTATCGCAAGTATCGACGGGATCCGAAGCGCGAGGGTGCGAACGGGTTCGGGTTGCCGGTTTATTTTCGTCACCGGCCCTATCCGGGGAGCGAGGTCGGACTTCGGCCCATCGACCAGGAAGGTGCCGGTGCGCAGGTCATTTTTCTCATTCTTGAGAACGAGTTCGTCGATGAGCTTGATGATCCGGAAAGCGACCATGCGCTGTTTATTTCTCATGTCTTCGATTTGGCACGCAATGATCCGGACCATGTACGGCTGATCCCTGTTGTTCTGGAGCAGGATGCGCGGCGCTCTCTGCCGGCGGATTTCAACAAGATCAATTCGATCCGCTTCTACACGATTAAGGGAGAAGGCTTCGACGCCCGGTTTGATTTGATCTCTTTACGGATTACTTTTGATCTTGCCCAGTTCATGCGCCAGCTGGCCTTGACGGACGCAGGGATGGGGGCCGGGGTCATCGAGCGCATTCAGCTCTTTCTCAGTCATACTCAGGACGATGCGGGCGAGGCGGTTGGTGCTCTCCGAGAGGAAATTCGTGCCCATGCGGGCCTCTCCGATTTCTTCTATCCGATCGATACCCCTGTGGGGTTTGACTTCAAGGTTGCTCTGGAGGCGGAGATCGAGCGCAGCGCCGTTCTCGTCATTCAATCGGACAGTTATTCCTCGCGCGAGTGGTGCCGCTGGGAGGTGATTACCGCGAAGAAAATTGGTGTGCCAATTGTGCTGGCCAATATGGTTGCACGCGGCGAGGAACGCAGTTTCCCTTATCTGGGTAATGTTCCGGTGGTTGGATTTGACCCGGCCGCGCCGGCGGAGGCGAAAAACTCGGCCCGCGCGGTCATTCAGGCAACATTGGAAGAAGTGCTGCGCCACTTGATCTGGAAGGCTGAGGTGCGCGGGATGGAGGGGAGCCTGCCCACAGAGATCAAGAACCCGCTGTTCCTGGCTCAACCGCCCGAGGCTCTCAGTCTGCCGCTTGCGGAAGCTGGCGGGGCAGCCGCCCCCGATGCCATCATTCATCCGGATCCGCCACTCGGCGCGCAGGAGACCGAGATTCTGAAGCTCATGAACCCGGACCTCAAAATTTTGACACCATCGCAATTATCGGCGAGATTTGCCAAATGAGTGAGTTGGGGACCAGAAGCCTTGAGGGCGTGACCATCGGCATTTCGATTTCCGAAAGCCCGGACCTTGGCATTCTCGGCTTGAGCCCTCTTCATGTGGAGGACGCGCTGGTGCGCCTGTCCGAACATCTCTTTGCCGAGGGTGCGACGGTTCTTTATGGCGGCGACCTGCGGCAGGGCGGTTTCACGCGCGTGCTGTTCAATGCGGCGCGAACCTACAACGGTCAGGATGAAACCATCGAGACAAAGGTGCAAAACCTTATCGCCTGGCCGATCCATCAGGCCTGGTCAAAGGATGAGATCAAGAAGGCGAAGCGAGCGTTCCGGGGGCACGGAACACTACGCCTCATTGATCCGCCAGAAGGCTATGTGAAGAGTGGATGGCCGAATGATGCAGTCGGTCAACGCAAGGCGTGGTGCACATCGCTCACTTCCATGCGTGAAATGCTGGCTGACGAATGCGATGCCATGATCTTCCTCGGCGGCAAGGTGGAGGGATATGTGGGCCGCTGGCCCGGTGTTGCCGAAGAAGCGCACATGGCGATCTCAAAAGGCAAGGCAGTCTATCTCTGCGGAGGCTTTGGCGGGATCACTCACGACATTTGCGAACATGTCGCCAAGGGTATCAAGGACTATAGTGCCGACCGCGCCTCGGCCGAGGCCCACGCTGTCACCAGCCAGGGCTATAAGGAGGCTCTTGCGAGTTTTGATCGACATGTGCCCGCAGATCTCGCCAACGGTCTCACTGAAGATGACGTCACGCACCTTGCCAATGCCGTCGACAGCAACAAGATCTTGATGCTGGTACTGAGGGGGCTTGCGGGTCGGTTTGCCGGAGCAATCTGGGCATGAAACCAGAGGCATGCCAATCGTCGCGAAACAATCCATATGCCGGCTCTCTACCTCCTGCACTAGTTGTACATCGATAAATTGACGGGCGTGAGCAAGGCCAGGGATGACCGATTTATCTTCAGAGTTTAATTGTTCCCTGATAAACCCATCGCGTTCCCTGTTCCGTTGGAAAAATTCGCTGTTCCAATTCGTAGGGAATTCCCTCGTAACTTATTGAATTTGCTCCATCATCAAGGGTGAAAATCCTGAGTTTTGACCAAAATCGAGAATTTTCCCTGTAAATCCCTGTTTATCAGGGAAATCTGGCGGAGACGGGTTCGCTGCAGACTGCGTCCACCGCCACAGGTTATCGCGCAGCGATGGCCTCTTCCGCCACACTCCCGGGCGACTTGAAATGCGTAGCATTTCAAGTGGGTTCGAATCTCTCACTCTCCGTCACAGGTCAGTCTGTTGCGAACCGGGTGGTTCGCCGGCCTTCGATGCCCCCTAGATGAACGGATCATGCGCCCATTGCAGGAGGGCCTGCCTTTGTTTGCGTCGGCAGAAGATATCTCCGGGCTCACAGTTGGCCCTGATCTGGCCCGCGTGTCGGGCAAATTGACGCCAGCGTTTGATTTGAATGTCATCAATGTCAGTTAGACGACGCCCCAGGTAATAGCGACAATACCACTGGAACCACCCCCTTGGATCGGGGCCGTAGATCCACCCCTTCTCGCGCCAGACACGGAGGGGCTGCCTGCTCTTGATGCCAAAGTAGTTGAGTGCGGGGTCCGGAGTATCGCTGATACGGGCCTCGAGAAACCATGAAGCGGGAAACTCGTCCTGGCAATCATTGCAATACTTGCCTTCAAAGACACCCATCTTCAGCATATCGGCCGGTGAAAACGATGGCGTGAACCGCGGGTCAAATTCCTCGCCGGCTTCTTCTACCAGTTCGTACCTATAGTTTATCTGCATACTGTCATTAACAGTAACAAGAGAAGTCTTGCGCGACATGACTATCCTGCTCGCACTGGATCAGAGGGCAAAGTCTGCGCCTGGGTTTGGCCTGTGCAGTCTTGCACTCCTTCGTCATGTGTCACATTGATCAGGTTTTCCACGGGAAACCCCAGCGCCCTGGCGTCTTCGATCAGGCGAGCCTCCAGGGCCGGATCCAGTTCAGGATCTCTCGCCAAAAGCCAAAGATACTCCTTCGACGGTCCGGCCACGAGCGCATAGGAATAGTTGTCTCTGTCCAGTTCGAAGATGTGATATCCGCCGGCGAAAGGCCAAAAGAAGGTCACAGCCAGACTGGCCGTGCTCTCGTCGCCCAAAAACTTCGCCGTTCCTGTGGCTTCGCTCCATTCACAATCAGCTGAGTTAAAGCCCCTGTTGACGACACTCACCTTGCCATCACTCCGGAGCGAATAATTCGCTGTAACGTTGGTCAGGCCGCGTTCAAATCGATGGTCGAGGCGCTGAATTTCATACCACACGCCTTGATAGCGCGAGATGTCGAAGGGCGTAACCGGAACCACGCCCTCCGGGACGCCGGTACATCCCGCCAGCATCACACCTGCAATACATACGCCTGCAATGTACCGTATTGACCGGCGCCTGGTAGACCTGATCGGCGGCATTGCCGTTTGCGGGGTACTTGTCACAGGGCATACTTTGCGCATAGCAGGAACTCCATCCGGTGCAAACTCTTGATCTTGAGGTGACTGCATTCGATATAGGGCGGGAGTGCCCTGGATCAAGAGCCCCGGGGCATATCCCACTGTTCCGACAGAGTTGAAGACTTTGATGCATGTGCCGCCGCAATGCTGGCTGCATTGCAAGATGAGCTGGACAGGTGCCCCGCGAGGCTAAATCCAGCGACTTACTTTCTCGCAATAGGCCTCATACTCCTCGCCGAAAAGCCGGGCCAATGCCTCTTCCTCCGGCTTGATCTGAAACCGGGTCATGAAGCTGTAGAACAGATAGAGCGTGACAATGTTCGCCGCATTGCCGAGCCAGATCGCCCACGCCATCAGAAGGACAAGCATCCCCAGATACATCGGGTTTCGGCTGCGCCCGAAGATCCCGCTGCTGACGAGGCTTGAGGCCCGCGAGGGGTCAAGTGGATTGACGGTCGTGCCGACCTTGCGAAACCGCCTCAGGGCCAAGGTCATAATTCCCAGACCAACAAGGATCAGAACCGGGGCAATCATGGCTGTCGTCGCAGCGCTCAGCATGTCCATCGGCACCAGCGCGTCCAGTCCCCACATCATCAGGGCAAACAGGGTGGCGACGATGGGCGGCGGTATTTTTGTTTTCACGGGAGACTGCCTGTTGGTTTGAGGAGCGAGGCGCTGAGACTGGCACGTCCGGCATGGTCTTGAAACCTGTTGCGGTCCTGTTGTGTAATAACCGTCACGCGAATAGTGCGCCTTTCATCCCGCCGCGCCGCCTGGCTTGCGCTGCGCCCTGAAATGCGCTGCAATGGCGAAAAGCGGCGAGATGCCGCAAACACGAGGGAGGATGGCGCGATGTTAAGCAGGGTGGACCGTATTCAACTCGCGGTGCCGGATCGGGCAGCGGCGGCCAAAGGATGGACGGCATTGCTCGGCGCCGAGCCTGCCGGGGAAGACACCGTTCAGTCACTGGGCGCAAAGCGCACATCGCTGCGTCTCGGCACCGGCTGGATCGAACTGGTCGAGCCGGACGGGCCAGGCGTGGTCGCCGACGCGCTTGCCGAACGCGGCGCACATCTTTTCTCGGCAGGCATTGCGACCAAAGACCTGGACGGTCTCGTGAAAATCTTGAGCGACAAGGGCGTTCATCCGGCCCTCGAGCATGGCCAGGCTTTTCTGGATCCCGGCCAGACCGGCATTGCCGGCCTGCGCATGGTTATCAGCCCGGATGAGGACCTTGCCCCGGTCGGCGACGTGGATTTTCTCTATGAGGTTACGCTGCTCATCGACAAGGCAGAGGATGTTACCGAGCAGATGGCGAAGCTCTTTAACGTTGGCACCGATGCCTTTGTTCCCATCACCTCGGATCACTACGGCTACACGGGCGTCCTGACCCTGTTTGAGGCGGGCAAGCTGGGGCGGTTTGAAATTATCACGCCGAACAAACCTGATAACACCATGGGCCGGTTCTTTGCCCGGTGCGGTCCGAGTTATTATATGTCGTTCACTGAATCAGGCCGGTTGCCGGAAATCGAGGCGCGCGCCAAAGCCCTCGGCGCCGGGTTCACAACCGTTCCGCCAGCGGCCGAGCGCGGCGATGCGGCGATCGATACAGTTTTTCTTCATCCCGGAGCGCTCGGCGGTATGATGCTGGGAATTTCCCGGCGCACCCAGGCCTGGAGCTGGTCCGGATCCCCTGAACGCGTGGAGCCTGCAAAATGAGCCAATCAGATGTGCTGCTAATCGAGGATAAAGACGGCGTGCGCCTGTTGACCTTCAACCGTCCCGACGCACTCAATTCCTTTAATTCGGCGTTTTGCGATGCCATGGCCGCCGCGCTGACCGAGGCGGCCGTGCGGCCCGACATTGCCGTCGTTGTGATGACCGGCCAGGGCCGCGCCTTTACCGCCGGAACCGATCTCGGCGAGCTTGAAACCCCGGTCCGGCATTCCGATGGCAAACGCCACGGCTTTGAGCCTTTCATCGAGGTGGTGGAGAGCTTTCCAAAACCGCTGATTGCTGCGGTCAACGGCCTCGGCGTCGGCATTGGTCTGACCATCCTGCCGCACTGCGATCTTGTCCTGATGGCCGACGACGCAAGGGTGCGCGCGCCGTTTGTCGCTCTTGGTGTAACGGCAGAAGCGGGCAGCACCTTCCTCCTGCCACAAACTATCGGCTGGCAGGAGACGGCACATTTGCTCTACACCGCGTCATGGATGGATGCCGACAAGGCGGTGACATGTGGTCTGGCCTGGCGCAAAGTTCCGCCTCAGGATCTTCTTGCAGAGACCATGACCATCGCGGCGCAAATTGCCGCTCAGCCCGTTGCCTCCCTGATCGCCACCAAGCAGCTTTTGCTGGATGCGCGTCTGGCCGATGTGCGCGGCGCCCGTGCCCGCGAGATTCCGACTTTCGCCAGGCTAGCCGGAGGCCCCGCCAACCGCGAGGCCATCGCCGCCTTCAAGGAAAAGCGCGCACCCGATTTCACGAAATTGAAATAGCGCTCCGCAGGCTACTAACACAGAGTTTCAGGAGAATCATCATGGCCGATCACAAAAACCTTGCCAGCGCCGACCAGGACAAACTCGATGCCGCTGCTTTCCGGCGCCTGCTTGCGCATCTCGGAGACCGCACCGATGTGCAGAACATCGACCTCATGATTCTCGCCGACTTCTGCCGCAATTGCCTGTCCCGATGGTACCAGGAAGCCGCCGAAGAGGCCGGGCTGGATGTCTCCACAGATGAGGCAAGGAGCCGCGTCTACGGCATGCCCTATGGCGACTGGAAGGCGAAATACCAGACAGAGGCCACGCCGGAACAGATGGCCGCCTTCGAAAAACGCCACCCCGGTCACGACTAGATCGCGCCGTGCAAGATTCTACTCTGCCGCCTCCACGATCTGAGGCTTCGCCTCGGGCGGATTGGCAAACTCCATCACGCCGTCGTCGACACTGGCGTGCTTCAGGCTCATCAGATCGAGGAAATAGTTCTGGTTCAGTTTCCAGGGTTTCTGGTCGCCCTGTTTGGGGAACATGTCGATGGAGCGCTGGACATAGCCGGATGAAAAATCAAGCCACGGCATTTCCTTGATCGACGGATCATTTTTCCTCGGCGTGCACTGTGTCGTGCCGGTCTCTTCCATATGGTTGAGCACACGGCAGACATATTCGCAGGTCAGATCACACTTCAGTGTCCACGAGGCATTGGTATAGCCGAACGAGGAGGCGAGGTTTGGAACATCCGCATACATCATACCCTTGTAGGCCATGGTCTCATTTGCAACGACGGGTTTGCCATCTACGGTCAGATCGAGACCGTTGAAGACTTCAAGGTTGAGGCCTGTTGCCGTGACGATGATATCGGCTTCCAGTTCCATGCCGGACTTGAGCAGGATGCCTTTTTCCGTGAAGGTCTCGATATGGTCGGTCACGACCGAGGCGCTGCCATCGTTGATCACATTGAAGAGGTCGTCGTCGGTAACGGCGCAAATCCGCTGATCCCAGGGCTTGTAATGCGGCGTAAAATGGGTCTCGACATCATAGCCCGGCTTCAGCTTTTCCCTTACATTTTTGACCAGAAACTCACCGACTTGCTTGGGTTTGCTGCGCGCCCTGTTAAAGAAATACATGCCGAACAGAACATTGCGCCAGCGGATCGCCTGATAGGCCAGCTTGGCCGGCAGATACCTGCGAATGGAGATGGCCAGTTTATCGATGGCGGGCCGCGCCCCCATATAGGTCGGGGAGCGCTGCAGCATCACAACATGACCTGCGTCTTTGGCGATTTCCGGCACAATCGTCACGGCGGTTGCGCCGCTACCGATCACGACAACACGCTTGTTCTTATAATCAAGATCTTCCGGCCAGAATTGCGGGTGAATGGTCTGGCCTTCAAAGCGATCCATGCCGGCAAAGTCCGGTGTATAGCCTGAAGCATATTTGTAGTAGCCGCCGCACAGGAACAGAAAATTACAGCTCAGCTCAATGGCTTCGCCGCCGCGCTCGACCTGCAGCGTCCAGCTTGAGGTTTCGCTCGACCACGCCGCGCTCTTGACCATGTGATGAAAGCGGATGTGTTTCTTGATGTCGTTTTCGTCCGCCGTCTCATGCAGGTATTTCATGATTGAGGGACCGTCGGCGATGGCCTTTTGCTCTGTCCACGGCTTGAAGGCATAGCCTAGCGTGTACATGTCGCTGTCCGAGCGAATGCCGGGATATTTGAAAAGATCCCAAGTCCCGCCGATCCCGTCGCGCCCCTCAAGAATGGCAAAGGTCCGGTTCGGGCTTTTTGTCTGCAGGTGGTAAGCCGCGCCAATGCCGGAAATCCCCGCCCCGATGATCAGAACGTCAAAATGTTCGTTTGGGTGTTCCTTGTTCATTATTATCACTCCCGTTTTTGAGCAGTGTGGCGAAACCTGGCAAGAAACGCAACAACAGTCCGGAACACCGCGATTTCAAAGCGGCGCTATGTTTCCCGATGCAGGCCTTGACGAAGGTGAGGTGGCCCCCCTTTAATGGCATAGGCAGGAACGGGGCTGGCGAAGAGGGCTTTGCCCAATTCACCCGGCTCAAGATTATCAACATGGCGCTTTGAGGCGCTTCGGCGGACAACAGGATAAAAGGAGACGAAGATGTCAACGAACGTAGTTGTTGCAGGCGTGGGTATGGTTCCGTTCACCAAGCCGGGAAAAAGCGAAGACTATAATGTCATGGGTGCCAAGGCTGCTGCCGCAGCCCTGAAAGATTCCGCGCTGCCCTACGACGCCTTGGAGCAAGCCTACGTCGGCTATGTCTATGGCGACTCGACTGCCGGACAGGCGGCGCTTTACGGCGTCGGCATGAGCGGCATCCCGATTATCAATGTGAACAACAATTGTTCTACCGGGTCTTCGGCGTTGTTCCTTGCGCGCCAGGCGGTTGAGTCAGGCATGGTCGACTGCGCCCTTGCACTCGGCTTTGAACAAATGGTGCCCGGCGCGCTCGGCGCGACCTTCACAGACCGGCCAAACCCCATGGAGACTTTTTTCAAGGAAATGGTCTCGCTGCAGGACTTCAATCCTGAAGCGCCGGGAGCGGCGCAGTTCTTCGGCGGGGCTGGCGTCGAGTATATGGAAAAGTATGGTACGCGGCGCGAAACCTTTGCCAAGATCGCGGAGAAGGCGCGGCGCCATGCGGCGAAGAACCCGTTTGCGGTTTTCCGTGAAGAGCTGACCACGGAAGAAATTCTCGGCTCCCCGCAGATTTACGGACCACTGACGCGCTTCCAGTGTTGCCCACCGACCTGCGGCGCCGCCGCAGCTGTGGTGTGCTCCGAAGACTTTGCCAAGAAGCATGGCATCACTCATGGCGTCAAGATCCTCGCGCAGGAAATGACGACGGACTACGTCAGCACCTTTGAAGATCACTCCATGATCAAGCTGATCGGCTACGACATGGCAAAAGCCGCCGCCGATAAAGTCTATGAAAAGGCCGGGATCGGCCCGGATGATGTCGAGGTCGTCGAGCTACATGATTGCTTTACCGCCAATGAGCTGTTGACCTATGAGGCGATTGGCCTGACGCCGGAAGGCACGGCCGAAAAATATATCTGGGACGGCGATAACACCCACGGCGGCAAACATGTCACCAACCCGTCGGGCGGGCTCCTCTCGAAGGGCCATCCGCTTGGCGCCACCGGCCTTGCCCAGTGTGCCGAGCTGGTCTGGCAGCTGCGGGGCGAAGCCGAAGACCGCCAGGTCGAGGGCGCAACCACCGCCCTGCAGCACAATCTTGGCCTCGGCGGTGCTTGTGTTGTGACGATGTATCAGAAATAGTATGCTGGCGGACAGGGACCTATCTTGGTCACCGACATTGTTCGAAAGACTTGATTGCATATGATCGATCACGTTTCCATAGCGGTTTGCGATCTGGGCAAATCAGCAGCCTTTTACGACAAGGTTCTCGAGCCTCTCGGGCTAACGAGGCTGGTTGAACGAGAGAAGACTGTTGGATTTGGCAAACGCTATCCCGAGTTCTGGCTCAACGCACGACCGGATGGTTCGGTCGCGCCAGAGGACACGGGGTGTCACATTTGTTTGAGGACGCGTGAGCCCGAAGCGGTCTCCAGGTTCCATGCCGCTGCTTTGCAATCAGGTGGTCGAAGCGACGGTGAGCCGGGGCCAAGACAGGCTGCTATGACAACCTACTTCGGCGCCTTCATTCTCGATCTGGATGGCAATAAGATTGAAGCCGTGAGTTTTCCAAGGGATGATGATTAATTGGACGTGAGTTCAATTGCCTTGCCCTCGTTGACGCAAAGATAGCACGTGGAAATATTGTAAACTCAGTACACAAAGAAAGAAAACAGCATGATTGAATGGTCCGAAGAACAGCGCATGGCGCGCGATGTTATCCGTAAATGGGTCGAGGCAGAAGTCGTCCCCCATGTTGATGCGCTCGATAGCGGTGAGATGACGCCCTATGGCATCATCAAAAATCTGTACAAGACTTTTGGCCTTGATGAGATGGCGCGCAATCGGTTCGAGACGAGCATTGCCCGCGAGCAGGCCCTTGAAGACGGCAAGGACCCCGATGATGTGAAGACTCTTGACGGTGGGGGCGACGACATGGGCATGAGCCAGCTTGTCTCCATCGAAATCTGCCGCCATGCGGCTGGCATCATCACCGCCATGGGCGTCACCGATCTGGCATCCGGCGCTATCATGTCCCAGGGCACCATTGAGCAAAAGCAGCGTTGGGGACTTGACCTGTTGACCAAGGACAAGGTCGGCGCCTGGGCGATCACCGAGCCCGGCTCCGGGTCCGATGCCTTCGGCGGCATGAAGTCGACCGCAAAGCTCAATGACGACGGCACCTGGACCCTCAACGGGTCCAAGACCTTCATCACCAACGGACCGCACGCCGACACCACGGTGTTTATCTGCAAGCAATATGACCCGGACGTCGAACAACGCCAGCGCAAGATTGTCACCTTTGTGCTCGACAAGGGCATGGAGGGCTTTGAGCAATCAAAGCCGCTGAAGAAAATGGGCATCACCGCCTCGCCAACCGGCCAGCTGTTCCTCGATGATTGTATCGTTGGTCCCGAGCGTCTCCTCGGCGGTGGCGGAAAAGGAAAAAAGAAATCCGGCAAGAAGTCAGACCCCAAGGCGACGTTCATGGCCGAGCGTGTCGGTGTTGTCGGCATGTCGCTCGGTGTTGTCGAGCGCTGTCTTGAACTGTCGACGGAATACGCCAAAACCCGCGTCCAGTGGGACAAGCCCATCGGCGACTATCAGCTCATTCAGTTGAAGCTCGCCAATATGGAAGTCGCCCGCTTCAACATTCAGAACATGCTGTTTCACTATCTGGAGTGTCGCTCCAAAGGCAAAACCATGAGTTTCGCCGAAGCCTCGGCCATGAAGCTCTATTCGACGCAAGCCGCCGTGCAGGTCGCCGATGACGCACCGTATCGGCTCATACCCTTCAAACGTATC
>CBFDBJ010000072.1:0-18191 GCA_965603015.1 uncultured Alphaproteobacteria bacterium
CCTGAAGCTCCTTACCCACGAGATAATTGATCAGCGTCGACTTTCCGACCCCGGACGAGCCAACACAGACCAGCGTCTGACCTTTGCCGAGCATCTGCGTCAAGGCATCAATACCCTCGCCGGTTATAGCGCTGACCGGATAAATCGCCATGTCGCCGGCGACGCTCTTGACCTCGGCAATCTGCTCTGCCGGGTCATCAATCTGATCCAGCTTGTTGAGAACAACCACCGCCTCCACATTCCTCGCCGAAACGAGCCGCAAATAGCGTTCAAGACGGCGCAGGTTGAAGTCATTGTCGAAGGCCATGACAATGAAGACCCAGTCTATGTTCGAAGCGATAACTTGCTTGACGGTCTTCTCGCCCGCACCCTGCCGCGCCAGCTCGCTCTTGCGCGGCAGAATATCCTGGATCAACATTTTGGCATCGTTTTCGATCGGGCCAAAAGTAACCCAGTCGCCGGTAACCGGACGCCCGTTAGCCTTTATGAAACTGCCGGAAACAATGCCGGCGTGAGGCCCCGTGTCACTGGTCATGAAGAATTGATCGCGTTCCTGGCGCACAATGCGGGCTGGCATCAGGGTCTCGTGACCACCGACACGCCGAACATCGGCCAGTTTTTCGGCCCATTCCGGGGTCCAGCCCCAGGTCTCGATACCGTCAGGTGCGGACATGAGCGACGTTTTTTTCTGGGGATTGGTTCTTTGCCATCGCCATGACCGGTAGTCCGGCAGATTCTGAATGTCAAGGTCGCGGCAGATGCCCCCGCATTCCGGGTACTCTGGAGCCTCTACAGACTGCCAGAAGTGTGCGCTTTATCAATCAGTTAGCATATTTTTTCAAAGGGTCTTGCGCCGCTTCGCCCTGCCCCTTAGTTTCAACTGACAAATTTTCACAATTCGAAATGAAAACTCCAGGAAAGAGGGTTCGATGAAGTTTGAAGGCACAAAACAATATGTCGCGACCGAGGACCTTCGGGTCGCTGTTAACGCGGCAATCACGCTGGAGCGCCCGCTCCTGATCAAGGGAGAGCCTGGAACCGGTAAAACCGTTCTGGCGCAGGAAGTTGCGGATGCTCTGGATGTTCCGCTCATTGAGTGGCATGTCAAATCCACCACCAAGGCGCAGCAGGGCCTCTATGAGTATGACGCGGTATCACGCCTCAGAGACTCACAGCTCGGCGACGAAAAGGTGCAGGACATCTCGAATTACATCCGGAAAGGCAAGATGTGGGAGGCTTTCACATCTGAAAAGCGCCCGATCCTCCTGATTGATGAAATCGACAAAGCCGACATTGAGTTTCCCAATGACCTCCTGCTCGAACTCGACCGCATGGAATTCTTCGTCTATGAGACCGGTGAGCAGATCAAGGCAGCACAGCGCCCGATCGTGATGATCACCTCGAACAACGAAAAGGAATTGCCTGACGCGTTCCTGCGCCGTTGCTTCTTCCATTACATCAACTTCCCCGATGCAGAGACCATGCAGCAGATCGTCGATGTCCACTATCCTGGCATCAAACAGAAGCTGGTCGCCGAGGCGCTCAATGTCTTCTTTGAAGTGCGCGATGTTCCGGGTCTCAAGAAGAAGCCATCGACGTCCGAATTGCTCGACTGGCTGAAGCTGCTCATGTCAGAAGACATCGATGAAAAGGTCTTGCGTGAACGCGATCCAAACAAGCTGATCCCGCCGCTGCATGGCGCGCTGCTGAAGAACGAACAGGATGTTCACCTCTTCGAACGCCTCGCCTTCCTCGCGCGCAGAGAACGCAACACCTAGGCCCTGCACGACACCTGCTAACAGGAGTACAAGATGTTCCAGAACCTCTTTATGGAATTGAGAGCGGCGAAAGTTCCGGTAACGCTGAAAGAGTATCTTGTGCTCCTTGAGGGTGTCGAAAAGAACATCCCGGAATACTCTTTCGATGACTTCTACTACCTCGCACGCACCGCCCTGGTAAAGGACGAGCGCAATCTCGACAAGTTCGACCAGGTCTTCGGTCATGTCTTCAAGGGCATGGAGGCCCTCGACGAAGTCCTGACCGCCCAGATCCCCGAAGAATGGCTCAAGGCCCTGTCGGAAAAATTCCTCACCGAGGAAGAAAAGAAAATGATCGAGTCCCTGGGCGGCTGGGAAAAGCTCATGGAAACCCTGAAGCAGCGCCTTGAGGAACAGGAAAAGCGCCACGAGGGCGGCAACAAGATGATCGGCACCGGCGGCACCTCGCCCTTTGGCGCCTATGGCTACAATCCTGAAGGCGTGCGCATCGGTCAGGAAAAGGGCCGCCATGGCAAGGCCGTCAAGGTCTGGGACAAGCGCGAATACAAGAACCTCGATGACTCCGTCGAACTGGGCACACGCAACATCAAGGTCGCATTGCGTCGGCTCAGAAAATTTGCCCGCGAAGGCGCGCAGACCGAGCTTGATCTGCCCGATACGATCCGCTCAACCGCGCACCAGGGCTACCTCGACATCAAAATGATTGCCGAGCGTCATAACAAGATCAAGGTCCTGATCTTCTTTGACATTGGCGGCTCCATGGATGCCCACATTCGCACCTGCGAGGAACTTTTTTCCGCCGCCCGCGGCGAGTTCAAGCACATGGAATATTTCTATTTCCACAACTGCCTCTATGAAGGCGTCTGGAAAGACAACAAACGCCGCCACAACGAGGTCATGTCGACCTGGGATGTGCTGCACAAATACGGCCATGACTACAAGGTGATCTTTGTCGGCGATGGGACCATGAGCCCGTACGAAATCACCTATCCCGGTGGCAGCGTCGAGCACTGGAACGAGGAAGCCGGGGCGCTCTGGCTGCAACGTGTGACCGACATCTATGAAAGTGCGATCTGGCTCAACCCCGTGCCGGAGAAACACTGGGAATACACGCCCTCCATCGAGATCATCAATCAGATCATGTCTGATCGCATGTTCCCGCTCACGCTTGAGGGCATCGATGGCGCCATGCGAGAGCTCAACAGGTAACGAACCACACTCCGCCCTCATCCTGAGGAGGATGCGCAGCATCCATCTCGAAGGAGGCATGGCGGAAACAACAGGGCCTCGCCCCTTCGAGACGATTGCTTCGCAATCCCTCAGGGTGAGGAGGAAGACTTATGCTCACGCGATTGACGCACTGGATCACCGGCGGAACTGAAACAGAAAGCCGGAACCAGATCACCATGCTTGTGATCATGGCCATCGCCATGCCGCTGACCTTCTCGATCTGGCGAACCATGCTGGATAATTTCGCCATTGAGAAAGCCAATTTCACCGGTATTGAAATCGGCACGCTGCAAAGCCTGCGCGAAATCCCGGGCTTCCTGACTTTCCTGTTTGTCTTCATCACAATCTTCATTCGCGAGCAAAAGTTTACGGTTCTGTCGCTTGGGCTTGCCGGGTTTGGCGTGGCGCTCACCGGCTTCTTTCCGTCGGTCTGGGGGCTCTATGCCACCACCATCCTGATGTCCGTCGGGTTTCACTACTATGAGACCGGAACCCAGTCGCTGCAGCTGCAATGGATCCCGAAGGACCGCGCACCGCAAACCATCGGCAAAATTATTGCCGCCGGCTCATTCGCGAGCCTTGCGGCCTACGGAATTATCCTGCTGACCAACACGGTGTTCGGGCTCGACTACAAATATATCTATTTGATCGGCGGCTCGCTCACCATCGCCATCGCCGTCTACGCCGCCCTCTACTTTCCGATCTATGAACAAAAGGTCGAGCAGAAGAAGGAGCTGATCCTCCGCAAACGCTACTGGCTCTACTATGCCCTCACCTTCATGAGCGGCGCGCGGCGTCAGATCTTTGTAGTCTTTGCCGGTTTCATGATGGTCGAGCGCTTCAGCTTCCCGATCCTGGCGATGACCTGCCTTTATCTGTGCAACCATCTCCTCAATATGTTTCTTGCCCCCTACATTGGCCGGATGATCCACAAATACGGCGAGCGCAAATCGCTAACCTTTGAGTATATCGGCCTGATCATAATTTTCTCGGCCTATGGCATCGTCGCCAGTCAGCCAGTCGGAACCGAAACCCTCCTCGGCCTCCCGATCATCGGCTTCGCGGCAGCAAGCCTCTTCTTCCTCGATCACGCCCTCTTCGCCATGGCACTGGCGATCAAAACCTATTTCCAGAAGATCGCCGACCCGGCCGACATTGCGCCAACCGCCGGCGTCGCCTTCTCGATCAACCACATTGCCGCCGTGTGCCTGCCGGTGCTACTCGGCATCGTCTGGATCCAGAATAACGCCGCCGTCTTCTGGATTGGCGCGGCAATGGCCCTCATCTCCCTCAGCCTCTCGCGGCTTGTTCCTTCGGACCCGCGTGAAGGCCACGAACTGGTCTGGGGATCAGCAGTGAAGGGCGTTGCCGTCAAAGCGGCGGACTAGGTTTGCCTGACATACAATTTGAGTCTGACAAAAGAAGCGATAAAGGGAAAACCCGATGAGTGAACAAAACCTGAAAAACTGGCACCTCCACCTCAAGGGTGAATTCCCCGGCGGTCTGGATGCGCTCCTCGATGACGACTGCGTTTTCTACTCCCCTATTGTCTTTACTCCGCAAAAAGGCAAAGCCTTGACCA
This sequence comes from uncultured Alphaproteobacteria bacterium, assembly GCA_965603015.1. Lineage (GTDB taxonomy): Bacteria > Pseudomonadota > Alphaproteobacteria > M2410 > M2410 > JAUWTJ01. Next base: position 4,591 of record CBFDBJ010000072.1, read on the forward strand.
AGATGTATCTGGGCGCGGCAGGAAATACTTTTAGCGAAGGCAACAAGGACAAGGCTCCGGGCTCAAAGGACTCAGAGTTCGGATATATCAAGGAAGTCATTAGCGATAACAACATCGTGCTCGAGTTTGAATCGAAAATTGACGGCAAATATATCAACGGCGTCGACATCATGACCTTCAACGACCAGGGCAAGATCACCGAATTCAAAGTGATGATCCGCCCTCTTCAGGCGGTCAACATCATGCATGAGAAGATGATGGCAATGCTGGAGACTATGAAGGGCCAGTGAAATTCGCATGATATTTGAATTGAGCGCGACAGAAAAAACACTTCTATTGAGCCTGAAGACGGGTTTCTCGCGGATTCTGATTTACAGGTCTGGACTATATCCCTCGATCGTATCATTCGTACTAGAGAGCAACAAGACGGTTACAATTGGGGCTAAAGGAATCGATCTCGCTCCTCGATTTGAAATCTTTCCGATTACTGTAGCTGAAAAATCAACAAGCACTGAGCCCATGCAAGTTATTGAGCACCAAATTGAAGATCCGCATTACGAAATTTCCATTTTGCAAAAATCTGAGTGGGAAGTTCCTTCAAGTCCGACAGAAAAACTTCAGATGCTTGGAGAACCCAGGGGCTCAACAACGCAGTATGAAGGGAAGTTATCCGATATTCCGGATACTGCTATCAATCAAGCAACACTTCATGCAGGCGTAGAAATTAGGAGTGACGACGGATGGTCCTTTTTGGTTGCAACATCCATGTTTCCATACGCACTGTATGTATCTAATTGTGACTTTTCGGAGTCCGCAGATACAAGTATTTATGATCGTATAGAACTGCGCTAGCACGGTGACATTTGTAAGAACCTTATTGACTTGGTCGACGTGCAGGTTTGACCAGCCCGGACTTTGATCGTGAAACGGCGTTTCTTCTACCAAGTGCCAGTCCCAGGAAGCTCTTGTGACGCCTTCCTCTTGCTGCAAATACCGTCCCGCTATCAAGGCATACCGAGCCAGTTGCCCTTTCCATCCAGCCACAAGCACGAGCACGTGCTCACATCTTTCCTCCTCCCCCCGTCACTTCCCGCGCACAAACAACCCGCACGCCCAGGCGCCGACGATGATCATGACGAAGGAACCGACGCCAAGTCCTTCCACCGGTGCACCGCCGAAGCCAAACAGGGCGATGAGGGAAACGCCGAGGCAGGTGAACAGCGCGCCGATAACGAGCCGCGGGGCAGCGGGCGTTTTTGCGCCTTTGGGAAGCGTGCGCCGCTCAAGCGTGGCGAGCGGGATTGCCAGGGGAAGAAGCACCGCATAAAGACATATGAGCCATAGGGGGCGCAGGGACCACCAAGCACCGCTACCCGGCTCAACATCAAGACCCAGGCCACCGGCCAGCAGCGAGAGACCGACAAACAGGATCATGATGGTCATGTGCCACAGATAAACCGTCATGATCATCGAATTGATCAGGACGGTTGCAGCCCAGACGCCGGTCTTTTCCAGAACGCGGCGCATGGGTTTTTCGGCGAGGAGCAGCAGGCTGAACTGGGTAATGCCAAGCAGCAGCAGGGTGATTTTCGGCGGCAAGGTATTGCTGACCGCTTCGTCCGGCGAACCAACCATGGCAACCGGATAAGGCCCGACAAGGATCAGGACCGCCATCGCGCCGCCGCCCAGGATTGCATAGAGCCCCAGCCGCGAAGGCGCGCCAAGCCGACCATCTCGCCACGCATAGCCCAGATGATGAACCGCGAGCCAGACCCAGAAGTAGTTGCTCCAGCCGGTCCATTTTATGTCGCCGACAAAGAAGAGCACATCGACCAGCGTCCCTGCCCCGGCAAAGGCCCAGAACGAGGCAAAGCCCCATCGCTCCCACAGGCGGTAGGTGGCTGGCGCGAGCACGACGACCATAATGTAGATGGCCAGGAACCAGGTCGGGATCAGCGCCGCCCTGGAGGCGATGGCGATGATCTCCGGGTCAACGCCGCCGAGATTGAGCGCCAATGCGATAAGGCCCCATAGCGCAACAACTACGAGCAAGGGGGTGATCAGGCGATTGAGGCGCGTTACCAGCCAGTCGGCGTAGCCCTGGTGTTTTCGTTTGGCGCTTTCCAGCGACACCGCGTTGGAATAGCCGCCGACAATGAAGAAGATCGGCATCACCTGGAAGAGCCAGGTCAGCCATTGAACGCCCGGCTCCAGGGCAATGAGATCTTCAAAGGCGACCGAACCATCAGATATATGAGGCGCCGCAATCAGCCAGTGCCCGGTAATCACCACAAGGATCGACACCGCCCGCAGGAAATCCACATATCGATTACGCTCAGCAGGCGTCTGCCGCGCCATATCTTTCGCCTGTGACCAAATACTCATGCAGCCGCCTTTCAAGGTTGGAACCAGCAGATCGCGATTCCTTTTTTTGAATGCTAGGGATTTGGCTGCAGGTAGACAACACTCCTGTCAAGCCAGGCCCCTCGCGCCTCGTCCCCTCGGACCCACGCCAGGATCATGAACCGGTCCGGGGCCCGGCGGTGAAAGGCGCAGCGGTCAAAGCGGCGAACTTGATTTGTGGAAATGGTGGCGAGCCTGAGCACTTCCCGTGCAATGATAGCAGACCGCGAAAAGGGCGAATGTCTGCCTTACGCCCGGTTAAGTCCGGTGTGCGGATAGGCGGCTTCTCGTTCCTGAAACGCCAGGATTTCCGGCTTTTGAATGACGCCGCCATCAATATTAATCGCCTGTCGGATAGTCTCGCTTTCCTGCCACTGTCCACGACCGGCCACGACGGTTGGAATATGAACAACAAGCGCAGCGGAAATTGACCGAGACGCGCTCTCCCAAAGATAACTCGGCGTATGGTCCACGCCGTAGTAGTCAGCCGCCCCCACCTTGAACATGGGGTCGTCAAATGTAGTTGGTCTGGCAAAGGAGAACCCCATACCCTCATCGCAGCTGACATCGATAATCAATGCGCCGGGCTTCAGGCAGGACACTTCGTCTTCCGCGACAAACAGAAGGGGTTGTGTCGTATCCTGATAGGTTCCGTTTACAATCAGTTCTGAGTCAGCCATGAGTTTGGAAAGAGGACTCTCGGTTCCATCGTGCTCGACGACGATCATGCGCGGCTCTTTCCCCTCACCGCTTCGAAGGCGGACATAGTGGCAATCGAGCACCTCTTCACGAACCTCATGATCGGGACGCTGAATGCAGATCGTGATGTCGCGGAATCCATGTGCCTTGAGCGCATAGATTGCCCCGCGACTGACCGCACCAAACCCGAAGATAACTGTCTTGCGTTGATTTCCGTAATGGCCATCTATTCCGCGCAGACGCAAAGCATCCAGCACAGCGCAATAGCCGGCGAGTTCGTTATTTTTGTAGAATGTATGGCGTCCAATCTGGCCGCCGGGGCCCCATACAAACATATCCTCAAAAGCAATGAGTGTAAGCTTGCGATCAATGGCTGTTTGCGTGATTTCCCGCTGTTGCGCGCAATGCGGATACCCCCAGAGAATGCCGCCTTCACGCATCTCCTGAAGGTCGGACTGCATCGGCTTTGCAATGATCACTGAACCGACGTCAGCCAGGATCTCATGGCGCGTCGCTGTGCCGCCGCTCTGCGCGGCAATATCAGAGTCCGACCAGTTAAAGGGTGCGCCATAGCCTTCTTCAAAAATCAACTGTTGGCGAACACTTTCCGGCAAACGAGCGAGATGCTCTGGATGAACAGGGACACGTTTTTCGTTCTTTTTCCTCGAGGTCCCAATGACCCCGAGTTTCAACTGATTCATTTCCTATCCCTTGTTTCAGGTTCCTGGCCGCTTGCTGATACCCAGCCACGTCAACCTGGTTTCTTTTTGCTCTTACTGGCCTTCGCGGCCTTCTCCTCAATCATGTTTCTTTTGTCGGCTGCCTCTTTGATAAAACGCAAGGTCCGAAGCTTGGCGATGTGCTCCATCCTCTCCCTTTGCTCCAAATCTCTTTCTTTTCTGGCCAGTTTGGCGGCCTTCAAAGTGGCTGCAGATTTTTCCTCTGCACTCATTCTCGCGGAATATAACAAGTCAGTTTCCTTACTGTTCTGAAGAAACACGAGATCAAAAAGATTGCAGAAGGCAACCGGGCGGACCTTCGCACCCTCTGTCGGGCGGTTCCTTTGTTCGCAAAGCAAACGGCCTTGACCGCTTGCTTTCAATCGCAAACAGGTCAAAGAAAAATTAGTCAGCCGGGTTTTGTATTGGGGCAGACGACCATAGGCACGCCTCATCCGACATTCAGTAGAAGTCTCTCTCCCATCGCAGCATGGTGTAACACTAACACAATTTGCTGCGGAAAGGTGAAAATCGTCTGATACTGATTGAAGCGACGCCTTTCTCGAGGGAATCTGCGCCAGCCTGCACTCTCCGCGATAGTCAGGTCACGGAAAACTCAGCCATCAGGCAATCCTCCCACGCACCCTGGCACAACTTGCCAATGAGCGTGAGGCGGCCGGGGCTGTGAAACCCGTTTAATTGCGGATGACATCTGGATCGAATGAAAGACGACAGGAGCTCGCTCCGATATCGAATAAAGTCAACTCCCCCGCGACCACGGCCTGTTACCCCTCACCGCCTGACTGGTAACAACAGAATACCCCTTGTCCAGAAAACGGATCGCATGAGCGCCGCCGTCCCTGATGTCCCATTTGTCGATGATGAGAGCGGGGCCAATGCAGGTCTTTGGCACATAGAGATTGGTCACAAGAATATCGGCGATGCGGCAGTCTTCGAAGAAGGCGCGGCTATCGCTGACATGAACAAGGGTGCGCCCGTCGGCGAGGTGATAGACACAGCCGAGCCTGTCGCAGTTGAAGGACGCCACCCGCTCATCTGCTGCTGCTCTTGCGCCGAAACGACGACGCCATGTATCGGTCGCATAGGTTTTGCGTCCGTCCTTCATGATGTCGAGGTCTTCGCCGCCGGTGTTGACCGCAATGTTCTTGCCATCGCGGCCAATGAGAAGGTCTGGCTGCTCTGCCATCATCGCAATGAAGAGCCCGGCAGCGATACCGGCCACACCGCCAAGCCGCCAGCGCTTCGACCACAAGAGCAGCCACAATCCCCCCATGACGACGAGAAGCAAAGCCAGCGGCGGCCAGGCCGGAACCGACGTTACCGAATGGCTACGTTCAGCGACACCGGTGGCAACCCAAAGAATTTGATCAATACCAATCCCCATGATGCGAAGTGGCCAGGCTTCGAGACCCAGCGGCATGAGAACAAGAGCCAGAACAGCCGGGGGCATCACAAGGGTCCCCATAAAGGGAACTGCAAGAAGGTTGGAAACAAGGCTGTAGTTGGCAAACCGATTGAAGTGATAGCCCGCAAAAGGAGCGATCGCGAAGTCACAAAGTAGAGTGGTGAGAAGTATGCCGCCGACATAACGCGTAAACTTCGTTCCGAACCAGTGCGTCAGGTTGAGAGGCTCGCCTGCGCCCATAACAAAACTTCCCCGCTTCGGCCGTCCCCTTGCCCCCCTTCTCGTCCATTGGCGTTTGGCTTCATAGGCGGAGACGAGAACCGTACTGGCCGCGAACGACATCTGAAAACCGGCTTCCATCAGGCTCTCTGGCTGAAGCAGAAGAATGAAAATGGCGGCAAGAGCTACCATGCGCAAAGTGAAGGCCTGTCGGTCAAACAGTATGGCAACAAAGACCAGCGACAACATGATAAAGGCGCGCTGGGCCGATATGGGTGCGCCGGAGATGACAAGATAGGTCGATGCGCCAATAAGCCCGGCAGCAGCAGCCCATTTCCGGATTGGATATCTGAGTGCAACAAAAGGGATCGCCGCAAGGAGTGCTCGCACCAGACCAAAGATTGCAAACCCGGCCATCCCCATGTGAAGACCCGAGATCGCCAGCAAATGGGCAAGACCTGAATCTCGCAGCGCCTGGACCTTGTCCGGCGGAATACCGCTCCGATCTCCGGTAACAAGCGCCGCGGCAATCGCGCCCTGCTCACCTGGAAGCGCGAGCCTTATGCGTTGTGCCAGGCGCGCCCTGAAATTTACAACTCTGACAGACAGCTGATCGACCAGAGATCTGGCGCCATCGCCACCGGGCACTTCTTCGAGTTTGCTGACGATATAACCAACACCGCCGAGACCATTGAAAAACGACTGGCGGGCAAAATCAAATCCGTGCGGCATGACCGGTCCCGGCGGCGGCATCATCGTAGCGCGAAACCTGACCGTCATTCCCGGCATAAGTAGAGCACGGTCGCCGCGGTAGGACAGCCGCAAACCGCTTGGCAACTTGTCAGCGGGCAGCCTCGAAATACTCGACGGCTTGATAATGACCCGCGGGAACCCGTCGCTGCCCGGTCGCAGGCCTGTGATGCGACCTTCAACTGTTGCATTGCGAATCTCACGCTCCAGAACCGGCGCATCGATACGCTCGGTGCGGATCTTTGCCGCTGCAAATCCGACGCTGAGACAAAGCACTGCCTGAAGCCCAAGAGCCATATACCCGCCGCCAACCTTCAACCGCCACAGCAAAGCCAGTAGCGCGGCAATCACCACGGGTCCAACCAGCGCGGCAAGCAAAGGTGGCTCCACCTTGAGAGAAAAATACAGACCGATACCAATCCCCATGAGGACCGGCACCCACAGAGCCCAGCGATCCCTCTCGCGCCCGAGGTGATCCAGAACAGACCAACCCAGCCGCCTGGCGCGGAATTGCTGGACCGCGAGCTTGCGCAAAAGACCGGTCATAATGGCGATACCATTGCCACGCATCTTTGTGATAGAACTCCGGCTGAACACGGGGAAAGACAAGTTCAGGGCGCCAAACGGCCCTTGTTACCCACTCCCTCCCAAAACCGCTGATTGCGGCCAATAGTAGCCTACACCTGGATACACGTATGACACAACAATCGAAGGTCGTAACCCGCTTCGCCCCGTCGCCCACCGGCTTCCTGCATATCGGCGGCGCGCGCACAGCCCTGTTTAACTGGCTTTTTGCCCGGCACCATGGCGGGACATTTTTGCTGCGCATTGAGGATACCGATCGCGCGCGTTCTACGGAAGAAGCCGTCGATGCCTTGCTTGATGGACTTTCATGGCTGGGAATAGACTGGGACGGCGACGCCATCTCGCAGTTTGCCCGCGCCGACCGCCACCGCGAAGTTGTCGATCAACTGCTGGCCGAAGGAAACGCCTACCGCTGCTACGCGTCTCCGGACGAACTCACTCAAATGCGTGAACAGGCCCGCGCAAACGGACAAAGCCCCCGCTATGACGGCAGATGGCGTGACCGCGATCCATCCGAGGCACCGCAGGGCATCGCACCGGCCATCCGTCTCAAGGCGCCAGCCGAGGGTGAAACCATTGTCCATGACCAGGTACAAGGCGACGTCAAATTTGCCAACAAGGACCTTGATGACATGGTTCTGCTGCGCAGCGACGGAACGCCGACCTACATGCTGTCCGTTGTTGTCGATGACCACGACATGGGGATCACGCACATCATCCGCGGTGATGACCACCTCAACAATGCAGCACGCCAGATCCAGCTGTTTAATGCTCTGGATTGGGACATCCCTGTGATGGCGCACGTGCCACTGATCCACGGGTCCGACGGCAAAAAACTGTCCAAACGGCACGGCGATCTCGGGGCAGAGGATTATCGCGCCATGGGTTATTTGCCGGAGGCGCTGATCAACTATCTGCTGCGCCTCGGCTGGTCGCACGGCGATGACGAAATCATCTCTATCAAACAGGCGACTGAGTGGTTTGAGCTGGCTGGTCTTAACAAGGGTGCGGCGCAGCTTGATCTTGCAAAAATGGAAAGCATTAATGCTCATTATATCAAGGCAAAGGACGACGCTGATCTCGTTGACTGGGTCGTTGCCAATATCGGTCGCGACCTCACCGATGTTCAAAGAACTCGCATTGAGACCTTGATGCCATCACTCAAGGATCGCGCAAAGCTTCTTCCAGACCTTGTTGAATCTATTGGGTTTCTTCTTGCCGATCGCCCGATTGAGATTGAAGAAAAAGCAGGCAAGCCGCTGGCGAAAGACGGCGCGCGGGATTTGCTCGCGGCGCTCAAACCGCGCCTCGAGGCCATGGAAACCTGGGAACACGATGCCTTTGACCCGGTCCTGCGCAGCTTTGCCGAGGAAAATAAGGTCGGCTTTGGCAAAGTCGCTCAACCGCTACGAGCGGCTCTCACCGGCACATCAAATGCGCCGGGCATCTATGAGGTCCTTACTGCCCTGGGAAAAGACGAAGTCCTGGGGCGGATTTCGGACCAATTGACGTAAATTCGGGGTCTGCCAGGCTTTGGCAACCTATATGTCGGCAAGTGCGCGGATTTGCCCTGAAAAAACCCGCACAAATCCTCGCTCTACCCGAACGAACAGGGTATAATACATTTAGAAATCCCGACGCTGGCGCGATCCCAATCTGCGGCCGGCGGTTTTCCAAAAATATAAAAAAAGGAACGCGACATGAGCCCCAGCAAATCTCGAGCAAAGCCGACCGGAACCGATCAACTCGCCGATAGCGGCGCCATGATCGATCTTCCAGTCATGTCTGGAACAATGGGACCGGATGTCATTGACGTCCGCAAACTCTATGCCGAAACCGGCAAGTTCACCTACGATCCCGGTTTCACTTCCACAGCCAGTTGTGAGTCCTCAATTACATTTATCGACGGTAATGAAGGAACTCTGCTCCACCGCGGGTATACGATCGAAGAGCTCACTGAACACGGCAGCTTCACGGAAACTTGCTATCTTCTCCTGTTTGGCGAGTTGCCAAACAAGAGTGAAATGCTGGAATTCGAATACGACATTACCATGCACACCATGGTGCATGAGCAGCTCTACAACTTTTTCAAGGGCTTCCGCCGTGATGCTCACCCGATGGCCATTATGTGCGGTGTAGTGGGCGCCCTGTCTGCGTTCTATCACGACTCCACCGATATCACCGACGAACACCAGCGCAAGATCGCCTGCTACCGCATGATCGCAAAAATGCCGACGATCGCAGCCATGGCGTTCAAATATCATACCGGACAGCCCTTCATCTATCCGCGCAATGATCTGCGCTATGCTGACAACTTCCTGCGTATGTGTTTCGCCGTCCCGGCAGAGAATTGGGTTAACCGCCCGGCCCTCTCCCACGCCATGGACAAGATCTTTATCCTGCATGCAGACCACGAACAAAATGCATCGACGTCCACAGTGCGTCTTGCAGGCTCATCAGGGGCTAACCCGTTCGCCTGTATTGCTGCGGGCATTGCCTGTCTGTGGGGCCCGGCTCATGGCGGCGCCAATGAAGCGGCTCTTTCGATGCTGGCTGAAATCGGTTCTGTCGACCGGATCCCGGAATATATTGCCAAAGCCAAAGACAAGGACGACCCGTTCCGCTTGATGGGTTTCGGCCACCGGGTCTACAAAAACTACGATCCGCGGGCCCGTGTGATGCAGGCCTCGTGTCACGAGGTTCTGGAGGAAGTCGGCGTGAAGAACGATCCGCTTCTTCAGGTCGCCATCGAGTTGGAGCGTATTGCCCTGGAAGATGATTATTTTGCCGAGAAGAAGCTCTTCCCGAACATTGATTTTTATTCCGGAATTACCCTGAAGGCCATGGGGTTCCCGACATCCATGTTCACTGTGCTCTTCGCGGTCGCAAGGACCGTCGGCTGGATCGCCCAGTGGCGCGAAATGATCGAGGATCCACATCAAAAAATTGGTCGTCCGCGTCAGCTCTATACCGGCGAACCGCCACGGGATTACGTCTCGATCGACAAACGATAGGCCTTGACTGCCGTTAACCTGAAATCTGGCAACCTATCGATCACCTGGGCGATTTTACGTAATCGACAAGCGTGCGATATCAGCGTAAGATTTTCCCCTAACGGGGATAAATCCAATGCGCCAGCCGAAAACCAGACCAATGATCGTTGAGAACGGCACAGGCATGCCCTTTCCGGCCTCCCTTGGCGATCATACAGCGCGCCCGAAGGTGTCCGCAGCCAATGATAACCGCCGCCCCCTGAAAAAGATTTTTCGCAGAGGCCTGCAGCATGCCTGGCGTGTTCTACCGCCTGTTGTGGGGGCCGGTGTCATCATTTACGCGATGACGCACTAGGAATATCAAAACACTTCAGCTATTCAGAATCAAAGAAGGCCCCTCGATATTCGACGGGCCTTATTCTTTTTCACTTTGCAATAGAGACTATACCGAAGCCGGTTAGTGCCCGGCAAGCCATTCGCGAGCTTGACGCTGGGCTTCGGCGATCTGATCCATGGACATTTCGCGAGCGATCTCTGCACGCCAGTCCCGCGCCTCAACAACACCGCGCAGCGCCGCCAGATTAAACCACTTATGGGCCTCTATGTAGTCCATATCAACGCCTTGACCTGTTGAAAACAGGATACCCAAATCGTAGAGCGCTTCGCCCGTTTGCTCGGTATCCGCCCGCTCCAAAGCCTGTTCCGTCGAAAGATCCAATAACGCCATAATTCCCTCCTCTTTTACCGCACCGTCCGTCCCCGCATTTTGCTGGCGGTCCGACACCTGACAATCGATTTTGATCTCTTCAGTGGGGTGATGTTCGCAAGATCGGGGTGAATTTTGGGTTAACGATGAAAATTTCGATTTGTTAATAGCTACAAAGACACTCACTTCCCCCGAGGGCACCGAGGAGCGCGAAAATCGCCGGATTGCGGGATGTTGTATCAACTGCTGGTCCAGCAACACCTCGGATTTTCCAATTTGTGTTTAGCTTGGTAAACAAAACCTTTCTATACGATCTCGATTTGATCAAAAAAAATGCGCTCTGTTTGCATTTTTCTTTCGCCTGCCATCAAGAGCCGGGGCGAAAATCTGCAAATTGACCGGACTTTCCTCGCCTGACCTCGAAAGTCCCCCTACCTGGCACGTTGACCAAACAGGATTTTTCGGGACCGCACCTGTTCTGCCTTACTCTGCGGGCGATTTCTGAGGTCCGCTCCAACGGCCAGTGCACGTTGCAGGGCCGGGCGCTCCCCCATCCTCTTGAACCATTTGTAGAGGTGAGGAAAGTTCTTCATATCCTGGCCTTGCATCTTGTAGGGAAGAACCCATGGCCAACACGCCATATCCGCAACGGAATATGCACCGCAGAGATACTCCTTGCCTCTGAGCTGCTTGTTCATCACCCCGTAGAGGCGATTGATCTCATTGGTGAACCGTGTGGCGGCGTAATGGCTCTTGCCTCTCGCATAATTGCGAAAATGATTGGCCTGACCCGCATTGGGGCCAAGATTGGCCATCTGCCAGAATAACCATTCATCGACATTCACGCGCTCGCGCAGGTTTTTTGGGTAGAATTTTCCGGTCTTTTGACCGAGATATTGAAGAATGGCACCTGACTCAAACACCGAAATCGGATTTCCGTCGGGACCATCGGGATCAATGATGGCCGGCATTCGATTGTTGGGGGCGATTTTCAGGAAACCGGGTTTGAACTGATCGCCCTGCCCGATATTCACGTATTTAACGACGTATGGAAGACCACACTCTTCAAGCATGAGCGTGATCTTCCATCCATTCGGTGTCGGCCAATAATAAAGCTCTATTGGCCCTTCGCCAGCGCTAGCGCTTAGCTTTTTTTTTGGCCGGAGCCTTACGTTTTGCCGCCTTTTTCGCGGTTTTCTTCTTGGCTACCTTCTTCTTGGCGGCCTTCTTCTTTACAACCTTTTTCTTGGCTGCTTTTTTCTTGGTGGCTTTTTTAGCGGTCTTTTTCTTCGCCGGAGCCTTTTTCTTCGCAGTCTTCTTCTTGGCTACTTTTTTCTTGGCGGTCTTTTTCTTGGCTGCCTTTTTAGCCGTCTTTTTCTTGGCTACTTTTTTCTTCGCTGCCTTTTTAGCAACCTTCTTCTTGGCAACCTTCTTCTTGGCTACTTTTTTCTTGGCTGCTGGCTTTTTCTTCGCGGCCTTCTTCTTGGCTGCAGGTTTCTTCTTCGCGACCTTCTTTACAGCTTTTTTCTTCGCTGTCTTCTTTGCCGCTGTCTTACGTTTAGTCGTTGTACGAGCCATTTTGACCCTCACTATGTTTGTTGGAAGGAATAACGTTACGTATTTGGACGTATTATTCTCAATCTGTCAAATTTCTGTTAAACACGACTCAGCCAAGTCAATTGTTTTTGTTCGTAAAAATACATTTCGCGGAAAATGGAACAGGGTGCCAGAATCAAAAAACGCCCCCTGCAAGAGGGGGCGTTTTTGTTTTTCGCTGACTTCAGCTTCCCAGTTTTTTTTGTAGAATTTCATTCACAGCCTGGGGGTTCGCCTTACCGCCTGTCGCCTGCATTACCTGGCCCACGAACCAGCCCATCATCCTGGGTTTTTCCTTGACTTGCTCGACCTTATCGGGGTTCGCCGCAATGATTTTATCAATCTCCGCTTCGATGGCACCCGTGTCTGTTACTTGCGTCAAACCCTGTTCTTCGACGATTTTTCCAGGGGGGCGACCGCTCTGAAACATAAGCTCGAACACGTCTTTAGCGATTCTACCCGAAATAGTTTGATCACTGATCAGATCAATAAGTTCGCCAAGATCAGAGGCCGAAACCTTGCTATCCTGGATCGAAACACCCTCTTTGTTGAGGGCGGCGAAGAGTGACCCGGTAACCCAATTGGCGGACAGCTTGGCGTCTCTCCCCTGAGCAACGGCCTCGAAAAAATCAGCCCGTTCTCGCTCTGAAACAAGCACTGATGCATCATAGGGTGACAGCCCAAAATCAGAAATATAGCGCGCCTTTTTCTCATCCGGCAGCTCCGGCAAATTGGCCTTCAAATCGTCGATCCAGGCCTCATCAAGTGCCAGTGGAAGAAGATCGGGGTCAGGAAAATATCTATAGTCATGTGCTTCCTCTTTTGACCGCATTGGACGTGTTTCACCATTTTTCGAATCAAAAAGACGTGTTTGTTGTTCGATCACGCCGCCATTTTCTATAATCTCGATTTGTCGCCGCGCTTCGTATTCAATGGACTGTTGGATGAACCGAACCGAGTTGATATTTTTCATTTCGCAACGTGTTCCAAGCTCATCACCTGGCTTGCGAACCGAAACATTAACGTCTGCACGCATCGAACCTTGTTCCATATTGCCGTCGCACGTCCCCAAATAGCGCACAATCGTCCTTACTTTGCGCATATAGGCCCCGGCTTGTTCCGAAGACCGCAAATCAGGCCTGGAAACAATCTCCATCAACGCAATACCAGAGCGATTAAGGTCAACAAGGGACTGTGTAGGATGTAAATCATGAATGGATTTACCCGCATCCTGTTCCAGGTGAAGCCTTTCAATGCCGACAATGACCGAAGTTCCGTCTACCAGATCGACAATGACCTCACCCTCCCCAACAATGGGCTGTTTGAACTGTGAAATCTGATAACCTTGCGGCAAATCCGGATAAAAATAGTTCTTTCGGTCAAAAACCGAAACGCTATTGATCTTGGCTCCAAGACCAAGGCCCGTCTTGACCGCTTGTTCGACACAATACTGATTGATCACTGGCAACATGCCCGGCATCGCAGCATCTACAAGGCTTACCTGA
>CBFDBJ010000073.1:0-17571 GCA_965603015.1 uncultured Alphaproteobacteria bacterium
CACCACGGCGCTCAACGGCCCGGACAGCGTCATTGCGGATATCAGGGCGATCTACAAGAAGCGTCGCGACGTTCTTGTCGAGGTCATGTCCCGTTCAGGCTGGGAAATCCCGGCGCCGAAGGCCACCATGTTTGCCTGGGCCCCGGTTCCCGAACCGTTTACAAAACTGGGCTCGATGGAGTTTTCAAAGCTTTTGCTGACTCATGCGGAAGTTGCCGTATCGCCGGGTATCGGCTTTGGCGAGTTCGGCGAGGGCTTTGTCCGGGTGGCTCTCGTCGAAAACGAACAACGCATTCGTCAGGCTGCCCGCAATGTGCGCAAGTTCATTTCCAATGCCGACCAGATCCTGGCGGACTATGAAAGCAAAGGCGGCGCCGCAAAATGAGTAAAGAACTAAAGATTGCCATTGCCGGTCTTGGCACCGTTGGAACAGGCCTGATCAAGCTGATCACTGACAATGCCGACCTTCTGAAGGCGCGTAGCGGGGCTGATATTCGAATTACCGCCGTTTGCGCTCGTGACAAAAACAAGGATCGCGGTGTCGATCTGTCTGGCTATGAATGGTTCGACGATGCAGGTGAAATGGCGGTTAAGGCCGATGCGGATGTATTTGTTGAATTGATTGGTGGTACTGAGGGCATAGCGCTTGAGGCCACCAGGGCGGCTCTGGGGGCTCGACGAGACGTGGTGACGGCTAACAAGGCGATGCTGGCGTTTCACGGCACCTCGCTAGCCAGGCTCGCCGAGGACAATGGCTGCACGATCGGCTTTGAAGCCGCTGTGGCGGGCGGCATCCCGATCGTCAAGGCGATGCGCGAAGGCCTGGCGGGTAATCGGATCGAGCGCGTCTACGGCATTCTCAACGGCACTTGCAACTACATCCTGTCGACCATGGAAGAGACCGGGCGCAGTTTTAAAGATGTCCTCGCCGAAGCCCAGGCAGAAGGCTATGCCGAGGCTGACCCGGCGTTTGACATTGGCGGTATTGATGCGGCTCACAAACTGAGCCTTCTGGCGAGCCTCGCCTTTGGGACCGAGGTGGATTTCGGCGCCGTTTCAGTCGAAGGGATCGAGCGCATCGAGGCCGGTGATATCGCCTATGCCCGGGAATTTGGCTATCGGATCAAGCTGGTTGGCGTCGCGCAGCAAACGACCCATGGGATCGAGCAGCGTGTCCACCCTTGCCTGGTGCCGCAAAGCTCGGTCATTGGCAGTGTCGGCGGGGTTTTCAATGCAGTGATTGTCGAGGGTGACGCCGTAGGCCAGGCCAATTTTGTCGGCCGCGGTGCCGGAGACGGCCCAACAGCCTCGGCTGTGGCCGCTGACATCATCGATCTTGCGAAGGGTTTGCGCCAACCGGTCTTTTCTGTACCGGCCAATTCATTGAAACCGTCCAACCCTTCGCCCATGTCTGATCATGAAGGTGCCTATTATTTGCGTCTGCAGGTGCTGGACGAGCCAGGCGTCATGGCGGGGATTACGGTCATTCTGGGCGAGGCGGAGGTTTCCATCGACAGTATCATTCAGAGGAGCCGCGCCCCTGGCGAACCGGTCCCGATTGTTATCCTCACCCATGAGACCCGGGAAGGGGTCATGATGGACGCGATGGAGCAATTGGGTAAACATTCGGCCATGCAGGAGCCGCCACGCCTAATTCGCATTGAAAATTTCTAAACACGCGCTACAAAGCACATAGTTGAATCAACGGTTTTATTTGAAAAGGGAATTCCCCATGACGGGTCCACTTAATCGCAGCCTGACCCTCGAACTTGCAAGGGTGACCGAGGTTGCCGCTGTTGCATCCTCCAAACTGATTGGTTGCGGCGACGAGAAAGCCGCTGACGCGGCAGCCGTCGACGCCATGCGCAACGAGCTCAACGCTCTGGACATCGATGGCACCATTGTCATCGGTGAAGGGGAGCGCGACGAGGCCCCGATGCTCTTCATCGGGGAGAAAGTCGGCAAGGGCGGCCGCAAGGTCGATATCGCCCTTGATCCTCTGGAAGGCACGACGCTCACAGCAAAGGCCATGCCCAACGCCCTGACAGTTCTGGCGCTTGCCGAGGGCGGTAGTCTCCTCAATGCTCCGGATGTCTATATGGACAAGATCGCCATTGGCGCCGGCTACGATAAAGGCCTTGTGGATCTTGATGCTGATCCTGCCGACAATATCAAGGCACTGGCGCAAGCCAAAGGCGTCGATGTCAGCCGTATTACGGCCTGCGTCCTTGATCGCCCGCGCCACATGGAAATCATCGAAAAGGTGCGGATGGCAGGCGCGAGGGTTGCCCTGATCACCGATGGCGATGTCGCCGGGATCATTCACACAACAGATGGTGCCACTGGCATCGATATCTATCTGGGGCAGGGCGGGGCTCCCGAAGGGGTTCTGGCCGCTGCGGCGCTGCGCTGCATTGGTGGTCAGATGGAAACCCGTCTGATTTTCCGCAATGATGATGAACGCGGCCGCGCCGAACGGATCGGGATTACCGACCTGAACCGGAAATACACGACCGAAGAGCTTGCGTCAGGCGATGTCATGTTTGCCGCCACGGGGGTCACCGACGGCTCAATGCTCGACGGCGTAAAGTGGGCCAACGGGCGCGTGTCGACACACACAATTGTCATGCGTTCCTCCAGCGGCACGGTACGCTGGATCCGGGCTGATCACCGGGCCGATACAAAAGGTTGATAATTCAGATGGCTGACGCGGCAACTTCGAGGCTGTCCGGCCAGTCAACCGATTCAGGCCCTTTTTTTCTGAATGTCTCGCAGTCTCTGTTGCAAAAGCCGTGGCGCCCGAGGCTTGGCGATGATCGCCTGGCCCTGACGCTCAGTCAGCGCCTTGGCGTGCCGGAAATTGTCGGGCGCGTGCTTGCCGGGCGCAATGTTACCCTTGAGGAAGCCGACGACTTTCTTGATCCCAGCCTCCGCCGTCTGATGCCTGATCCATCGACAATAACCGACATGGACAAGGCCGCGCGGCGCTTTGCGGATGCCATCACTAGTAATGAGAAGATTGCTGTCTTTGGCGATTATGATGTGGACGGAGCAACGTCGAGTGCGCTGCTTGCCAGATTTACCCGCGCTCTTGGCCGTGAGCTTGAAATCTACATTCCCGACCGGGAAAAAGAAGGCTATGGTCCCAATGTTCCGGCTCTGGAAAAACTGAAAGACGGCGGGGCCAGTCTCGTCATCACGGTGGATTGCGGGACGCTGTCGTTTGCGCCACTGGAGCGGGCCAGAGAAATCGATCTTGATGTTATTGTCGTCGACCATCATCAGGCGCCGCAGGACCTTCCGCCAACCGCCGCCCTGATCAATCCCAATCGCCTCGATGACGACAGCGGCCTCGGCACTCTGGCGGCCGTGGGTGTTGCCTTCTGTCTCTGTGTCGCCGCTCAAAGAGTGCTGCGTGATGACGGCTGGTTTGAAGCTGACGGCCGCAGCGCGCCCGATTTGATGAACTGGCTCGACATCGTTGCTTTGGGCACAGTGTGTGATGTTGTTCCGCTGAAAGGGCTCAATCGTGCCTTTGTCACGCAGGGCCTCAAGGTCATGGCGAAGCGGGGAAATCCGGGGATTACAGCTTTGGCCGATGTCGCACGCATGGACGATGCGCCCGGCGTCTATCATGCCGGCTTCCTGATTGGCCCGCGGATCAACGCAGGCGGCCGCGTTGGCCGGTCTGATCTGGGCGCCCGAATCCTGTCGACCGACGATCCGGTCGAGGCTGCAGGGATCGCCTACGAGCTCGACAGGCTCAACAAGGAGCGGCGCGATATTGAAGCTGAAGTCCTCGGACAGGCGCAGCTCGTCGCAGAGCGCATGATGCAGGAGCGATCGAGAGCCGCACTGGTGGTTGAAGGCAAGGGCTGGCACCCGGGGGTGATTGGCATTGTCGCCAGTCGCCTCAAGGAGAAATTTGGCCGCCCAGTATTCGTTATCGCGGTACTGCCGGATGGAACCGCAAAAGGCTCGGGGCGCTCTATTAGCGGCGTTGATATTGGCGCGGTGACCGCGAGCGCCATGGACCAGGGGCTGCTGCTCAACGGCGGCGGTCACAAAATGGCTGCCGGACTGACCATCGAGACTTCGAAGATCGATGCTTTTCGGACCTTGTTCGAGACGACCCTCGAGGCAGAGGTCGAAGCGGCCCGCCTGCATGGCGGCCTCAGAATTGATGGCGCACTGTCCCTGAAGGGGGCCTCGCGTGACCTTGCCGAGACCATTCTATCCGCTGGCCCCTTCGGTGCCGGTCATTCCGAGCCGCTCTTCGTTCTTGCCGATGCTTCAATTATCAAGGCGGACGTCGTCGGTGAGGCTCATATCAGAGTGATCCTGGGAGGGGGCGACGGGGCCCGTCTGAAGGCTATTGCCTTTCGGGTGGTGGAGACCCCCCTGGGCGACGCCCTGCTGCGCTCAGAGGGGCGTACGCTTCATCTGGCGGGCAAACTGAAGCTCGACAACTGGCGCGGTGCCAAGGGCGTCCAGTTTCAGATTGAGGATGGCGCCTGGGCCTGAATTTTCTGGTCCTGCAAATGCGACCAGGAAGCCTTTCTGCCCTTGCAATCCCCGCGAACCCGGATTATAAGCGCCTCCTTTCCCGGATTTGCCGGGAAAGTGTGTCTCTGCGCTCCCTTCGTCTATCGGTTAGGACGCAAGGTTTTCAACCTTGAAAGAGGGGTTCGATTCCCCTAGGGAGCGCCATTCCTTCTGCGCGGCAGGAAGCTCTTCCCCCGGATCACGCCTTGCGCTGACTTGAAGTGACGTCAAGGGTGGAAAACTTCGGCATATGGATCCGGTCCAACGCCGTATCCGGATTGCCGGCGTCGCACTGGATCGTGAACCAGAAGGTCGATCCCTTGCCAGGCGTGCTTTCAACACCCATGCTCCCGCCGAGTAATTCTGCAAGCTGCTTGCTGATGGCTAATCCCAGTCCGGTGCCACCGTATTTTCGGGTGGTGGAACTATCAGCCTGAGTGAACGCGCCAAACAATTGTTCCTGAGCTTCGGCGTCAATTCCAACGCCGGTATCCGTGACCGCAAAGCGCAGCTCAAGGGTGCCATCTTCACCATGACTTTGAGATACCTCAAGGGAAACCGCGCCGTGCTCGGTAAACTTTGCAGCATTGCCAATCAGGTTGTGCAATATCTGCCCAATCCGCCCCGGATCGCTGCGGAGCACAGGACTGACATCTGGAGCAACACTGACAGACAGTTCAAGACCCTTGCGTTCAAGGGGTGTTTTCCAAAGCGCGGTCACCGGGTCGAGTAATTTTTCAAGAGAGAAATCAACTCTCTCCACATCGACTTTGCCCGCTTCAATCTTCGCCAGGTCAAGAATGTCATTCAAGAGCGCCAACAGGGTATGGCCTGAGTCACTGAGGTGCTGAGCGATCTCTTTTTGTTTGGGCGCAAGGTCCATGTCGAGAAGAATTTCCGCCATTCCCAGAACACCATTCATGGGAGTGCGAATTTCGTGACTCATATTGGACAGGAATTCGGATTTGGTCCGGCTGGCTTCGTTCGATTTCGCTACTGCATCTTTCAGATCTCTCTCGGTCTGTTTTTGTTCGGTGATGTCAGTTAGCGCACTGAGAATGGCTGGCTTGCCGTACCAGTCAATTGTCTGGGGAATAATCTGAATCGGAAAAGTTGTTCCATCTTTTCTAAGCGCTCGATAATCGTAAAGTTCTGGAACTGTTTCTCCCTGGAGGCGGGCGGCGGCACGTTGCAAAATCTTCGGGAGGTCATCCGGCGCGACGAAATCCACAATTTTCATGCCGGAAGCCTCCGGGACTTCATACCCGTGCATGGTGGCGGCGGCTTCATTGATGAAAACCAGTTCTCCATCCTGGTGCACGATGACACCAAATCTAAATCCCATGATGAGACTACGAAACTTGTTTCTGCTGTCGAGTAGCAATACTTCTCTGGCCTTGCGCTCCGAGATATCGCGCAGCACTGCAGTGAAGACCATGCCGTCGCCAGTCTCCAGCTTCGAAATGGAAGCTTCTGCCGGAAACTCGGACCCGTCCTTCTTCAGCCCGATAACTTCGCTTCGCTCACCCATCAGCCTGGATTGAACCGGAGAGCGCGCATAGTTGTCCAGCTGGCCGCTGTGTCCGGCAGCAAATCGGACCGGCATGAGTGTTTCGATCGATTGCCCGATGATCTCTCCGGCTGAATAGCCAAAGAGCTCTTCTGCGCCACCATTAAAAATCTTGATACGATGATCCGGGCCGACGACAATGATGGCATCAGATGCGATGCTAAGGACCTGCGAAAACAGATGGTTGGTTTCAGAATCCAGTGCGCCTTTCGGCAAATCTGCCGGGGCGGCGTCAGCCTTCTTTCTCATATCCAATTTTCGCGAGGTCAATATCAGGTCTCCGGCACACTTTTGACCCTGTGAGTCAATTATACAGTCGGTTAAAAAGATTGAGAAAATGTCGCAGATATTGGTTAACCACTTATTACGTGCAGAAATATAAAGCAGGGTAAACCTGACGTTGTGGCGGCTTCTTCTCCAAAACCATCTTGGGTTCGATATTGTGTCAGCCAGCTGCCAACCCTTTGACGTCGGCTGGTTTTAGCGGTCCCGGTTTGCCGAAGACGTTGCGTCGAGGGCCTGCAATTCACCCGGCGTATCAACGTCGACCAGGATCGACTCTGAACCAACGGGAACGTGCACAACTGTTTCAGCATGCAGGCCAATGAGCGAACGAGCACCGACATCGCCTTCGAGCTCCATGATTTCGGAGAAACAGAATTTTGGCCACAGGACCGGATTACCATTCTTGCCCTGGTACGTGGGGACGCAAATTGTTTCCCCGGGGGCCTCACTAAAGGCCTCGATCAATGCATCTAGTACATCAGAGCCGGTGAGTGGCATATCGCCGAGGCAGACCAGAACACCATCCGCATCAGCGGGCAGCGCCGCTATGCCGGCCTTCAATGTTGAACTCAGACCTGCCGCATAGAGAGGATTGTGAACGAACTGAAAGTTATGGCCCGTCAGCTCATCCTCTACTTTTTCCCTCTCATGTCCGGTGACAACAAAAGTGCTTTCAACAGAGGATGCCTTCAGGGCATCTGCCACGTGCCGGATCAGAGACTTGCCCCCAAGAGTGGCAAGGAGTTTGTTGTCCTTGCCCATGCGGCGCGACTGTCCGGCGGCAAGGATAAGGCTGTAGACCTTGCGCTGTGCTGCTGGCTCGGCGGCGCGTTGTGCTTCGCGCGGCTGCGGCCTGGACGGAATTTCCTTGAGAAGACCGCCGACCCCCATACGAGCAATGTCTCTTGATGTAATGGTCAGGTCGGCGTGAATTCTTTCGAGAACCCAGTCAAAACCATTGAGCTTGGGTGAGCGTGCGCAACCCGGAATGCCGATAATTCGTGTTTGTCCAATGGCGCCAAGCAGCAGGAGATTGCCCGGGTCGACAGGCATGCCGAACTGTTCAATTTCCCCGCCCGCCTCAATGAGGGCGGAGGGGACGACATCAGAGCGGTCGGCAATCGCGGTTGCCCCAAGAATGAGAATGAGATCGGGGTGATCCCCCGAGAGTTCGACCAGCGCCCCGGCGATTTCCTTCACGTTGTGCGGGGCAGTCCTTTCACAGTCAATCGCGCTCCCGAACCGCGCAAGGCGTTCCGCAGTAATTCGCTTGCCTTTTTCAAGCAGTTTGCCGTCTGCGTCGGAAAGGCTGGACATAAGCAGAGCGGTTTTCTTTGGCCTGAAGTTCTTGACCCGCAGGACAGGTTCGAGGCCTGCCGTTAACTCAATTGTATCGCTCAGGATAAATTCCGGCACGGCATAGGGGATAATCTTGATTGTTGCGGCAAGCTGTCTTGGAGATACGGAAGCAAAGGGCTCCAAAGTTGCTATCGTAATACGTTCATCAATAATGTTAATGCGATTGACCCGGTCATAGTCGATCAGCAACAGACCATCTCTGGTGCTGTGAATATTTGCGCGCCCTGTCGATGCGTCTGCGCGTTTTAGTCCGTAACCACACAGGGCATCGGCAAGCCGCGCTGCAGCTTCGTCCTCAGGAATATCGCCAGGATCAAGGCGGGCGGCCAATATCTCTTCGTAGCCGGCCTCCTTCAGCAAGGCCAGGTGTGAGTGTGTCAGGCGCGTGCCCTTTTTTACAACACCGCTTTTCACTTTGAGGCTGTGGGCGAGGATAGCGCCGTCGGCTTGCAAAAGGGGGATGTCACCAAATTTCACGATGGCTGGCTCCTCAGAACATTCGTAACCTCGGCAAGAATCGAAATAGCGATTTCAGCAGGGCTTTTGGCGCCGATGGAGAGCCCTACCGGGCCGTGAATACGGGCAAGATCGTCATTTGAAAACCCTTCCTGCTTCAACCGTTCGAGCCGTGCCGCATGGGTCTTTTTGCTGCCGAGCGATCCGATATAAAAGCAGTTGGTGCCAAGCGCGGCTGTGAGGGCAGGGTCGTCGATCTTCGGGTCGTGGCTCAGGGTAACAACGGCGGAGCGCAAGTCTGGCGCTGCCTCGGCCAGGGCCTCGTTTGGCCATGCGTGGGACAGAGTGATCCCTGCGAAACGCTCAGGCGTCGCAAAGGCTTCGCGCGGATCGATCACCATCACATCGTAACCTGCCTCGTTCGCCATTTTGACAAGCGGCTGTGCAATGTGAACCGCGCCAATGACGAACATGCGCAAGGGAGGATTAAACGGGTTCACGAAGAATGTCTCGTCTCCCAGATCTTGCGTCTGCGCGCGGTCAGAATGGATCGCGGACACGATGGCCTCTGTCAGAGCAGGCGATGCTGCGGTCTCCCCCGCAAACACCAGTAGATCCACATGGTTTGTCAGTGAGCTGACATAGACGGCGCTCTTTTTTGCGATCCTTGCCGTTTGAAGTTTTTGGTAAAGCGCCGCACGCTCATCATCAAGTGGGGCAACATAAATCCGGATTGTGCCGCCACACGCGAGACCAACTTCCCAGGCTTCAGAGTTTGAAACGCCAAATTCGATTAGCTCGGGTTTGCCGCTGGCAACGACATCCAGCCCGGTATGAATGACAGCCCCTTCGATGCACCCGCCGGAGACCGAGCCGACAAAGTCGCTGTCCTCATTGATAGCGATCTGGCTGCCTGTCGGCCGCGGTGCAGAACCCCAGGTCGATATGACAGTGGCAATGGCAACACCTTTGCCTCCGGTTTTCCAGGCGAGGGCAGCTTCAATCACGGCTTCATCAGATTGCCAGGTGTCGCTCACGTGTATCTCCGTTTGGCTGTGTTTAGAACTGCGAGTAAAGGGCCAACGCAAAGACAATTGCCAGCAGGATCATGGCGGCCTTCGTGCCCTTGTCATGGTTTGGTAAAGTCTCGATCACAGCAGTCTCTTCGGGAACACCGCCGAGTCGTTCAATGAAAGTGCCAAAGAAATCATCTGCCATTTTTTTCGCGGTTGAGTCGATCAGGCGTTGGCCGATCTGGGCAAGTTTGCCGCCGACCGTCGCATCAACTTCATAAGCGAGTGTCGTGCCGTTACCGTCACTTGCAAGGTTTACTATCGCTCCGCCCTTTGCAAAACCTGCGGCTCCGCCCTGGCCTTCGCCGGTAATACGATAGCTTTGCGGCGGGTTCAGGTCGCTCAGGGTGACCTTACCTTTGAACTTTGCCTTGACCGGCCCCACCTTGGCCGTCACCTGTGCGGAGAACTCATTGTCGCCTGTTGTATCGAGGCTTTCACATCCCGGGATGCAAGCCTGCAGGACGGCGGGGTCATTCAGAGCATCCCACACAGCTTCCCTGGAGGCAGGGATCGAATACTCACCAGTCAGTTTCATAAGGTTCACTCCACAGGACATATAGGGCTTGAGGCGTCTTGCTACACGATTTCGATGCCCTGCAACAGCTGACTGTGTGCCGCCCGGTGATGAACTTCACATCTATTTGGTGAGTAAATCAGAGGCAAACTCCCTAAAACGATGACTTATTTACCATAAGAATGGAACATTTAGGGAATCAGATATCCCATTAACCATTTTTCCTTGGGGCTTGCGGCATTAGGGCCTATGATCGCGAAGTGGAAGCTTTCAGCCAATTACCATGAGCTGGCTGCAGCTTGCACGAGAGGTGAGGTGTTTGGTGTCTACAAATACGGGGCTGTGTGATTTGGGATGGAAAATAGCGTAGCTGTAAATGAGGACGCCGCGGAAGCCGTGAGCGAAATCAGAGGCGTGGTCAAGTGGTTCGATGCAGTGAAGGGATATGGATTCATTATTCCTTCCGAAGACGTCCTTGGCGGTGATGTGTTGATACATATGTCCTGCTTGCGTCAGGCAGGCCATGAAGTCGCCCTTGAAGGTGCCGGTGTTGTCTGTGAAGCGGTACAGCGAGACAAGGGATGGCAGGCCGTGAAGCTCATCGAGATGGATGAGAGTACGGCTGTGGCTCCTGCTCCAAGACAAGAGACGCGCTCGGACCGTCCGCCTGTTGAGGCCACAGGTGAGTACGAGGATGCCCTGGTAAAATGGTTTAATCGGGCGCGGGGTTACGGTTTCGTGACACGCGGCGAGGGAACTGCCGACATCTTTGTTCATATGGAGACGCTGCGCCGCTTTGGTCTCAGCGAACTCAAGCCAGGCGAGACAATTCGCGTTCGATTTGGCGAGGGTCCCAAGGGATTGATGGTCGCCGAAATCGAAAATCCGAATGGCGCACCGCAAGAACACGAGTAATCACAAATGTCGGTAGTGAATATCGCAGCCGGTCTTGTTATCGGGCTCGCTCTCCTCGCCTCCACACCCAAAATCATTTCCGATGACCAGTCGGGTTCGTTGTCGATCGCGACACAATCGGGGACCCACAATTTTGTTGTTGAGATCGCCGCGACTCCGGAGGAGCAGTCGCGCGGTCTGATGTATCGCAAGTCGATGGCGGCGGATCACGGCATGCTGTTCATTTTGCGGCAGCCACGCAAGGTCTCTTTCTGGATGAAGAACACCTATATTCCGCTTGATATGCTTTTTCTGGGCCGTGACGGGACCATCCTCCAGATTGATGAGATGACCGAGCCCCTGACGGAAGACACGCACCGTTCCGGGATGAAGGTTTCCGGTATCCTGGAGATTAATGGCGGCCTTGCCAAAGAGCTTGGGATCTCGGTCGGCGATGTGGTGCGTCATGCCGCTTTCGTTAATTTGTGAGACTGTGCAAGAGAATCGCCTCAAATGGCGTGTCAGCAATAAGGCGCGCGGCCCTCGAAGAGATTGCAAGGCCAGGAAGAAATATCAATGACCAGTCAAGAAGACGCGGCCCGGAATAACGTGGCCAGGGAAGACCTGGTGGCAGCAGCCCGGGCGCCCGAAGGGTTCAAATTGAGCACGGAGCGTGGGCCCTTCACGACCCACAATGGGCCGTTTTTCCACAGGGTGACCGAAGAGGGGTTTGCCCACGGCTTTCGGGCGACACAGCGCCACTGCAATGGCCACGGGATTGTCCATGGCGGCATGCTCATGGCCTTTGGCGACGGGGTTCTGGCAACGGCGGTCTACAGGCAGGCCCAGCGGCGTGCCGTGACGATCCGCATGACCTCTGATTTCGTCCATATGGTCAGGGTCGGCGAATGGGTCGAGGGCACCGCATGGGTGACCCGGGCGGCGCGCTCGGTGTGTTTTGTCGAGGGTGAGATAAAGACCGGAAATCAGGTAGTTTTGCGGGCTTCAGGGGTCTTTAAGCTATTCAGGAAATAATCTTGTAACTCTATGGGAACTCGTGTATCCCCTCACTTCGCAATTGGCGGGGTATGGCGCAGCCTGGTAGCGCACCTGTTTTGGGAACAGGGGGTCGTAAGTTCGAATCTTACTACCCCGACCATTTTGCGAGAGGCTGGCATCAAAAGCGACGCCAGGGTACCGGAATCTCTCACAGGCCAACCAGATAAGGGCCTTCCGACGATTAAGGCAGGAGAGTGATTTATGCGTGCACGGATCTACCAACCAACAAGAAATGCCATGCAATCAGGCCGGCGCAATGAAAAGCGCTGGGTTCTGGATTTTGACCCCGCCGAGGCGCGCCGAATGGACCCGCTGATGGGCTGGACAAGCTCCGGTGACATGAACGCTCAAGTTCGCGTCGAGTTTGATGCCCGGGCCGAAGCGGAAAACTATGCCAAAGCCAGGGGCCTCGACTATAGTGTCGAAGAGGTCAAAAAAAGATCGACCAA
The DNA here is from genome assembly GCA_965603015.1 of uncultured Alphaproteobacteria bacterium. Lineage (GTDB taxonomy): Bacteria > Pseudomonadota > Alphaproteobacteria > M2410 > M2410 > JAUWTJ01. The sequence goes on from CBFDBJ010000073.1 coordinate 12,208, forward strand.
GTCCAAGGTTTATTCGGATAATTTCCGCTATGACCGCACCGGTCTTTGGACACATTAGCAGGGACACACCCGTGTGCCCCCTAAGCGCCCGTAGCTCAGCTGGATAGAGCATCGGTTTTCTAAACCGAGGGTCACAGGTTCGAGTCCTGTCGGGCGTGCCATCCGCTTTCGCTTCGCTACAGCGCGATTAGCGATGTAGAGTTAGAGAAACGGATGCCGCGCTGTAGCGAAGCGAAAGCGGGCCATGCCAAGATGAAAACCGTTTACATTTTACAAAGTGAAACAGACACCGAGCGGTTTTACGTCGGAAGCACGAACGATCTTGAGCGACGATTGTCGGAGCATAATGCGGGTCAGTCCATCCACACGAACAAATACAGGCCGTGGATTGTCAAAACCTCTATCGCCTTCACTGACGACCAGAAAGCCGATGATTTTGAAAGTTTCCTGAAGACAGGCAACGGAAGAGCCTTCGCGAAGAAGAGGTTGTAGTCAGTTGCCGGCCTCTTTTACACGTTGTTGCGCCGCCTCCCTAAACTACCGGCCTCTAATTGGCAGGAAAAAGAAGCAGAAAAAGTGTAAGAAGACAAAGTCGAATCTTGCCAGACCGAAAGGGGAGGCACTTCATCTGAACAAGAAACCACAGCCTCTGGATGAACCATCAATCCCGGAACTGGCGACGCAGATGCCGGACGGTATTCCTGCGGCCGACCGGTCCCATCGGTTTGCCCGCAGATCGTTGCAGGTGGCAGGCGTCCTCTGCCTTGCGGGCTGTCTCTATGCCATGGTTTTTGCCGGTTTCGCAGGCATGCTCACGCCGATCGAATGGCTGACCATTCCTCCGATGATGATCATTTCGCTGGCGGTTGTCGCGGCGCTGCAAATGGTGGATGCACCAAGGATCCAAACTCTGGGACTGATCTTCACCGGGTACGGGACGTTCTACATTCTGGCAAACACCGCATGGGCGCTTTTGCTTACTGCGGATTACGCCCGGGCCTTCATATTTCTTTCCTGGACACCGATCCTGTACCTGTTTGCCGTTGCAGTCGTGAGAACGACAGCAGCAAAAGTCCTTTGCTGGACCAGTGTTACGACGCTTTATCTTTTTGTCGCACTGTTGATCGCCTTCGACAAGGCCGTCCCACCAGGCTCTGGGTCCCTGATGGACCCGCTCTATATTTTGCTCCTGATCCAGCCAGCGATGGTCCTGCTCATCTTCGGAGTCGGTGAATTCCGGGACTACTACGTTGCTGAGCGGGTCCGCAATGAGCAACTCAGCCGTAATCGTACAGTCCTGGCGGAAGCTGCCCATCAGGCGGAAAGGGCGCGCGTTGAGGCCGATGAAGCCAATGCCGCCAAAAGCCAGTTTCTGGCAAGGATGAGCCATGAATTCCGGACACCGCTCAACGGGATCATCGGTCTGACAGAAGTCCTGATGCAACGAATAGAAACGGACGGTGAAGCGGGGCGGGATGACAAACTCGTTGGCGTGATAAACTCCAGCGGTCAACACCTCCTGTCACTTGTGAATGATTTTCTCGACCTGTCGAGACTGGAAACCGACCAGGTCAGTCTGGAAGAGGAGGACATCGACGTCGTATCTGTGATGAGGGGCTGCGCGCAAATCTGTTCCGGACCTGATTTTGGCACCGGGACCGACCGGATTGTCATGAGCCATGATCCGGACTTACCCAAACTCTTTGCCGATGCCCGGGCTGTGACCCAGATGATTGTCAATCTTCTTTCCAATGCTCTGAAATTCTCCGACCCGGAAACGCAAGTCTTACTGCGCGCGCAGTTGGGGCCGGCTGGCCAGCTCATCATTGAAGTGGAAGACAGTGGGATTGGTATTGCCGCAGACGACATCCTTCATCTGACGCAGCCATTTTATCAGGTCGATGGCACGTCGACCCGCCAGCATGCCGGAACAGGTCTGGGGCTTGCGATTGTCGCCAACCAGATCGAGCGGCATGAAGGTTCCCTCGAGATTGACAGCCAGCCGGGGCAGGGCACGCGTATGACCCTGATCTTTCCCGCCAGTCGGCTCCGAGGGTAATCTAGTTACAGGACGAGGTTTGCCCCTCGCGAACGAGGCGAACAGTCAGTTCGCTCGCAGGAGGGTTTTTCGACTTCCCGTAGTATTTGCGGGATGCACCGGCGACCTTGCGATCATATGTGGTGACACAATTGCCTCGGACCGTCTCATCGGGGCCTATGCTGCCGCCAATCCATACGGGATGATTGGAACACACCTTGTTGCCCTGTATGCGGGTCGTCCTGTCAGCGGCTGTCGGTGGGGCGAGCTGCAGGGCCGGCGTGCGCGTGCATTCACATGTGCTGCCTGGTTCAGAGGGTAATCCGGAGCACATTGATCCGAAGTGGTTATCGGAAATTCGGTTGACACCATTGATGACCAACAGTGTGGCATCGCCCGTTGCGGCTTGTCGATAAGGATCAGTTTCGATGACATTGTTTTTGATAGAGACAAGACCTTCGTGATCAAGGGCAATCACACTGTCTGCGAACCAGTTTCCCTCAATGGTTCTGATCGCAGAGCCGCTGATTGCCAGGCCAGCCTTGCGAAATTCACTCCCTGTCACAGAAGAGGCTCCGGCTCCATTGATGTTGAGTGTTGCAAATTCAAAGTTCTCAAACGAAAGCGCGGCAGGCGAGTTCGCTATTGTGAGATCAGTACGGAAAAAAGATGTGCCCTCTCGAATGTCCACCGACCCGGCATTGTCGATTGTCCATGTTGGCCGCGTCTCCCCTGCGTAGGTGTGGGCAATAGTCGTTCTGGTGATCGTTATCTGTGCCAGTCCCGATAATTGCAGGCCAGCGTCTTCAAGGACTGACCGGTCAATTGTCACCTTGCTCAGGCCGGCATTGGTCTTCGTGTTGACAATACAAGTTCCGCCCGGGTCAGCAATGTCCCTGATTTCCATACCCCTGATGGTTACCTTGCCAGGTCTGGGTGTGAAGTTCAGTTTGATGCAGGGCCTGGTCTCGTCCTTTCGGATCAGCCGAAAGTTGGGCTGATCTGTAGGGTATCGCAGGCATTTGTCCTTCTGGCTCGCGGCGCAGATTGTAACACCCTTCGAAATGGTAAGATTGTCTGCGATCCCTGAACCTGCCCTTACATAAATGGTTCCATTCGACTTTGCATTTTTGAGGGCGGCACTGATCGTGGCAACGCAGCCGTCCTTTTCGGGCCAACCCACGCACACAGGTTTGAACGGCGTTTCCCGGGGTATGCTCAGCGTTGGTTCCTCTGTCCTGGCGACCAGGTCTGTTGGCAAGAAGGCCACCAGGGTGGACAACAAGACGGTCGCCTTGAGTGATCGAAAGTATGTTGTGTGTAAGATCATCATAAGTGCCCTTAGAACCCCAGTTTCTTCTTGCAGTCACTAATGCTCATATTCTTACTCTTGGGTTGCCACGTAATTGGCTCCGGAGATGCCTTGAGTATCCCCAGGTACAGTTCAGCCAGGAGCCGGTGATTTGGAAACCGTGTGTCGTCGGCCAGAATGAGACAGAGGTTTCTGACGGCATTCTTGTCAACGTCTTCGGGGTCAATACAATCCGTACCGCATGTATCGTCACTCAGGTTTTTGAGCCTGTCAGAGACCAGTTTCAGTGAAGCCGGCGCATGTGGGTCCTTGTCCTTCAACGTAACATTGAGCGTATCGCCCTTGAATGTCGCGATCTCGAAAGCATAGCGCGCCTTGTCCATCTCCCGCGGAACGCCAATCCCGTTAAAATACATTTCACCGAGCAAATTGGCTGACCGAATGCCGCCGTCGTTCGCTGCCAGTTTCAGCGCCAGAACAATCTCCCACGGGGAAAGAGCAGGTGATTTGTCAACAATATCGAGGTCCGCGCGGAACCCCTTAACAGTGGCCGCAGACCCTGCAGTGTAAATCTCTTGCAGAGCAACATTGGTGAGGTAGTTTCGGTCGTGAGCTGATTTATCTCCGAGGAGATTGAGTTCGGGCTGATGCTCCAACTGCGTGTCGGAGGCATCGGTCAGGTAGCGCGCAGGGACCTTCGCGATACCGATGGCATCGACGTTGTTGGTATCTGCCGAAAGGCTGAAAGGCGGGTAAATCAAGAGGTGCCCCTGGGCGCGCGAGTACTGATAGGGATTGCCGGGGTTTACGCCATCATTTTCCTGCGGCAAGGCGGCATCGGGATCGGAAATTTTGTCTTCTGCGTAGGGGTGTCCCTGTTGGCGAGCTTCAAGGAAGTGGGTTCGGGCGATAACCCGGTGAGCGTCTTCAAGGGTGTCTCGATCCGCCGCATCCGGCTCGACGAAAAACAGGTTGATGCAATCCCTCTTGTGTTTCGGCGGGTTCCCGATCCCTTTGTCCGGCTCCAGCCAGGATCTCTTCGGCCTCTTCTGTTTTCTGCGCCATTCGTTGTCGGCGGCGAATTTCAGAATATCAGAATGCAGTTCGCCTAACTGATAGGACCCTGATGCCCCGCGGCTGCGGTAGATATAGGTAATGCGTTCTTTCGAGGATGCCTTGGCGTCATCAGCCAGCGCCTGGTAGACGCGATTGCACCCATCGTGGATTCTGGACCTGAATCTGTCGAAGAATTGCCCCCGACCATCGGGCACATCATGCAGCGCCAGATTCACATAGGCGATGTAATACCAGACAAGAGCTTCTTTCAGATCTGTTCCGGGGCGGCTGTAGGGGTTTGCCATTCCCGGGAAAACGCCGTATCCGTAAAGTTCGGCCAGAGATATCTGGCACAAAATATCATCGTCCTGCCAGGCGCAGGCCCTCAGGAGACGTTCGGCACGGCGAAAATCAGCAGGCAGACCATTGGTTCCGCGTAGTGCAGATATGGCTTCGCCGTAGTCAGCTTGTGCTTCAGAGTTGAAAGACAGGGAGCTGACAACGGCAATGGCGGCCAACAAAACTGTGCGGAGGAATGATAATCCCGCTACGTTAAGAGGTCTCGTGACCATAAAACCATCCCCCAAATCACAACACGCGCAGTCGCGGCGGCCGGAACATTCAGAAAAGACAGTTCAAGGACAATACAAATCACGATTTACGGCAGTGTTGCCGACGTCGATCGGCAAATGTCACCTTGCATTCTGTCTTGGCTGAAACAATCCCCGGTTACCCCCCGATACACCCGTCTACGCTACACTATGGCTCTGAACCGAGAGCCAGAAATACCCACACACATAGTTAACATATTATGGATAATGGTCATTTTGGAGCCTCAAGTCAACTCCGGGGCAGATACCGCCAATAGTGCCCCGGGCCAGGCTTCAACTCCTGAGACAACACTCTGGCCTAACACTAATCATCCACTGGAAATTTGGGGTGGAGGACAGCAGACCCC
>CBFDBJ010000074.1:0-17119 GCA_965603015.1 uncultured Alphaproteobacteria bacterium
TTCCCCTTGTGCGGGAAAAACAGGTTCCCAAGGGTCCGGTCAGGATACTGGTTGCCGGATGCGGGACCGGCAAGCAGGCGATCGAGGTTGCCACCTCTTACAAGGGTGCAGTGGTTACAGCTGTGGATTTGAGTCGGGCAAGTCTGGCTTACGCCAAGGCCCGTTCAGACGAAAGGGGACTGGATAACATTAACTTCCTTCAGGCAGATATCCTCGAGCTTGGCGGTCTGGATCAGCAGTTTGATTTGATCGAATGCATGGGGGTTCTGCACCACATGGCTAATCCGCAGCTGGGTCTGAGCGTTTTGAAGGGGCTCCTGAAGCCAAATGGATTTTTGCGCCTTGCCCTTTATAGTCGCAGAGCCCGCAGTGAAGTTGAGGCATCCTCTGCCTTTGCGAAGGATCTGGGGATTGATGGCTCGCCATCATCAATGCGTGATTTCCGCCAAAAAGTCTATGAATTGCCGCCAGACCAGATTGTGTCCAAAGTCGTGGAAACGCGTGACTTTTTCTCCATGAGCGGTCTTCACGACTATGTTTTTAACGTCCAGGAACAGGCTTATACACCGTTGCAGCTCAAGTCATTTCTGGATCAGGCGCAACTGGAGTTTCTGGGTTTTGATCTGCCTACGATGGATGTGGATATAGATTACCGAAAAGCCAATCCGGCAGACCGGTTTCTGACTGATCTCAAGGCATGGGAGCATTTTGAGGCAGACCATCCGGACACTTTCGTTGCGATGTTTCAGTTCTGGTGTCGTGCGGCGCCGGCGCACCTGTAAACCCGGCAGGATTTGCCGGTCGGGAAATAACGCTCGGCAATAACAAACTGTATGGACAGGCTGGTCTGACAGAGCATGAGATGAGTGGTCTATCAGGTTGAATTATTCTATATAAATCAATGTGTTATGTGACTGTGCCGGATCGTGATGCCTGGCATGCTTGTTGCTCTTCCTGTAGTGGGCAAAACGCCCTGAGCAAAATGCTCGATCTCAATCCAGAATGGAAGGTACTAAATAATGACTTCAGCTACAGTAAACACAAACATGGGTGCAATGGTCGCTCTTCAATCACTGAACAAAACCAATAGTGAACTGGCCATGGTTCAGGGGCGGATCAATTCCGGCCTGAAGGTGGCAAGTGCCAAGGACGATGGCGCGCTGTTCTCTATCGCACAAGGTATGCGCGGTAAAGTCGCCGGGTTTGGCGCGGTCAAGCAAAGCTTGTCGCGTTCTATCAGTACAGTGGATGTTGCTCTGGCAGCGGGGTCGGCCATTTCCGACCTTCTTATCGAGATGAAGGCCAAGGCTGTTGCAGCTGCGGATACCAGTCTCGATTCTACCAGCCGTAGTGCTTTGAATGAAGATTTCAAGGCGCTTCGTGACCAGATCTCCACGATCACAGCGAATGCCGAATTCAACGGTATCAATATGATCAAAAACGGTGGTTCGGCTATTGCCGCATTGGCAAACGAAAACGCCACGTCGAAGATCACCGTGGTTGCTCAGGATCTGTCCTTGACCGGTACTGTGGTAACTCTGGCGACCTCGACAGCCATCTCGACAGCTACGTTGGCTGCAACGGCAATTTCGAAGCTTGGTACGTCGATCACTAACGTCGGTACAGCTCTTGCCAAATTGGGCACGGGCGCCAAGAAGCTGGAACTTCATGCAGTCTTCGTTGGCAAGCTGGAAGATGCGCTTACCGCCGGTATTGGTAACCTCGTTGATGCGGATCTGGCCAAGGAAAGTGCGAAACTGCAATCTCTGCAGGTCAAGCAGCAACTTGGTGTTCAGGCTCTGTCGATCGCCAACTCGGCACCACAAATGTTCCTCGGTCTCTTCCGATAGGACCAACTGGCGAAGACGGAAAATCCGTCTTCGCCACTCTTTCTCTCGGGCGCAAAATCGGGCTCGATGCGGCAATTTTTGCCGCATTCGGCACTTTTTGCCGGGTCGTCTTTGCCGGAAGGCAAAATGTGCCGGGCTGTTTGTCTTGCCCGGATGAAAACCTTCAAAGAGAATTTATCTATCAAAATAACGAGTTAGAGGGTTTTCCCTGGACTCCGTCAAGGCTTTGTCAAGACCTGGCGCAAGGATTGCTACTCGCTGTCAGGGCAAAACGTCCGACGAGCAAAATGCTCGAGTTCAATCCAGAATGGAAGGTACTGAATAATGTCAGCTACAGTAAATACCAATATGGGCGCAATGGTCGCCCTTCAATCCCTCAACAAAACCAATAATCAACTTGCCATGGTTCAAAGCAGGATTAATTCCGGCCTGAAGGTGGCAAGTGCCAAGGACGATGGCGCGCTGTTCTCTATCGCACAAGGTATGCGCGGTAAAGTCGCCGGGTTTGGCGCGGTCAAGCAAAGCTTGTCGCGTTCTATCAGTACAGTGGATGTTGCTCTGGCAGCGGGGTCGGCCATTTCCGACCTTCTTATCGAGATGAAGGCCAAGGCTGTTGCAGCTGCGGATACCAGTCTCGATTCTACCAGCCGTAGTGCTTTGAATGAAGATTTCAAGGCGCTTCGTGACCAGATCTCCACGATCACAGCGAATGCCGAATTCAACGGTATCAATATGATCAAAAACGGTGGTTCGGCTATTGCCGCATTGGCAAACGAAAACGCCACGTCGAAGATCACCGTGGTTGCTCAGGATCTGTCCTTGACCGGTACTGTGGTAACTCTGGCGACCTCGACAGCCATCTCGACAGCTACGTTGGCTGCAACGGCAATTTCGAAGCTTGGTACGTCGATCACTAACGTCGGTACAGCTCTTGCCAAATTGGGCACGGGCGCCAAGAAGCTGGAACTTCATGCAGTCTTCGTTGGCAAGCTGGAAGATGCGCTTACCGCCGGTATTGGTAACCTCGTTGATGCGGATCTGGCCAAGGAAAGTGCGAAACTGCAATCTCTGCAGGTCAAGCAGCAACTTGGTGTTCAGGCTCTGTCGATCGCCAACTCGGCGCCGCAGATGTTCCTCGGTCTCTTCCGTTAGAGCACGATCAGGTTTGGGGTTGGTCACAGGACCAACCCCATTCACACCCGAAATGGCTCTTAACATCTCACGAGGCTCGGGCTCGATTATCAAGGGGAAACCATAAATTAGTTTTTAGGAAAGGAGCATCCGGTCCTTAAATCCGGAAATGTGAACAAAATGGTCGGTCCAATTACAAATCAAGTTCCATTGGTTGGTCCACTGCGTCCGGATGCAGGTCAGAAGGCGCAGGAGGAACGACGTATACAGGATGAGCAGTCTAAGAGGGTCTCGCCGCCAAGGGATGAGAACGGTGCCGGGCAATCTAGTGATGAAATTCTGACCGCCGAAGGCGAAATTGCCAAAATGGCTAACGGTGTCATGAGCGCCAATGGGCGCCTGAGCATTGATCAGGATAAGGACTCTGGCGACTACATCTATCGCCTGGTCGACAAGGATACCGGTGAAATCATAAATCAATGGCCGCGTGAAGACATTCTTCGCCGTGCACGCGTTGCCCGCGAACAAATTGAGGGGCTTGTTATAGACAGGCAGGTCTGACAAGTCCGGAGTTGAGGTCACTCGATCTCCCAAAAACGCAGGTGTCTGAACAGACACCTGCGTTTTTCGTTGGGTGCGCCAGTTCCCGTTGCGCCGGATGAAGGTGAGCCAGGAAGCCTCCCGAACTCGGCAAATAGTGACTACTTACCAGGTAGAATAGGGTTTGGCAGGCAGTATCTGCCATCACAATCCACTTCAATTTCTCTAAAGAGTATACCTAAAAAGGCAATTAAAACAATGAGTTATGTGCCATTTTTCGAACTGGCACAGGCTTTGCTCCTATGGTCCCGACGAGCCTTGAGAAGAGGTTCGAGCCAAACCAGGTTACACACCAATGGGAGAAGACCGATGGTCGTTTCAGTAAACACAAATACCGGCGCAATGATTGCGCTTCAAAATCTAAATGCAACGAGCCGCCAACTGGATTTCGTTCAAAACCGTATTAACACCGGCCTTCAGGTCAACGGTGCCAAAGACAATTCCTCAATCTACGCCATTGCGCAAAATATGCGCGGCGACATCAAGGCGCTTACTGCAGTTAGCCAATCGGTTGCCCGCTCAATCAGCATTACCGATGTTGCCATGGCCGCCGGCGAGTCTATTTCCGACCTGCTTGTTGAAATGAAAGCCAAGACGGTTGCCGCAAATGATCCGTCACTCGACGCAAATTCACGAGCCGCCATTGACGAGGACTTCGGCTCATTGCTGTCTCAGATCAAAACCATCATTGCGAATTCCGATTTCGACGGTGCAAACCTTCTCAATGGTTCACTGACAACCGGTTTGTCTGTTTTGGCAAATGCTGACGCGACAAACTCGATCACTGTTCTGGCGCAGAATATGTCAGTAAGCGGGGCAATCATTACGCTATCTGCGACGGCCTCCGTTCTTACTATTACAAACGCTGCGATCAACCTGTCATTGGTCAACACATCTTTGGCCAATGTGAACTCCGCACTTGCACGGATCGGATCCGCCGCCAAGAAATTGGAAACTCATGGCATTTTCGTCTCCAAATTGCAGGATGCCTTAACCGGCGGCGTCGGAAATCTGGTCGACGCGGATCTTGCCAAAGAAAGTGCAAAATTGCAGGCCTTGCAGGTCAAACAACAACTGGGCGTCCAGGCGCTCTCGATCGCTAACCAGCGGCCGCAAATGGTTCTTTCGCTATTCCAGTAGATTGACGTTCAATAGGTTTGGCTACTTCGCCCATTGGCGATACTTAAATAGCGATATCAGAATCAAGAGGCCGGGTTTCCGGCCTCTTTTTTGTTTCTGACCCCTTGATGTTCTCGAAACTGTTGGTCGGGGTGGGTGATTTCGCTATAACCCCCTGAAGACACAAGACAGGGGCGCAATGACTTCCGAAACCTGGCAGACTTTTGAAGAGACAATGACGCGGCTGGGCGTGGCAGGCCCTGTGGCAGTTGGCGTGTCGGGCGGCGCTGACAGCATGGCTCTGCTGCATCTGCTTAGTGCCTGGAACAAGTCAGCGGGAAAGCAGTTGGAGCTGACGGCTTTAACTGTGGATCATGGCCTACGTGCGGGGAGTGAGAGTGAGGCCGTCGCCGTCAGCGCCTGGGCGAGGGATCTGGGGATCAAACACTGTACGTTGATGTGGGACGGCAAGAAACCTTCGAGCAATATTGAAGCTGCTGCGCGTGAGGCGCGCTATCGGCTTATTGGCGAATGGTGTCTTGAGAATTTTGTTCAGACCTTTTTGACAGCACATCATTTTGACGATCAGGCGGAAACGTTTTTGATGCGCCTGGCGCGGGGAAGCGGTGTAACTGGTCTTTCAGCCATGGCAGAAGAACGTTCCCTTGGAGGAGCCTTTGGATCCATTCGGTTGCTGCGCCCCTTATTGCAAATCTCAAAAAGAGAGCTGACGGCGCTTCTTGAAGACGTCCAACAGCCCTGGCTGGAAGACCCATCCAACGAGGATGATGCTTTTACACGATCTCGCCTGCGAAATATGCGCGAAACTTTCGAAAGTCTCGGGCTGACTGCGGAGCGGATTGTCGCGACGGCGACCCGGATGTCCGAGGCCAATGTGGTACTCGAACGGGCTGCAGATCGTTTTTGGCAACAGGCTGCGTTTGTGTCGCCTTATGGGGAGGTGGTCATAGATCGTGAGGCGCTCCTGGAAATTGATGCCGATACGAGACGCCGTGTTCTCGCCCACGCCTTGAAAACAGTCTCGGGGGCGAATTTCGGGCCGCGCTATGAGCGTCTTCTCAGACTGGAGAGGACCATCGGAGATAACCAGACAGGCAGGGGGGTTACGCTGCACGGCTGCAAGGTGAGTGACCAGGATGGCGCCCTCTCTATAATTCGGGAAGTTGGCCGCGAAGATGCGCCGTCGCCGGCTCGAGGCGACAAGGGGCTCTGGGATGGTCGGTTTTATATCGAGTGGGCCGATCAGGCCGGGGGCGGGCTCGAGAGTGAGAGGGGCGGTAATATGGAAATTCGCGCCCTTGGGGGGGCCGGGTTGAAATCTCTGCGGGATCAGAATTGGGCCATGCCGGAAGGGACGCCGCGCCGTGACATTCTTCTGACCCTTCCGGCCGGCTGGCAGGGAGATCAGCTCATTTGCGCGCCCTTGTTGGGTTTCGGACCCGGTCTCTTTAAGGCCCGTTTCATGTTATTTGCATAAACTGTCTCTGTTTAAAGGCTCATTCGGTGTCAAACAGAGAATTAGGGACTGGTAATAGTGTCTTGGCTCCTTATCTGATGATATGCTACCCGGGTCAGGACAGCGGCCCCATTTGTGTGGCGGGGATCTGACAGCCCTTGAAAGTCCTGTTCAACCTGGACAGCGGAAGGAATAAATGTGAATAACACGCGTAATCTGGCACTCTGGCTGATCATAGCTTTACTATTGGTTGTTTTGTTCAACTTGTTTTCGGGGACCAAAGGGGAGCAGCCCTCCGCTGAGATTACCTACAGTGAATTCCTCCAAAAGCTCGATTCCGGGCAAATAAAGGAAGTGTTCATCCAGAGCGATAAGGTCAACGGGACCTATATTGATGGATCGAGCTTTGTATCGATTGCGCCGTGGGATCCGTCGCTTGTCGGACGTCTTGAGACGGCCGGGATCGAATTTTCCGGCGCCCGAGACGATGGTGAGGGATCGCTTGTTGGTATCCTGCTGAACTGGTTGCCGATGTTCGTTATTCTCGCAATCTGGATTTTTGTTCTCAGACAAATGCAGGCGGGGAGTGGCAAGGCCATGGGCTTTGGCAAGTCGAAAGCCAAGCTCCTTACCGAAGGCCAGGGTAATGTGACCTTTGAGGATGTCGCCGGGATCGACGAGGCCAAGGAAGAGCTTCAGGAAATTGTTGAGTTCTTGCAGGACCCTGGCAAGTTCCAGAAACTTGGCGGCAAGATACCAAAGGGCGCTTTGCTTATCGGACCTCCGGGAACCGGTAAGACATTGCTTGCCCGAGCGATTGCCGGGGAGGCGCGGGTGCCGTTCTTCACCATCTCAGGCTCTGACTTTGTTGAAATGTTTGTTGGCGTTGGTGCAAGCCGCGTCCGCGATATGTTCGAACAGGCCAAGCGGAATGCACCGTGCATTGTCTTCATCGATGAAATTGACGCCGTGGGGCGTCATCGTGGCGCCGGTCTTGGCGGCGGTAATGACGAGCGCGAGCAAACCTTGAACCAGTTGCTGGTTGAGATGGACGGTTTTGAATCCAATGAGGGTGTCATCCTGATCGCGGCCACCAACCGGCCTGACGTTCTGGACCCGGCTCTCTTGCGTCCCGGTCGTTTTGATCGGCAGGTCACAGTGCCAAATCCGGACATTATTGGCCGCGAAAAAATCCTGCGGGTTCATATCCGCAAGATACCGATTGCGCCTGACGTCAACATTCGCACTATTGCCCGCGGTACGCCCGGATTTTCCGGTGCGGATCTGGCCAATCTCGCGAATGAAGCCGCCTTGCTTGCGGCGCGGCGCAACAAACGTCTTGTGACGATGTCGGATTTTGAAGACGCCAAGGACAAGGTCATGATGGGGGCAGAGCGCCGCTCCATGGTTATGGATGACGACGAAAAGAAGATGACGGCCTATCATGAAGGCGGTCATGCTTTGGTGGCACTCCACACACCTGGATCAGATCCTGTGCACAAGGCAACAATCATCCCGCGTGGTCAGGCTTTGGGCATGGTTATGCAGTTGCCTGAACGAGATCAGCTTTCCTTCAAACGGCAACAAATGACATCGCGTCTTGCGGTTATGATGGGTGGCCGCGTGGCGGAAGAGCAGGTCTTTGGTTACGAGCAGGTGTCGTCGGGTGCCGGGTCGGACATTTCTCAAGCGACCAAGCTGGCACGGGCCATGGTTACCCAGTGGGGTATGTCCGATTTGCTCGGACCACTCACGTATGGCGACAATCAGCAGGAAGTTTTCCTCGGCCATTCTGTTGCCCAAACACAAAATGTCTCTGATGAGACGGCCCGTAAAATCGACACTGAGGTCAGACGGTTTGTCGACGACGGCTATCAGACAGCCGAGCGTATTTTGACCGACCATCGTGACGAGCTGGAAATTATTGCTCAGGGCCTTCTTGAATATGAAACCCTGTCGGGTGATGAGATTATGGCCCTGCTGAAAGGCAAGCCGCCAACACGCGAGGATCTTGACGATATCAGTGATCCATCGCAACCGTCCGGCTCGGTGCCTTCTGCCGGGCACAAGGCGGGCGGAACGGGTCTTGGTGACGCCGAGCCACAGCCAACCTGAGGCACGGGATATCTAAAGGTCAATATGGCCAAGCTCTACCATCGTCCTGTGGACTTCCTTGAAGGGGAGGCTTCCCTGCGCGCGCTTGATGCGGGTGGCGCTCTGCCGCTTGCGGGTGGCCGGATTTCCTTTCGAAGCGTAGAGGTGATGGATCGCTCGGGGGACCGGGAAATCGTTTCCGCCGCTGATTGGGCGAGATCTTCCGGTGAGACCTGTAAAAGAATTACGTCCGCGCGTGCCTCCCTTGCGGGTTTGCCAACAGATCGCGCCCTGGTGATGGCTGTTCTCAACGTTACGCCGGACTCATTTTCTGACGGTGGTGAGATTGACCATGGTGAAGACCTGATGGTTCGCGCGCGCAAGATGGCTGCCGAAGGTGCTGATATTTGGGATGTAGGCGGAGAATCAACGCGGCCTGGATCAGACCCGGTTTCAATCAAAGAGGAGCTTGCCCGCATTCTGCCGGCGGTCGCAGCGTTGTCGGATGAGGGCACTCTGCCGATTTCTATCGACAGCCGAAAGCCGGAAGTTTTCGCAGAGGCCATCGGGGCGGGCGCGCGGATCATCAATGATGTCTCTGCTCTGAGCTGGTCCCCGGGATCTTTAGATACTGCTGCCAATGCGGCGGTGCCGGTTATCTTGATGCATGCCCTGGGGAATCCCAAGACGATGCAGGATGACCCCAGATATGACAATGTGCTCCTGGATGTCTATGACTGGCTTGAAGAGCGCATCGAAGTTTGCGCCGCCGCCGGCATTGACCGTGCGCGCCTTGTTGTCGATCCTGGTATTGGTTTCGGCAAGAACCTGGCACATAATCTTGCCCTCCTGAGAGGTCTGTCCCTTTTTCACGGGTTGGGATGTCCAATTCTTTTGGGAGCCTCGCGCAAAAGCTTCATTCATAAACTTCGCCCGTCATCGGAGCCAAAGGGTCGCCTTGGTGGGTCTCTTGCCAGCGTCCTTGCGGGCAGGGCACAGGGCGTTCAAATTTTCCGGGTCCACGATGTTCACGAGACTGTTGAGGCTCTCGGGGTGGCTGAGGCCATCGCCAACGCGGTATAACCCACCGGATAACCCGTAAAATCGACTTTCTGGCATTACAATCTATGACATTGAAAGTGATTTGTTATAGTTATGCGCTAGGCTTACAACCCGGTGGAACAAGAGGATACGGACCCGGTTATGGGAAAAATTGCTGAAGGGCCTGCGGAACTTTTTGGAACCGACGGGATACGGGGGACCTCCAATCTCCACCCCATGACGGCGGAAATTGCCCTCAAGGTTGGCATGGCTGCGGGCACGATCTTTACCCGCGGTGCGCATCGCCACAAAGTGGTCATCGGCAAGGATACGCGGCTCTCCGGCTATATGTTTGAGCCTGCGCTGGTTGCCGGTTTTACATCTGTGGGGATGGATGCGATCTTCTTTGGTCCTCTACCGACACCTGCGGTGGCCATGTTGACCCGATCCCTGCGCGCCGATTTGGGCGTTATGATCACAGCCTCACATAATTCGTATGAAGACAATGGTATCAAGCTCTTTGGTCCTGACGGATATAAACTGTCCGATAGTGTGGAAGAGGAAATTGAGGCATTGGTCGCTGGCGGGACAGATCACATGGCTGCGTCTCCCTCAAATCTTGGGCGCGCCAAGAGGATTGAGGATGCCCAGGCGCGATACATTGAATTTGCCAAGGCCACGTTCCCCAGACACCTGCGTCTTGATGGCATCAAGATCGTGATCGACTGCGCCAATGGTGCTGCCTACAAGGTTGCTCCGGCAGTGCTTTATGAACTTGGTGCAGAGGTCATTCCTATTGGTGTGGAGCCGGACGGTTTTAATATCAACAAAGGTTGCGGTTCCACGTCCACTGATCTGATGTGTGAGACTGTGCGAAAAGAAGGTGCTGACCTTGGTATTGCTCTTGATGGCGATGCAGACCGCGTATTAATTGCCGATGAAACAGGCCGGTTGATCGATGGTGATCAATTGATGGCGCTTATCGGCCAGTCCTGGTCGGCGACTGACAGGTTGTCGGCAGGAGGCATTGTCACGACGGTTATGTCCAACCTCGGGCTGGAGAAATACATCGAAGGTCTCGGGTTGACCATGGTGCGCACGCAGGTTGGCGACCGGTCTGTTGTCAAACACATGCGCGAACATGGTTTCAATGTCGGCGGTGAACAATCCGGCCATATTGTCCTGAGTGATTTTACGACCACTGGCGACGGCCTGGTGGCTGCGCTGCAGGTGCTTGAGGTTATTCAAAAGACTGGCAAGAAAGTTAGCGAGGCCTGTCACCTGTTTGACCCCTATCCGCAGGTCTTGCAAAGTGTGCGCTATGGAAAATGCCAACCACTCGAGGACAATAAAGTACAAAAGGCTATTAAAGCCGGCGAGACACGTCTCAACAAAGGCGGTCGGCTGCTCATTAGGAAGTCCGGAACAGAACCTCTTATTCGTGTTATGGGCGAAGGTGAGGACGAAGCGATTGTCAAATCTGTTGTCGGTGATATCTGTGGGGCCATTGAAGCAGCGGCCGGATAATTCATCTGACCTTGTCTCGCCTGAGGGCATAATATGGGCGTGAGAAAATCTACAGAATATCAGGGACGCGTCTTGACGATCGCCGGATCGGACTCCGGCGGCGGGGCGGGTATTCAGGCGGATATCAAGACTATCTCGGCGCTTGGCGGGTATGCGATGACCGCGATCACGGCATTGACCGCGCAGAACACAATCGGCATTGAAGACATTATCGAGGTCGACCCCGATTTTGTCGCCCTTCAGGCGCGCATGTGCCTCGAGGATATTGGCGCAGACGCCATCAAGATCGGGATGATGCCAACAGAGAATGTGATCCTGAAAATTTGCGCGCTGCTCGACGAGTGTGCTGCGGAGACCCCTGTTGTCGTCGACCCGGTCATGAGCGCGACCACAGGCCATGCGTTGTCGAATGAGACAAGTTTCAAGGCGCTGAGGGATGTGCTTCTGAAACGGTGCGCTGTTATCACACCAAATGTACCTGAAGCGGAGCGTTTGAGCGGCCTGGTGATTACTGACGTTGAAGGGATGATGGCGGCTGGTGCAGTGATCTGCGACATGGGGGCCAGGGCAGCGTTCATCACGGGCGGCCATCTTGAAGGGACCGAGATTCACGATGTCCTGATCGGCAACGGAATTTCGCACGTCTTTTCCGCCGTGAGGCTGGAGACGGGAAACACCCACGGCACCGGCTGTACGCTGGCATCGGCGCTGGCAACAGAGCTGGCCTTTGGCACGCCCTTGCCGGAGGCGGCGGAGAAGGCTCGCGACTTTGTCCGGGCTGCGATCAGCAATGCGGCGGGTCTGGGCAACAGCAACGGGCCGCTCAATCATCAGGTCAATGTTAAACGGCTGTAGCAGAAGTCACAGCTTATTTGCTGGATGCATGCACTTTGCGTGATATATGCGGAGCCGAAATCTGGCATGGAAAAGGAGCGCGTCATGAAACTCGATATTTATCAGGTTGATGCTTTTACGGATGAAGTCTTCAAGGGCAACCCCGCCGCTATCATGCCATTGGACACCTGGCTGGATGATGGGCTCATGCAATCAATTGCGTTTGAAAACAACCTCTCTGAAACTGCATTTTTCGTGAAGAACGACGAGCGCGGCGCGGGGCACTACGATCTTCGCTGGTTCACACCCGAGGTGGAGGTAGATCTGTGTGGTCATGCGACGCTGGCTTCGTCTCACGTTATCTGGATCAGGCTTGGCGAGATGGCGGACATGCTGACCTTTGCGACCAGGAGTGGTGATCTCAATGTGACGCGCGGTAAAGACGGATTTCTTGAAATGAATTTTCCGGCGCAGCGACCTGAAACGAGAGTTGAGGTTCCCGGGCTGGCAGACCTTCTCGGTACAAAGCCGGTCGAAACTTTTGATGGTCCCAGTTTGATGGCCGTGTTGTCCTCGGATGCGGACGTAAAGGCTCTTGATTTCAAGGTGAGTGACCTTGGAGCTGTGCTGGCGCCCGATTACGAGGCGGCCTTGATTGTCACGGCGGCGGGTAGCGGCGATGTAGACTGTGTCTCGCGTTTCTTTGTGCCCAGTGCCGGGATCGACGAAGATCCGGTCACCGGTTCCATTCACACATCCATCGTTCCCTATTGGGCCGACAAGCTGGGCAAGACCGACATCGTTGCGCATCAGGCATCAAGGCGCGGCGGGATGTTATATTGCACAGACGCGGGCGAACGCACGATTATCAGGGGCCGATGCACGGACTTCATGACGGGTGTTGTGGAGGTTTAGAGCGTTTTGAGAGCCTCGACGACACGGTCAACATCGCCTGTCGTCATGTCCGCTGCGAGTGGCAGGCTGAGACTGCGCTCGTAATAGCGCATTGCGCCGGGCAGGGCAGGCTTGCCATAGAGTGACTGATAGTAGGGCTGCAGGGGAACCGGGATATAGTGGACCTGTGTCCCGATGCCCTGAGCCCGAAGCTTTTGCATCACCTCGCGACGAGACAAGCCAAGGGCGGCGAAGTCAAACAGCGCGACGCAGAGGTGCCAGCCTGTTTGATCAGGCGCGTGGCGGGTCACGGACCGGATGTTCGGGCCAAGAGCGCCCAGCTTTTCATCATATACTTGAACAAGCTCTCTGCGGCGTTTTACAAAACGATCTGCCTTTTTGAGCTGGCTTAATCCGAGGGCGCACTGGATATCGGTTGCCCGGTAATTGAAGCCCAGCTCCTGCAGTTCGTGATACCAGGGGTTTGCTGTGTCGCCGTCGGTTGCCAGGTCCTGATTGAGGAAGTCGCCCGGCAGATGGGTGATCCCGTGAGAACGCAACATTTTGAGGCGCTTTGCCATGTCCGGATCTTGTGTTGTGATCATGCCGCCTTCGCCCATGGCGATGGTCTTGACCGGATGGAAGGAAAACACCGTCAAATCCGTATGGCGGCAGGAGCCAATTTTGGTTCCGGATCGTGATGTGCCAATTGCGTGACAGGCATCGTCGACCAATTTCAATCCGTGTTTGTCTGTCAGGTCACGAATGGATTCGATGTCTTCGCATTGTCCGCCGAGATGGACATTGAAGACGGCCTTGAGGCGGTTTGTGTCGGCTTTGGCGATGGCAGCTTGAAGATCGGCGGGCCGCATCAGTCCGGTGTCCGGATCGACATCGGCGAAGATGACATCAGCGCCAACGTAGCGCGCTGCATTGGCGGTAGCGACAAATGTAATAGCCGGGACAATAACCTGATCCCCGGCTTTAAGGTCGAGGGCAAGCGCTGTCAGATGCAGCGCGGCCGTGCCGTTGGAAACAACGACCGCATGATCGACATCGACGTATTTGGCAAAGGCTTCCTCAAATTCGCTGACTTTGGGGCCCGTTGTCAAAAATGGCGACCGCAGTACTTCGACGACCGCAGCAATATCATCTTCCTCGATGACCTGGCGCCCATAGGGCAGGAAGTCATCGCCAGAGGTGGTGGAGCCGCGAGACGCGGGCGTTATGCCTGGTTTGGGAAGCATGAGGCAAGGAAGTGTTGAAGTGAACGGGCATCAAGGCATTCAGGATTGGTATTGGAACAATACTGGAAACCCTCAGCCACCGCGGTTGCGCCAGATGCCATATAGTCGTCCTTTGACCAGCCAACAAAGGTCGGGAGGATGACATAACGGTCTTTGAGCTCAACGGTCATGCGACCATCATCCTCGGGGACCATAATCTCGTGCAGCTTCTCGCCGGGACGAATGCCAATGATCTTGAGCGGCATGCCGGGGGCAACAGAGTGGGCGAGATCGACCATCTTTGTGCTTGGGATTTTGGGAATAAAAATTTCGCCGCCACTCATGGCTTCCATGCTGGACAGAACAAAATCCACGCCCTGATCGAGGGTAATCCAGAACCGGGTCATGCGCTCGTCGGTGATCGGAAGGGCTTCTGCACCCTCAGCCATCAGCTTGCGAAAAAACGGAATGACAGAGCCACGCGAGCCGATCACATTGCCGTAGCGCACAACAGAGAACCGTGCACCGTCGGCACCGGCAAGATTGTTGCCGGCGACGAAGATCTTGTCCGCTGCAAGCTTGCTGGCGCCATAAAGGTTGATCGGGTTGGCCGCCTTGTCAGTGGATAGCGCAATGACGCGCTTGACGCCGGTCCGGATCGCTGCCGTGACAACATTTTCAGCGCCCATGACATTGGTGCGGATACATTCAAAGGGATTATATTCAGCGATTGGAACGTGTTTCAGCGCTGCGGCATGAACCACATAATCGACATTGCGCATGGCCATTTCAAGGCGATCAACATCGCGCACGTCGCCGATGAAGTAGCGCATGAACGGGTAGTCTTCCGGCGAAAAACGCTGCGCCATTTCGTACTGTTTCAGCTCATCACGCGAAAAGATGATCAGGCGGCGCGGCTTGAAGCGATCAATAACGGATTGGACAAAATGGTGACCGAAGGAACCAGTGCCGCCGGTAATCATGACAGACTTGTCGTTGAGATTGATCATGGGATGGGAGAAATCACGCAAGGTGTAGGTGGACTCTGTGGTTCCGACCTCTGGAGTTTTCTCGATTGGTTCTGCCGCCATTTGGCCCTCTGTTTTTCATAACTACGGCCATGCGCACAAGGTTGCGCAGATAGCCAAACTCTAACGAAGTCTTACAGGAAATGGTTAATCACTGATTACGAGACGCTTAATGAAAAGCGGAAACGCCGGGGGCCTGTGTCGATCTCGACCGGATTGCGGGTTTCGTCCATCTCGAGGGCGGAGAGGGTGATCCGGCAGAACAGCGACGATCCGACGGGTTTGTGAGCCACCATGCCCAATAGGGCGGCCGTGGCCATGTCGACATCAAGCCTCAGGCGTCTTGCGCTGTCGCCGATGTCCACCCATCCTTCGGTGAGGCCAAGTCCTGAGCCCGCTGAAACCAGAAAGGATACCGGCGCTCCGTGGTCAATGTCCTGGCCCTTGAGGAAGAACTCTTCGGCCCGGGCACCGCCATTGTGGCTCCGATAGGAAAGCGTTGAGGTATCGAAGGCATCGGGCATCAAGGTGAAATTACCAAGTCTGAGGGACCCGCGCGGCCAGCTCTGCCAGTCAAACAGGATATCATAGTCGATCCGAGGCGCATCGGCGTGCACGGTCAGCGTCTTGATGATGGGGCCTGCCGGGGTCGCGATCGTTGCTTCGAGTGTTGTTTCACCGTTGTCACCGCAGGAGATGATCGGATCAACCGGATTGAGGTCAGCGATCTTGGCAGCGCCCGGGCTTTCGAACGTGCAATTGCCGCTGAACCAGTCGACGCCATAGCCGATATCGTCAAAGAAGCCGTGCGGCAGTGTTCCGCAGAGCGGGTTCTGTGGGTCTGATTTGAGGGCCAGACGATCTATGGCCAGGCCGCGGCGTTTGTTGAAGCGCAGTAAAAGCGATCCAGCCTCGATGTCGAGAAAATGGCCGTCTTCGCGTACCGCGGGGGCTTTTGTATCGCTTGATACCGCTTTGGGTTTGACAGCGGGGCGCGCGGTCTTGTCGAGTAGCGCCGCCAGTCGCTCACTGAAGCCCTTCCATCTGGCCTCGGTGATATGCGTGCGAAAGTCCGACGACCACAAATAGCAAAGCTCCTGCCAATCTTGATCGTCCGCATCCGCGCCTGCACTCAGGAGGTTTTGATAGATGGTCCAGCATGCAGTGTTTACCCCCAGATCATCCCGGCCGGAGACGGCCCAGCGGGTAATGTTATATTTGTGCTGTTTCTTGACCGGCGTTGGCAGGGCAGCGGTTTCAAGCGATAGCGCGTGTCCGGCCGAGTGCTGATGAACATCAAGACTATCTCGCGGCAAGATCACTTTGATGCGTGCATCCGATTTGACGGCCGCGAACATGCCTTCAAGCCTTACCCATTCGCTTGATGCGGACAGCGCGGCTTCGGTCCCGAACCGACCGGGGCGATAGTCAAAGATCTCGATATCATTGCCATAAAGCGGGAAGGTTCGCGGTGTGTCCCCAATCAGGGTTTCGACATAATTCAGATATTCATCGAGACTCATATCACCGTGGGCGTAACGCTGAACTTTTTGAAAGGCGATGGTATTGGTCCACACCAGATCAATATCTCTGCTTTGGCCTTTCGCCTTTTGCGGGCCAAAGCGCCAGTTACGGTCCCACTCGGGGTGCCGCGTTGCGCAGGCATCCCAATCCATGACAATCGCCTTGTAACCTGCGTCCAGATAGAGTTCGACAAGACCGCTGGCATAAGTCTGCTCGTTGATGAGCGCCGTGGTCGGGGTCGTGCCAAGGATCTCTTCGTAGACCCGGTGGCCGAGTTTCAGGTTTTCCCGTGTGACACGGGCGGGAACCAGCGGGCCAATCATCTGGGCGTAGCCTGAGCCAAGAAGCTCCAGTCTGCCCGCCTCCAGCCCCTTGCGAAAGGCTGTGATCCAGGCCGGATCGAGGCGCTGGATTTCCTGAAGGGTATAGCCGGTCAGTTCAATCCCGAATGGAAGTCCAAGTTTTTCGGAGATTTGAAGGAGCGGCCAGTAGCATTTTTCAATCACGGTCCCGCGCTGGTCTTCCTCGATGGAGGAAAAGGCCAGATTGAGATGGAACACGTAGTAGCCGTTTAGATCAGCCATGGGGGTAGGGCTCCGGGTCCATTGTCAGGCCATGAGCAGGCCACCATTCACATTCATTATCTCACCGGTGATATAGGATGATTCACGTGAGAGCAGGAATACGATGGCATTGGCAACCTCATCCGGTGCGCCGACTCTGGCTGCCGGGATAGAGGCAGCGGTCAAAGAAATTCATGCCATCGCCCTCAAG
>CBFDBJ010000075.1:0-16836 GCA_965603015.1 uncultured Alphaproteobacteria bacterium
GTAAGTATGGTAACTCCAACGTTAATGGCGACAAGAGTGATAAGACGCGTAAACGATTTCTTTAGAACGATTTTTGATCCGTATCCTTCGGGCGACGCAAGGATGCGCGACCGAGTCTATTCGTTCACCACCGCAAACTTTACCGGTGGCCTGGTCGCTGGTCTGGTTCTCCCGGTGTTTATCTATTATGCCGGCTGGCCGAGCCCGATTGTGTGGATCGCTTTTGCATGGTTGATGGCGCCGCTGGCGCTTGCCTTTGCGCCGCGCCTCGGCATGTCGCTGCCCCGTGCCCATTTGATTGCCGTCATTAATCTGACGGGACTTCTCACCTGGTTGATGGTTTTCACCGGTGGTCTCAATTCATTTCTGATCGCCTGGTTTGTCATAATACCGATTGAGGCCTCGCTCTCACGGCGCAAGGGATTGACCGCTCTGTCCATTGGTCTTGGCTGCCTGAGCATCGTGCTTCTCTATGGTCTGACACATTTTGGATTAATGCCGCAAAGTCAGGTCAAGACCGCGAACTGGTCGCTGCTGTTCACCGCGTCAACACTGGCCGCCATGATCTATGCCGGGGCCGTCGCCATGAGCGTTCAACGGCTGCATCAGCGCGCCGAAAGAGACGCCAATGCTGGCGAGGATCGCTACCGTTTTCTGGCTGATAACGCTCTGGACATGATCATCCGCCATCGCCCGGACGGATCCATGGCGTTTGTCTCAAAGGCCTGCAGGAAAATACTGGGTTACACGCCGGATGAAATGCTGGCGGCAAAGCCCGGCGAGCTGATCCACCGGGCCGATCGCAAGCACGTCGAGATTGCCCTGTCGCGAGCCAGCCATTTTGGCGAGGATACCAGCATCGAGTTTCGCATGCAGCATAAGAGCGGCGACTATATCTGGCTCGAAATGCGCTGCCGTCCGGTCACCACCGCCAATCGCGCAGAGCTGATGGGGCCGGCGCATTATCTCAATACACTCTCCAAAGCCAAGAGTGCGGATGAGGAGAGCTTCGAGATTATCGCCGTCGCGCGAGATATTTCGAAGGCCAAGCAATACGAGCAGGAGCTTATTCACGCCCGCGAGCTGGCCGAGGCGGGCAGTCGGTCCAAGCTTCATTTCCTTGCCAATGTCAGCCACGAGCTCAGAACCCCGCTCAGCGCCATCAATGGTTTCTCCGACATCATGAAGCGCGAAATGTTCGGTCCCATGGACAACGAGAAATATCTGGAATATTCAAGCCTCATTCACTCATCCGGCAATCATTTGCTTGAGTTGATCAATGACCTGCTCGACATTTCAAAGATTGAAGCCGGCAAATATTCCATCGATCACGAATCGATCTTCTTCCCTGTGGTGATTGAGAACTGCCTGCGTCTGGTGCGTCTCCAGATGGAACACGCCAAGGTCAGACTGCATGTCAATCTGCCGGAAAACCTGCCCCGGATCGAGGCTGACCCGCGCGCGTGCAAGCAGATCCTTTTGAACCTCCTGTCAAATGCGATCAAGTTCACCCGCCCTGGCGGGGAAGTAACAATTTCCATGTTTATGGAGGACGACTTCCAGATTCTCGAGGTCTCCGACACCGGCATCGGAATTGACCCGCGACACCTCGGCCGGTTGGGCAAGCCCTTTGAACAGGTCAAGAACGCCTCCGGCTTCGCCGCGAATGATCGCTCCAAGGTCGGAACCGGTCTTGGCCTTGCCCTGGTTCGGTCGCTGACTGAACTTCACGGCGGCAGTTTTGTCATGACGAGTGAAGTGGGTGAGGGCACAACAGTTCGCATCGCCCTGCCTCGGGTCGCCCCGGTCGGTCACGATGTCAACACGCCGCTGCCCGGAATCTTCGGCGGCGACATCGCTGCGGAAATTGTTGAGGCCTCAAAGGATGCCCTGGAAGCCATCGCAGATGAAGCGGACCCCGGCAAGAAAGACCGCTCAAACCTGCACGACGCCGCCTGATCAAACGCCTGAGGGTTCGAACGCCTAGCGGTAACGGCGATGGAGGTCTTCTGTCAGATCGGTCCGCCAGACTTTCGAGCGCTTGCCACGGCTGAGGCGCAGTTTCAGGAAGAGGCCTGCTTCCGAGTATCCTTCGGACTCGATGCCGTAGGCGCCAATCTCTCCAATGACAAAGTCGTTGAGACGCCGTGCTGCCACAGTCTCCAGGGCAAAAGTGGACCCTTGTGACGAGGAAGCCTGATAGACCGGATCACCGGGTAGTGAATAAAGCGGGTAGTAGGGCGCCGCATCGTTTTCGGCCTCTTCGTAACCGGCCGAAGCCGAGCCGCGCACAATCCAGTCCCGGTTTTCCTCTGTCATGAAGTTCAAATTGAGGGATGTCGCGTGAACCTCTGCGGGGCTGTAATAGCCGCCGTGACCAAAGGTGAAGAAGGACCTGTTCTTGTCAAAGCTTGTGTATTGAAACGAAGGCCCAACAGCAAGATAGGAAAATCCTTTTGCATCAAAGCTATAGACTGCCCCGAGATTGAAAAAGCTTGTCTTGTTGCTATCCACATAGCGGCCTGTCCGCTCGCCCCGGCGCCCCTCCGCGACCGCGGCAAAGCCCTTGCCGAGGGGTTGATAGAGGTCGCCGTGCACGCCTGTTTCAACAACGCCGCCCCAGGACGTTCCGGTCACAGTATCTGTCATGCCGGAGATCGAAAGCAGCGATTCGTAAATCGTGCGGCGATGGATCCCGGCGCTGTACTTACCGCCACCCTGCGAATGGGTGACATCAAGGTGCCCTGTGATGGTCGCTTCAACGTCTCCGCCGAGTGGGGAGGTTCCAACGGATAAGTCCGTGCTCCAGTCCCCTTCGTTGCGGAAGTGGAGCGAAGGCTGAACGAGTGTATCGTCAAACGTCGCTGCATAGGGTCTTACGGTCGTCAGTGCCGCAAAGCCGGATAGCTCGGGGTTGGCCGGAGCGGATCCCGCATCCACATGCAGGACTTCAAACTCGGCCCGAATATGAAGCCGCTTGTCCGTGAGATTATAGGAAGCCTTGCTGCCCGCCATGTCGAGCTTGCCGAGACCTTCATCGCCCTCTCTGGATAGATAGCTGAGCGTCACACCAAGCCACGGCTGAAGGGTCTCGCCAAGCTCCGGTTTGAAGGCCGTAGCCATGGCATAATCACCGCGATAAAAAGCCCGCTCGCCGTCACTCATGACGTAGGCGGTGCTACCCTCACCGGCTTCTTCCGGGGGCGGCTTCAGTGGTCCATCGATTTCTTTGGAGAGGCTGACAATGTCGCCGCGTCGACCCAGCGACATGAGGGATGCAGTAACACCGTCGGCGCTTTCCTGATCCGGCAGTTTTCGATAGGCCGGGACGAAGACATCGGCGGCCTCTTCATGGCGCTCGAGGTTGAGCAGCGACCAGCCTTCGAGAATCCAGGCTGTCCGAGGCTCGTTTTCCGCAGACTTGACGGAGCGTGCCAGATCCAGACTTGCCGTGTAACTCTTCGCTTCATACGCAGTATATCCGCGCTGCAAAGTAATCTCGCCAAGCAGCGCCGTCATGCGCGCGTCCGGGTCTGTCGTCGATTTGATAATGTTTTCGCTGGCAGTCAAATCGCCTGCCTCTCGCAGGATCAGCGCCTGGCCATAGCGAGCCTCTGTGATCTGTGTTGCAGAAGCTTTGAGGTCGGCGGCTTTGCCGAAGTAGTTTGCCGCCTTCTCAAGGTCCTTTGCCTTGTGGGCCTGCCAGCCATAGCCGATCAACATTTCAGCCTTGATCTCGTCGGCGCCGTCATATCCCAGAAGGCGGGCAACCTTGTCTGCGGTCTGAAACTTCTCATAGCGAAGCGCTGCGCCCAGCCAGCCATTGAGAAAATCAGCCCGGGTTTTTTCAACGGCGTCTTTGGGCTCGTCGCCGGAGAGTTTCTCACCTGGCTTCAGGATCTGCGCCAGCGGTCCACCGTGGATTTTGGCGAACTCCCAGGTCTTTGTATAGTAGTCCGCCTGCATGCCGGAATAGATCACGCCGGCCGCAAGAGCTGCCGATGGCGTCTTGACGTAATGATCCTGAAACAGCTTCATTGCCATTTTGGCTTGACCGCTATGATAGTAACTCCAGGCTTCAAGCTGATTGACCTCTGGCCGCGCGGCGCGCACATCGGGGTTTTCTTTCAGCAGCGCGAAGAGATCCGTATAGCGCTTTTCCTGATAGAGATCTGTGATCTGGTCTGCGATCCGGTGGAGTTGCAAGGGGACGCCATCGCCTGATCCCCCACTTGTATCATCACCTGAATTCTCATCTGAACCGTCTTGAGGCGTCGCCTCGGTCCACGGACTTTCGAGTCCAAAGAAGTGGATGAGGCGGTCGACTTCACTGTCTGTGGCGCCGACAAAGGAGACATTATCCTGATCGGAATGGACGACATCGACGGTTTCCCCCGACGCCACCGAAAAGGCCAACCACGGCGCCACCAGGGCGCTGGTCCATAGAAGTCTTTTTGAACGGCGTACCATCAGACCATCTCTTTCAGGCGCTGCCTCTCCTTCAGAAGCGCGCGGACAAAGAGTGTAAACATCGGGATAATCAGGCAGAACCCGATAATCCACCACCATGGGGCTCGCGCCAGGTGATAGCGCATCAACTCAAAGAAATTGATCGTGCCGACCTGAAACAGACGGCCGGCCCTTTGCGCCCACAGGAACTCTGAATCCTTTTGCCACACAGCCAGATCCCCTGCGAGTTGGCCCCACATCTCATCGCTCACCAGATGCTGGACATTCGCAAGCAGGTTATCGCTTGTCTCGGCAGTGATCAGGGTGAGGGTCTTTGAAGCCGCAAACGGGTTTTCATAGGAGACGAGAATGCTGTTGGAACCAAGCCCTCCGGTCTGGCGCATGGTAACATGTTCTCTGACCGGTTCGCTGCGGTCGCCGCGCATGGCCCGGTAGGCGGCATTGAAGTCACCCCAGAAATCTTCCTGAGCGACATTGGCAATGGCACCGGAGCGTGACGGATAGGGCAGGGCCATGTCGCCCTTCAGGGTCAACGGTGCGCCTTCCAGAGCGTCGTCCGGCAGACTGTCGACGGTCCCTATGACAATCAAATGACGCGCTTTATCGGCCTCGGGAAGATCAAACCCGGTCCACAGATTGTGCATGGACACGCCGGTTATCTGGCTCAACTTGGCAAGCAATGTAAAGGCCGCGCTGACGCTCTCTCCGGAACGGTCGGTGACCAGTACGGCCACATCGGCGCCGGAAATATCGCTGGTATAGGGAAATCCGGTGCGTCTGAAAATGCTCAGGTTAGGCTGATGAACATAGCGCTCTGCATCGGGCAGGGAGATCTCCGAAGACCCTGACAATGTCAGAATGAGATTTTCTCTGCCAGGAGATATGCAAGGGCCGCCAAAGGGCGAGAAGAAAGCCGGGCGGAAAAGAATAGAGTTGCGTCCCGGAATGAACGCGCGCGCCGGGAGTTGGAGGCGGTAATCACGAAAAGAGGCCCCGCCCTCGGCGTTGAGGCCAACGGCTCTCTGAAACTCGCCGTTCAGGTAAACATTGAGAACTGAATCGCCCCGGAACCCGGCGCCGTAACTGAAATCAAGCGAGAGCCCGACATTGGCATCTTCCTTCACATAAAAATCGGCAGGCAGGTCAAAGTCGAGATAGGCAGTTTGCTCGCCAACCGAGCTCAGCGTAACGGTCTTGAAATTAAGCCGATCAAACCGATAAAGACTGTCCGGCTCCAGCTGCGATGACTGGGCCTGGGCGGCGGCAAATGGAATATCGACTTCACCGATGAGCATTGTTGCATCATCGATAAACGGGAATGATTTCAGACTGAAGGCAAGGGCGGCGCGCTCGACCTCTTCAGCGTTTGTGCCCGATACAACAATCGCGAATTGCTCCTGATTGCCGTCCAGGGCAAAGGATCCGACGAATGCAGATGTGATTGAGGTGGCCATATCATCGGAGATAAACGGACGCAGTTCATCGACTGTGCCAAACAGAACAAGGTTGTTTGTCCGGATTGTCGACAGGTCAAGACCAGGAAAATTGAGGCCCGTGAGAATTTCCGGCCTTGATTGCGATTTTGCGGTCTCGAAGGAAAGGTTCGGCGTTACATAGTCCAGGCGCAAGGCAAGCGCTTGCGCAAGGAGGCCGCCCCATGCCAGCGTTTCATTGCTGAGGTCCTCCGCGGCACTGACAATAAGAAAGTCACGTGCCCCGCCCATAAAGGGGGAGATCAGGTCATCAATTTCCGAGAGACGCGGTGATGACAAATCCACTTCGCCGTTGACCGTAAGGGTGGATTTTTCAGTATTGATCTGTGTCCAGAGTTCAGGTGCGGAATAATCCTCGCACTGCTCGGTATAGTGTTGAGCAACTTCGAAGGCAATTTGATTGTAGCCGGATTTTACCATGTCAACAGGAATGCGGACATTGGCGATGACATTTGGCTGTGAGGGATCAAGCTGGAACTGGGCAACAACAGTTCCATTGTTGACGACACGCAGCTGTGATCTGGATTCAATGAGAGAAATCGAGTTGATAAATTCAAGATGAAGCGCAACCTCCGAGACCTTGAGTTGCGGCGCGACGGCATAGAAAATAGAATCCCGGGAGCGGCTTTGACGAAGTTCTATATTGCCCGCTTGAGTGCGCAGCTTTTTGATCGGAACAGAGTAGCCTGCTTTGGCGTCCTCTACGCTATCGGCGAGCGCCTCGGCTGCAGCAATGTTGCTATCAGACGCAAGGATCGGTTCCTGGGAGAAGGCCGTGCCGACAAATATCGTGGACATTGCAATGGCAAGCGCGAGCGATCGAGGCCGCGTTGCTGAAATATTGTGCCAGTTTATTGTCATCATCAGGTGTCTTTCCGCTACTAACAAATATCGTGTCGGGCATATCCAGAAGGACAGGACCCTCTGTTTTCGTGTTCAGTTTACTGTGGAAAAATCGAGAAAACCTAAACGATTTCAAGTTTCTACAGAATTATTGGCGTAAATTTCCATAACACAATGGTTGATCAGGAATTCTGGAACATCCGATCAATTTTGAGGTGCATCGATTGCAGGTGACAAATCAGCCGTAGCCGCTGGTTCGTCGATGTCGTCCTCTGGCAAACCAACGCTGACCATGCGAGTCCAGATCTTGCCCGCCAGAAGGCCGAGGTGCCGGGATGAGTTGACGACTCCGGACCACAAAAGGAAGCGGATGGCTTCAAGCACGATCATATTACCGTCATTTCTCTTCCAGTATGTTTCCCATCGCTGACTGTCGCCGTGAACCAGATCGACGATCTTGAGGAACGATGGCGTATTGGTGGCGTCAAAGCAGATGCCGATACCGCGCGAAGCTTCGGCCGACGATGATCCGAAATTGGGTCCGGGTATCCGAAAGACATCCATGAAAATGTCGCTCCCGTTCAGCCGGTCCGTTACCACCAGTTCACCCTTTGTTGCCAGCGTTTGATGATCGGGAACGTCATCCGTCGCGACAAACCGTGCGCCGCCCATGGAAAGGTCAACAACCTGACCCGGAATTTCAAGGCCGCCAAACAACAGGCGAGCAGGGATTTCAGCGGGCATTCTCGGGTTGAGCCGCAATTGCTTTCTCTCCAGCAAGGTACCAAGAGCCATAAGCAGGGCGACGAAGTTTGCAAGGTTCCACATGCCGGTGACCATGATCACATCGCGCTGCTCCGGATACCAGGTCCAGCGAAGTCCGGCCGCGACGAAAGCCAGAATTATGAGGGCAAAGACAGCATAGAACGGTGTCGAAAGCGGCGACACAAAATCCTCTTTTAGCATCTCGCCCTTTGGCGTGACCTTGAAAGTCGGGTTGCGTGGATTGATGAAGGTTGAGACCACGGCGGGCAGTGCATAGAGCGATTGCATCAGCTCATAAACCGCCCCGATCAGCGGCCAGCGCACTTTTCCGAACATGACGGTCGAATAGATCATCGACCCAATGAAATGCGGAATTGTATAAATGAGAAATTCCGCGCCGCTCACATTGTAGACGTGAAGGCCAAAGAAGAGGAAGCATAGCGGCGCCACAAGAAATATGAATCGAGCCACCGGAAAGAGCCAGTACAGGCAACTCGACAGATAGCCAAGTCGTTGTGCCATCGTCAGCCCTGGCATCAGGAACGGGTTCTTGAGCAGGAGGATCTGAACCATGCCTTGTGCCCAGCGTGTCCTTTGCAGGATCAGGCTGGAAAAGGTTTCGGGAGCAAGTCCGGCGACCATGGGCCGGGCAACATAAGCCGAATGCCAGCCTCGCGCATGAAGCGTCAGGGCCGTTTCGGCATCCTCGGTTATGGTGTCCAGGCTGAGGCCATTGTTTTCTTCCAGAGCTTTCCTGAGGAGGATAGCCGCAGATCCGCAAAACAAGGTGGCATCCCAGAAGTCGAGGCCCTTTTGGACCGAGCGATAGAACATCTCATTTTCACTCGGCATGCGCCTGAAGGTGTCCAGGTTTCGCTCGATGGGATCCGCATTGATCATGAAGTGCGGTGTCTGAACCATGAACAGGCTATCCTGGCGTTGGAACAGGCCTACGGTCTTCATCAGGATATCAGTCGTCGGAACATGGTCCGCATCCAGCGTGAGAATGAGATCGCCGCGGGTTACTTTCATGGCTGAGTTGAAATTCCCGGCCTTGGCATGATCATTCTTTTCGCGCGTGATGTATTCTGCGCCAAATCTTTGACAAACATTCTTCAGCAGGCGCTGTCTCTCCAGCGCTTCTGCTCTAAGTGCTGGATCGCCGGTTTCGGTTTTTTGGCGAGTTCCCCCGTCGTCAAGTAAATAGACCTTCAGTTTGTCTTGCGGATAATCGATTTGCGTTGCAGCAGCCACAGTAATGGCCACAAGTTCCGGCTCTTCGTTGAAAGTCGGAATGAAGACGTCGACAGTTGGCAGCTTCGCCCTGTCTGGTTTGACTTCTCTCTGCTCTCGGTTCAAGGGCATGATATTGACTATCAGCCCCAGAATGAAGAGCAGAAAACCGAAGACCTCCGCCATATAGAGCATGATCATCAACACGAAGCTGACCGGATCCTCGAACGCCAGGGTGTCAAAGGTTCGCCACATGAAATAGCGCAGTGACAAGAGGACAAGCAGTGTCATAAAGATGAGCTTGCCCCACCGGCGTTCGCGCCACTGATTAGTCAGAATGAGCCCGGCATAGATGGACAGAACGAGGATTGTCTGCGTATTGAGATCTGTCGGGAGTGAAGACAGGAAGAGCAGCGCCACCAGACAGCTGGTCGCACAAATGGCGATTACAAGTTTCTTCGCGGGCCACAATTTAGTGGCGTCGTTTTCTTGACGAGGACCGGGGGCATCAGTATTTGTCATAATACGCCATCAAATCAATTTGATCTGTTACCTTGCAGTTGGGCAATGACCTTCAAAATAGCCGGACCCTGTTAAATATTGATGATAGTTCATGACGAAACAGAGGCAAATCAGGAGATCTGGAGCTGCTTTTATGGTTGAACCAAGATTGAAGACCGACATTTGGGTGAAGGCCCTGCTCAGAAGATGTGCCGTGGAAGCAGTTTTTGCCGCCGTCGTGCGACACGGCGACAATTCTTCCGGGAGTACACTCGTCAAGGTGAACAGGCTGGATGGGTCAGCTTATGTTCTGACACCGGCGCGCCAGATGTCCGGTGAGGGGATCTGGATACGCGGAACCGGACCACAGGACGTGAGCGAGGCGGATGCAGACGCCTATATTACGCGCTCGATTTCCTATGACCCCGATCTCTGGGTTGTTGAAATCGAGGACCGGGAAGGTCGTCATTTTCTGTTGGATGCTGTCGAGGGCGAGGGCGAGAACAAGGTTTGAAAGAATCCCTTGAAGTTTTGGAGACGCCAACCGGAACGTGGATGTGGCATCAGTTCAGCAAAACTCGATCCGAAAGAGAATACTTGAAACATCTTTCATGTCATCGAACAATGGACAGGCAATCGCACTATAGTGACGGAAATTCTTCGGGCTCCAGGTCACTTTGTTCTCTAGTAACAGGTATGGCTGCTTACTTTCAACAAGCCGCATGGAACGTGCCAGCAAGTCCTGGGCATCCGGAATCTCGTCTACAAAACGGTTTGTATAGTCAGCACCAACACCTTCACCGTATTGCGACCCATAATACTTGACAAAAAACCGGCCAGCCTTTGCGTCATAGTCGCTCTGCACCATGAGTGGCAGATGTTGTGCAAATACTGTGAGGGAGAAATTCCTGCTCTTGGGCAACTCACCTTGAGAAAATTGGCTAGTCCAGATTTCGAAGAAGTCGCGTAGAGCGGCGCTCTCTATGTCGCCGATCTGAGGATTCTCAATCAACTCGCCTGCCATGCTCGCTCCAGATCAAGTGTCGCAGTAGTTGCCAACCGTCTGGCTAATCAAGCATTGTTTGCAGCCCGAAACTGATATCAATGCGGGCTCCCGGTTGCCATCCTGAACCAAGTCTAAATATATGCGAGAAGCGCCTCGGAGTGAAGTGCGATGTGAGACCCGGTTTCAGTATTTGCTTCCTTTTCTGCGGTAAAATCGATATCAGACCCCTTTGGCGCGAGATGTGCGCCAGGCAGCCTACCGGTGAGGCAAGAGGAATAATGGCTGACACGACAACAATAATTGGGTCAAACCCCGCTGCGGAAGCTGCCAGCCGACGCCGGACCTTTGCCATTATCTCCCACCCCGATGCCGGTAAAACCACACTGACCGAGCAGCTGCTCCTCATGGGGGGCGCGATTCATCTTGCCGGAGAGGTCAAGGCGCGCGGCGAGCGGCGCCGGGCCCGGTCCGACTGGATGAAGATCGAGCAGCAAAGAGGGATTTCGGTAACCTCCGCCGTGATGACTTTTGAGTATCGCGACATCACCTTTAATCTGCTTGATACACCGGGTCACGAAGACTTCTCTGAAGATACCTACCGCACACTTACTGCGGCCGATTCAGCCATTATGGTGATCGATGCTGCCAAGGGTATTGAGGCTCAGACCCTGAAACTTTTTGAGGTCTGCCGTCTGCGGGACATCCCGATTATCACCTTTGTGAATAAGGTTGATCGTGAAGGTATTGATCCGTTCGAGTTGCTCGAAGATATAGCCAGCCAGCTTGCCCTTGATACAGTCCCTATGAGTTGGCCCCTTGGCATGGGCGGAAACCTTAAGGGCATCTATGACCGAAAAGCGGCCACGTTGACGTCGTGGGAGAAGGGGAGTGATGCGGCATCTGAAAAACTGGATGGCCGGGCCGAGCGATTTGGTGGCTATCTCAGTGAAACCGAGGCTGCCGGGTTTGAAGACGACATGGAAATGATCGAGGCGGTCTTCCCCGAGTTCGATGTGAAAAGCTACCAGGAAGGCCATATGTCTCCGGTCTTCTTTGGCAGTGCCTTGCGCGGTGTCGGCATTACGGACGTTATTGATGCCGTCGCTGACTATGCTCCGTCCCCGGGACCTCAAACCACAGCAAGCGGGGAAATTGGTCCCGCTGACCCTGGGGTTTCAGGGTTTATATTTAAGGTTCAGGCTAATATGGACCCGAACCACCGCGACCGCATCGCCTTCATGCGGATCTGCTCGGGGCGGTTCACGCGCGGTATGAAACTGAAGCAGGCCAGCGGCGGCAAAGCCATTGGTATTCATGCTCCGATTTTGTTTTTCGCGCAGGACCGTGAGATCGTCGAGGAGGCATGGCCAGGCGATATCATCGGTATTCCCAACCACGGCGTCCTTAGAGTTGGCGACAGTTTGAGCGAGAACGGAGACCTGAAATTCACAGGAATTCCAAATTTCGCTCCGGAAATTCTCCAGCGCGTGCGTCTTGGAGATCCTATGAAGTCCAAGCACATGCGCCGGGCTCTGGAGAGCCTTGCTGAAGAAGGCGTGACGCAGGTCTTCAAGCCCTCCCTTGGTGCCAACTGGATTGTTGGTGTCGTCGGCGCGCTTCAGCTTGATGTTCTCAAGACCCGGGTTGATACTGAATATGGTCTGGAAATCAATTTCGAGCCCGCTCCCTATGCATCGGCGCGTTGGGTCAGAACAGAAGATGCCGCGGAACTCAAACGCTTTGAGGCGGCCAATCGCAGTGCCATGTCAGAGGATCGCGACGGTCAGCTGGTCTTCCTTGCCAAAAGTGACTGGGAAATCGACTACGTGGCAGAAAAATTCCCGACCCTCACATTTGCCAAGACTTGCGAGCGACTTTAGGCCTTATTGAGGCGCGCCGGACTCCGGCGGCGCCGGCCGGTTCGGGAGGATACGGTAGCCTTCCGGGTAGCGTTTCAGATAGAATGCGCCAGACAAACCCGGTGCGCCGTTGGCTGCTGCTTCTTGTACGACAACTTCATAGACATCTTCAAACTCCGTCGCGAGAGTCTTGAGATAGCCGTACTCCGGGGCAAAGGGTCGGATCATCGAGCGATCTTCCGATTCGATCCGGAAATAACTCCCGTCGAGCAGCGTCCCGAAGTCAACAGCACTGTCCTGCTGATCGTAGAATCGCGAAAGCTTCTTCCAGTCGCCTTCCGTCAAAAGCCTTGATGTCGTTAGAACAGCGCTCTGCGGTGTCTTGAAATAACTGAGAGGCCCGATGGTGTTGAGCGATTCGTCCTCATAGCCCAGTTGATCAGGGCCAAATCCCGGCAGAAATGACAGTGTAGTCAGGGCGACCAGGGTAATCATCCCTGCAGCTATCAAAAATCGCTTCAAATTCGTTTCCTCGTTCGGGGTGTTCAGCCCTCCCGGTACGGTCTATCAAGTTCGCGCAAAGTATGATAGGCCGAAATCCTGACATCCCTTTCGGGACTTGAATACAGGAAAAAGCAGGAGATGGAACGTGGCTGAAAGTGCAGCAGCGGGGTGCGCGGGCAGCGACACCTTTTTGGCGGAGATTTCGTGCAAACTGGACGCCAGCGGGTTTTCGTCCATCGCGGATTTTGTAGAGATTGTGGACGGTGTGTGGAACGGCGTGGTGTTCGGCCTCAGCGTGAGCAACATCCTTCTCGGCCTCATTATACTCTACCTCTTTGTAGTTCTGCGCTCCTTGTTTTCGCGCTTCGTCATCGCATCCGCCAAACGCATTGTGAAAAAATCTCAAACCAATGTAGACGACCTGATCCTTGACAGTATTGAAGGGCCATTAAAACTTCTTCCCATCATTATGGGGGTCTTTTTTGGCGGACAAATAATTGTTGGATTTGACGCTGACCCTACAGCAGCATGGGCAGTAATTTTAAAACAGGGCGTCCAGTCACTTATCGCGCTGGCCATCTTTTGGTCTTTGTACAATCTGGTCGAACCAGCCTCGAAGGTCTTTGAGAAAGTCGATCAGTATCTCACAGATGCCATGACAATCTGGCTGTTGAAGGCGCTCAAAACTATTTTTGCGATGCTGGGCGCGGCGTCCATTCTGGAAATCTGGGGCATTCCTGTCGGACCGCTGATTGCCTCGCTGGGCCTCTTCGGTGTCGCAGTCGCGCTCGGGGCTCAGGACCTGTTCAAAAACCTGATTGGCGGTCTTTCTATTTTGATGGAGAAACGGTTTCACAAAGGCGATTGGGTTTTGGTGGATGGCGTTGTCGAAGGAACAGTGGAAAGCATAGGCTTTCGGTCGACTGTCGTGCGCCGGTTCGATAAGGCTCCGGTTTTTGTTCCCAATGACGTCCTGTCGAACAGCGCTGTGACGAATTTTTCTGAAATGACTCACCGTCGGATCTACTGGAAAATTGGCGTAGAATATCGGACAACGATAGAACAGCTGCGTGAGATACGTGACAGGATTGAAAAATATGTTTTTGATAACGATGAATACGCATCACCTGAAGAGGTTGCAACATTCGTCCGCATCGACAGCTTCAGCGACAGCTCAATCGATATCATGCTTTATTGCTTTACCGTCACGACCAACTGGGGTGATTGGTTGAGGGTCAAGGAAGATCTGGCGTATGAGGTGAAGGCCATTGTCGAAGGCGCGGGGTCGGGCTTCGCCTTTCCATCGCAATCCGTCTACGTAGAGGCCTGGCCCGGCGAGGGTCCGGAGATTTTTGTTCCGCCAGCCAGTAACGCCAGCCAGTAACGCCAGCTAGGCTGCGTTGGATGCCGCGGTGGCGGCAGACTTGCGAACGCGCCAGAATCGCATGGTTCTCTGCGCTGATGCGATAGACACTTGTGTGTAAAGGTCCATGAGAGCGTTGATTTGATCCGGCGTGCGATGCTGATTGACGTCCGTCAACAGGACGAAGGTCGAAAAGGTCGCGGCGTCGAAGCGGGTCGCCTTGCAGGCAATCGCAAGGGCTTCGGCAGATTTGTCCTGAAGAATACGCTTGGCGGTTTTTACATCAATCCCGGTGAGACGCGCAAATCCGAATAGAAATTCTGCCAGCTTGCGATTTCGCAATAACTCGATCAAAAGGCTTTCATTCAAATTTCTAAATTCTTCGGCTTCATCGATGTATTTTTCTGCAGGGCTTTTGGGGCCGGTATCCGATGATGCGAATTTCTCGTGACTTTCGTCGATCACGGCATCGAGCTCGGATTCATCGAGGTTTTCGTTGATCTCCAGAATCTCTTTCTTGAGTTGGCTGGATACTACGAAAAACATTTCATTGAGAAGGTCGGTTGGTGTGCTCGAACGATTCACAATAGGTTTGTGCAAAATCGCGGATGTTGCCGCACGTTCCACGACCTGTTCCATGGTCGGCCGGTTGATGGTCGCACCCTCGTTTTCAAGCAGGCTGGCGACCGTCGTGTCATTACCATTTTCAACAATCGAGGCAGAGACATGCTCGGACACTTCGGGTCTTTTCGTCATGGCCAGGATGTGCTCCTGGCTTTGATTTTTGGCAATCTCTATCAATGTTTCATCATTGAGCGCCGGGCTTTGGCTCAAAACTGGAGCAGCCACCGCAATTTCATCGCGGGCCATTTGATTCAGCAGGTTTTGCGGCGGATTGGGCAAGTGCGCCATTCGGCTAGCGATATCCTGGCGGATTTCTGTCTCGAGATCTGACGAAATGGTGCCCATAACATCGCCAAACAGATCGATTTCGCCGGCGTTGTATGCATCAGGGTCGTCAAAAAATAGGTCGGTTACACTGCGAAGAAGCTCTCGACGCTTCTCGCTGGAGGGTTCTTCTGCAAGTTCCACCAGTGTCGCAAGATTTGGTAGATTTTCACTCATGTGACCGCTCAACTGTTGACAGGGAGGCATAGCAAACACGGCCCTTCATAAACCGCGATCCTGACTCTGCCTGAATTTCGTAAATAAAACGTGCTGATCTTCTGGCAATTTCTCTTTTTTCCGGTCAAACATTCCATCGAAATTGTGGTCTTATCATGATGTTTGCTGCCTTGTTGAAGATGTCGTCCAGGCTTCTAGCCCGTCGATTGGTCGACTGTCTACCCCTGGCGAAGTGTTAACAAGTGTTAGGATATTGGAGGAAGAAACTTGAAACCGATATTCCTAACGGTTTTTTGATATATTTGTTCCAGCTTGACCATTCGTAGGAATTGATGGGCCAGAAGGAACGGGGCAGCCGATGAGCGTGCTGAGGTTATACACAAGGTTCAGTCCAGGCGGGCGCCGCCTTGGGGCCGCGGGCATTGTGATTCTGGGACTTACGGGGTGCCAGTCCAAAGAGATACCGCAACCCGGCGTCATTCCCTCAAGTCGGCTGACGTTTGGCGATGCGGCTTCGGACCTCAAAGACAGCATCATACCTGAGTGGTTTCGCTTGACCCCGGCACCGGGGGCCCTGCTTTCAGCAGACGAGATGTATTTGAGAGAGTTTGCCAGTGATATCGCCAGGCCTGATGATGAGAAAATTTACCCATTGCGCCGACCAATCTACATGGCAGGGCTTACCATAAAACTGGGCCCACCGGCAGCACCGGAACAACACTATTATATCGCCCAGTCTTTCAAGGGGCATGCTTCCGAGGAGGCGCGCGTGAATGTATTGATAGCCGATCTTCACCGCGCTAACGCACGGTTTAATGACTATTGCATCGTCGCGGATCGGGTCCTTGATATAGAGGATGAACGGATGCGAGCTATTCATGACTCAGACCTGATTATGTCGAGTCGGAAGGATTTGGAGAAACTGGTTGCCCATTCAATCAGCAATCGGCACGCGATCAGCTTTGCCTTGCAAAGCATTCCCCGACGAATAGCATCCTATTCCTACGCGGCCAAAAGGGCTCGGATCGACCTGCCAGGATCAGCTGACCACTTCAACATCGATGCCGAAAATGCAAGGCTGGCCCATCGCTACGAAAGCCTGAGGGCGCGGGTGGACGTTTTGGATCAGCAGATTACTGACCTCCTGACTCAGCCGGTGCAAGAAGGTTAGACCTTTTTCGGGATTAAAGCGGGCCGACGAGGTCAAGACTGAGGTCCAGAACTGACTTTGATCAGAATTCGTCTGAACGGCTGAAGGAAACCGGAGTAATTTTTAACGGCGGAGCACCAGCTGCGACGGATAGTTCCGGCAGCCCGACAGCTTCGCCCTGTGACAGGCTGGCTTTGCGAAAAAAGCCCTTCTTGCTACGCGAGATGCTCTTTTCGGCACCGGAAATACGTCTGCCTGTGAGGCGGCCGGAGATCACGGCAGAGCGATCAGCGTCATCGGGGGCCGCATCCTGGCCAATCAAAACACCGGAAATGCAACACGGATTCGACCGCCCTTGAGACACCTTGGATTTCAAGTGGCACTCTCCCAGCTTACCCTTTGTGCCAGGACGATGAAAAGTCCAGGCGAGGCATTGCTTATCCTTCGCGCAAGCTTGATGACAGGCACTGGCGTCACCACTTGCGATATCGAATACAGAATAGTCAGCACCCCAACGGTCAACA
>CBFDBJ010000076.1:0-16738 GCA_965603015.1 uncultured Alphaproteobacteria bacterium
TGTGCTACAATGTAGCACAAAAATTAATGGTTGTCAAGCTGGCTTTATGTGACGCTGTGCGTGGCCGACAGCTGGGTTTTGCCTGTTGTCCTTGGCAGCGCCATGGGCGTGGTCATCGGCTGGATTCTTTCAACGCCAAACCATCCGCCACTGGAGCTGACCTCCGGAAGTGACGAGTGATCCGTGTTCAAGTAATGCGGCAAATGAAGTGATCAGAGCCGCCTGAAGGTCGTCAGAGCCTTCATACAGCCGTTTGTCCCACGTAATATCAAGAGCTCAAAATCCCCGTTTCCCTAGGAAACCTCCTGATATTGTCCTTGTCTCAACTTTTCTGCCACCTTTCGGACTTTCCGCTTCCCATGGCCCCGATCATTTGATACATCCCCGGCTCCTCCTCCTTTTTCAAAGGAGCCCGGTGCGGACGTGGCGGAACTGGTAGACGCGCAGCGTTGAGGTCGCTGTGGGATAATATCCCGTGGAAGTTCGAGTCTTCTCGTCCGCACCAACTTTTCTCTGAACCTGAAACAGGCAGCGCCATAGTCGTTTGATCTGACGGTAGAATCTCCTATACCCGGGGGAGGTCGTTGGACGTCAGGTGGGTTGTGGTTATGACAGATCAGGTAGTTGAGGAAAATGGCGCGCCGACCCATGTTGAGGGGCACACGCTTAATCCCGAATTTGTCGACAAGGTCTGCGCCGCGCTGGATGGTGAAGACAGGGAACGGGTCGCGGAGCTCCTCGTCAAACTTCATGCCGCCGACCAGGCCGACCTTTTGGGGCTTTTACGCCCGTCACATCGCCGACATCTGATTCGCCTGATGGGAGACACTCTCCATCCCGACGTTCTGTCGGATGTTGAGGAAGACATTCGCGACGAACTCGTTGAGGTCATGGAGGCTGAACACCTCGCCAATGCCGTCTCGGAGATGGAGACCGATGATGCGGTTCATCTGGTCGAGGATCTTGATGAAGCGCGGCGCGAGGAGGTCCTCGAGTTGGTCTCTGAGGGTGATCGTGCGGCTGTTGAGTTCGGACTGACCCATGACGACGAAACAGCCGGGCGTCTCATGCAGAGAGAGGTAGTCTCGGCGCCCGAATACTGGACCGTGGGCCAAACTCTTGAATATATTCACTCCAGCGCTGACCTGCCGCGCCGGTTTTTTGAAATCTTTGTCGTTGATGCAAGATCTCACCCGGTGGGAACCATCGTAACCAGTACATTGATGCGCGAGGCCCCCGATACCATCCTTGAAGACATCATGCAGACGAAGCAAACCCTTATTCCAGCTTCAATGGACGAAGAGGAGGTTGCCTATCTCTTCGACCAATATCATCTGATCTCGGCAGCTGTGGTCGACGAATTCGATCGGATCATCGGTATGATCACCGTCGATGATATCGTTGGCATTGTCCGGCAGGCGGCCAGTGAGGACATGTTGGCTCTTGCCGGGGTCCGTGAAAAAGAAGCCTTGTCCGACTCCGTCCTTGAGACAACGCGGTTGAGGTTTTCGTGGCTCTTTATCAATCTCATGACGGCCATCACAGCATCCCTCGTCATTGCCGTGTTTGAAGATACGATCCAGGAAATAGTGGCGCTCGCTGTCCTCATGCCGATCGTTGCCTCAATGGGCGGCAATGCCGGGACGCAGACATTAAGCGTTGCAGTCCGGGCGCTCGCCACCAAGGACCTGACGGCGACCAACGCTCTCAGAATTGTCTATCGGGAAACCCTTGTTGGCGGCGTCAACGGTATTCTGTTTGCCATCGTCATGGGGGTCATTGGCGGCCTGTGGTTTGACCGGATTGAAATTGGTCTGGTGCTCGGTCTCGCTATGATCATCAATATGATTCTTGCCGGGATGGCAGGAATTTTGATTCCGCTTGGCCTTGACCGGGCAGGGATCGACCCTGCCGTATCGTCCACCGTGTTCGTGACCACTGTGACTGACATTGTCGGCTTCTTTGTTTTTCTGGGACTGGCAACTCTGATGTTGATTGGCTGAGCCCGAATTTGCGCTCTACCGGCATCTCAACTAAGCTGCCGCCAGACTTGAACAAGAGCTTGTGAGATTTGATGAACCAGATAGTCCGAATTGCGTCGTATGGCGCATTGAGCGCGGTTTCCCTTGTATTTTTGTCAACATTCTCTATGGCGCTGGCGGCTGGAACCTGGACGCAAAATTCGCGGATGGCCGAAGGCGGCATCCTGCTGCAAGCGGCAAGCGACGGCAGTGATATTTATGTTGCTGGTGGATCATCTATCACCGGGCCGAAGGCGTCCTTTGATCTTTATGATACGGTGAACGATCAGTGGCGGCCGCTGCCGCCGATGCCCGCAGCGCGGGAGCGATTTGGCATGGCCGCATTCAGCGGCCGTATTTATGTTTCAGGCGGCCGGGCTCGAGACGTGGATGAAGATGAAGACACCCTGTCAACCAGCGTTGCCCTGTGGATCTTTGATACCGTGTCAAGTGACTGGATTTTGAAGGCAGACATGCCCACGCCGCGCGTTGATCATGTTATGGTCACCTGCGAGGACAAGCTTTATGTCCTGGGTGGCACCGGAGAATTTTCCGACCGGATCTACATCTATGACCCGGCGGAAGACGAGTGGATCACGGCTGGTGCGACCATAAAAACGCCACGCAAGAATTTCGCAGTGGCGCGTGACGGTGCTCTGATCTATTTGGTGGGCGGTATTAAATCCGGTGGCAAGTTGCTGGATGACGTGGATGTTTTTGACACTGTGTCGCAAACCTGGACGTCCAGGGCCTCACTGCCAAAACCACGCGCGGGTCTCGCTGCCGCCGTGATTGATGGCCGTCTTCACGTGGCAGGTGGATCGACGCCAAATCCGGCTCAAACCTTCAACGAACATCTTTCGCTGGGCGCAGGAGAAAACGCCTGGAGAACAGAGCCAGAGCTCCCTACAGCTCGTCACTCCATGGCCTATGCGCTCGCTGGCAACAAATGGTATGTAATGGGGGGTGGCTCCGCAGCGGGGTTCTACACGCTTTTCTCAGCCGCCGATACTGTCGAGTCCTACGACATCAACTAGAGGACCGGTAGGCGGGTGTCGGCCAGAACACGCAACGCACCCGGGGCAATGCTGATTGTGGCTGGCCCGCGGCAGGCATAGTCACCATCAATCTGAATGGCGTGATTTGAGTTAATTTCCAGCGACTTTACACCTTCCATCTCTATGCAATGGCGTGACTTGTTTTTACTGAGAAGGTAAAGAATCAGGCTGAAAATGTTGCGGGTTGGAAACAGCAAGACTTCCATCGTCCCATCGTCAATACAAGATTTTGGGGAGAGAGTGTATCCACTGGCATATAGCTTGGTGTTCTGGACAAAGACAAAAAAGGCCTGGAGGTCCATCCCGTCGCTTGTGCGTACACGGATCCGGCGAAACGGGTATCGTACAAGTTCACGCAGTGCGACCAGAGGATAGGCAAGAGCGCCCCATCTGCTTTTCGTTTTGGTGTCTACTTGACTGACCACATGGGCATCGAAACCAATCCCGGCCATGATCGTAAAATGACGGTCGTTGACCCTGGCCGTATCGATATTCCGGACCTCTCCCCGGGCAATGACCTGGCAGGCATGGCGAACATTCGCCGGTATGCCCAGTTCGGTAGCGAGCAAGTTCGCGGTGCCCAGCGGAATGATACCAAGCGCAGTGTCGCTCATGGCCAGACCGTTGACCACTTCATTAATGGTCCCGTCACCGCCCGCTGCAACAACGACATCATAACCATCTTGAGCCGCCTGCCTGGCCAGTTCAGTGGCATGACCGGCATATTGCGTCCAGACGAGTTCCGGTTTGATACTGAAAGCAGAGAACGCTTTGACGATGGCCTCAAGGGTCTCACCCGAGGAGGCTTTGTCTCGGCCTTGAATTTTCAACAGGCGCCGGGCAAGCGGCGGTAACTGATATCCGCTTCCTGCGTTGCCATTCATGATCACCATGATCTTGTTATAGCGTTTCCAGGGGCTGGGGAGGATGGCTTTGGCAAGTTCGAGATCGGCCGGCTTGTCGACATCCATACCAAGCTCGGGAAAGTTCGACAGGTAGAGGCCAATGTCTCGCCCCAGCCGGTCTGAGAGCCCTGTTTCAATCTCCTGCAATGAACGACCCTTGAGCCCCATGACACCCAGCAGTCCTTCCGGGTTCTTTCGGTTCTTTCGTAAATCACCAATCAGATGCAGTCCGTGGAAGAGATTGCTGAATTTTTTAACGTAGTAAATCGTCGTGCCCGTGTAGCATTTGTCTTCGACCGGGATCCACGTTCGATCTGTCGGCAGGCCCTTGTTTTCGAAAC
Source organism: uncultured Alphaproteobacteria bacterium (assembly GCA_965603015.1). Lineage (GTDB taxonomy): Bacteria > Pseudomonadota > Alphaproteobacteria > M2410 > M2410 > JAUWTJ01. The sequence goes on from CBFDBJ010000076.1 coordinate 4,326, forward strand.
TGGTTTTCTCGACGTAGTGCAAGACCAGATCATGGGTACTGCTTTGTATATGTGCGACAGTGTCGGCGATGGCTTCAGGTGTGAGAAATACAGCATCACAGAAAGAAATTATGTAGCCGGAGTGTCCGGGAGAATTGCGGTACCATGTCCACCGTACATAGGAAATGCCACGCATGATATTGCGGATAAGACTCGGTGTGGCATCAATGCGTCGATCTACGAACTGCATACTCTCCAGTTTATTGAGTTCCTCAGGTCCGACGACCACTATCTTGTCAATGCAGCCACTCGCCCTGAAAGCTTCGACGACCCAATCAAGCATAGGTCTTCCGTGGATCGGAAGGAGTGCCTTGTTTTCATAGCCGTGCGTGTCAAAAAGGGGGCCCTTTTTCCCGCCGGCGAGTATGATGAGGTTAAGTTTCTCCACGAATAACAATCTTCTGCGTGATCGTCACGGAGTCAAGGGAATTGGGTCTGATGGTCAGGCCCAATCCGTCATCTTTACATGGGTAAACCTGACCTCTTTTCATCCGGGGCCCGCCGCGGGTAATGGTGCGTCCGTGAAGAATGCGGTGTGAAAAGCCCTGTATCCACCTGTGCGCCGGTTTTGTGCACCCCAGATAATACCCCGCCGCAGCAAGAACCGGAGATTCTCCAACCATGGCCCCGATACTGTACTGCATGGTCTGCGGCATCCTATCAATCATGTCGAGAGCCAGACTCAGTCCTCCAAGTTTGGATAGACGGATATTGAGGATGTCGGCAGCCGCAAGCTTGATGGCCTGCTCGTAGGTCCCGATAGAAATCAGACTTTCATCAAGAACGACAGGAATGGATACAGTCGTTTTAAGCCTGGCGTAACGTTCAAAGTGCTGAGTATCCAGGATGCTTTCCCGGTCAATCTGGAGGCTTGTTTTCGTGGCACCGGAGGGCATTGGGATTTCCAGAGGCTCTTCGATGGCCCAGACCCCTGCGGAAGAAAGGGTGTCGATTTGACGAACGGCTTCTTGCTCGTTCCATGCTCCGTTTGCATCAGCAAAAACTCGCACGTCTTCACCCATAACATTCTTGATAACCGCGAGACGTTCCGCATCATGCGGATCGCCAACCTTCAATTTGAAGGAGGTAATACCTGAGAGGCGGTAGGCCATCAGGAGTGCCTTGAGTTTGACCTTTCCGCTGAGGCCGATTGAGGCTGTATAGGAAAGGGCGCGTGACTGTGTGCCGAGATGCTCCGCCATTGCCTCGCCATGATGTCTTGCAAGACAGTCATGCAAGGCGAGGTCGAGCGCGCAGAAAGAAGAAGAGGGAAATGGCCCTGTGATCCTTCGCGCCTCACTGCGCATAGTCTCGAATATATCTTCAATACAGGTGAAGGAATTGTCGATCAGGCGTGCGGCGAGGGCCTCTGCATCTTTCAGGGCGCTCGTGGCCGTCTCACCTGTGACGTAGCTGCGCGGAACAGCTTCACCAAGTCCGATGACGCCGTCGACGCTTCGCACCTGGCAAAAAATTGCCTCGACCTCATTGTGAGTTTTTTGGCTGTGACCATAGGCAAATCGGAAAGGAATCCGGATGATAGAAAGGTCAATGCGATCAATTTTCATATTCGGCCTGTAAGGAGGGTCAGAGAGATCAGGATAAGATACCCCCCCAGGCCTCGCTGGATGTAGCGCGCATCTACTCTGTTAGCCCACCTGCCGGCAAACAATGCGGCAGGTAAGGATACGATCAAGATGACAAGAAGGGGACTCCAGGGAACACTGCCACGTGCCGAGGCAGCCAGCAGGAGTGGCACACAGGTCGCTATTGTCATTAAGAGAGACAACATCAGGGCGCGGTGATAGGGGACGCCAAACAGAATAATAAGCCCCAACATCATAAAAACTGTACCGCCACCTCCGAAAATGCCAATGACGCCACCGCCGGCAAGCGCGAATAAGGATCCGGCCAGTGGAGGCAGTACAATCCGAGTTTCGGCTTTCCGACCGGAATTCACTGCAAGATAAAATCCGGCAAACAACATCAGAACTGTCAACGCAAGGCCAAGCGAATCACTGCCCAAATGGCTGGCTATTGCCAGGTAACTAACCACCGCGCCGACGCTGGCAGGTAAGATGAGATACAGCAGGTCATTTCGTGTAGGTCTGTGGTGCTTGAAAAAAGGAACCACACCGAACAACGCATTGAGGCCGGCGACCGCGAAGGTCGATGCAATAATTTGATCAGCAGGGATACCCAAGGCAAGCAACACAGTGATCAACACCGACATACCCGACGCGCCGGTCAAGCCGGTCATTGTTCCGGTTGCCGCACCGATTAGAAGAAGAAGCGGCAGTGAGATCTCTGAAAGTTCTGACATGGGGTGAGTACCTACAGGGATTTCACGATTTCGCCCTACAAAAAAGCCCCCGCAACGACTGTCGCGAGGGCTTCAAATATCTTTCGTAAGGGACTGTGACTAGTCTTGTCCCTTCCGGTTGGACCCGCCTGTAAGACGTGAGAGGGCGGATTGGGCTTCAACCGGACCACGACCTCGACCACCGGGGTTTCTGCGGCCCTGAGGCTTCGGCGGTGTACCGAAGCTATCCTTGCCGTTCGGCGCACCGGGTGATCGCGCACCTTCTCCGCCAGAATCCGCCAGCAGATTTTTAATACCGCCCTTGCGCCGCGCGCCTCCGCCTTCACCCATCGGGTTGTCGGAGTGACGGCAGTTGCCCTCAAAGAATGCGCCTGTTTCAACAGCAAGCGCTTGATGGAATATATCGCCTTCCACATGACTTGTCCCGGCAAGGTGAACCCGGTTTGCCCGGACACTGCCGATGACGCGGCCTCGAATGATGACTTCCTCGCAGGTGACTTCACCGTGGATAGTTGCCTTTTCACCGATCGTTAGCGATCCACTCTCGATATCACCTTCGACCCTGCCATCAACCTGAATGTCGCCGGTTGCGACCAGTGAACCATGAACGATCATATCAGTGCTGATAATCGACGGTGCCGATTTGACCATTCGCCTGGCTTGTTGTGCGGTCTGTACGTGTTGGTTTTCTGCCTCTTTAGCTTTTGAGAACATGACGCCCTACTTTCACAAATTTGTCCGGATCCCTGACTTTACCCTCAAACCATACTTCATAGTGAAGATGAGGTCCTGTACTACGGCCACTTGACCCGAGTAGACCGACCAGCTGTCCGAACTCTACCTGCTGACCGCGTTTCACTTTGACACGATACATGTGTCCATATCTTGTTCTGAACCCGTGGCCATGGTCAATTTCAACCATATTGCCGTAAGGCCCGCGTCTTCCCGCATGAACAACCTTGCCTGCGGCTGTAGCATAGATGGAAGATTTGTATGGACCAGCAAAATCCAGGCCAGAATGATGAGCCCCGCGTTTGGTAAAGGGATCACGCCGTGGTCCGAACCGGCTCGACTTGCGCAATTTATTACTAACCGGCATGGCCAGCGGAATGGAGGTTAGCGCCGCCTCAAGGCTCGAGAGCCGTTCCAGCTTGCTATCAATTCGCAGCAATTGCCGGTCGTGGTAGGTAAGGTCAGCACTACCGAAATCTGCGTCGTCACCGATTTCCACCAGCGGCCCCCCAATCCCTAATGCACGTCCTGCGGGAGATGGCAGTGCAGACTTGAATCGAGCGGCGACGCGCTCGAGGTTCAATCCGGTTTCTGTGAGATAGGCTTCATATTCCTCTATGGACAAAGTCGCCTGTTCTTCCAGTTGGTTGAGCTCCCATGCTCTCGATTGCTCAAGGTCTTCGAGTTCGGTACTGACGCGCTCTACACGGTCACTAAATCGTGCGGTGTCCTTGTGAAAAGGTCCTTCGCGGCCACTGGCAACCGTGCGTATGATGTTGCTCACGTCCCGAAGACGAGCTTGGCGGCGATCAACGACGATCCGGGAAACCCGTTCCGTCGGCTCCAGTTCAATAGCCTGCATCAGGGTCGAGCTGGCGGCAGATGTAGAAGAGGTGCCACTCTCTGCACGTTCGGCCAGGCGCGCGCGCAGGTTATCATAGTCATCCTGCACAGCTGCATGGCGGGATTTGAAATTCGACAATTGATCATGGCGAAGAGTAAATTCCTTCGCCGTTTCTTCAAATTGATCCTGGGTCATGGACAGAACGGCATTCAGCTCATCGTAAGACGACTGCCAGTCCGCAAGCTGAACCTCATAGTTCTCCTGCATCATGGAAAGCTTGCGTTCCTTTGCACTGATAATCTGCTGTTTGAAGACAACATTTACCGATGCGTACGCAACCCAAAACAGGAAGACAACAAGCACAGCCACCAGTCCAAGCTGGTTCCGCGCCGACAATGAAATAAATCTGACCTCGCCTAAACTACGATGGTAGAACTGTCTTTCCGGAAAAAACCGTTCTATCCCAGCTTTGACGTTGGCCACAGGCCCTGTGGACATCGCTACTTCCCTCGATACTTTTGGTCACCAAACCCTACTACCCCGATGCATTCCACCGAATTTTCGTGATGATTTCAAGCTCTTACATCGAAACTGGCACAAGTTTCTGAAATTAAGGTTACTTTTGGCAATCGCGTGGGAATGCAGAACGTAGATCTAGCTTGCAGAAGATTGGTAAAAGTGGGGCAAAAGTCCCGCTTGTGTGCGGGCTTCCTCGTTAAAGGGAGGTTTGATCTGTCCCTTGAAAAATTCTGCGACCAACGATTTAAAGGCTCCATCAGGCTTAACGCCGTCGACCTCGCATAGCCGTGTGAACCATTTGACGCCGGTCTCCACATGTCCGATTTCATCTTTGTATATTTTTTCCAGGATTTCTGCGGTTTTTAGGTCGCCATGCCCCCGGAGTTCGGCAACAGTGGCGAGCGTGACGTCAAGTCCCCGAGCCTCAAGCACCATGGGAACAATGGCGAGCCGTGCCGACCAGTTGTCCTTCGTATCGACGGCGGCCTGCCACAATCCGTCATGGGCATTCATCGCGCCATAGAAACTGCCGAGATCCCTCAGGCGATTTTCGAGAAGCTCAAAGTGTTCAGCTTCCTCGCTGCCAATCCTGATCCAGTCCGATATGAATTCGCACGCAACCCCGCCATCACTCACATTGCCATTACTCACACTGGATGTTTCTCTGGTGTCCTCTGCAAGCCGGGCCTGGCACTCCCCGGCGAATCGCGCCGCCATGTCAAAGGCCAGATCAATGGCGTTTAATTCGATATGTGCCAGAGCATGGACCAGCGCAATACGGCCTTTTGCGCTTCCCGTCTTTCGTTTCGGGACCTGCCTGTGGTCAGTTAAAACGGGTTTTGGGGGTCTGGCCGGACGATCCGGAAGGTTATAGGGCGGGCTCTGGTCTCCAAACTCGGTCGCAGTAGTCCAGCATACGGCAGCCTTGCGAGCGGCCGCAACTTTTTGGAGCGGTTCGGCAGTCGTCAGAACTTCAAGAGCCAGCTGAGTAACGAGGTCCATGGGAAGGGATCTATTCTTTGAGTTCCTTGACCATCGCAAGGACGTTCGCGACATGATCCTTTACACGAACTTTCCGCCATATCTTGATGATTTTACCTGACTCATCTATCAGAAACGTAGATCTCTCGATGCCCATATACTTCCGGCCATAGTTGTTTTTCTCGACCCAGGAACCGTATGTGTCGATGACATTGGTATCGGCGTCTGAGGCAAGGGTAATTTTTAGACCCTGCTTGAGTTTGAACTTGTCGTGAGAAGCCACGCTATCTCGCGATACCCCCAGAACATCGGCTCCGGCGCGGCGAAATTTGGTCAGATTTTCTGAAAACTCCAGGCTTTCGGTGGTGCACCCGGGAGTGCTGTCCTTCGGATAGAAAAACATCACCAGCTTCTTGCCTTTAAAATCCTTGAGAGATACGGACCCGTTACCATCCGTTGGCATTGTAAAGGCGGGCGCCTTCTTGCCCTCAGCGATCTCTTGGGTCATGGGTACTTCCTTATTCCGGGTATATCTGTGAGGCATAATTTTCCGGCGCATATTGCACCGCTTCGATCAAATTCCAACACCCAAAGAGACGAAATATAAACCTCAAAAGAAGCATACTGCGGCCAGGACTGAATTTTGCCACTTTTGCACCCGAATTTCACCCCAGGTCTGTGGATAAATTGAATTCCGGTTGAATTTTCAAGGCGCTAAACGTAGCATTGGCGAGCCTTCGGGTTTCAGGGTTTGGGCAATTTGTGGTGAGAGTGCCGTGGGCGGGAAGGGATTCCAGCCAGGGCGTTGAGATCCTTTCGCGAAAGACTGACAGTGGTACGTTCTTCATTTCGGCGCACTCTAGGACATGTGGTTGAAGGCCTGGCCGGGCTATTGGCCGTGCTCATCGTTGCTTGCTGCGTCCTGATCTGGCGGCTCTCGGAAGGCGCGGTATCGCTGGGTATCCTGTCGCCGATCATCGAAACCACGCTCAATTCCGCGGTTCGGGATTTCACGATCAAAATTGACGATGCCGTCCTGCGCTGGTCAGAGGAAGACCGGTCTATTCATGTGCGGGTGATTGGTGTCGATTTTATCGATGAGCACGACACATTGATTGGCAACGTACCTGAAATCGAGGTCGACCTTGATGCTTCATCTCTCATGTATGGTCAGATCACTCCATCACGAATTGAGCTTTTTGGTCCCTCCGCTGCAATCGTCCGCCGCGCTGATGGAGGGTTTCAACTCGGATTTGGTGATGAGCTGGTGCCCAAAGTACCTGCCGATGAACACATTGGTGTGGAGCCTCCCGAAACCAACCCCGGAGAAGTGTTGGGAATGCTGGTCGAACAGCTTCGCAATGAGGGTGGCGCAGCGAGCAAGCTGAAAACCTTTACAATCCGGGATGCCAAACTCGAGTTCTTTGATCGTCAGTCAGGGACTTTGTGGGTCGCCCCCAATGCGCTGCTGTCAATAGATCGTGCAATTGACGGCGTCGCATGGCTCATGGCGGGCACTTTCAGGGTCGGTCGTGAGGAAGTCGAAGTTGTGCTCAATGGGGCACTTTCCGAGGAAAAAGGAACACTCACTTCCGAAATTGAATTCAGTGATGTTCACCCCTCCAGTTTTGCTGCCAAATCAGGTTTTTTTACCGACTGGGCGGGGTTTGACTTTCCGGTGAAAGGGAAGGCTGCCTTCGATTTGGGTCCCGATGGCAGTGTGACCACCGCCGAACTCGAACTTTCCGCCGGCGAGGGGGCGATCAAACTCGGTGTTTTGGGTGAGGAGGCTCTGGCCGTGGGGTATGGCGCCTTCTCGGCGAAATACTTCGGAGTTGACCATCTCTTCGATATTCAACGACTTCACTATGCTGCAGGGGAAAACCGGGCAACGTTCAGAGGCACGACCCGGGCTGTATTCGACACTTCTGAGCGGCTGCGATTGACGTCGGCTCGTTTCGATTTGAAGGGGCAGGACATATCGCTGTTTTTCCCCAACGAAATGACCGGCCCTGCTGCCATTGATAAACTGGACGTTGTCGGGTTTGCGGATATCGCCAATAGCTGGCTGTCGATCGAAAGTGCATCGGTTAGCGCAGGGCCAACCAATGTTGAGTTCGAGGGCGATGTCGTCGCCTCCGACAGCTCGCCGATGGTGATTCTCAACGCAAAAGTAGAAAATCTTCCAATAGACAAATTGGATACCTACTGGCCAAAGACTCTGGGAGTCGGTGCGCGTAACTGGGTGATGGAACGAATTCGCGGCGGAGCGATCACAGTTGGAGATTTGAAGATCAACGCGGCCGCGGGCGAACTTGCTCAAAAGCCTATGCCATACGAAACCCTGCAGTTTGCCTTTGCGGCCGAAGGCGGCGATGTCAAATACAAGCGTGGCATGCCCTGGATGGAAGACGCTGCCGGCACCATGCTTCTAACCGGTCGCAGCTTTGACCTGACGTTGGACAAAGGTGTAATTCGCAGTGATCTGGAGCAGCCGGTAAGTGTTGCGAAAGGATCCACAGTCTCCATCGCGGCACTTCACATCAAAGGATCACCGGTTGTTGTTAACACCAACCTTTCCGGCCGTGCCGAAGACATCCTTGCCCTCGTCAATCATGAGCCGCTTAACTACATGTCCAAATTCGGGCTCGACCCGTCATTTATACATGGTCAGGGTGATACTGACATGTGGTTTTCCATTCCAATGTCGGCGGTGCTCAAGCCTGGTACTGTCGACTTCCGGGCGAAAGGCCACGTGGACGGTCTCAACCTGAGTGGCCTGCCAAACGATTTGTCCATTGATGACGGCACGCTGGATCTGGACATCGATCTGAATGGTCTGGTTGGTCGGGGCGGTGTGATCGTGGAAGGCGTTCCGGTTAACGTACACTGGACAGAGAATTTTCTTTCTACGGATGGAAACTCATCTGTCTTTAACCTCAGCGCTGTCCTTGATGATGTCGCGCGAGACGAGTGGGGCATTGACATGCTCGGGTATTTTTCCGGACCGATTCCGATTGAAATTGTGGCAAGCGGTCGGGGGACGAGTGTTCGAGGGCTGGCCGTTAAGGCCGACCTTGCTGAGGCAGAAATCGAAATTGAAAACTTTGGCTATCAGAAGCCGTCCGGTGAGAAGGCCCAAGCAAAGCTCCATGCGTCTCTGGGCAAGGACGGCTCATTCTCGCTAGATGCCCTCGACCTCTCTGGCGAGAACATCGACGTCAAGGGGTCAATGACCCTTGCCGACGACGGCCGCATGGAGGTGGCGAACTTTGAGAGGATCTTCGTTGACGATGTGGTCGATGTGGCGTTCCTCGCGAACCGTGAGACCAGTGGGGCACTCAACCTTGATATCAAGGGTCAGTACCTCAACATCGCACCCTTCCTGGAAGATCTCATGAAGGATTTCTCTGCAGGCGGCGCCTCCACGGGTGATAATCCCGACAAGCAACCAAGTCTGGGCTGGACGCTTCGCGGTGACGTAGACAACCTTTATCTGCGCGGCGGCGTTGCCATGCAAAACGTGCAAATGGAAGTCGACAATGATGGTTCCCGATTCCGCATGATTTCGGTGAACGGCGACATGGGCGATGATCGTGAGGTTTTTGCCGCTCTGACTACGGGAACAGAAGACAAGCGCCACCTTCTGGTGACCGCAACGGATGGCGGCCGCGTCATTCGCGGCATCACCGGGGCGGACCAGGTCAAGGGTGGAAATCTGTCCTTGCGTATGGAGTTTGATGACAGTCCGTCAGATGTTGTCACCGCTGCACAACCTTTGACCCTTGCCGAATATCTCAATGATTATGCCCATGCGCGGCAGGAAGGCGATGCAGGCAAGGATATTCGAAGCGCACTTGGTGAAGGTCATTCGCGGTATCGGGATATCAAGACGCAAAGCGCTATTAACGGATATCTCAAGATGGATGACTTCCGTGTAAACAAGATGCCAATTCTGGCAAAGCTCCTGACAGTCGGGTCCCTGCGAGGACTTAGCGACACTCTGAACGGGGAGGGTATCCATTTTGACAGCCTGGAGGCCCCGTTCTGGGTCGACAAGAATGGCATGATCGGAATTTCCGATGCAACAGCGTCGGGGTCCGCGCTTGGACTGACCCTTTATGGTACATTTGATCAGGGAACTGATGAAACAGATATGCAGGGCACGATTGTGCCATCGTACACGCTGAATAGCGTTCTGGGAAATCTCCCGATCTTTGGGCCTATTCTGGTGTCCCGCGAAGGCGAGGGTGTCTTTGCCTTCACTTACGGGATATCCGGGCCAACTACGGGACCAACGGTCTATGTGAACCCGCTTGCGGGTCTGGCGCCCGGTGTTCTGCGCCGGGTTTTCCAGCCTCGCGATCAGCTTGAAGCCCGCCGGGTCCCTGTTGAGCGGCTGGAAAATACCCAAATGCCCATTAACCCCTCCGATGGCGCGCCTGGTGAGGGACTCCAGGATTTACCGGAAGAAATGGTCGACGGGCCATCGGAGAGTGGCGGGTAACCTCTAAAGGTACTCGGCTAGAAACTTCACATAGGCATCTGACGCGGCTATACGGTTTTTGGTTTTGGTAAACCCGTGTCCCTCATCCGGGAAAATCACATAATCCACCGGTACGCCGTTTGCTTTGACGGCCTCCACCAGTTCATCACTTTCAATTTGAAGCACACGCGGGTCGTTGGCCCCCTGAACGACGAGTAGCGGTTTCGTGATATTGCCAGCATGGAAAAGCGGCGAAATACGCTGAAGACGTTCCTCATCCTCGTCCGGGTCCCCCATTTTGTCAAACAGACTTGCGCGCATTGAGGCCCACCATGCCGGAATGGAGGAAAGCGTGCGCACCCAGTTTGTCACACCGAAAATATTGATCCCGAGGCTGAAGACGTCAGGGTGAAAGGCCAGCGCTGCGGCTGTGAGGTATCCACCGTATGACCCGCCGATAATGCCAATTCGGTCCGAGTTAATCCAGTCCTGCCCGGCGAGATAATGCCTTGAGTAAATCACGTCCTTGAGGTCGGCCTCACCGTGCGCCTTGATGTCCATCTCGTGAAAGCTCTTGCCGTAGCCGCCGGAGCCGCGATTGTTCATGGCGAGGACCGCATAGCCTTGATTGACGAGGTGCTGAATGAGCGGATTGTACCCTTTGCGGCACTGGCCGCCGGGCCCGCCATGCACGTAGACAAGCGCCGGGACGCGGTTGTTGGCCGAGGCGCCTTTGGGGCGGTAGAGAATACCGGGAATAGGAACCTGATCGTAGGTAGCGTGCCGAATGACCGTACTTTCGACCAGATCCTCAGGCTTCACCGGCCCCGTCATGGCATGGGTCAACTGGATTGATGTGTGGTTGGCCAGGTTCATCAGATAGATGTTGTTGCCGGTCGCGTCGCCGGAATGAACAAAGGCCACGCGGGTTTCATCGGCGGAGAAGAATAATCGCTCTGTGGTTCCAGGCGGCAGGTCCGGCGTGTGAATAGTCCAGCCGCTTTTCAGATCTTTAAGCTCAACCACCGTCGCACCGTCGGCGTTGGATCCGTGAGCGCGCAAATGGCCGCAGCCACAAAAGGACAGGGACACAACGTCCCAGTCCGCCGTGACAAGACAGGCGCGCTCACCTGTTGCAAGCTCGTAGGTCCAGGCCTGAACAAACTCGCTGTGCTCATCCGTGCCATAGATCAAGTGCTTTCCATCCGGTGCAAAATCGAACACAGAATGCATCACATTCCCCTCGCTGAAGGAAATCAGGTAGGGCGCAATTTCGGGCGCCTGAAGGTCAATGAGATAGAGACTGGATTTGCGGCTCGACAAGGTGTCGACAAAGGCCACATAGCGCCCGTCGGGACTGACAGCTTCCAGCGCCATGCCATGATTTTCGTAGAGGCAGTGGCGACCGTAATCGTGGGCACGGTAGTGATAGAGATCGAAGTAGCGGGCATCGCGTTCGTTGGAGATCACAAAGAACCCGTCGTTTTTTGCGTTCCAGCCGAAGAATGCTGCCTTGTGACCTTTGCCCGGTGTCAGGTCCCGTGTCTTTCCGTCAAGGTCACGGACAAAAACGTGATGGAGCTCGTCGCCGCCGCTGTCGCTCGTGAAGAGCATCCGGTCATCGTCCGGAAACCAGCTGACGGCATAACACCCGTCGGTCTGCGAAGTTGTCAGAGGTGTCCGGGTCTTGCCGTCGAGCGAGAGTTGATACGCGTTGAAAATGCCTGATTTGTTTGACGACACCAACAGGTCGCCGCACGTAGCTCCAAAGGCCATGCCCTTTGGGGACGGCATCATATAGTCAACGGTTGTGAAAAAGGCTTCAGCAGAATGGCGAGGTGGTTTGTCTCTCATGGCTGGTCCGTGTCCTTCACTTAAACCGGCTTGACGAGCACATGCCGTTTCTTGCCGAGCGACAGTTTGACTACGCCGTCCTCGTTGAGGTCGCTGGACGTGATCTGCTTTTTCTCGTCGGTAACGGCCTTGTCGTTTACCCGGATGCCGCCGCCCTTGATCTGTCGACGCGCGTCGCCGTTTGATTTGGTCAGCTCGGCTGTAGTGAAGAGTTCCGGGGCCGCGATGCCAGCCTCAAGTGCGGCTGCAGATACTTCAATGGTCGGCAACCCCTCGGCGGCCATGCCCTGCTCGAAGGCCTGCCGGGCCGTCTCAGCCGCGGTGGCAGCAGCCTCGACGCCGTGAAGGAGACTTGTGACTTCATTGGCGAGGATCTTTTTGGCCTCGTTCAACTCCTGCCCTTGCAGGGCCTCAAGTCTGGCGATTTCATCCAGAGGCATGTCGGTAAACAGCTTGAGGAATTTGCCAACATCGGCATCCTCGGTGTTGCGCCACAATTGCCAGTAATCATAGACAGAGAGCATGTCAGCATTGAGCCAGATCGCACCGCCCATGGACTTGCCCATCTTTTGACCTGATGCCGTCGAGAGCAGCGGCGTCGTGAGGCCAAAGACCTGTGTCTCGTCCTTGCGACG